>NZ_POSP01000003.1:2552116-3190145 GCF_002885975.1 Paucibacter aquatile | reverse complement strand
GCCCGAGTTGCAGATCGTGGCCAGCGCCAGCAGCGGCAGCGAGGCGCGCCGCCTGCTGGACCACCTGCAGCCGGACATCGCCTTTCTCGACATCCGCATGCCCGGCATCGATGGCCTGAGCCTGGCCCGGCTGGCCCCACCACAGACCCGGCTGGTCTTTGTCACCGCCCATGCCGAGCACGCGCTGGAAGCCTTTGAACATGCCGCGGTGGACTATCTGCGCAAGCCACTCACGCCGGCCCGGCTGGCGCTGACGGTGCAGCGCTTGCAAACGCGCCTGACGCAGCGCCCGCAGGAGCCCGACGCCGGCACGGTCACGGGCACGGACACGGGCCCGCGCTTCTTGCAAGCCTGGATCGGCAACAGCCTGCGCCTGATCGAGCTGGAGCAGGTGGCCGTGTTGCGCTCCGAGCTGCGCCACACAAGGGTGCAGAGCTTCGACGGCACCACCCTGCTGCTGCGCACGCCTCTGGGTGAGCTTCAGCAAGCGCTGGATCCCGAGCTGTTCTGGCAGGTCCATCGCGGCACGGTGGTCAACGCGCGTGCCATCGAGCGCGTCGAGCGGCGCGAGGACGGCGACCTGCAACTGCATCTGCGCGCTCCAGGCGCTGTGGTGCCGGTGAGCCGCAGCCATCGCGGCCGCTTCAAGGGCATGTAGTGCGCGAGGGCAGAGCGCCGAGGGCCCCGAATTTCAGACCCGCTCGATGCGGGCAGCAAAGCAGCCATAGCCGGCAAATCGGGCCAGCACGAAAGCCACCTCGGCACGGGCGAACTGCTGCTGCAACAGAGCTTCGGCCTCGTGGGCCTCGACCACCTGGCCATCGACGATGCGCTCTTGCGCCGAATAGGCGCGCAAGACAAAACGCGGGCCCAGATAGGGTTGCGGGCCTTGCAGCGGCAGGGCGCCCAGCGGCGCCGTCGACTCCACCGCCGCGGCGCGCACAAACACTGGGCCGAATTCGCGGTACGGCCCGGGCAGCGCAAGCGGGCTGTGGCTGGCCAGGATCAAGGCCTCGCCCGGATGCGCGCGCCGCAGCACATCGCGGCAAGGCTCGCCGCCCTGGGCGATGTGATGCTCCACAGGCTGGCCCAGATCGTCCAGGCCCTGCTCACGCACGCGGCGCAAGAAATCGGCAGCGATCGGTCGCACGCAGTAGCGCTGGAGGGGTGAGATACAGAAGGTCGTGGGGCTCTGGTTCATGGACTCAGTGTCTGGTTCCACGTAAGCCCTGGCCACCCGATTCTTGCGCGCTGCGGCCCCAACGAGCGCGCCTCGGCTGTGGCGTCGATGGCACGCAGGGCGGCTACCGCACAAATACAAGCAGTGGCATCATGACCTGACCCCTAGGCAGTATCAGGAGTTCACCATGCGCTTTGCATCACAGGGCCGATCGGCCCTCGCTTGGGTTCTGGTGGGAGGGTGGCTGGCCGGTGCCGGCGCATCGGCGCATGCCGATGAATGGAGCTTCTCAGGCTTCGCCACCTTGGGGATGGGCAAGACCATCTCCGGGGTCAAGCAGGACTATTACGGCTTCAAGTGCCCCTGCTACATCGCCAACTACCCCGACGTCGGCATTTACCGCGACTCCATCTCGCTCAAGCCTGACAGCCGCGCCGGCGTGCAGCTGATCTATCGGCCGAGCGACAGCATCAGCTTCACCGGCCAGCTGACCGGCCATGCCGCCAACGACATGAAGCCCACGCTCGATTGGGCCTATGCCAGCTGGAACCTGAACGAGAGCCTGACCCTGCAGGCCGGCCGCAAGCGCCTGCCCCTGTTCGGCTACTCGGACTTTTTCCATGTCGGCTACGCCTACCCGTGGATCCGGCCGCCGGGCGATCTCTATGGCTGGCAGATCGTGGCCTACAACGGTGCCAATCTGCAGTACCGCCGCAGCATCGGCAGCATCTCCGTGTCCGCCAATGTCTGGGCCGGCAGCGAGTCGGACAAGGACAACCGCATGCTGGGCCAGATCTACTACGGCGACAAGGTCGAGGAGAAGTGGAAAGGCATCTTTGGTGGCTTCGTCGAGCTGAGCAACGACTGGGGCTCGCTGCGCTTCGTGGCCATGAGCAACAAGGTGGATCGCTTTCTTGGCACCGGTGCCGCACGCAGCGTCAACAAGGATGGGGTGAAACAGAACTTCTACGGCATCACCGCCAATGTGGACCATGGCAACTTCGTGCTGCGCAGCGAGATCAATCGCTTCGTCCGGCCTGATGCTCCGAAAGACATCTACAACGTCTACTTCCTCAGCGCCGGCTACCGCTTTGGTGACTGGCTGCCCATGCTGACCTACTCGCGCTTCAGCGAGGATTTCAAGGACGACCCCACGGCCAACGAAAAGCACAACACCTGGATCGCCACGCTGCGCTGGGACTTCCGGGCCGACAGCGCCTTGAAACTCCAGTACGACGTTTTCAAGGACAAGTCCGCGTTCCCCTTTGTGGGCAACGCCAAGGCCATTGCGATCTCGCTCGACCATGTGTTCTGAGGAGTACGGCCATGAACACGCAATCCAGCAAATTCCCGCAATGCAGCGCTTTGCTGCTGATCGCTTTGGCCACCGGCCCCAGCCAGGCAGAGCCCGTGGTGGTGGTCAATCCGGCCTTGGCCAGCAAGCCCAGCACGGATGAAATCAAGGCCGTCTTCCTGGGCCAGGCCACCACCTTGCCAGGCAGCGGCGCGGTGCAGGTGGGCTTGCCCAAAGAAGGCAAGCTGCGCGAGGATTTTGTGATCGCCTATGTCGGCAAGAACGAGAAACAGTACAAGGCCATCTGGACTCAGCTGATCTTCACCGGCCGCGCCCAGGCGCCCAAGCAGTTCGAAAGCGAAGACGAGCTCAAGAAATGGGTGGCCAGCACGCCCAACGGCGTCGGCATCCTCGACAGCAGCAAGGTGGACGCCAGCGTCAAGGTGCTGCCGACCAAGTAGACGCGGCCTGCGCGGCGATTCAGTACGCCGAGCGGCGCCTCAAGAGCCCTCGGCCGGCAGGCGCGCCAGCGCCTCCTTGGCCGAAGGCAGGTCCGGATGGAGTGTCAACGCGCGGCGGTAGGCCGCGCGGGCTGCAGCCTTTTCGCCCAGGCTCAGCAAGACCTCGCCAAGGCTGTCCCAGGCATTGGCCGATTCGGGGGCCAGCTCGGTGTTGACCCGCATCAGCGCCAGCGCCGTCGTCTTGCGCCCGCTACCCAGTTCGCGATAGGCCTGATCGTTGAGATAGGCCTCGCTGCCGGCTTCGTCGCCCGCTTCACGCAAGGCCTTGTAGGCCGCCACGGCCGCGGTTTGATCGCCAGCCAGCAGCAGCTCGCGCGGCGCACGGCTGCCCTCTGCCAGGCGCGGCAAGAGCAAAGGCTTGTTGCTGTTGCGCTGCTCCAGGCGCAGCTGCCAACGGCCCTGTGCATCGGCTTCAAAGCTGCGCGCCTGTTCCTGTTCGCGCTGCAGATAACGCCCTCCGGCCACGGGCACCAGCTCGCTGGCGCCTTCTCCACCGCGCGCCAGAAAGAGCTGGCGGCCTTCGCGGGTGATCTGCATGAACTGCTCCCCGTTGACACGGTAGCGGCCCGGCGCCCGCTCCAGCGCCTCGGCGCTGACCGGCACAGGCTCCAAGGCCTTGACGCCCGGCCAGCGGTACTCGAAAGCCACGGCGCGGCGCAACTCGTCCATCAGGGCCGGCTGGTTGGCATTGATCATGATGGCCATGCCCACACCGGCGCTCGGGTGGGCCATCAGGCTGGCGCAGAAGCCTTCGTTCCAGCCGCCATGGGCGAAATAGACCTCGCCCTGCTCCTGCGGCAGGCCGAAGCCCAGGCCATAGCCACTGCCGGCGCGCGCGCTGAGCATGTCCTTGACCAGGGGCACGGGCAACAGCGCCTTCTTGTCGCCGCGCCAGGCGGCTTGCACGCCCAGCGCAAAGCGGGCCAGATCCTGCGAGGTGGTCCACAGGCCGGCGGCGGCCAGCTCGGGGTAGGTGTTGCGCTGACCGGGCACGGCGCGCCCATCGGGCAGCACACCGGCGGCCGCGCGCGCCAGCAAGGGCGCAGGCAAAGGCTGGGCAAAGCGGCTCTCGCGCATGCCCAGCGGCCCCAGCACGCGGCGCTGCATCAGCTCGGCGAAAGGACGCCCCTCGGCCTCGCTCATCAAAAGCTGGGCCACGGTGTAGCCGCCGCCCGAATAGCGAAAGGCCTGACCCGGCCGCTGGTCAACGCGCACGGCGGCCGAGTTGGCCGGCGGCTTGCCCTCCAGCAAGGTGGGCACATCGGGCACCGCCACCCCGGGGGCATAACCCATGAAACCATGGACCGTCAGGCCGCCGGTGTGGCTGAGCAGATGGTCCAGCGTGACCGGCTGCTGGGCGGTCCATTCGTTGTCGGGGATGCGCCAGGCCTTGAGCCGGGCATTGACCGGCTCCTGCAGCGCCAGCTTGCCGTCGCGAACCAGAGTCAGGGCAGCCAAGGCGGCCACCGGCTTGCTGATGGAGGCGGCCTGGAACAAGGTGTCGGTCCGCACCGGCAGGCCGGCCTCGCGGTCGGCCAGGCCGAAGACGCGGGTCCAGGCCAGGCCATGCCGGTCGATCACGGTGATGCTGAGGCCGGGCACGCCGTAGTGCTTCATGCGCGCTTCCAGCGTCCAGGTCGGGTCGCCGACAAAGCTGACCGGTGGCCGCAGGCCGGCCAGCACCCGGGCGATGCGGGCCTCCTGGGCCGAATCGCTGGCCCCAGCAGAGGGTGAGGCGGCCGGTTTGGCGGCTGCCGCCGTCAGGGGCGCTGCCAGCGCGGCACAGGCCAGGGCCAGGAGGGAGCCGCGCCAGGGCTGCGCCCGCGTGGTGGACCCGCTGGCTGAGGCAGCACGGGAAGAACGGCGCAGGCGAAGTGTCGACATGATGGCGAGCCACGGCAAAGCGGCGGGGGCAACAAAGAAGTGCCGGCAGGGTAGCCAGACCGACTTGCGCCGTCCAGCCCCGGCCGGACAGGCCGCAGCCCGGGCGGTCTGAGCTGCCGCTGCGGCCGACCGGGGCTTGCGCTGCGATAATCCGCCCCTTTCCCCCTGACCCGTGCAGCCTTTGCGGCTGCGCGCCGCCGCCATGTCCGTTGTCGATCCGCAGCCCGCCTCGTCCCCTGTCCCCTCCCATATTGAGAGCGAGGTCAAGCGCCGGCGCACCTTCGCCATCATTTCCCACCCGGACGCGGGCAAGACCACGCTGACGGAAAAGCTGCTGCTGTTCTCGGGCGCGATCCAGATCGCCGGCTCGGTGAAGGCGCGCAAGGCCTCGCGCCATGCCACCTCGGACTGGATGGAGATCGAGAAGCAGCGCGGCATCTCGGTGGCCTCCTCGGTGATGCAGATGGAATACCGCGACTGCGTGATCAATCTGCTCGACACCCCGGGCCACCAGGACTTCTCGGAAGACACCTACCGCGTGCTGACCGCCGTGGACGCGGCCCTGATGGTGATCGACGCGGCCAACGGCGTGGAGCCTCAGACCCGCCGCCTGCTGCAGGTCTGCCGCGCCCGCAACACGCCCATCCTGACCTTCGTCAACAAGATGGACCGCGAGGTGCAGGAGCCCCTGGCCCTGATGGACGAGATCGAGCGCGAGCTGGGCATGACCGTCGTGCCCTTCACCTGGCCGGTCGGCATGGGCAAGCATTTCCACGGCGTGATGGACCTGCGCGAGGAGCGCATGCGCGTCTTCTCACCCGGTGAGGACCGCGTGGCCGGTGACGAGGAAGTGCTGGAGGGCCTGCACAACCCGGCCTACGCCGAGCGCTTCGGCATGCAGTACGAACAGGCCGAGGGCGAGATCGAGCTGGTGCAGGATGCCGCCGCGGCCTTCGATCACGAGGAATTCCTGTCCGGCCGCCAGACGCCGATGTTCTTCGGTTCGGCCGTCAACAACTTCGGCGTGCAGGAAATCCTGGACGCCCTGGTGCAGCTGGCCCCGGCGCCGGGCGAGCGCGCCGCCATGCAGCGCGTGGTCAAGCCCGAGGAGCCCAAGTTCACCGGCGTGGTGTTCAAGATCCAGGCCAATATGGACCCGGCCCACCGCGACCGCATCGCCTTCCTGCGCGTGGCCAGCGGCCACTTCGAGCGCGGCATGCGGCTCAAGGTGGTGCGCAGCGGCAAGGAGCTGCGCCCGAACACGGTGGTGAGCTTCCTGTCACAGCGCCGCGAGCTGCTGGACGAAGCCTTTGCCGGCGACATCATCGGCATCCCCAACCACGGCGTGCTGCAGCTGGGCGACACCATCACCGAAGGCGAGGCCCTGCAGTACACCGGCCTGCCCTTCTTCGCGCCGGAAATGTTCCGCTCGGTCGAAGTGGCCGACCCGCTCAAGACCAAGCAGCTGAAAGCCGGCCTGCAACAGCTGGGCGAAGAAGGCGCGATCCAGGTCTTCCGCCCCATGGCCGGCAGCGTGCTGCTGCTGGGCGCCGTGGGCCAGCTGCAGTTCGAAGTGGTGGCCCACCGCCTCGAGCATGAATACGGCTGCAAGGCCCGCATCAGCGGCAGCCGCTTCCAGGTGGCCCGCTGGGTCACCTGCGACGACGAGAAAGAGCTCAAGCGCTTCATCGACGCCAACGACCACCGCATGGCCCTGGACGCCGTCGACGCGCCCACCGTGCTGGTCGAGTACGCCCCCGAGCTGCGCGCCATCGAAGCCAACTGGCCCAAGATCAAGTTCCACGCGCTGCGGGAGCACGCCGGCCTCGTCTTCCAGAAACGACTGGAGGGGTAAGTTGGGACAGAGCCGAGGCCCTGCGGCATTGGCGTCGCCAAAACATCCACGCGGCTGTGCTAGCCTGAGCCGAAACATGGCACAGGCCTTCCGGCCCGAGGAGCGGTGGCGATGCAAACCCTGAACGAGATGCTGGCACTCAAGCTGCTCAGCCCCGAGCAGCATTTCGAGATCCTCAGCTGGACCACCCAGGCCAAGACGCCGGAGCGCATCCTGGAGATGCCGCCACATCTGTGGCGCTCGCTGGAACTGGCCAGCGTGCTGCTGGACGGCCAGGGCTGCGGTCTCAACCAGCGCGGCTGAACGCGGCCGCCTGCGGCGCTGCAGCAGCAGACACGATCCAGCAGGATTCTGATAGCGCGAAGCGGCGGGCGCTGCGCACACTGCGCAGACCTGTTGAACTCTCTTCACGGCACGTCCCCGCGACGCTGCCTCGCGCCACGATGAATCTCCTGCTCGTCACCGCACACCCGGACACCGGGTCTTTCAACTTCGCCATGCGCGAGCGCGCACAAACCGTGGCCCGCCGGCTGGGCCTGGGGCTGCAATACAGCGATCTGTACCAGCAAGGCTTCTCTCCGGTGCCGGGGCGGGCCGATTTCCAGACCTTTCCCGAGGATCAGCTCTTGCAGCTGGGTTCGGCCCAGCGCGAGGCCGCCCGCCACGGCGGCTTTGCTGCCGACATCGCCGCCGAGCAGGACAAGCTGCGCTGGGCCGACGCGGTGCTGCTGCAGTTTCCACTCTGGTGGAGCGGCTATCCGGCCATGCTCAAAGGCTGGATCGAGCGGGTGCTGAGTCTGGGCTTTGCCTACGGCCCCGACCCGACCCTGGAACCGCGCGCGCTGATCATGGCCTTGACCACCGGCGGTGCCACCGATGCCGAGGACGCACGCGCGACCGAGGCCCATGTGCGCAGCCAGCTGGCCCAGCCGGTGTTCGGCTACATGGGCTGGGGCGCGCCGCGCCTGCACTTGGTCCATGGCCCGGCCCGCATGAGCGAAGCCGAGCGTGTGCAGGCCTTGCAGCACTACGAGCAATGGCTGGAAGCCGAACTGCAGACCCTGCGCGCCAGCGCGCGCTGATCGGCAGATGACGTGCGCCGCTCAAGCCGGCTGCAGACTGGAAGGCACGCGCCCGAACTCGCGGCGGAAGCTGCTGCTGAAATGGCTGTGCGAGGCAAAGCCGCAATCCAGCGCCAGCTCGGTCAGCTGACCGCGTCGCTCGGGCAGCTGGGCCAGCGCCGCCCGCAGACGCAGGCGCTGCAGATGGCCGTGGATGCTCTGCCCAGTGTGCTGACGAAACACCCGAGCGGCATGAAAGGCCGAGGCGCCGCAGGCGCGGGCCAGCGACTCCAGGCTCAGCGGCTGCGCAAAGTCCATCGCCATGCGCTCACGCAGCGCTTCGACCAAATCTTCCTGCCGACGCTGGCTGCGGCGCGCAGGCGCCCGCTCCGCGGCGGCTGGGCGCTGCAAGCGCAGGATGAGGGCCAGCACACGCCAGCCGGCCTCGTCGCGTGCCAGGGCATCGGGCGCTGCGCCCAGGGCATGCACGGCCAGGGCCAGCTCCGGGCTGCTGGGCAGCAGGCCGCTGACCAGATCGGGAGCCCAGGCCTGCAAGAGCGGGGCCGGCAGTTGCAGGCAGCGGCTGCGGCGCCGCTGTGCCGTGGGTGAGGCCAGTTCAAAGCCCTCGCCCGCGGCCAGCAAAAACACCTGGCTGGGGTCGATGACGCGCGGCCGAGCGCCGGCCAGGCGCCGCAGGTCCATGCCCTCGAGCATGAACTCGATCTGGAAGCGCGGCAGCTGTTCCTCGCGCCAGGCACTGACCCGCCCGGGGCAGTGCCATTCACTCCAGCCCAGGCGCGCCTGATCCTCGGGCATGACCTGGCCCTGGTCTTCGCTCCAATCGGGAAATCTTGCCGCCATGCTGATCTTGATGTCACCGAGCCGCCGCCCGCGGCCGGCATGCTAGCAGTACGGGGTTTGAACCTGGCGCCGCTCTGTTATGGTTTGAGCTCACGCACGATGGGCGGACAGAACCTGAGTCTGGCCTGCCCGTGACCCCACCACCCCGCCTGGGTTCCGCCGCCTTCGGGCCGGATCAGGACATCGTCGCCGCACAGCCTCCACACCATGCCAAGCAATCGCATCTCCTGCCCCCAACCCCTGCGGCGCAAGACCTGGCCCTTGCCGCTGATCCTCGGCGCCATGACTACCGCGGCTCTCACCCTGCCGGCAAAGGCCGGCCAAGGCAGCCTGGACAGCATCCGCAGCAGCGGCGAGCTGGTGATCGGCTACCGCGCCGATGCCGTGCCCTTTTCCTACGACCTGCCCGGCGGCAAGCAGCCGGTCGGTTATGCCATCGAGATCTGCAAGCAGATCGCCGAGGCGATGAAGAAGGAGCTCAAGCTCAAGGAACTGACCCTGCGCTACAAGGCGGTGGACAGCAAGCAGCGCTTCCCGGCCGTGGCCGAGGGCCAGGTGGACCTGGAATGCGCCAACACCACCAACAATCGCGAGCGCCGCGACAAGCTGGGCATGGCCTTCACCATCCCGCACTACATCGCCGGCACGCGCATGCTGGTGCGCAAGGATTCCAAGATCGAACGGGTGGAAGACCTGGGCGGCAAACGCGTCATCACGACCAAGGGCACGACTTCGGCGCCGCTGATCAAGAGCAAGAGTCAAGACCTGGGCCTCAAGCTGACCCTGCTCGAGTGCGACGACGACCAGCAATGCTTCAACGCCGTGGACAAGCGCCAGGCCGATGCCTATCTGATGGACGACATCCTGCTCTACAGCTTCCGCGCCAGCGCGCCCAAGCCCGAGGATTTCGCCGTGGTCGGCAAGCTGCTGTCCATCGAGCCGCTGTCACTGATGATGAGCAAGAAGGACCCGGCGCTGAAGAAGTTTGTCGACGCCGAGATGGGCCGTCTGATCCGCGGCGGCGAGGTGGCCAAGCTCTACAAGCAGTGGTTCGAGTCGCCGATCCCGCCCAAGAACGCCAACCTCAATGTGCCGATGAACTACCTGATGCGGGATTCGCTCAAGTTCCCGACCGACCAGGTCGGGGACTGAACGAAGCCAGCGGCGGCCTCCCGGTCGCCGCTGCCTGCGGCCGAGGGCTCAGCGCTCCTGCTTGCGCATGCTGCGGCGCCACTTGAGGCCGCCGATGGCCAGCAGGCCGAGACCGAGCAAGGCCGCGCGGCCCGGTTCGGGTACCGGGGTGGTGATCACCGGCAAGGCCTGGCCGGGATCGAAGCTGAGGCTGGTGCCTTCGGCCACGCGAATGGCATCGATGGCCAGGCTGTGCGAGAAATCTGCGACACCGCCGTTCTCGGCCGCGGTAAAGAGGAAAAGGTGAAACTGCAGGTAGTAACTGCCGCACAACGGTGAGACCACACCCGCGGGGCAATCGTACCGGGTCGAATCGGCCGTGACACTGAAGTGCTGGTCCACCTCGGCGCTGCGGTTCAGGCTGTTGGTCTGCACGCCCACGGTCTGCAGATTGCGCTGCGCCGTTGTAGGCCAGTGCGCCAGTTGGTTCAGCAGAGCCTCGCCCTCCAGGTTCGGGTCGATGCCGATGTTGGCAAACAGACGCTGATAGCCACCTTCGTTGACATCACTGGGCGAGCCCAGGCCATAGGCTGCCACCACGGCGCGCGAAGGATCGACGCCGGTGGCGGCGCGGTCGCCCAGGGTCTGCAGACTGCCCGTCAGATGCAGGTCCAGCGTCACCGGGGCGGCATTGCTCAAGAACGCGGAGAAGCTGATCATGGAGTAGCCATGAGCCAGGCTGATCGTGGCGTCCGGGTCCAGCGCCTGGAACGCGCCGCTGAAGCTGCCGATGCGGCCGGCGGCCACGGAGTTGCGCGCCTCGGCCGAACGGCCGTCCAGGGTCAGTCGAGCCTGGCTGTCTTCGGCCAGCAGCCCGTCACCGTAAATGTGACGATGGAAATCGTTCTGCAACCGGCCATCGATCAGGGCCACGGCCGAGGTCTTGCTCTCCATCACATACCAGCGATTGAGCTCAGGCGTGCCGCTCGCCAGCACGCTGCTGGCGGCCAGAGCCAGGACACTGGCCACCAGCGCATGGGGGCGGAAAGAGGGGCGATTCAGTACTTCGGAAACAGTCATGGGGGAGGCAGTCAAAGAAACGAAAAATCAGTCATCCATCCGAGCAGCAATGTGAACGCAAGGCCGGCCTCAGGGCACGACCGGCGAACGCTCGAAGCGACGGCCCAGCATGGCCGACCAGCCCCGTGCCAGCAGACCGCCGGCCCCACGCGGCTCAGGCTCGCGCAGCCCGTGCACGGGCAGCTCGGCGCCGGGCTCAAAACTCAGGGCGCAGTCCTCGGGCAGGTGCAGCGCCTCCAGGCTCAAACCCGGTGAAAAATCGGCCACGGCGCCGTTCTGTGCTTCGGCAAACAAAAACAACTCGAAGCACAGGCGGTGGCGGCCGTGAAGCGCCGGGTCCACACCGTCCTCGGGGCCAAGGCAATGGCTGTCAGCCTGCACCGACAGCTGCTGCTCGATCACCAGATCCTGCATGTGCGCGCTGGCGCGGGCACCAAAGGTCTGCAGCTGGGGCTGGCTGCTGCAGGGCCAGGCGCGCAGCTGATCCAGCAAGGCCTCGCCCTCCAGCTCATGCCCCAGACCCAGCTGGCGGAACAAGCGGGCACGCCCGGCTTGCTCGCCATCGGCCGTGGAGCCCAGGGCAAAGGCCGCCACTGCGGCCCGCGAAGGCAAGGGCAGCACCCCCGAGCGCGGACCGCTGACACGCAAAGTGCCGCTCAAATGCAGATCCAGCACGGCCGAGACCGGGCGCTTGAAATCAATGCAGAAACTGAGGCTGCTGTGACTGTGCCCCTGGCTGAGGCTGAGACCGGGATCGGCAGCCTGCTGCGAGGAGGCATAGCAGCCAGCATGATGAGGCGCCACGGTGGCAAAGCTCAACACCGAACGACCTTCGCCAGCCACCGATGCCTCGCTGTCCAGGGCCAGCCCGCTTTCAGAGAAATCGGCCCGATCCTGCTCGCTGAGGGCCGCGCTGTCGATCGCAGCGGCCGCCTGGGTGTGGCTGTGCTGCGGCTGCCAACGCTGCCAGGCCGCCTGAGCCGACAAAGGCATCCAACGCACACCGGCACGACGCGCCAGCTGACGCAAGGACAAGCCCGGCTGCGGCCAGGCCGACCGGGCACCCGCAGCCAGGGCTGCAGGGGCAGACATCAAAAACTGCTCGGCGGCGGACAGGGCCATGACGACAACAACTCCCGGGCTCGTTCGAAGCCGGGGCCGGGCGCCCGCCCATCGAGAGCAGGGCCTGAACAGGGCCAATCCAGAATCGAAACCGACAACAAGGACAACACGCAAGGTTCACGCCCGCGGCGAACGGCCTTCAGGCACGGTCACCGGAGCACTCCAACACACGGCACAGAAGCACCGCGAAACCGCCGGCATTCTGTGCGAGGCCCCGCACCGTTCGTGAATTACTTACGCTTTGTTTCCTCGTCGTCCCTAGAACTTGGGGGGAGGGCGGCCCTGCGCCTCCCCGGTTCAAGTTCAGGGCTTGCTGCTGTAGTTGGTGGGTACCCAGATGTAGCCCTTGCCATCGGCGCGCAAGCGGCCAATGCCGGGGAAGGCCACATGGGCCACACCGACGTAATAGCCATGCTTGGCGGCATCGGCGTAGGCTTTCTCGCGCTGCGGGCGGGCGGCCTTGGAGTCGCTGTCGAACTGGATGGTCACCGAGGGATCGGGGAACTGCACCGCGGCCACATGCATCAGATCGCCCCAGATGGCCAGCTTCTGGCCCTTGCTCTCGGCCACGTACACCGTGTGGCCGGGCGTGTGGCCGTAGGTGGACACCGCGCGGACGCCGGGCACCAGTTCCACACCTTGGACCGAGCCCTCGAAGGGCTTGAAGCGACCGGCCTCCTGGTAGGGCTTGATCGACATCATGGCGCCCTTGAAACCGCCTTGCGCGGCCTCGGGGGCCTTGGCCATATTGGCCTCGCTGAGCCAGTGGTCGGCCTCGCGCTGGTCGATGCGCACCACAGCGTTGGGAAATGCGGGCTTGCCCTCGCTGAGCAGGCCGCCGACATGGTCGCCGTGCAGATGGGTGATGTAGATCTCGTCGACCTGCTCGGGCTGGTAACCGGCCGCCTTGAGATGGCCGAGCAGCTTGCCCAGCGTGGGGCCGAACAGGCTGGCGGCGCCGGTGTCGACCAGCACCAGTTTGCTGCCGGTGTTGATCAGATAGCCATTGACCGAGGTCTCCAAGGGCACGCCGAGGTAGGCATGCTGCAAGGCACGCGCCACCTGGCCCGGCTTGGCGCCGGTGAGCAGCTTGTCCATGGGCAGGTCGACGGTGCCGTCGTTCAGGGCCGTGACTTCGAAATCCCCCAGCATCATGCGGTAGTAGCCCGGCGCCTGGGTTTTGACCTGGGGCGCGGCAGCCTCGGCGCTGAGCGGGAGGGCGCCAGCCAGCAGTGCGGCGGCCAAGGCAAGACTCGTGCGGACATGTGAGGACATGGGGTGTTTCCTTGAGCTGAAGAGGACGCGAAGGGTCTGGCGGTGCCAGGTCTTGCGCAGCATAGCAAGCCGGCCCGCCCCCGTCTGACGCGGGTGACAATGCCCGAGAACGCCAGACTTCTTGACAACAGCCTGCCGTCGGACGACGCTGGCCGCGCGAACGCCAAAGACCCACACCATGTATTCCTTCGACCTGCAGATGAGCGAGATCCATGTGCTGCTGGCCTGGTGCAGCGTGGCGCTGTTTCTGGTGCGCGGCCTGGCCTTCCAGCTGGGCGGTCAGTGGGCGCTGGACAGCCGCTTGAGCGTGCTGGTCTTCGGCATCGATCTGCTGATGACCATCACCGGCCTGAGCCTCTGGGTGCTGCTGTTCATGAACCCCTTTCTGCGCGACAGCTGGCTGCTGGCCAAGCTGATCGCTCTGGTGGTCTACACGGTCTGCGCGCACTGGGCCATGGGCCAGGGCGAGTTCCGCAGCCTGGGCTATCTGCTGGCCTTGCTGGCCCTGGCCTATATGCTGGGCTGCTCGATCACGCGCAGCCCCTGGCTGGGGCTGTGAGCCTTGGCCACGGCGCCGGCCTGAGTCCATGCAATCCAGCCGCCTGCTGGCCATCCTGCTGCGCCTGCAGGCCCAGGGCCGGGTCAGCGCGCAGGCGCTGGCCGAGGCGCTGGAGGTGTCGGTGCGCACCGTTTACCGCGACATCGACGCGCTCAGCGCCGCCGGCGTGCCCGTCTATGCCGAGAAGGGCCGGCGCGGCGGTTTTGTGCTGCGCGAGGGTTACCGCACCCGGCTGACCGGCCTGGACCGGCCCGAGGCCGAAACCCTGTTCTTCGCCGGTGCGCCCTTTGCCGCCGAGCAGCTGGGCCTGGGCGCGGTGCTGGAGACCACGCGGCTCAAGCTGCTGGCCGCCCTGCCCGAGGCCATGCAGCAGGACGCCCAGCGCGTGGCCTCGCGCTTTCACCTCGACCCGGTGGCCTGGTTCCAGGGCCCGGAGGCGCAAGGCCTGCTGCCCGAGCTGGCCACGGCGGTCTGGACCGGGCGCATGCTGCAGCTGCACTACCGGCGCTGGCAGGGCGAGGTCGAGCGCCGCGTGGCACCCCTGGGCCTGGTGCTCAAGGCCGGGCTTTGGTACCTGGTGGCGGCGGCGGGCAGCCAAGTGCGCAGCTACCGCGTCAGCGCGATTCTGGCGATGACGGTGGAGGACGAACTGGCGCCGGCCCTGCCCGGCTTTGAGCTGCAGCGCTACTGGCAGCAGTTCTGCGCCGACTACGAAGCCCGCATGGCCAGTGGCCGGGCCCGCGTGCGGGTGCACCCCGCCGCGCTGCGGCGCCTGTCTGAGCTCAGTCTGGCCGTGGCCCGGGCCGTGGCCGACGCGACACCACCGGCCGCGGCCGAGGCCTGGTGGGAGTTGGAGATCCCGATCGAATCCATCCCGGCCGCCGTGGGCGAGCTGCTGCGCCTGGGCCCCCAGGTGCAAGCCCTGGAGCCACCCGAGCTGCGGCAGGCCCTGGCCGAGGCGGTGCTGCGCCTGCAGGCGATTTACCCGCCGAGGGTCAATTCTGAGAATAGCTGACACGCCTTGTCAGTGTTTGGCACCGAGACTGAAGGTGTCGGTCGGCGCCGTCGCCCACAGCGCGCTGGCCTCCATCCATGAACTTCAGGAGACCCCCATGACCCTGCCTCAAACTCAGCTCCCCAGCGCGACCCGCCACCCCGCACCGCATGAGCTGCAACGCCGACATCTGCTGCAGCTGGGCGCAGGCCTGGCAGCCGCCGGCAGCGGCGGCTGCGCGATGGCCAGCGCCAGCAGCGCCGGCCGCCAGGATCAGGGCGACAGCCCCAAGCCGCCCTCGCCCACCGGCCGCCCCGGCGATTTCGACTTCCTGCGCGGCGAATGGCGCATCCAGAACCGCCAGCTCGACAAGCACGGCGTCTGGCAGCAGTTCGAGGGCGAGGCCACGGTCTACGCCATCCTGGCCGGCATTGGCAGCGTCGAGGAGCTGCGCATCCCCTCGCGCCAGTTCAGCGGCATGGGCCTGCGCCTGCTCGATGTCGAACGCAAGCTCTGGGCCGACCACTGGGTCAATGCCCGAAGCGGCGTGCTGACACCGCCCCCGGCCTGGGGCAGCTTTGTCGACGGCGTGGGTATCTGGGACAGCCAGGAGCAGGACGGCGACTCCCTCATCATCGACCGCGGCATCTGGGACCAGATCACGCCGCAGAGCTGCCGCTGGACACAGACCCGCTCGCGCGATGGCGGGCGCAGCTGGCAGGACAACTGGGTCATGCACTGGCAACGCCGCTGAACACATCGCCTCACCGGCGTACACCGGCGGTTTCATAAGTTACTGCAAACCAATATAAAACCAGATAAACCCCAATCCAAAACCACTTGTGCGCGATGTGCGCACTGCGCAGAATCGTCCGACCCCAACAAGGAGGACGTTATGCGCATCAGAACCCTCGCTCTGGGCCTGCTGGCCGCCACTCTGCCGGCCCTGGCCACCGCCCACGGTTACATCAGCGCGCCCGAGTCGCGCAGCCTGCTTTGCAGCAAGGGCGGCAACAGCAACTGCGGGCCCATCCAGTACGAGCCGCAAAGCCTGGAAGGCCCCTCGGGCTACCCGTCCGGCGGGCCGGCCGATGGTCGGCTTGCCAGCGCCGGCCTGACCCAGTTCGGCAGCATGGACGAACAGACCAGCACCCGCTGGACCAAGCGCGCCATCAAGGCCGGTGCCCAGACCTTCTCCTGGACTTTCACCGCCAACCATGCCACACGCAACTGGCGCTACTACATCACCCGCGCTGACTGGAACCCCAACACCAAGCTCAGCCGGGCCTCCTTCGAGACCCAGCCCTTCTGCACGGTGGACGGCGGCAACAGACAGCCGCCCAAGACCGTCAACCACACGTGCACCGTGCCGGCACGCAGCGGCTACCAGATCATCCTGGGTGTATGGGAGATTGCCGACACGCCCAACAGCTTCTACAACATGGTGGACGTCAGCTTCGACGGCACTCCACCCGTCACCACCTGGAACCCCAAGGGCACCATCTACCCCTCGGTGGACCTGGCCGCCGGTGACAAGGTCGCCACCCGGGTGTTCGACACCAAGGGCGAGCGCCCCGAGTTCCAGACCCGCATCGCCATCGCCAATGCCACGGATGGCCAGCGCAACACCTGGCCCTTCCTGCTGGCCAGCCGCATCAATGCCGAGCAAAGCCAGCTCAAGGCCGGCCAGAAGGCTGCCGACGGCAGCATCAGCCCGGCCTATGGCCAGAACGAGGTCTTCGTGCGCAGCGACAGCGGGCTCGACCGGGTGGAGATCCAGATCGACAAGGCGCCGCCGCCCAATGTCGACCTGCTGGTCAACGGCGTGGCCGCCGAGTACACCGCGCCGACCAGCGGGCCGCTGAACCTCAGCTTCAGCGTGACCGCCGTGGGCGAGCTGGACGTGACCGCCACCTTGTTTGACGCCGCCGGCAACAGCAAGGCCCAGGCCAGTGTCTCGCTGAACAACAGCGGCCAGACCCTGAACCTGGCGCTCAACCCCGCCACCGCCGGCGCCTACAACCTGGTGGTCAAAGGCAGCCCCAAGGCCGGCGGCAATGTGCTGCAGAAGACCTATGCCATCACCGTCAAGCCGGCCGGCACGAGCACCTACGACTATGTGTTCCCGAACAGCCTGGCCAGCTACAAGGGCGGCACCAAGGTGCTGCAGCCCAAGAACGGCAAGGTCTACGAGTGCAAGCCCTTCCCCTACGAGGGCTGGTGCCGGCAGTGGAGCAGCAACGCCACCGCCTACGAGCCCGGCGTGGGCGCCCACTGGAGCGATGCCTGGATCGCGCGCTGATCACGCCCGCCGGCGCTGAGCCTCAGGCTGCCGCCTGAAGGTGCTGAAATCTGCCCCCGTCCTGCCGAAATGGTGGGGCGGGGGCAAGTCCTTAAGGGCGGCTTCATCGGCATCGGTTCCAATGTGGGGATGATCGCCTTTGCCTCCTCCCGGACCTCCACTCCCCCCCCCGCACGACCTCGCTTCACGCTGGCCCTCAGCGTCGAACAGCTGCTGCTGATTTCCAGCCTGTTCTGGCTGTTCAGCGCCAACCGATTGTTCTTTGCCGCGGCGCTCAAGGACCGCCTCGCCAGCGACGCCAGCAGCTGGGGCTTCGGCCTGGCCATCGGCGTGATGGTGCTGGCCCTGCATGTCTTTCTGGTCGGCCTGGTGGCCCACCGCTGGACCATCAAGCCGGTGCTCAGCGTGCTGCTGATCGGCACCGCCTGCGCCACCTTCTACATGCAGACCTACGGCGTCTACCTCGACCCGACCATGCTGCGCAACACCTTGCGCACCGACCCGGCCGAGGCCTCGGAGCTGCTCTCCCTGCGCATGGCCGGCCATGTGCTGCTCTGGGCCGGCCTGCCCCTGCTGGCGCTGTGGCGGGTGGAGATCGTGCGCCGCCGCAGCTGGCAACGTGCGCTGGGGGTGCGCCTGGGCGTGCTGCTGCTGGCCCTGGCCACGGCGGTGGCGGCCATCATGGCGGTGTTCCAGCCCTTCTCCTCGCTGATGCGCAACAACAAGGAGATCCGCTACCTGATCACCCCGGCCAACTACATCTGGTCCCTGGGCTCGGTGATCGCGCAAGACCTGAAAGGTGCGGCCAAGCCGCGCCAGCCTCTGGGCCTGGACGCGAAACCGGGCGCGCAGATGAGCGCCCGCGCCAAGCCCCTGGTGCTGGTGCTGGTGGTGGGTGAAACCGCACGCGCGGCCAACTGGGGCCTGAACGGCTATGCCCGCCAGACCACGCCGCAGCTGGCACAAGTGCCGGAACTGATCAGCCTGCCGCCGGTCGAGGCCTGCGGCACCAACACCGAGACCTCCCTGCCCTGCATGTTCGCGCCCATTGGCCGGCGCGATTACGACGAAGCCCGCATCCGCGGCAGCGAGTCTCTGCTGCACCTGCTGGCCCGCGCCGGCGTGCAAGTGCACTGGCGCGACAACCAGAGCGGCTGCAAAGGCGTCTGCGACGGCCTGCCCAATGACTTTGTCGATGACCAGAACGCCCCCGGCCTGTGCGACGGCAAGCGCTGCCTGGACGAGGGCCTGATCGCCGACCTGGACGCCCGCCTGGCGGCGGCCAAGAGCCAGTCCGCCTCCACCCACCTCTGGGTCATGCATCAGCTGGGCAACCACGGTCCGTCCTATTTCCGTCGCTACCCCGAGGCCTTCGAGCGCTTCAAGCCGGCCTGCCAGAAGGACGATCTGCGCCTGTGCAGCAAGGAAGAGATCGTCAACGCCTACGACAACGCCCTGCTCTACACCGACCATCTGCTGGCCGAGCTGGTCAAGAAGCTCAAGGCCCGCTCGGATGAGGTGGACACGGCCCTGATCTACGTCTCCGACCATGGCGAATCGCTGGGCGAAAACGGTCTGTTCCTGCATGGCATCCCCTACGCCATCGCCCCCAAGCAGCAGACGCAGGTGCCCATGCTGATGTGGGCCAGCCCGGGCTTCGGTGCCAATGCCGGCCTGGACATGGCCTGCCTGCGCCAGCGCGCCAGCCAGACCGAACCCGCGCCTCGCCATGACCACCTCTTCCACACCGTGATGGGCCTGCTCGATGTGCACAGCAGCGTCTTCGCGCCGGAATGGAATCTGGCCCAGAACTGCAAGACCGGGGCGGCCCGATGAACGCCATCCTGCCCGCCGCGGCGCCAGCCTGGCGCCGGGATCTGCTCCTCTCCCTGATTGCCCTGGCCTTGCTGGCCGCCTGGGAGTGGAGCGGCCTGGACCTGAGCATCTCGCGCCTCTACGGTGATGCCAGCGGCTTTCGCTGGCGCGAGGCCTGGCTGACCGCCGGCCTGGGCCACCAGGGCGGCCGCACACTGGCCTGGTTGATCTTCATCGGCCTGATCATCGATGCGATCCGGCCCTGGATCGCCCGCCCCGACCGCTCACCCCTGCCCAGCCCGGCGCGCAGCGAGCGGCGCTTCTGGCTGCTGGTGACCCTGGCCTGCCTGATCGCCATTCCCGCGCTCAAGCAGGTCAGCCAGACCAGCTGCCCCTGGGATCTGCAAGAGTTCGGCGGCAGCGCGCCCTATGTGCCGCATTGGCTGCTGGGTGTGAAGGACGGCGGCGGCGGCCACTGCTTCCCCTCGGGCCATGCGATTGCGGCCTTTGCGTTCTTCAGCCAGTTCTTCCTCTGGCGCCAGGACAGGCCGGCCATCGCCCGGCTCTGGCTGGCCGGCGTGCTGGTCTTCGGCACCTTGTTCGGCTGGGCCCAGCTGGCGCGTGGCGCCCACTATGTGAGCCACACCATGTGGTCGGCCTGGATCTGCTGGGCGATCTGCGTGGCGGCTGCGGCCTGGCGGGCGCGCCGCTCGCAAGCCTGACAAGGCTTCAGTCCGCCAGACGGCGGCGGATGTCGGCGCGCGCGACCTCGGCCGCGGCCAGGGCGGCGACGCAGTCGGCATCCAGCCGCCCCGCCGCCACCTCGCGCTGCAGCTCGGCCAGGCAGTCGGCCTCGCTCCAACGCGGCTTGTAGGGCCGCTCGGTGGAGAGCGCGTCGTAGACATCGGCCACGGCAATGATGCGAGAGACCAGCGGAATCTCCGCCAGGCGCAGTCCCAGGGGATAGCCCGAGCCATCGCCGCGCTCATGGTGGCCGCCCACCACCTCACGCATGACCTGGGCCGCCGGGTCGCCCTGCAGGCCCAGATCGGCCACCATGTGCTCGACCAGATCGAGGCCGATCTGCACATGGCGCTTCATGTGGGCAAATTCCTCGGCGTCCAGCCGGCCCGGCTTGAGCAGGATGCGATCAGGGATGCCGACCTTGCCGATGTCGTGCAAGGGCGCGAACAGGTGCACATACTCGACCTGCTCGTCGCTGAGGCCATGGCTGGGCGCCAGCGCCTTGGCGATCAGGCGCGCGTAAGCCGCCATGCGCTCAAGGTGGCGGCCGGTCTCGACATCGCGGATGCGGGCCAGGCCGGTGGCGATGTCCACCGCACCCACCAAGGTGTTCACCGCCGCCAGGCGCAGCAGATAGAGCTGGCTGACGATGTCGGCAAAGATGTCCAGAAAGCCCGTGACCTCGGGTCCGAAGGCGTTCGCCTCCTTGGCATCGAAGAACAGAAACGCCGCCAGCTCATGGCCGCTGAAGATGGGCAGGGTGTAGCTGCTGCGGTACTGCTGCTCACGCAGCCAGGCCGTGTGGGCGCTGGAGTGGGCAAAGCTGGCCTCGATGTCCTGCACCACCCGTGTGCGGCGCTCGTTCTTCAGCTGCAGCAGCGAGGGCACCTCGGCCAGCACCGCCTCATAACGCTGCAGCGCCTCGCCATCCTCGTTGCTGCTGGCAAAGGTCTTGAGCGCATCGCTGACCGGGTCATACAGCGCCAGCGCCATGCGGCCGATGGCTGGAAAACGCGCCTGGATGATGCTGTGCAGGCTGCGCAAACGCCCGGCCAGGCCGGACTTCTCGACTTCCAGCTGGTGCAGGGCCCAGGTGGACGGTGGCAGGTTCATATCGGGCACTCCCGGGCCGTCTGCCTCCCAGGTCAGCGGCCGCCTGCGACCATCCTAGCCCGCCTTGCCCCGGGCTCAAGCCGCGGATTGGCGGGGATTTGCGGCCGAAATGGGCAGAGGCGGCGCCTTTTTGCGGAACACCAACACATTGCCCGCCATCACGCAGGCCAGGCCCAGCAGGGCCGGCAGCGTCCAGCGGTAGCCTTCGAACAGCGCCGAGACATTCAGCGCCACCACCGGGAAGAGCACCGTGCTGTAAGCCGCCCGCTCGGGGCCGAGGCGGCCGACCAGGGTCAGGTAGGCGGTGAAGCCGATCACCGAGCCCGGGATCGCCAGGTACAGCAGCGCGCTGCTGTAGCGCCAGCCCGGCTCGTAGGCAAAGGGCACACCTTGCAGCAGGCAGTAACTGAGCAGCAGCAGGGTGCCGACCAGCATGCCCCAGGCGTTCGTCTGCGCCGGCTTCAGGCCCTGGCCCTGCAGTGCGGCCGAGAGCAGATTGCCGGTCGAGAAGCACAGCGTGCCGCCCAGCGCCCAGGCGAGGCCTTGCAAGGTGCTGACGCCGGCGCCCTGGGCGCTGCGAATCTCGGGCCAGAAGAGCAGCAGCAAGCCGACCAAGCCCAGCCCGCCGCCGGCCATCACCTGGGGCGCCAGGCGCCGGCCATGGACCAGGCGCGCCAGCAGCGCATTCCAGAGCGTGGCGCTGGAGAACACCACGGCCACCAGGCCGCTGTGGATCAGGGCGCTGGCATTCAGGAAGCAGACGAAGTTGAAGCAAAACAGGCACAGGCCCTGGCCCAGCACCCACAGGCCCGCACGGCCCCGCGGCCGCTGCAGCTGGCCGCGCCAGGCCAGCCAGGCGAACAGGATCAAGGCCGCCAGGCCGAAGCGGTAGGCGATCGACAAGGGGATGGGCACCACGCCCAGCTGCCACTTCAGGGCGATCCAGGTCGTGCCCCAGATCAGCACCACCAGGGCGTACAGCATGGCATTCACAAACACAGCTCCTCGGAATCAGGGCTGCAGCATGCCGGCCCCGCCCTGCCGGAGATTGCACAATCCTGCGCTTTTTGCGCGCCGGCTGGGCCGCGGCAGCTCGGCAGCGCTGAAAATCCGGCCATGTCCACGGCCTCCGCACCGCCCAGCCCCGCCGCCAGCGCCGCCCCAGCACCCCAGGTGTTCGCGGTGCTGAGCCAGTCGCGCGCGCAGCTGGAGCGCCAGGCGGACCTGGGCGGTGCCCTGCGCCTGGCCCAGTGGCGCAACCGTGAAGATCACACCGGCTACGAGCGTCCCGGCCACCACACCCTGTCGGTTTACCTGCACGGCGGCCAGGATGTGCGCGTGGTCGGCGAGCGCAGCCCGCAGGACGCGCCGCATGGCGAGCCGGGCACGTTTTGCATCCTGCCTGCCGAGCATGAATCGCAGTGGCAGATTGCCGGCCCGCTGCGCTTTGTGCACCTGTATCTGTCCGACAGCGCCTGGGCCCAGCGCATCGTCCGCCTGCTCGACGCCGAGCCGCGCGCTTACACCCTGGCCCCGCGCATCTTCGGCCAGGACCCGGCCCTGGCCCGCTGGGGCCGAAAGGTCAGCGCGCTCGACTGGGGCGACACAGCGCAACGCCTGCAGGCCCACGAGCTCAGCGAAGCTGCGCTGGACCACCTGGTGCTGATGGCCGCCCAGCCCCATGCACGAGAACGCGCCCTGCACCTGGCCAAGGGCGGCCTGGCCCCGGCCGCACGCCGCCGCGTGCTGGACCAGATCGAGGCGCAATTGGCCGCCGGCCAGACCGAGGGCCTGAGCCTGGCCGAACTGGCGGCCGAGGCGAACCTGTCCGAGTTCCACTTCGCGCGCATGTTCCGCCACAGCCTGGGCTGCAGCGTGCACGGCTGGATCAGCCAGCGCCGCAGCGCCCGCGCCCTGGCCCTGCTGCGCGAACGCCCCAGCCTGAGCCTGGCCCAGGTCGCCGCCCACTGCGGCTACGCCAGCGCCAGCCACCTGAGCCGCAGCCTGAGGGTGGATCTGGGGGCGACGGCGGGGGAGTGGCGCAGGGCAGCCCCGGCAGCGTCTTCGGCTTGATGCCGGAAGACACGCTGGCGCACGCGGATCGTTGAAGGAACGTCGAGGCTCGATGGCCGCGGCCCCAAGAGATTCGGCGCTTCACCCAAATTCCCCTCCTGGATGTGCTCACATGAAACAACCCATCCGCAATCGGCAAGGCGGCCACTCGCCAAGCCGCCGCGCACTGGTCGTCACAAGCCTGGCCCTGCTTCCTATCGGGATGGGCATTCAGGCCCGTGCGGCCACCAGAGGCGGTGGCGAGATCCACGCCAGCGTCGACGCTTATGCCAAGGCCTGCTTCCAGGGCTCTGAAGTCCAGCACTTGTCCACCGACGAAGACTCCCCATCCTTGCATCGCGTTTTCGGCATTGCTCTCGGGCAGGAAGGCCGTGGCCGTCAGGCCTTGATCTTTGTGCTGGAACGCGACCCTGGCAGCGGGGGCCTGCGGGAACTTGCACGATCCCGGCCCTTCGACTTTTCGGACGCCAGCGGCCGAACCGACTTCGAAATCATCGAGGCCCAGTCGGAGCGCCGCTTTTCGCTGCAGATCAACGCCAGGTCGGCCTGCGGCGTCCATGTCACGATCTACCGCTTCGCGCAGCATGAGAAAGGCACTTGGGTGCTGGCCGGGATGGACACCCGCCAACCCCGCTGTGGCGAGAACGGTGATCTGGAACTGGCAGCCACGAGCTCGACCAATTTCCTGACCGGAAGACGCGTCGACCAGGCCTACCGCAACGACAGGCCGACAAGATCCAGCAGCCGCCAGCTGAGCTTCCCCTCATTCCCTTTGGCCGAGTTCGAACCATTCGATAGCCGGCACCACCCTTAAGGTGCAAGCGGCGCACCGGGACACCGAATGCTGCAGCAGCCAGCAGCGTATACAGTACCCCCCGCGCCCTTGGCATCACCCTGGCAATCATGGCTCGACTGCTCTATGAGGCACTCCAGCAAACGCTCAACCTCAGCGGCACCTCGATGGCCACTGCTCAAGCCAGCAAGCCTTGCCCCTTGCGGAGTGCGCTTGAGCGCTTTGAACAGCACGGTTCGGTCGAGCCTTCTGCACACTTTCGCCCCTCTTTTGGGGCTCGCACCGAATCATCGCCAGGGGGACGATTCCGTGGAACGCCAGGGGGTCAGGTCTTGCCTTCAGGTTTGAGGTCTGACCCTCTTGCCGACCCAGGTCGCCGCCCACTGCGGCTACGCCAGCGCCAGCCACCTGAACCGCAGCCTGAGGGCGGATCTGGAGGCGACGGCGGGGGAGTGGCGTAGGGCGGGGCGGTGACGAGCGAGCCGCTCGTGGGCTAGCTCAGGCTACTGAGGGTGCCCTCGCCGTAGCTGGTGGTGGTCGGTTGATTGATGGGGTCATAGCTATAGCAGAGGGTCAGGTCTTGCCTTCAGGTTTAAGGTCTGACCCTCTTGACCCTCCTCTTGACCCTCCTCTTGACCCTCCTGTTGACCCTCCTCTTGACCCGACCCTCTTGACCCTGGTCTTGCATCACCCCGGCATCGCGGTTCACCAGGGGCAGGCCGCGCAGGTTTTGCGTCTGGCTGTGAATGATGCCGTTACCCAGGGCATTGGGCAGGAGGGTACGTTCCAGCTTCGATGCCAGAGAAAGGGCCAGGACTTTGTGCAGAGCTTGCATGCAACCGGGCAAAGGCATGGCCACAGGAACGCTGTAGCACCTGTCCGGGTTTGCTGAGATGACGCTCGAAGCCATGTTCCTTGGCGCTCATGGCAGCGCAGATATTGCATTGGCGCCGCCATCTTTGGATGCCGGACTGGTGTGCGCGCCACTGCAGACCTCAGAAGCCAGGACAACAGATGCTGACCCCAGGGCTTTCCCTCCCCCGCACTTCAGTGCCTGAGGTTTCTCCGGCCGCCCACTCTCACCTCATAAGCCCGCCACAGCGGTGGGCAGCCTTTCAGGCATGGGTCCATGCCGAGCCTTGTTTGTAAGTTGAGCTGCACATGCATCCGAAACTGTCGCCCCGTCTTTCTCAACGTCCTCTCGTGGCCCCGCCGCGACCGGCCCGCCTGGGCCTGTCGGCGGCGCTGTCGCCGCTATCGCTGCTGTTGCTTTCCGCCTGTGGCGGCGGTGGAGGCGAGAGCCCCACGCCTGCCCCAGCGCCCGCACCGATTGCGCTGTCCCTGAGCGCCGACGAGGCCAGCCTGCCCTGGAACAAGGCGTTTGTGCTCAAGCCCCTGGCCAATGACAGTGCCAGCAAGGGCAGCCTGAGCTTGGCGGCGGTGGGCACGCCCAGCCATGGCACGGTGAAGATCGTCGGCAACGAGCTGGAGTACACGCCGGTGGCCGGTTATGTGGGCCCTGACAGCTTCAGCTACACCGCCCAGGCCGAGGACGGCGGCAAGGCCAGCATCAACGTCAACCTCAAGGTGCAGGCGGCGCTGACCTTGCAAGGCTTGGTCAGCGACGGGCCGATCGCGAATGCGCAGGTCAGCGCCAGCGTGGGCGGCAAGAGCTTCAGCGCCGCGGCCGATGGCAATGGCGCCTATCGCCTGACCGTGCTCAGTGACAGCGTCAGCGAGCCCATCCAGCTCAGCGCCAGCGGCGCCGGAGCGCAAAGCCATGTCAGGCTGAGCAGCAGCCTGGGCGACCTGGCCAGCCTGGCCAGGCTGGCGGACAAGGCCGGGGTGCTGGGTGCGAGCCAGGCCGCCGGCACCACGATCAGCCACTACAGCACGGCGCTGCAGGTCTTGATGCGCGAGGCCAACCAGAACCAGCTGCCCACCACCCTGGCCCAGATCAAGAGCCTGAGCCGCCAGGTCTCGGGCGAGCGCCTGCAGGACATGGCCCTGGCCATCAAGCTGGTGGTGGACAAGGGCGCCGCACTGCCCGCCGGCATTGTCGACACCGCCGCCCTGGTCGGCCAGGCCTCTGGCGCCGTGAGCGCTTTCCTCAACCAGCAAGCCAGCAGCAACAGCAGCGCGTATCAGGCAGCGCTGCGCGAGGTCAGCGCGGGCGAGGGCCTTGGCGCCGCCGCGCCAAGCTTTGCGCCCAGCCAGGCCTTCCGCCTGGTGCAATCGGTGCAGACGCTGAACACCTCGGGAGGCTTCGTCATCGACTTCCAGCCGGACGGCAAGGCGCGCGTACTCAACAGCCAGTTCGGTGAATCGGCCAGCTGGGTTGCCGATGCCGAGGGCGTCACGCTGACGCTGGACCAGCCCTACGGCCGCACCAGCGTCACCAGCGAGCTCGACCCCGGCACCGGCCAGCAGGTGCAAGTGCAGCTGCGCTACGAGATCACCGGCCTGCGCTTTCGCCAGCTGACCGGTGACCTCGACGGCGGCACCCAGGCGCTGAGCCTGCGCACCCGCGAGAAGGTGCTCAGCGGCCCGCAAACGGGCCAGATCCGCAAGGAACAGTGGACGGCCTCAGGCCTGGTCAAGGCCAGCGATGCCAAACAGCTGACGCCGCTGGCTGGGGGCTTCCAAGTGGGCGAGCGCATCGCTGGCGTGCAGTCCATCGACGATGGCCATGGCGCCGACATCCTCGAGTTCACCGGCGCAGACACCGCGCGCCTGCTGCGCAGCGGCACGCAGTTCAAATGGCGCCTCAGCGAGGGCCGATTCATCCTCAGCACGCCGGTGTTCGAACGCAGCTATGCCGAGCTGGCCAATGACGACAGCCTGGGCATGAAGTACCTGATCGCCGTGGACACCCAGGACGGCGCCACGCGGCGCGCCCATGAGGTGGCGGCCGTGGGCGTGGAAGGCCAGGTCTTCAGCGACAGCCCCTGGATCTACAGCCGATGGCAGCATGGCTTTGCGCCCGAAATTTCCTTCGAGATCGGCAGCCGCGGGGTGGGCAACCAGGTGCAGCGCAACCCGGACGGCAGCGAAACCCGCTTCCCGCTGAGCTGGAGCCTCACGGCGGACGGCGCCCTGCGCCTGCAGCGCGGCAGCACGGTGCGCGAATGGAAGCTGCTTCAGAACCGCCAGGGCCGCATGGTCGTGCTGGAAGGAGTGGGCAGCACCGCGCGGGTGAGCGGCTGGCGCGTCAACGTCTACACCAGCAATATGGCGCCCGCCGGCCCCGGCAGCAACTTGCTGATCGGCAGCGATGGCGAGAGCTATCCCCTGCGCGTCAACCTGACGCTCAGCAGCACCGGCCAGCTGACCGGCGGCGGCTATGACTTCCACAAGCTCAAGGGCACGATGACGCCCTGCACCTTCAGCGGCGACATCAGCTGCATCGGCGCCAGCAACAGCTTTGGCACGGCCACGCAAAGCGGCCCGCTGAACAAGAACGGCAGCAACGCCGAGGTGACGCTGAACA
Organism: Paucibacter aquatile; assembly: GCF_002885975.1. Classification (NCBI taxonomy): domain Bacteria; kingdom Pseudomonadati; phylum Pseudomonadota; class Betaproteobacteria; order Burkholderiales; family Sphaerotilaceae; genus Roseateles; species Kinneretia aquatilis. The sequence goes on along the minus strand of NZ_POSP01000003.1, from coordinate 3,162,998 downwards.
TGGCGGCCGATTCCTACGGCTACAGCTTCAACGGCCGGGTGCAGGGCATGGTGTGGAGCGGAACCTGGACCAAGGTGGCCACGCCCAACTCCAGCCTGACCGGCTCAGGCAGCTTCAGCGTCAACCTGATCCTCGGCCCTTGACCCACTGCTCATGGGCCTCGGCCCCCCGGCGCCCTGCCCCCCTTGACGCCTGGTAGGCAGCCGCAAGACCTGACCCCCGTGCTTTCCCGCCCCCGCACTTCAGGGGCTGAGCTTTTGGCGGCTTGTGACTCTCACCTCACAAGCCTGCCAGAGCGGCGGGCAACCTTCCAGGCATGGGCCCATGCCGCAAAGCCACGCTAGATATGAAGCACCCGACCAAGCCCACACAAAGCTCGCTGAGCACAAGCTGCCCTCGACCCGCCGCGAGGCCGCTGCCGCACCGGGCTGCGGCAAGAAGGGAGCGCACAGCGGCTTGGACCGCTGGGCTGGCGGCAGCCTCGCTGCTCTGTCTGCTGTCCGCTTGCGGCGGAGGCGGAGGGAGCGGCGACAGTGCCTCGCCCACACCCGCTCCGGTCCCCTCGCCCTCGCCTGCACCCGCACCGGCACCCACGCCGGTGCCGGTCAAGACCGGCGTGTTCACGGACTCTGCCGTGCAGGGCCTGGAGGTGTGGGTCGAAGGCACCAAGGTCGGCGTCACCGATGCGCAAGGTCAGTTCAGCTACCCCGAGGGCAAGACCGTCAGCTTCAAGATCGGCGCGTTGACGCTGGGCAGCTCCAGCGCCCCCGCCGTCGTCACTCCGGCGGACCTGAGCACCGACCCGGCTGCAGTCCAGAACATACTGGTGGCCCTGCAGTCGCTGGACAGCGATCGCAACCCCGCCAACGGCATCACCATCGCGGCCGACACTGCCGCCAAGCTGGTGAGCGCCGCCGATCTGTCCAAGCCAGGCAGCAGCTTGAGCAGCAGCCTCAGCAAAGACCTGCCGGCACTCACCCTGGTTTCCAACAGCGCCGCGCTGACCCATTTCTGGAGCCAGGCCTCGAGCCTGAACGCCAACCCGCTGGTGCTGATCGCCACCGACACCCTGACCGGTTTCTGGCAGATGCCCTGCGATGGTCAGGGCCGGCTCAAGGTGTGGGACATTCAGAAGGTCAGCGCCAATCGCGTGCAGTTCGCGCGCTCCATCGTGCGTGAGCACAGCGATGCCAACTGCAGCAGCACGAGCTTTGTCGAGCGAACCGACAGCAACAACCATCCGCGAGACTTCGCCACGGTGATGGGCGCCAGCCGCGCCGCCGACGGCACGATCACGCTCCAAGGCCTGGCCCTGAACAGCGCCGACCAGCCCGGCAGCTTCAGCGCCACCCTGTCGGCCGACGGCCGCAGCGTCAAAGGCATCGACCCCGACGGCCACGCCTTCTCCCTCACACGCTTGAGCAACTTTGCCTTCCCCAGCGGCGGCGGCTCCAGCGCCCCGGCTGCCCTGCCTGCCGTGGGTACCTTGTCGGTCAACGGGGGCGAGAGCTACCCGCTGCGCGTCAGCTTCAGCCTGGATGCCCAGGGCCTCATCAGCGGCGGCACCTACGACTTTCACAAGGTCAAGGGCAGCCTGCAAACGCTCTGCACCTACGGCGCGGCCAATGCCGAGAACTGCGTGGGCGCGTCCAGCCGCATCACCCAGAGCTCACAGCACGGCATGTTCACTGCGCAGGGTGCAAGCACGCCCACCCTGCTGATGACCGGTCCGGACGCCCAGGGCTACACCTTCAGCGGCATGCTGAGCGGCCTGAGCTGGACCGGCACCTGGGCCAAGGTCGCCACCGCCACATCCAGCGGCACCGGTGCGGGCAGCTTTGCCGTGCCCGTGTTGTTCGGCGACGGCAATGTGCCCGGGCAAGCGCCCGGCTCCAGCTGGAGCGGCCCGCCGGCCGACAACCCGGCCGCCCTGCGCGTCTGGCTGGCCCTGGATGCCGCCGGCAAGATCGAGGTGAAGAGCAACAAAAGCCGCTACTCGACCCACTTTGACAAGACCAGCAACACCGTCTGCACGCCCAGCGAGGCCAACAAGCTCACGTGCAACGGCCGCAGCGATGTGTTCCTGATCGCCCAGGTCGGCGGCCCGCTCAGCGCTTCCGGCACCGCCACGCCAACCGCGCTGCAGCTGATCGATGGCAACGGTTCGGTCTGGACCGGCACCGTCACAGGCAAGACCTGGGCGGGCGTCTGGACCTCGGCGCCGGGTGTGCTGCCGGCACTGACGGCCAACTTCAGCGTCGAGCTGCAGTTCGAATAGACACGTCGACGTCTCGGCCCGGGGCAGGCCAAGGCGGGGGCCTAAAATTCGCGGCGCCTCGCCACTCCCGCTCCCTCATGTCTGCATCCTCCATCCTCGATTTCGCCGGCCGCCGCTGGCGCGTGCGCCGGCCCAAGCCTTTCGTGCTGGTGATCGAAGGCCTGGAGCCCGAGGCCGCGGATGCGGCGATCGCGCCCAGCGACTATCTGCACGAGATCCTGTTGCAGCCCGAATGGCGCGAGCCCTTTTTCCAGCTGGCCGATGCCACCGGCCTGGTCGTCTGCCTGAACCTGGACAGCCGGCACCCGAGCTACCGCGATGTGCGCGGCCGCTCCAGCAAGGGCCGGCTGAGCCAGGGCGAGTACTACCACCACGACGGCTGCTCGGGCCCGACCAAGCCGCGTTTTGTCGAGATCCGCTGCCCTTATCAGCCGCAAACCCGCTCCATCGCCACCGCCGTGGCGCCTCACCATGCCGTGGTGTCGGCCATGGTGCTGGCCTTGTCCGCAGAGCTGAAAGCGGCGCCGGCGCTTCAGGCACTGATGCAGGGCCGCGATCTCTCGCCGGCCGCCGTGCAGGCCATGAGCTATGAAGCGCTGGACCAGCTGCAAGGCCAGATCACCCGCACCGTGCGCCGCAAGCTCGATGCCGAGGGCGCGCGCGCTTACTTCCGCGAGGTCGACCGCCTGGCCGACGCCTACTTCGAACCCTGGCAGCTGGGCGAGAGCCGCATCATCGCCAATGCCAACGCCGGCGTGACCATGCAGCACCGCCGCGCCTACCAAGCGCTCCATGCTGGCGGCGTGGCCAACGGCCATCTGGTCAAACGCTGGCCCAACGAAGAGCTGCCCCTGCCGGGCCAGGCCCTGGACACGGCCCTGCTGGCGTCCTTCTGCAGCGAGGAAGACGGCAGCTGTTGGCGTGCGGAGACCGGCAAGCCCCTCGCGCCCGCGTGAGCACAGCCTCCTTGCTTGCTTCGGACCCCGGCTCCCCGCATCCGCCTTTGCGAGCGCGGCCCGTGAGCGCAGCCAGTTCAGGCTTGTGCGTATCGCAAGCGCCCGCATGACTCAAACAATTGCCTTTGCAACTTTCGGGTCAAACGTTTCACATGACCAACAGGGGCAGGGTCGACGCCTCAGTGTTTCCACTGAGTCCCACCGTCCGATAGGTGACATCCAGGGGACAAAGCCCCGTTTGTGAACGAAACCTAGCAGTAACACTAGGTTTTCATTCAAGCAGGCTGGGCACACTCGCGCGGTCTGGCAAGTACAGGCGTCCCACCACCCGGTTCAGGGGGCGATTCGACCAGTACATCGGCCGAGCAGATCCCCGACCTATTCGACGGAGGAGTTGATTCATGTTTAAACCTCATGCCCTACATGCCGCCATCGCCGCGGCTCTGTGCAGTCTTGCCGCGCCGGCGCTGGCACAACAAACGCTGGAACGCGTGGAGATCACCGGTTCCGCCATCAAGCGGATTGCCTCGGAAGGCGCGCTGCCGGTGCAGGTGATTTCTCGCAAGGAAATCGACCGCAGCGGTGTCACATCCACCGTGGATCTGTTGCAGAACCTGGCGGCCGTTCAGGGCGGCACGGTCGAGTCCGCCTCCATTGGCGGCGGCGGCGGCGGCTTGGCCACCGTCTCGCTGCACAACCTCGGTGAAGACCGCACCCTGGTGCTGCTCAACGGCCGCCGTCTGGTGGGCGAAGGCGGCGGCGCGGTGGACCTGAGCATGGTCCCGCTATCCATCATCGAACGCGTGGAAGTGCTGACCGACGGCGCTTCGGCCATCTACGGCTCGGACGCCGTGGCCGGCGTGGTGAACTTCATCACCAAGCGCAACTACAGCGACGGCAACATCACCCTGTCGGCCTCGCGCCCGCAGAAAGAAGGCGGCGCTGAACAGAATTTCTATCTCTCCAAGGGTTTTGGCGATCTGGACAAGAACGGCTTCAACATCATGGCCGGCCTGTCGGTGGACAAGCGCGAGGCCTTGGTAGCCAATCAGCGCGACTTCTCCAAGACCGGTGACATCAGGTTCCAGCACAACGGCAAGAGCTACCGCTTTTTCAATGGCTCGCCCTCGGCGATTCCGGGCAATGTGGACGTGGCCGGTGAGTCGCGCAGCGCTTACCTGGTCGAAAAGGGTGTCTGCCCGCCCATGCATGTGCAGGAAGGTCCGACCTGCTACTTCGACTACGCCTCTACCGTGGAGGCCTGGCCGGACCGCAAGCGCGCCAATGTGTTTGCCTCGGCCGCCGTCAAACTGGGTGACGCTCACACCCTGACGGTCGATCTGCTCGGTGGCAGCACCTTCACCAGCGGCAAGATCGCCGCCGCACCCGGCGCCGTGCTGGTGGACCCGGCCGGCCCCTTCGGCAACTACCTGAAGATGGTCGGTTACACCGACACCACGCCGGCCGTGGTGCGCTACCGCGCCATCGACCTGGGAAACCGTGACGCCGAGTACGACCGCAAGAACCAGGCCCTGTGGATGTCGCTGGAAGGCCAGTTGCAAGGCTGGGATTACACGGCCAACCTGGGGCTCCAAAAGACCAAGATGGAAGAAAGCAACTCCGGCTATCCGCTGGGCAAGGCTTTCGGCGCCCTGCTGCGCAGCGGCCTGTGGAACCCCTTCGTACTGCCGGGCAATCAAAGCGACGCGGCCAAGGCTGCCGCTGCCAAGATCATGCTCAGCGGGCTCTACCAAACTGAAACCAGCGAGTTGCGCAGCGCCGATGTGCGCGCCTCGCGGGAACTGTTCAAGCTGGATGGCGGCAATGCCGCCCTGGCACTGGGTGCGAGCTATCTGGTCGACAAGCTGATCAGTGAGCCGGGCGAAGTGGCCCAAGGCAAGGGTGGCCCAGACAAGAACGACTCTCGCTTCGGGGATGCCGGTGCTCTGATCCCCTACAGCGCCACCCGCAAGGCCTACGGCGTGTTCGGAGAACTGTCTGCCCCACTGACCAAGCAATTGGAGATCACCACCGCCCTGCGCTATGACAACTACCAGGAGATTGCCAGCGCCACCAACGGCAAGCTGGGCCTGCGCTACCAGCCGACCAAGGAGATCCTGGTGCGCGCCTCGGTGGGCAGCGGCTTCCGCGCGCCGACCCTGCGTCAGCGCTTCCGCCCCCTGATGACCTTTGGCGTGACCAACTCGCCCTACCGCTGCTCGGCCGATATGGCCAAGATGGCGGCCAGCCTGGGCGCCGAGTGCCGCCCCGGCAATCTGCAGTACGACGCCTACATCGCAGGTGACGAGAAGATCAAGCCGGAAGAGTCGCGCCAGGCCACCTTGGGCGTTCGCTTCGAGCCCTCGGCCAACTTCACTGCGGGTGCTGACCTGTGGTGGGTGGGTGTGGACGGCGTGTTCGGTGAAGTGGACCAGAACGAGGCCTTCGCCAATGTCTACAAGTACCCGGACCGCTGGCTGGCCCATACCGACCCGGTGACCGGCCGTAAATACCTGGCCTACAACCGCAAGACCAGCAACCTGGGCAAGCGCTTCGTGACGGGTATCGACATGGACATGAGCGGCCGTGCGCAGCTGCCCATGGGGCGCCTGACCTCGAGCTTCAAGGTCACCTACATGATCCGCGATTCGTTCCAGCTGATCCCCAACGGCCAGTACTACTCGATCATCGGCGACAACAACCCGGCCATCGGCAACCAGACCTTCCGCTGGAAGGGCAACTTCGTGAACACCTTGCAGCACGGCGCCTGGGCCCACACTTTGTCGGTGAACTTCCAGTCTGGCTACAAGGACATCAACAAGTCGGTCACCCCGCTGGACGCCAACGGCAAGCCCGCCGGTGCCAACGAAACGGTGCGCCTGGACATCCCCAACCAGTTCACCTTCGACCTGCAGACGGAGTACCAGTTCAACAAGGCCCTGAAGTTCTCGCTCGGCGTGATCAACGTCCTGGACGAGAAGCCGCCGCTGTCGCTGCGCACCAATGGCAGCCACATGCTGGGCTTTGACTACCGCTACTTCAACCCGCTGGGCCGCACGGTGCAAGCCCGCGCCAGCTGGAATTTCTGATGCACTGAAGTTGCACTTCAGGCCGACGCTGCCGGCGTCGGCCTGAGATGAGTTCGGCCAGCCAGTCCGCGATTCCATCGCCGACTGGCTGTTTTCTCTGTCCCCGCTCCCCAACGCGGCAGCGATCACCCCCAGATGCAGAGAGGCCTGATTGCCGCATTCGCGCCCGAATCGACGCCTCAGATTGAGAAATTCAGGCCCAGGCTGTACTGGCTCACGGTCGCCCTGGCTTGGCCCAAGCTGTAGCTGATGGGCTGGTCACCTTGATGGTTGAGTTCAAAGCGAGCACTCCACCGGGGGCCGAACTGATAACTGATCCCTGCACCCACAAGCAGCTGGCTCCTGCTCAGCGAGCTCTTGGACGAAGCGGCGGATGCCTCCAAGGTGTTGCGCCCATAGCCGATGCGGCCATAAAGGTGGGCGTTCTGGCTGACCGGCAAGATGCCCAGTACCGAGGCTTTCAAGGCACCGGCTCGGTAGTTCGCTCCATCCAGACTCCAGTTGCCCAGACGTTGCGCCTTCAGTTCGACGGCAAGGTACTCGTTGAATCGGTAGCCGAGGGTGGCACCAAAGCTGCTTGTGGTCTCAGATTGCTGATTCAGTTCAAGTTTGCTGGACCCAAAATCTCCGCCTAGGTAAGTTGATACTTCGGCGGCTGACACTCCCCCGCAGATCATGGCCATTGCAGCCATGGCGATTGCTTTCTTCATTCGTTTTACTTCTCGATGACAAATGCCTCCCCGTGAGGCCGCCGCATGCTAGCAGCGGGTTATTACCAATCCGTCATACCCCCAAAAGGGTGTGCGCTGAGCTCAGGCCCAGATCCGATACGGCCAGAACGCCTCTTCCTCGTCGATGCGCCGGCGCAGCTCCTCGGGGCTGAAGCCGGTGACGCGGCGGGTTTCGCGGCAGAGGTGGGCCTGGTCGGTGTAGCCGGCGTCCTGGGCCAGGGCGCTCCAGACCACCTCGCCGGCCTCCATCTCGCGGCGCACCTGGAAGAAAGTGGCCTCGGCCCGGCTGATGCCGCGCAGGGCGCGCAGGCTCTGGCCGCTCCATTGCTTGATGCGCCGCTCCATCTGGCGCAGGCTGGCGCCATGGCCGCCGGCGATGGCGCGCAGGGCCAGGTGTTGCATCCAGTCGCGGTAGCGGCCGCGCTCGGGGGCGGCGGTCCGCTCCTGCTGCAGCGCCCGCCAGCGCGGCAGGAAAAAGGCCTCCAGCAGCGCCATGCATTCCTGCTCGTCGCGCGCGGCCAGCATCTGGGTGTTGAGCTGGCGCCAGTCCTCGCCGGGCAGCAGCTGCTCGATCGCCACATAACGATCCAGCAAGGCGGACAAATCCAGGCCGGTCAGCGCATGCAAGGCCTCGGGTTGCAAGGCCACCATGAAGCTGCGGACACCGCCGTCCGAGCGGAAATGCACCGGCCGGCTGCGCGGGCCGCCGAGCAGGGCGCGGTGTTCGATAGTCAGCAGCGCGCCACCCTCCAGCACCTCCCAGCCGCCGCCCTGCAGGGTCCAGGTCAGGCCGCACAGCGGGGTGGCGGCGAAGTGACTCTCGCGCTGTGCCTCACTGAGCGTGCCGCTCGCCCGCGTGGTGTCGCGCCACAGGCAGGCCCGCAGGCAGCCGGACAGGGTCAGGCTGGGCACCAGCAGGCGGGCAACGGTGTCGGGGTGGCGATCGGCGGGCATGGCGGAAGTGTAGGCAGGTGCGGGACAAGCTCGCGCGGCCGAGAGCGCTGGGCCCAGACGGTGGCACCCTGCGGGGTCGATGGCGCTCTGCGCACAAGCCCAGGGCCATGTCGAATTCGTTCAAGACGGGGGCCTGCCGCCTGCGCATCATGCGCGCCATGGACAAGAGCAAGCAGCCCGAAACGACTTTTGCGGCCACCCAGGCCACCTCCACATCAAGCGCGGCGCGGCCGCCCGGCCCGGCCGGCATCGGTTTTCAGCAGATGCGCGCCATGCGCCGGGACTACCTCGGCACGGTGGGTGGCTGGCACCAGCGTTGGGGCGATGTGGTGCAGCAGCGCCTTATGGTCTACCGCGACTACAGCTTTCTGCACCCCGAGCATGTGCGCGAGCTGCTGGTAGCCTCGCACGAGCAGCTGATCCGCTGGCCGCGCGCGACCGAGATCTTTGCCTCGGCCCATGGCCAGAGCGTGCTGGTGGCTGAAGGAAGCGCCTGGAAGCGCCAGCGCCAGATGCTGCAGCCAGGCTTTGCGCCCAAGCGGGTGGACGCCCTGCTGCCGCTGATGGTGGCGGCCGGACAGCAGGCCCTGCAGCGCTGGCAAGGCGCCGGCCGCGAGGCCTTCGGTTTCGAAGCCGCCATGACCCAGCTGACCATGGAGGTGATTCTGCGCAGCCTGTTCTCACGCAGCGACGAGGCCCAGGGCCGCGCTGCCGCCGAGGCCGTGCATGTGCTCAGCTTGGTGGCCATGGGCGAGTTCTACTGGCCCGTCAGCAGCCCCCTGTGGGCGCCCTGGAAAGCACCCAAACGGCGTGCCCTGGCAACGCTCGATGGCTTCATCCGCCGCGAGTTGGCGCGCCGCCGCGAGGACGACACGCCGCACGACGACCTGCTGGACATGATGATCCGGGCCCGCGACCCCGAGGGCCGCGGCTTTGACGAAGGCGGCCTGCGCGACGAATGCATGACCACCTTTCTGGCCGGCCACGAAACCACGGCCGCCGCGCTCACCTGGTGGGGCTGGTGCATGGCCAGCCATCCGCAGGAGCAGCAGGCGATTGCCGAGGAGCTGGACCAGGTGCTGGCCGGGCGTGCGCCCACGGCGGCCGATCTGCCCCAATTGCCGCGCCTGAGCCGCAGCATCAAGGAGACCTTACGCCTCTACCCGCCCGGCGCCGCCCTGCTCACGCGCATTGCCAGCACGCCGGTACGCGTGGCCGGCTTCGAGATCCCGCCCGGGGCCATGATCCGCCTGACCCCGGCGCTGACACAGCGCGACCCACGCTGGTTCCAGGAGCCCGAGGCCTTCCGCCCCGAGCGCTTCGATCCCGGCAGCGGCCACGGCGAGATCCCGCGCGGCGCCTACCTGCCCTTCGGCGCCGGCCCGCGCGTCTGCCTGGGCAGCCATTTCGCCACGACCGAGATGATGGTGATCGGCGCCCTGATCCTGCAGCACCACCGCTTGGCGCCGGTGCCGGGCTTGGCGCCACCCACGCCGCGCCTGGACATCACCCTGCGGCCCAGCCAGGCCCTGCAGCTGCGGCTGGAGCGGCGCTGAATGCGAGCACCGCTGCTGCCCTGATGCCCTCGATCACTTGCGGGTCGCCCATGAGCTGCTGCCGGGTCGCGCGATTTCAGCTTGATTGAACAGGCCATCCTTGCCGGGCTTGAATTCAATGCTGAAGCCGCTCAAGCCCTGCAGCTCAAAGCGATACCCGCGCACCGGCTGCAGGACGTAGCGCGGGCGGCCCGCCATCTCCGCATACAGCGCGTCGTCCTGCAAGCCAATGCTGAACTCGCGCTGGCCGTCGAACACGAAGGTGCCGGTGAGCTTCTTCAGGAATGCCGGATCTCTCAGATGCGTTTCCTTTTTTCGCTGGAACACGATGTCCTTGACGGCCGGCTCCAGCGCCATCTGCAGCGCCCCGGGCTCGCCATCGCGGTCCGTGAGGAACTGCAAACGCTGCCTGGCCAGCACCGCATCTTCCGCTGCATCGGCGGACTCACCGACAAAGCTGTCGTGGTGCCAATGCACCAGATTTGCACCATTGCCGTTCAGGCTCATGCGAAGGCCACCCGCTCGTTCGGTGATGGAGACCGTGCCGTAAGCCGGATGCTCATAATCTCCAAGGTAAGCAGACAGTGGATGGCTGGCCTGGGTACCGACCTTGCGAACGCCTGGCGCTTGGGAACTGTCCTTCTTCATTTCCGACTTTTGTGCGACTCGCGCTTGCAGAGCTCGCGCACTGCCGTCACGCACCTCCAGCTTCAACAGGCGATCGATGGCGTTGCGTGCGATGAAGTCGCGAACCGGCGAACCCTCCAGATTGCTGAGCACCGCCAGACCGACGCCCGCCTGCGGCAACCACATCACCATCGCGGAGAAGCCGTCGATCTTGCCGCCATGATGCAGGCGCAAATGCCCGCGATACACATCACTGAACCAGCCGGGTGTGTAGCCGCGTTCAATCACATCCGGGCTGCTTTCGGCACCGGTGCTGATGTGGGCTTGCTGCAGCGCGCTGATGCTAGCGGCGCTCAGAACTTGCCGGCCTTCAAACCGCCCCTTGTTCAGATGCAGGCGCAGCCAGGCTGCCAACTCATTCGCCGACGTGATGAGACCCCCGGCCGGATTCATGGCATCCAGCGCGCGAAACGCCACTTGCTGCGGCTCACCGTTTTTGGCAAGACGGTAGGGCTGCGAGAAATCGGCATCCTCACGGGTCTGTTCGACACTGAAGTTGCTGCGCCTCATGCCGAGCGGCTGCAGCAGGCGCTGGGTGACATGGGTTTCCCAGGACTGCCCACTCACACGCTCCGTCAGATGACCGGCGACCATGAACAGCAGGTTGTTGTACTGGAATGCCGCGCGCAAATCCTTGCTGGGCTCCAGGTACTGCAAACGATGCAGCAAGTCTTGGCGCGAGCGCTGGGCGTTGTACCAAAGCGCGTCATGCCGCGGCAGTCCGCTGCGATGGGTGACCAGGTCCAACGGGGTCAGCCGCTCGCCCGCCACCCGGTCATGCAGCTTGAACTCCGGCAGCCAGCGCTGCACCGGCTGATCCCAGGCGAGCTTGCCTTCTTCCACCAAGCCAGCCATCAGCGCCGTCGTGAACGCCTTGCTGGCGCTGCCGATGGGCATCAAGGTGTCGGCCGTCACGGGCAGGCGCCGCGCCACGTCGCGCCAGCCAAAGCCCTTGGCGTACAGGGTTTGATCGCCTTGGACGATCACGACCGCCACGCCCGGAACCTGCCAGTCCTGGCGGATTTTCTCCACGTCTTGCTCGAAGCCGGCCAAGGCACTCGGTACGGTGGTGGGTGCGGATGCTTTCGTCCCACTGGGCGCAGCGCCAATCAGGGCCAGACTCAAGGCCCATGCGAGATGCTTGCTTGCCATGGCCTACTCGCGCGAGGGGTTGGATGTGCCGGCCGGGGCCAGCTCCGTCACCGGTGTGGAGGCCTGGCTATCGGCTGCACCGTGGTCCTGCTTCAGCTCGAAGGGCATCTTGGCCGGCCCCTGAGAAAACTCACCCTTCACCGTCCGGCCGGCTGCATCGAAACGCCCGACGAAGGTCGGGTTTCCTTTCACGTCCGCGATGCTGAAGCGCAGGTCTTGGCCTTCGATCTGGATGTCCTTGAGGGACAGGTCTTTGGCGCCCTGCTGAGGAATGGCGATGCTGCCTTGCCATTGCGCGTTGACCTGCTGCAGACGCAGCTCGACCCTGAGTTCCTTCTGGTTCGGCAGCGTCACCGCCCCTTTCCATGAACTCGTCGTTGGGAACGCAGCCTGCACGGCTGCGTCTGGGGTGGCTTGCGGCGAAGCCTGGGCCAGGATCGGCTGGGCACAAATCAGCAGGGCGCTCAGCGCCAGGGTCAATTTCAGTGGGTTCATGAGTGGCTCCGTGAAAAGAGGGCTTGAGAATGAGTCGCGGACGGATTCACAGGGGCTGACGCTCACCGTCGTCATGTACACGCCAGGCTTGGTCCGCTTCCAGCCTCAGGGCCTGAGAGCGGCGCGCAGGAAGGGTCCAGCGGTAGTCCAGTGGATGCCGCACGTCGACGGCGTAGACCTTGCCGTCAAACAAGGTTTTGATGTTCCACACCGGGGTGTGGCCGACTGCGATCGCCCGGGCCTGGAACTTGTTCAGCAGCTTTTCAACATCTTCCTGACGCAGGTCGCCTTCGAAGTAGCCGCGGTACCAGGCGACGCCTTTCGAGGTGTCACTCAGCACATCCCCCCGTGATGCGGCCTTCTTCGGATAGAACATCTGCCGGTACTGCTGACGAACCTGGGCATTGATGTCTTCCAGCGTGTAGGGCAGCTCGGCCAGGATCGGATGCAAGCCTCCGTGTGCAAACAAGACCCCGTTGATCAGCTCGACGCTGTTCTTGCTCATCAGCCATTGGCCGATGAAGGACTGGTCACCAAACAACTCGTGCTGCTGCTTGCCGAGCATGCCAGCGATGTTGAAGTACTTCTTGTGGGCCGCCTGAAAATTGCCTTGCAGGTTCTTGATCTCGTGGTTGCCGAGGATGTAGTGAACCCGGCCACCGTGCCGAGCCGCCGCTTGCTCGAGCTTGTAGATCAGCCAAAGCACTTGCGTCGTCGAGGCGCCGCGGTCGACAAAGTCACCGATCAGCACCAGATGGCCACGGCCAAACTTCCAATCCAGATTGGCGTCGATGACCTGCGCTGCGATCAGCAAATCGCGAAAGGTCTTGTAGTTCCCCTCGATGTCTGACACCGCCAACACCGGTGCCCCGTCCTGATAGTGCACGGGCGGTGAGACAAAGCCCGCTGCGGGCTCCGGCGGCTCCACATGGACGGTGAATCGGCTGTTGTCGAGCGGGAACCGCACGTCGATTGCAAAGGGCCCATGCCGCGGATGGCCTTCTTCTTCCACATGAAAGCCCTCGTCACGGCTGCCACGCAGGGTTTTCTGCGCCCAGAGATCGCCTTCCAGAAACACATGCGGGCCCTCATCGCCCACTTTGTAGGCCGTCATGTTGTCACCGAGATGGACATCGGCGCCATGCCAGATGCCGACGGCGGCCGCAAGGCTTGCTAGCGCCAAGCCCACGACCATGAAGTGCCACATCAATGTCCAGAGTTTTTTCATGCGGATTCCCCGTTTCTGGCTTGCTCCGCCTTTTTGCGGGCGAGCGAAACCCCAACGGCCATGCCCGGCCGCCGATTCGTTCAGTGGAGTGGCTGAGGCAGGGTCCGAGTGATTCAGGCGGAGCGTCCTGCCGGCCAGGAGGGTGGCCTTACGCCGTCTACATCAGCCCGCGTCGCAGAACGCGCATCACCCGCCGGGTCAGTTCGGCACAGCCCAATGCCAATGCCAGCGCCACAGGCAGCAGCCACCAGCCCAGCAGTTCCGGCTCCGCCGGAGGCTGAGCGGCCCAAGCCACCACAATGGATTGGCCACCGGCCACCGACCAGACGCCTGTGGAGTCGGGTGACCAGAGCTTGGCCAGCGCCAGAAAGAGCAAGCCGGCCGCGATGGAGTAACCGAAAACACCCATAGACCAATACAGGCTGCGGCTGACACCCTGTTTGACCCGCCTCAGCACACGGAAGCCGGCCGGAGGTGGCGTGCCCTGACGCAGATGTTCGATGTACTGGGCGGCAAGTGCTTGCGGCGGGCCGAAGCCCTCCAGCAGTGCCGCCAGATCGAGCGCCTCGCCGCGCTCTTCGGCGTTGTCCACCACCTCGTGTAGATGGCCTTCGATTTCCCGGATGACTTCGTCCGCATCGACTTTGTCGAGGCTGTGGAGATGCCCGGCCAAGGCACGGACATAGGCTCGGATCGGTTGACGGGAAATCATGTCAAGTTCCTTTTCTTGGATCTGCGGCCGGAGTCGGCGTCGTCAGCAAGGCGTTGATGTCGGCCACCGACTGTTGCCAAGCGGCAGCGAGGGTCTGGAGTCGCTGTTCACCTTTGGCGGTGAGCTGGTAGTACTTGCGCGGGCGGGTGGAGCCTTCCTGAATCCAGTCGGCGCTGACCAGCTCGTCGCGTTTGAGGCGATCGAGCAGGGGATACAAGGTGCCTTCTGTGATGGCCGTGGTGGGGAACTGCTGCAGATGTCGCAGCAGCGCGAGGCCATAGACCGGCGGACCGCGCAAAGCGGCAAGGATCACCAGCTCCAGCGCGCCTTTGCGGATCTGGATCTGCCATTTGTCCTGGGAGTCTTCGTTTTCCACGGCTTTACCTTGTTCAACAACATACCTTGTAGTGCAATGTATGAGGCAAAACATAAACCGTCAAGAACCTGGCGCTGAACCGGATTCAGAAGCTCGTCTGGATCTCAAGCATTGCCGTCGCGGCCTCGGTCAAGGCCTTGCGCTGCGCCCCGTCGGTGTACGAGTCGTCGCATGCCTTGCAGCTGCGGCTGGAGCGGCGCTGCTGCGCACCCTCTTCGTCAGCTTTGGGGAAGGCAGCGCGCTCCGGGAACTGCAAGGCACCCCGAAGCGTTAGGCCGGCCGGCGGGCCGCCAAAGGCAGCTGCCGTCAGCGGGCGAAGTCCACCTCGCCGATCGGCAGCTGCGGCGCCTCCCAGCGATAGCGCGGGTCGAGCACATTGCGTGCCGGCTCCATGCCGGGCCATTCGATGCGCAGGAGCTCGGCCAGCGTCCAGCCCGTCCAATCGGCCCGAAACGGCTGCTGGCCGCTGCCCGGGGCAAAGGCTTGCGGCGTACGCCACAGCATGGCCGGGATCCGATAGCCCGCCTCGGTGCCTGGGCTGTGGCCAGCGTGATCGATGCGGTGGCCGACCTCCTGCCCATGGTCCGACAAATACATCCAGGCGGCCTCGCCGCCTACCGGCACATGGCGCCTGAGCATTCGCAAGGTCTCGGCAACCACCCCGTCGTGGTAGTGAATGACTGCGTCATAGTCCTGCCGCTGCTCGCGCAACCAGACGGGACGCTGCTGACGCTGCATCTCGCGCTCCACCGCATCGCCTCCCTGCTCGAAAGGCCGAAGCGCCTCGGGCGCTCGCAAGCGGTAATGCGGGTGCGCGCCGAGCAGATGGAGCACGATCAGCTTGCGCGGCGCGGAGCGATCGGCCAAAGCCACCTCCAGGGAGTCCAGCAGCTCGCCGTCCAGCATGGATGAGGAACGCCCCGGCTCGCGATTGATCATCTCGACGGTGTCCGCCAGCTGGGCATGCTGCTGCTCGATGGCGAGGTCGTCATGGTTGCTCATCCACCAGACGCGGTAGCCGGCCGCGCGAGCCAAAGCCAGGATGTGACCCGGCGCAGGCGCCGCCGAGCCTGGCTGTGCCGCCATGCTGCCGCCGAGGCTGAACAGGCCGTCGAGCGCCGCCACCGTCGTGGCCTGCACCGACCAGGCGTGAGGCAGCACCAGCAATCGTGCGCCCTCTTCGCGGCTCAAGGCCTGCAACTGCGGGGTGGTCTCGCGTGGATAGCCATACAAGCTCATATTGTCTCGGTTGACACTGTCGGTCAGCACCAGCACCACCGTCGAAGACTCAGCGCCCAAGGCGCGCACGCCGGACGCCCGGGCCTGTTCCAGCAGGAGCTCACGCTGCTGGCTCTGGTCAGACCAGTTCATGCGCAAGGTCTCGACCGACACCGCCCAATGGGGCCAGAAGGCCGCCGGGTGATGGCGCCGCCAGGGCTTGCTGGCATGGGCCACACAGCACAGCAGCAGCAGGCCCAGCCACAGCCAACGCGAGCCGGTCCCCAGCGGGCGGGGCGGCTGCTGGCTGGCCAGGCGCACCAGGCCGAGCAGCAGGCCCAGCGCCAGCAAAAGCGCCACCAGACCCGGCCACCATTGAGCCCCCTGAGCCATCAGGTACTCCAGGGCCTCGCGCGGGCTGGTATTGGCTGCAGCAGTGAGCACCAGGGTGCTGTCCGGCACGGCCGCATAACGCTGGCGCAGATAGGCACGCAAGAAGCCATCGAGCAGAAAAGCCCCGAGCAGCATCGCCACACCGAACAGGCGCAACCGCCGCCACGACGGGCTGCGCACCGGCCAGCGCAGCCAGATCAGGCCGGGCAGGGCCAGCAGCAGCATCTGCGGCACGCGCAGGCCTTCATGCCCGAGGCTGGCCGACAGCAAGAGCAAGGCGGCCAGAGCGGCAATGCCGAATGACGGCCGGCGCAGAAACAGTTCAGCGAGCCAGGCTCGCATCGAAGAAATGATGTTCATGGCATCGGAGCTGGGCCTTCGGAGTCGTGGATGACCAGGCGTCTGGTCGGCGCCGGGCGGCTGCATCAGACCTGCCGCTGCGCGGCGACGCGGCAGCTGGCTTGCCGAGGCCGCTCATCGGCGCGGATTCTGCCAAGCGCAGCCCGGCTGCCTGAGCTCGGCAAGCGTCGCCGAGAGCTCGGCGAGCAAGGCCTGGTAAGCCGGACTCGTCGTCGAGAAGCCTCGCACCAGCGCACCCAGGGCCTCGGAATTCGAGCTCCGGCCTGCGCTGGCGGCGGCTTGCCTCTCGGCGCGACTCTGCGCGCTCAGTTCGGCATAGCGCGAGCTGCTGGCGAGCAGAGCCGCCTGCTCCTTGCGGTCCAGCAGGTCCGGCCACTCGTTGGTGGGTCGAGCGTCCAGCATCAAGACTGCGGTCTTGCGATTCAGCAGATGCTCGACGACCAGCTGGTTGATCTCGATATTGCGCAGCTGCTGCCTCAGTTGTTCGGCGGCCAGGTCCTTGTATTGGCCATCGGTCCGCACGATCAGCGCCGCCAGGCCGTGCTGCCATTGCTGCTGGGCGCGCACATGGCGCTGGTACTTTGCGCGTGCGCACTCAATGGCCTGCGGGGCGACTCCACTGACAGACTCCGAGGCGGCGGAACTCAGAGCCCAGGCCAGTGAAGACAGGGCAGCAAGGTGACGCAGCAACATGAGCGGAGATTGGCAGATGAGGATGGGTGGCGATTGTGAATCAATGTATCCCAGTCCCCTCGGCTGCCTGCTCCACGTACAAGCCCTTTCCGTCCAATCCGTTTCAAGGGCAGCAGCCTTGGCAGGCTGGTCGGCAACCGGGGCGTGATTTACGCGAGCAAGGACGGCGGTCACCGACCTGCCGCCGGCCGACTTTCTCAAGCTCAAGAAAGAGGGCAAGGTCAAGCTGATCGAAGGCCCTGAGGTGCAGACCATCTTCTTCGTCATGGACCAGGGCAGCGACGAGCTGCGGGACTCCTCGGTCAAGTGCAAGAACCCCTTCAAGGACCGGCGCGTGCGCGAGGCGCTCAACCTGGCCCTGGACCGCGAAGCCATCAAGCGCAGCATCATGCGCGGCCTGTCGGTGCCCGCGGCCCTGATGATTCCGCCGGGCGTGAACGGCCACGACACCGCACTCGATGCGCCCCTCAAGCCCAATGTCGAGCGCGCGCGCAAGCTGCTGGCCGAGGCTGGCTATCCGCAGGGCTTCGAGGTGCCGCTGAACTGCCCGAACAAGCGCTATGTCAACGACGAACAGATCTGCCAGGCAGCGGTGGCCATGTGGGCCAGGATCGGCGTCAAGGTGCGCCTGATCACCCTGCCCTTTGTCACCCACAGCCAGACCTTCCAGCGCTTCGAGTCGCCCTTCTTCATGCTGGGCTGGGGCATCTCCACCTACGACGCGCTCTACGGCATGCAGGCCTGGGGCCACACGCGCACCAGCGGCGCCGACGGCAACTTCAATTTCGGCAAGGTCAGCGACGCCAAGCTCGATGCCCTGATCCAGCAGATCAAGTTCGAGCCCGATGTGGCCAAGCGCAATGCCCAAATCCGCGCGGCCCTGCTGCGCCTGCGCGATGAGCACCTGTTCGTCCCCCTGCACCACCAGGTGCGCCCCTGGGCCATGAAGCCCGGCGTCGAGACGCTGCACCGCTCGAACGATCAGTTTGAGGGCGCTTCACGTCCATCAAATAAGGCGCGCAGACTGGCGCCGCGCCTAGCGGCCCTTCTTCTTCTGCGCAGCGAAAAAGTGCGCGAAGGCGCTCAAGGCCGCCGGGTGAAGAATGCTGCCGTGGTTCTCTCGGGGCAAGTACTCGAAGACCAGCTCTTGCTGCGCGGATCGCTGCTGGTGAATGAGCGCGGCCAGGGCCCGCGTGTCGCGCTCCATCTCCGGGCCTTCCTTGCCCACAGCCAGGTAGACCTTGCGAACGCCGCCGCTGCCTGAGCCCTGGCCCTGCAGCTTCAGCCACTGCGGCGTCTGCTTGAGCAGGGAGCCCTGATCCCACCACAGGCTGGGGCTCATGATCACGTAGTGATTGAACAGGGCCGGCTTCTTGAGCAGCACCTCGGTGGCCAGCAGGCCGGCCAATGACTGGCCAATCAAGATGCGGTCGGGCCCGGCGCGAAAGTTCTGGGCCACGAAGGGCTGCACCTCGGTTTCCAGGAAACGGATGAACTGATCAGAACCACCTGCGGTCTTGTAGGCCTCGCTGTAGGCCTGCAGCCACTTCGGCAGGGCATAGCCAGGCGCAGGCTTGAAGGTCATGTCCCGCTTGCGGTCGGTGTTGGCGATGCCCACCAGGATGGCCGGCGGCAGGCGCTCCACCCAGGGAAAGCTGGCGAACTGCACCGCGCCGGCCATGTGGGTGAAGTCTTCCTGCTGGCCGCCATCGAGCAGATAGATCACCGGGTAGCGCTGCTCCGGGTGCTCGGCATAGCCCTCGGGCAACATGATGTTGAGCTCGCGCGTCTCGTTCAAAACCTGGGATTGCAGCCGGTAGGTTTGGGCAATGACGTAGGGCTGGCTGGCAGGTGCAGCCTGGGTCTCAGGCTCGCTGGGGCGCTCCGCCGGCGCGGTCGCACCGGCCGCGCCCGGTGCGAGCAAGGCCAGCGCGAGCCACCCCGCGCAGAGAGGGCCTGGGTTCCACATCGTCATTGCACTGTCTCCTTTGGCTGGGTTGAGTCCGGGCAGTTGCGGCCGGTGAGGCCGGTGAGGCCGCCCCACGGTCGCAGGGGCGCCGCGGCAAAATTCCCGCGCCACGAAGCGATGCGCCCCCATGGCTTGAACGTAGAGTTCCGGCTCTCGACTTGTTGAATGCACACCGGGCCGGATTTTGGCCCCTCGCTGCAGAGCTGCTGGAGTTTGCAATGTTGGTCGGTCTGAACGCTTCTTTTGCTCATGACCAGAATGGCATGACGCTGAACGATATGGAGGCCGCCAAGCGGGTGGCGACGCGGCTCAACGAGGTCATCATCTTCCGATCGACCGGGCCCTGGTCCAAACGCTGGCTGGAGCGCGGCTACCCGAGCAAGAACTTCCACGTCAAAGGCAAGAGCTCCGACTGGGGCCCGCATGCCGGCCTGGTGCCCTACAACGGCCTCTACAGCAAAGTCGGCTACGACGCCGAGAAGGCCTTGCGTGGCACGCAGGCCAATGACGACGGCCTGGACTCCCGCTTTGCCATCAAACGGCCGCTGCTGCTGAGCCTGGCGCAGATCGAAGAGCAGCTGACCCGCGCCGAGGGCCGGCCGGCCCGCACCGCCATCGACGTTCGCACCCCGATCCCTGGCAGCCGCGACTTCCTGCTGACGGCTCGCCGCAGCGGTGACGGCAAGCCCGTGGTCTTCCGCGCCTTTGCCATCGGCCAGTCCGACCAGTACGAAATCCGCGTCTACCCACCCGTGGGTCTGGCCAACACCAACAGCTTCATGATCCTGGACAAGGACCCGCAAGGCCTGCGCGCCGAGGTCTTCGAGGTGATGTGCTCCAACGAGATGGGTGCCGGCCAGCCCATGACGGGCGACTACGATCTGTTCGCCGTCTGCCCCAGCTGGGGCCAGTACGGCAGCCGGGCCGAAGCCGACATCATCAAGCCTGGGATCCAGCTGCAGGACGGCACCCTGCACAAGGGCGTGGCTTTCCGCGCCGGCCAGGGCATGGACAACGTCCTGGACCCCAGCCTGCACACCCAGAGCCGCGCAGGCGACTTCCATCTGCGCCGCCGTGCGGCCCTGCACAGCCTTCGCAACGGGGTCTCCGCCGAAAAGTTCCAGGTCTATTTCGGCGTCAGCGATCGCGCCGAGCACGCCGATATGGGCAATCTGACGCCGCGCATCCTGCGCTGCATCAACCAGCTCAATGTGGCCATGGGCGCGGTGGGCGAGCTGGCGCCCATGCGCCGCGTGCACCACAACGCCGAATCCCATCGCAATCGTGCCTTCGGCGCCTTGAGCGCCCATGACATGCTCACCGTCAAGCCAGGCGAGAGCTATGGCGACGGCTTCCCCCTCACCGTCTTCCAACCCAGCAGCCTGTACAGCGGCAATGCCGCCGCCGACGAGCGCATCCAGGTGGCCCGCTACCGCGACGTCTGCACCCTGGAATCGCTGACCGAGTTCGAGGCCTACGCCGCCGCGCTCAAGGAATCGGGCTTTTATGTGCCCAAGAACTGGATCTGGGCGCGGGCAGCAGCCTGAATCAGTCGACCGGGGCAGGTGGCGTAGCCCCGCTCCGACCTACGCTCAGCGTGCGCCCGTCTTGCGCCGCACCACGGCCGCCAGCGCCAGCAGGCCGCCGAACATCAGCAGCGCGCCTTTCGGCTCGGGCACCGGCTGCGCCAGCACATCGCCGTCACGCACGGCCAGGGCCGAGTACTGCTGGTCCTTGCTTTGGTAGTACTGATTGCCGTAGTAGGCATAGAAGTACCAGGCCTGGTTCGAACGATTCGGCACTTCGGTGCCGGACCAGAACACATAGGTCGACAGGCCGGTGAAGGGGCCAAAGTTCTTCTCTTCCCAACCCGGCTGGATGACGCAGGCATCGTTGCCGGCGGCCGTGGGCGTGCAATAGCCCTTGTTGCCCAGGGTCACGTAATAGAGGTGGCCCATTTCCGAGGCCTTGCCCCAGCCCTGTCCGGTGGCGGCCACGCCGTAGTCGGTGCTGCCGTTGTTGCTGTTGCCATACCGGAAAGCCTTGCCGTTGACCGGCGTGACCTTGGGCAAGCGCCAGTTGTTGAAACCGTACAGCGATTGGCTGTTGAGCTGGGCGATCCAGCTCTGCGCACCCTCCCAGCTCATGCGGCCATCGGGATCGAAGCTGCGCACCGCGCCGAAATCGGCCAGCCAGCTGATGTTCAGCTCAGTGTCGTAATAGGCCTCGAAACCGGCCTTGGCCGGATCCAGGTCTCGGCCCTGCAGCGCCGCTTGTGCGCTCGGCAACGCGGCCACGGCCAGACCCAACGCCAGGCCCAAACCGGCCAGCGATCGCTTGTTCGTCTTCATTTTCCTTGACTCCCTCTTCATGGCCTCGGCACCCCCTGGTGCGAGCCGTCCTCATGGACCCTTGTTCCGTGGCGTGAGCCACAGGATCTTGTTGTCGCTGGCGGAATTGTAGAAGGCCGGCATTTGGGGTTTGTGAAGGTCGGAGCACTGCAACAGGGGGGTCGGCGCGGCCCGCCGATCGTCCAGACAGCAGTCACTGCCTGTTTTTCAAACAAATTACCGCGAATCGTCGACTGAAAATCAGACAGTCGCCACGTCCTACATGGCTGTTTGCGCAAAACGACACGCCATCCGCCGCGTTTGCGCCCCTGCCCTCGCCCCGCTTGGCCCCAAAACCATGCGCCGCACCTCCCATCCAGGAGGTGGAAGCTCCGGCTGCCTAGTGGTTTGCACCAGTCTGGGTCGCAGCGGGTCATCGCGGGCACAGCTATTGCAGAAGCCGGAGGTCGCTGCGTGCGCGAGTTCGACCGGTCCATCCAGGAGAGATGGCAGCCCAGGTCGAGCCAGGCCAGCCGCGCCACGCCAAGCGCCAGAAAGAGCACGGCGGCCAGCCAGTCTGCAGCAGGCAGCAACGAGCCGACAGAACATCAAGCAAGCCAGCAAACAAGCAAGCAAACCAACAAGCCACCCCGGAGACAAACCGATGCGCTTCACCCCACGCCCCACCGCCCGGACGACCCCCGCCCGCCTCTCACCGCTGAGCCTGGCCTTGGCCGCGCTGTTCGCGCTGCCGCTGAGCAGCCAGGCGCAAACCAACAGCGCAGCACCCGCCCAGCCCGCCGCCAGCGCCGAAGAGAGCAGCGCCGCCAAAGCGGCCACGGCCGAGGCCACGGGTGGCACCAACAAGCTCGAAGCCGTGAAGGTGACCGCCCGCCGCCGCGAGGAAACCCTGCGCGATGTGCCGGTGGCCGTGACCGCCCTCAGCGCCACCGCACTGGAAGCGCTGAATGTGAAGAACCTCGGCGACCTGCAAGGCCAGGTGCCCAACCTGACCGTGTATGCCGCGCGCGGCAGCAACTCCACCATCACCACCTTCATCCGCGGCGTCGGCCAGGCCGACCCGCTCTGGGGCGTGGACCCGGGCGTGGGCATCTATCTGGACGATGTCTATATGGCCCGGCCGCAGGGCGCGCTGCTGGAAGTGTTCGATGTGCAGCGCATCGAAGTGCTGCGCGGCCCGCAGGGCACGCTGTACGGCAAGAACACTATCGGCGGCGCCATCAAATACGTGTCGCGCCCGCTGGGCACGGCGACCGAAGGCTCGCTGAGCTTCTCGACCGGCAACTACGGCCAGGCCAACTTCAAGGGCTCGGTCGGCGGCTCCACCGCCGACGGCCAGATCCGTGCCCGCTTTGCCGTGGCCAGCCTGAACCGCGAAGGCTATGGCAAGAACCTGACCGATGGCAGCGATGTCAGCAACCAGGACACCACGGCCGCTCGCGCCACGGTGGGCTATTTCGCCAAGGACATGCCGCTGACCGTGGTCTTCAGCGCCGACCGGGCGCTCGATGACTCGAACATGCGAGGCTTCAAGCGCCTGAATGCCAACCCGCCGGTGGAGAGCAATTACGACATCGCCACCGGCATGGCCAACAAGAACAGCACCGACACCCGCGGCCACTCGCTGACGGCGACGCTCAACCTGTCCAACGCGTGGACGGCCAAGTTCGTCCACGCCAATCGCCGCGGCCTGACCAACACTGGCATCGATTTCGACGGCCTGCCCGCCAAGACCGCCGATGTGTTGGCCCGTTATGCCGACAAGCAGACCAGCAACGAATTGCAGTTCAGCTACGACAGTGGCAGCGGGCATGCCGGTGTGCTGGGCCTCTACCAGTTCGACGGCGAGGCCGGCGGCACGGTGCTGAACAACTTTTTCAACCTGCTTTTCGGCAGCACCAACGGCACCGTCTACACCAAGGGCAAGGCCGTCTACGGAGACTGGAGCTGGCGCCTGAGCCCGAGCTTCAGCCTCAGCACCGGCCTGCGCTACACCAAGGAAAGCAAGCACGCGCGCGTGCTGAACCAGGGCTTCAAGGACGCCACCTTCAGCCAGGTGACCGGCGTGACGGCGGACTTTGACAAGACCCGCGAAGTCAGCAACACCGCGCCCAAGCTGTCCCTGGACTACAAGCTCAGCGGCACCACCAATCTTTACGCCAGCGCCTCGCGCGGCTTCAAGTCGGGCGGCTACAACGTGCGCGCCCAGGCCGTGGCGGTGCCGCGCTCGGCCGAGCCCTTCAACGACGAAACCCTGGATTCGCTGGAGCTGGGCGCCAAGACCGTGCTCGATGGCGGCCGCCTGGAGATCAACAGCGCCGTCTTCCACAACAAGTACAAAAACGTGCAGCTGTCCATCTTCACGTCCTACATCGCGGCCAACGGCACGCCCAGCTTCTTCGGCGACTTCACCAACGCCGGCAAGGCCACGGTGCAGGGCGCGGAAGTGGAATTCGCCTGGCGGCCCGACTCGGCCTGGTCGCTCAGCGGCAATGTGGCTTACGTGAACGCCAAGTACGACGAGTACATCGACCGCGGCGTCAATGTGGCGGCCGACAAGAAGTTCAGCAACACCCCCAAGTTCCAGGGCGCGCTGAACATCGAATACCGCACCGGCGTGCCCCTGGGCGGCGTGCTCAAGACCCGGCTGGGCCTGAACTACCGCACCAAGGTCTACCCGACCACCGACCTCAGCGAGGTGATCGCGCAGAACGCCTACGGCCTGATCTCGGCCGGCCTGATCTGGGAGAAGACCGAGCGCCTGAGTTTCTCGCTGCAAGGCAGCAATCTGGCCAACAAGGCCTACCGCACGGACGGCTACAACATCCCCTCGCTGACGGTGCTGAGCGGCTTCTACGGTGCGCCGCGGACCTTCACCGCAGGCGTCGGCTACAAGTTCTAAACACGCCGATGCGTCGCGGCCTCGCGCAGGCCGCTGGCCAAGCGGGGGTGCCGGACCGGGCTGCTACATTGACGCAGGCCCGTCGATCGGGCCCTCGCTTTTTCCGTTCTTTCTTGGCCTCTGCCTCACTGTCCTGTGCCCGCTTCCAGCCTCCTGATCCCCGAACTGCCCGCCGATGCCGACGGCGTGCTGCGCATGGCTGCGCAGTCCTTGTTCGATGTGCTGGCCCAGGCCACCGAGGGCATGATGGTGGTGGACCGTTCGCACCGCATCGTCTGGATCAGCGAGGGCTACAAGCGCTTTCTGCCGGCCCTGGGTTTTGGTGACGAGACGGAGTTCGTCGGCCGGCCGGTCGAGGAGGTGGTGCCCAACACCTTGATCCCGCAAGTGATCGCCTCGGGCAAGCCAATGCTGATCGACCTGCTGACCAACCGGGCCGGCACCTTTCTGGTGACCCGCCTGCCGCTGCGCAACGAGGCCGGTGAAGTGATTGGCGCGCTCGGCCTGGTGCTGCTGGATCACCCCGAGACCACCATGCAGCCGCTGATCTCCAAGTTCGGCCGGCTGCAGCAGGAGCTGGACGACACCCGCCGCCAGCTGGCCGCCGAGCAGAGCAAGAACCGCCGCTCCAAGCACACCATCGCCAGCTTCATCGGCAGCAGCGCCCCGGCGCTGGAAGTCAAGCGGCAGGCCCGCCGCGCCGCATTGACCAGCTCCACCGTTCTGCTGCTGGGCGAAACCGGCACCGGCAAGGAGCTGCTGGCCCATGCCATCCACGCTGCCTCGCGGCGCGCGCACAAGCCCCTGGTCAGCATCAATATCGCGGCCGTGCCCGACACCTTGCTGGAGGCCGAGTTCTTCGGCGTCGCCCCTGGCGCCTACACCGGCGCCGACCGCAAGGGCCGCGAGGGCAAGTTCAAGCTGGCCGACGGCGGCACGCTCTTCCTGGACGAAATCGGCGACATGCCGACCACGCTGCAAAGCAAGCTGCTGCGCGTGCTGCAGGAGCAGGAAGTGGAGCCGCTGGGCAGCAACACCGTGATCCCGGTCGACGTGCGCGTGATCGCGGCCACCAGCCGCGACCTCGGCGCCATGGTCGCCGCCGGCCAGTTCCGTGCCGACCTGTACTACCGGCTCAATGTCCTGCCGATTCGTGTACCCGCCCTGCGTGAACGGCGGGAAGACATCGAGGCCCTGGTCGAAGCACTGGGTGAAGACATCGCCCGGCGCAGCGGCATGCCGCAAAAGCTGCTCAGCACCGGCGCCCTCGATTGGCTGCAACAGCAACGCTGGCCGGGCAATATCCGCGAACTGCGCAATGTGCTGGAACAAGCCAGCTTGATGAGCGATGAGTTGCAGCTCAACGAACACAGCTTTGCGGCGGCCATGCCGAGCCCTGTGAACGCGGACGAAGCCAATGCCTTGCCGAAGCTGCTGCCGAGCAGCTTGTCGGCCATCCAGCCCCAAGAGGCAACGCACGAGCCCGCAGCCCCAACCAGCGGCCCGGCCACTGCGGTCCGCCTCGACACCTTGCGCCCTCTGCCCGAACGCATCGAGGCCGTGGAACGCGATGCGATCGCCGAGGCCCTGCGCCTGACCGGCGGCAACCGCATGGCCACGGCCCGCCTGCTGCAGATCTCGCGCGCCTCGCTCTACGAGCGCCTGGCCCGCTGGCCGGATCTGATGGCGACCCATGCCGAAGGCAGTCCGAGCTGAGTCATCGGCCGTCTGAATTTCAGGCAACGCCTGATTTCAAGACATCGCCGAGCACCGATTGTCCGGCTTCCAAACAGTGCGCTGGGTCCCTCCCACAGAAGCGAAGTCAGGACCCGGCCCCAAACACCCCGTCAACGGGTGCCGCTAGGCCTGTCTTCTCGGGGTTTGCACCAGTTTGGTGAGGCTACAGCCCCAGCCGGCACAAGCTTTGCGTACGCTGCAAGCCAGCAAGAGCCAAGCACACGACGGTGGACAGCTTCTGCGCTGGAGCGATCCGACCAAAGCGCCGCCACCGTCCAAACGCCACCCCGACCACCACGCATGCCGACGCACGATCGGCTCACGGAGACAAGCAGACCATGAAGCAGACTCAGCAGCAGACCTCGACGGCCCGGCGGCGCAGCGCGCTCGCCCTGTGCACTCAACTTGCCGCAGGCGGCCTGCTGGGCCTGCTCGGGCTGGCACCCAGCCTCAGCCATGCCCAGGCCGGCGCTGGCAAGGAGGTTCGCGTTGCCCTGATCTACAGCAAGACCGGCCCGCTGGAGGCCTACGGCAAGCAGACCCAGACCGGCTTCATGATGGGCCTGAACTACGCCACCGGCGGCACCATGACGGTGGGCGGCAAGAAGATCGTGGTGATCGAGAAAGACGACCAGGGCAAGCCCGATGTGGGCAAGAACCTGCTGGCCACGGCCTATGGCGACGACAAGGCCGATCTGGCCGTGGGCCCCACCGCCTCGGGCGTGGCCCTGGCCATGCTGCCGGTGGCCGAGGAGTACAAAAAGATCCTGCTGGTCGAGCCGGCCGTGGCCGACTCCATCACCGGCGACAAGTGGAACAAATACATCTTCCGCACCGGCCGCAATTCCTCGCAAGATGCGATCTCCAATGCCGTGGCCCTGGACAAAGCCGGCGTCACGATTGCCACGCTGGCGCAGGACTACGCCTTCGGCCGCGACGGCGTGAAGGCCTTCCGCGATGCGATCAAAAAGGCCCGCATCGTCCACGAGGAATACCTGCCCACGACGACCACCGATTTCACCGCCGGTGCCCAGCGCCTGATCGACAAGCTCAAGAACGAGCCCGGCCGCAAGGTCGTCTTCATCCTCTGGGCTGGCGCCGGCAACCCCTTCAAGATCGCTGACCTGGACTTGAAGCGTTATGGCATCGAGATCGCCACCGGCGGCAACATCCTGCCGGCCATGACGGCCTACAAGCAGTTTCCAGGCATGGAGGGCGCTGCGTACTACTACTTCGGCATCCCCAAGAACCCGGTCAACGAGTGGCTGGTCGCCAACCACTACAAGCAGTTCAAGACGCCGCCCGACTTCTTCACCGCCGGCGGCATGACGGCCGCAATCGCCGTGGTGGAGGCGCTCAAGAAGACCGGCGGTGAGACCAACACCAACAAGCTGATCAAGACCATGGAAGGCATGAGTTTTGAAACGCCCAAGGGGAAGATGAGCTTTCGCCCCGAGGATCATCAGGCGATGCAGGCGATGTATCACTTCAAGATCAAGGTGGATCCGGCGTTTGCGTGGGGTGTCCCAGAACTCGTACGAGAGATCAAGGCCGAAGAGATGAATGTGCCGATCAGGAATCAGCGGTGAGTCTTGAAAGGTGTGGAAGCTAGAGCGCCGGATGCTCGGCTACTGCGCGACTCCAGTCCGTCGTTGCGGGTCCCCCCGCGAATCCTCACGTAGCGCTGCTACGTTCCGGTTCTCGGGTCCTCCCGCGCCTAGTCCTGAAGCCGCTCGCTACGCCTCGGGCGCTAACGATGGGCGCTCCGAACCCGGTTGTTCCTAACGGGCCGCCATCGCAAGTCAGTACAACAAGCTTTTGGCGTCCGCCACGCCACTCACCGAGAACGATCCTTGGGCTAGGCGCTGAGGCCGGACACCAACAGTCCTGAGGACTGTTGGTGCCTGCCGAAGGACGAGGCCTCTGGCCGAGGCGGGGGGACCCACAGACCGGGACGTAGCAGCGCTACGTGAGGATCTGTGGGAGGACCCGCAACGACGTCCAAGGGCCGCGCAGTAGCCGAGCTTCCAGCGCTCTAACTCAAAAGAATTCCCGGAGCACCACCGTGCTTGAAACAAAGAACCTCTCCATCCACTTCGGCGGACACAAGGCCGTCGACGCGGTCTCTTGCACCTTCCAGCCCGGCACCCTGACCGCCATCGTCGGCCCCAACGGCGCCGGGAAGACCACGTATTTCAACTTGATCTCCGGCCAGCTGAAAGCCAGCAGCGGCAGCGTCTGGCTGGACGGCCTCGACCTGACCAACCTGCCCGCACCGGCCCGCACCCGACTGGGCCTGGGTCGAGCCTTTCAGCTGACCCAGCTGTTCCCGCATCTGAGCGTGCTGGAGAACGTGCGCCTGGCCGTGCAGGCGCGGCGGGGCTTGGGCCTGCGCATGTTCTCGGTCTGGCTGCAGCACCAGGACCTGATCGACGAAGCCATGGCCATCGTCGAGCGCGTGCGGCTGCAAACGCGCGCCCAGGCCACGGCCGCCAGCCTGCCGCACGGCGACCAGCGCAAGCTCGAAGTGGCCCTGCTGATCGCCCTGCAACCCAAGGTCTATATGTTTGACGAACCGACCGCCGGCATGAGCGTGGACGAAGTGCCCGTGGTGCTGGACCTGATCCGCGAGCTGAAAGCCCAGGGCCAGCACACCATCCTGCTGGTCGAGCACAAGATGGATGTGGTGCGCGAGCTGGCCGACCGCATCATCGTCTTGCACAACGGCCAGCTGGTGGCCGACGGCGAACCGGCCGCCGTGATCGCCTCGCCCGTGGTGCAGAACGCCTACCTGGGCGCGGCGCTGCCTGCGGATGAGATGGAGGATGCCCGCACATGAATGCAAATACGACAATCCATAGCGCTCCATCGCTGCTGACCTTGCAGGGCGTGCACACCCACATCGGCGCGTATCACATCCTCCACGGCGTGGACCTGGAGGTGCCGGCCGGCCAGGTCACCATGCTGCTGGGCCGCAATGGCGCGGGCAAGAGCACCACCCTGCGCACCATCATGGGCTTGTGGCAGGCCAGCCTGGGACGCATCGCTTTCGACGGCCAGCAAATCAGCGCCAGCAGCCCGCGCGAGCCGGCGCAAACACCCGAGATCGCCCAGCGCGGCATTGCCTATGTGCCCGAGAACATGGGCATCTTTGCCGACCTCAGCGTGGCCGAGAACCTGCTGCTGGCCGCGCGCGGCGCGCGCCGCCTGAGCGAGCTGGATGGGCAGCGCCTGGACTGGCTGTTCGGCCACTTCCCGGCGCTCAAGAAGTTCTGGCTCTACCCGGCCGGCAAGCTCAGCGGCGGGCAAAAGCAGATGCTGGCCATCGCCCGCGCTCTGATCGAACCGCGCCGCCTGCTGCTGATCGACGAGCCCAGCAAGGGCCTGGCGCCCGCCATCATCCTGAACCTGATCGAGGCGCTGCGTGAACTCAAGCGCGGCGGCGCGCAAGGCCAGGCCCCCACCACCGTGCTGCTGGTCGAGCAGAACTTCATGGTGGCCCGCGCCCTGGGCGACCGGGTCGCGGTGATGGACAACGGCCGCGTGGTCCACGCCGGCGCCATGCAGGCCCTGGCCGAGGACGAGACCCTGCAGCAGCGCCTGCTGGGCCTGAGCCTGGCGGCTCATCAGTAAAAGAAAAATGAGGACCGGCCGAATGAGCACACAAGCTGAGACCCTGAGCACCCTCCCTGCCGCGGCGGATGCCGCCGCCATCCCCAAGGCCCGCTTCGACATGCGGCCGCTCTGGCTGCTGGCCGCCCTGCCCTTGCTGGCCCTGCCCCTGATCGGCAGCGGCAGCACCTGGCTGACGCTGACCATCGCCGGCCTGGCCATGGGCCTGATCATCTTCATCATCGCCTCGGGCCTGACCCTGGTGTTCGGGCTGATGGATGTGCTGAACTTCGGCCACGGCGTCTTCATCGCCCTCGGGGCCTTCATGGCCACCACAGTGCTGGGCGCCATGAGCAGCTTCACCGAGACGCCTCACCTGGGGGCCAATCTCTTCGCTGTGGCCGTGGCCTGCAGCGCCGGCATGGCGGTGGCGGGCGCGGTGGGCCTGCTGTTCGAGCGCGTGCTGGTGCGGCCGGCCTACGGCCTGCACCTCAAGCAGATCCTCATCACCATGGGCGGCATGATCATCGGCGAGGAGCTGCTCAAGGTGGTCTGGGGCGCGCAGATGATTCCTCTGCCCCTGCCCGAGGGTTTGCGCGGCTCCCTGCTGCTGGGCGAGGCGGCGGTGGAGAAGTTCCGCATCGTCGCCGTGCTGACTGGCCTGGCCGTGCTGCTGGCCCTGCTCTGGCTGCTCAACCGCACCAAGCTGGGCCTCTTGATCCGCGCCGGCGTGCAGGACCGCGAGATGGTCGAGAGCCTGGGCTACCGCGTGCGGCGCCTCTTTGTGGCGGTCTTCGTCGGCGGCTCGGCCCTGGCCGGCCTGGGCGGCGTGATGTGGGGCCTGTACCAGCAAGGCGTAACGCCGCAGATCGGCGCACAGGTCAATGTATTGATCTTCATCGTCATCATCATCGGCGGCCTGGGCTCCACCGTGGGCTGCCTGGTCGGCGCCCTGCTGGTGGGCCTGCTGGCCAACTACACCGGTTTCCTCGCGCCCAAGCTGGCCCTGTTCTCCAACATCGGCCTGATGGTGGCGGTGCTGATGTGGCGGCCGCAAGGCCTGTATCCGCTGGGTCAGCGTTGAACAGCCAGGGACCTCAAGCCATGCATTCCTCCTTCTCCCTCAAGAACCTCCTGTCCCACGACCTGCCGCGCAGCCGCTGGCTGGCCCTGCTGCTGAGCCTGAGCGTGCTGGGCCTGGCCCTGCTGCCCTTCATCTTCCCCTCGACCAAGGCTCTCAATGTCGCGGCGAAGGTGCTGGTCTTCATCGTGCTGGTGGCCAGCTACGACCTGCTGCTGGGCTACACCGGCATCGTCAGCTTTGCCCACACCATGTTCTTCGGCATCGGCGCTTACGGCATTGCCATCGCCAGCAGCCGCATGGGCGCGGGCTGGCCGGCGCTGGCCACGGGCTGGGCGGCCGGCCTGGCCTTGTCCCTGCTGCTGAGCCTAGTGATCGGGCTCTTCAGCCTGCGCGTGAAGGCGATCTTCTTTGCCATGATCACCCTTGCGGTGGCCTCGGCCTTTCTGACCCTGGCCTCGCAGCTGTCCGACTTCACCGGCGGCGAGGACGGCCTGAACTTCAAGCTGCCCGCCGCGCTGCAAGCTTCGACCGAGTACCTGGAAGAGCCGCTGCTGGGCGTGACGATTGACGGCCGCCTGCTCAGCTACTACCTGCTGTTCTTCGCCGTGCTGGGCCTGGTGCTGCTGTTGCTGCGCATCGTCAACTCGCCGTTTGGCCGCGTGCTGCAAGCCATCCGCGAGAACGAGTTCCGGGCCGAGGCCATCGGCTACCGCACCGTCGTCTACCGCACCTTGTCGAATGTGCTGGCCGCCCTGTTCGCCAGCAGCGCCGGCGCCTTGCTCGCCATCTGGCTGCGCTACGCCGGGCCGGACACGGCCATGTCCTTCGAGATCATGCTGGACATCCTGCTCATCGTCGTCATCGGCGGCATGGGCACCATCTACGGCGCGGTGCTGGGCAGCCTGGTGTTTGTGCTGGCGCAGAACTATCTGCAAGACCTGCTGCGCCTGGGCGAAGGCGCGCTGCAGGGCGTGCCTGTGCTCTCGCAGCTGGTGTCGCCGGACCGCTGGCTGCTCTGGCTGGGCATTCTGTTCGTGCTGGCCGTGTACCACTTCCCCAGCGGCATCGTCGGGCGCCTGCGCCTGGCGGCGGCACTGCGGGCTCACCAGCAGACAGCCACATCGGCGGAGGTGTCCTCATCATGAACCCCAGCTCCCACTACCTGCGCTGCGAAGGCCGCGAGCTGCACTACACCGAATGGGGCAGCGAGCACCGCGAATGCGTGATCGCCTGGCACGGCCTGGCCCGCACCGGCCGCGACATGGACGAGCTGGCCCGCCACTTGTCCACGCATTACCGCGTCATTTGCCCGGATACCCTGGGCCGCGGCCTCTCCGAGTGGAGCCCGGCGCCGGCCACCGAGTATTGCCTGGCGTTCTATGTGCAGCAGGCCACGGCCCTGGTGGACCAGCTGGGCCTGAAGGACTTCCACTGGGTTGGCACCTCCATGGGCGGCGCCATCGGCACGCTGGCGGCGGCCACGCGCTTGCGCGGCCGCATCCGCCGCCTGGTGCTCAATGACAACGGCCCGCAGCTGGCCGAGGAAGCGCTGCAGCGCATCCGCAGCTACGCCGGCCAGCCTGCGGCCTTTGCCACCGTCAGCGAGCTGGAGCAGTACTTCCGCAAGGTCTACGAACCCTATGGCTGGCTCAGCGATGCGCAGTGGCGGCAGCTGACCGAGACCTCGGTACGCCGCCTGCCCGATGGCCGTGTCACCCCGCACTACGACCCGGCCATGGCCCTGCAGTTCACCCACCACCCGGATGACTACCTGCTCTGGGACGCCTGGGACAGCCTGGCCCTGCCCGTGCTGTGCCTGCGCGGCGAGCATTCCGACCTGCTGCTGGAAAGCACGGTGCAGGCCATGCGCGAACGCGGCCCGGCCGCGGCCGTGGTCACCATCCCCGGCTGCGGTCATGCGCCGGCCCTCAATGTGCCGGAGCAACTGAATCTCGTGGAGCGCTTCCTGCGCGCTGACGGGATACAGGCATGAGCGCAGTCGGACATGCGGGTATCTACGCAGCAGAGCAGCACCGGCCGATGCACCAGCGGACATGCGCTGCTGCTACGCTCGAATCGACCCCACCCTGAATGAACCGGCGAACGTCTGACGATGAGCGAACTGATTCTTGAAACGCGAGGTCTGGGCAAGGACTTCAAAGGCTTCACCGCCGTGGACGGGGTGAACCTGCAAGTCGCGCGCGGCGCCATCCATGCCTTGATCGGCCCCAACGGGGCGGGCAAGACCACCTGCTTCAATCTGCTGACCAAGTTCCTGGAACCGACGCGCGGCCAGATCCTGTTCAACGGGGTGGACATCACCGGCGAGCGGCCGGCCGAGATCGCCCGGCGCGGCGTGATCCGAAGCTTCCAGATCTCGGCGGTGTTCCCGCATCTGACGGTGCTGGAGAACGTGCGCATCGGCCTGCAGCGCTTCACCGGCACCAGCTTCCATTTCTGGAAGGGCCTGACGGGCCTGAAGCAGCTGGACGCGCGCGTGCTCGCCCTGCTGGAGCTGGTGGACCTGCGCGAGATGGCCAGCCTCAAAGCCGGCGACCTGCCTTACGGCCGCAAGCGCGCGCTCGAGATCGCCACCACCATGGCCATGGAGCCGGCGCTGATGCTCCTGGACGAACCAACCCAGGGCATGGGCCACGAGGATGTGGACCGTGTCACCGCCCTGATCAAACGCGTGGCCGAGGGCCGCACCGTGCTGATGGTTGAACACAATATGAAGGTCGTCAGCACCATTGCCGACCGCATCACCGTGCTGGCGCGCGGCTCGGTGCTGGCCGAGGGCGACTACGCCGAAGTCTCGCGCCACCCCGCCGTGCTGGAGGCGTATATGGGCACCGAGGCGACCGAGTTGCAGGGAGCACATTGATGACGATGTCTAGCAACTTTTCGGGCCCAGCGCCGGGCCGCCCCAAGCGGGCCCGCATCCCCTCGGGGGATCGGCCGATGGTCTCATCGGACGAGGGGCTGACATGAATGCATTGGAGATCCGCGACCTGCATGCCTGGTACGGCGAGAGCCACATCCTGCACGGCATCAACATGTCCGTGCAGCGGGGTCAGGTCTTGACTCTGCTGGGCCGCAACGGCGCCGGCCGCACCACCACCTTGCGCGCCATCATGGGCCTGACCGGGCGGCGCCAGGGTTCGATCCGCGTGCACGGCGAGGAAACCATCGCCCTGCCCACCCACCGCATCGCCCACCTGGGCCTGGGCTACTGCCCGGAGGAGCGCGGCATTTTCGCCTCGCTGACGACCGAGGAAAACCTGCGCCTGCCGCCGCGCCTCAGCGGTGGACGGGCCACGCCCATGACCGAGGCGCAGATCTACGAGATGTTCCCCAACTTGGCCGAGCGCCGGAACAGCCCCGGCACCCGGCTCTCGGGCGGCGAGCAGCAGATGCTGGCCGTGGCCCGCATCCTGCGCACCGGCGCCGACATCCTGCTGCTGGACGAGATCTCCGAAGGCCTGGCCCCGGTGATCGTGCAGGCCCTGGCCCGCATGATCACCACGCTCAAGGCCCAGGGCTTCACCATCGTCATGGTGGAGCAGAACTTCCGCTTTGCCGCGCCGCTGGCTGACCACTTCATCGTCGTCGAGCATGGCGAGGTGGTGGCGTCCTTCCCCGCTTCCGAGCTGGCCGCACAGCAGGCCAAGCTGGACGAATTGTTGAGTGTGTGAGCTTTTGATCGATTGATCGATTCCAACGAAGGAGACCGTCCATGAACACCATCCGCATCAAGCATCTCGCCCTGGCCAGCCTGCTGGCCTGCACCGGCGCCGCCCAGGCCCAGATCTCCGGCGATGTGATCAAGATCGGCATCATCACCGACATGTCCAGCGTCTACGCCGACATCGACGGCGCCGGTGGCGTCGAGGCGATCAAGATGGCCGTGGCCGATATGAAGGGCATGGTCGCGGGCAAGAAGATCGAGGTGATCTTTGCCGACCACCAGAACAAGGCCGATGTGGCCGCCAGCAAGGCCCGCGAGTGGATCGACACCCAAGGCCTGGACCTGCTGATCGGCGGCACCAACTCGGGCGCCAGCCTGGCCATGGCCAAGATCGCGGCCGAGAAGAAAAAGCCCTTCATCGTCATCGGCGCCGGCTCCGCCCGCCTGACCAATGAGGACTGCTCGCCCTACACCATCCACTACGCCTACGACACCGTGGCCCTGGCCAACGGCACGGGCGCGGCCGTGACCAAGGGTGGCGGCAAGAGCTGGTACTTCCTGACCGCAGACTATGCCTTCGGCGCCTCGCTGCAGGCCGACACGGCCGCGGTGGTGGCCAAGAGCGGCGGCAAGGTGGTGGGCAGCGTCAAGCACCCGCTCAATGCCAGCGATTTTTCCTCCTTCCTGCTGCAAGCCCAGGGCTCGGGCGCACAGATCCTGGGCCTGGCCAATGCCGGCGGCGACACCATCAATGCCGTCAAGGCCGCCAACGAGTTCGGCGTCACCAAGACCATGAAGCTGGCCGGTCTGCTGATGTTCATCAACGACATCCACTCGCTGGGCCTGAAGACCACCGAAGGCATGTACCTGACCGACAGCTGGTACTGGAACCAGACGCCCGAGGCGCGCGCCTGGAGCCGCCGCTTCTTCGAGAAGATGAAGCGCATGCCCTCCTCGCTGCAGGCGGCCGACTACTCGGCCACCTGGAACTACCTCAAGGCCGTGGAAGCCACCAAGACCGACGACGCCGACAAGGTGATCGCGCAGATGAAGGCCACGCCCATCAACGACTTCTTCTCCAAGGGCCAGATCCGCAAGGAAGACGGCCGCTTCGTCCACGACATGTTCCTGCTGCAGGTCAAGTCGCAGAAGGACTCCGTGGAGCCCTGGGATTACTTCAAGGTCGTGACGCGCATCCCCGGTGAGGAAGCTTTTACCAAGCTGGCCGACTCGAAGTGCCCGGCGGTGAAGAAATAAGGCACGCGAGTTGTTGAGCATGAGCGCAGACAGGCCCAGAACATGACGGACTTTTTCGGTATCCCCCTGCCCGCCCTCCTGGGCCAGCTGCTGCTGGGCCTGGTGAACGGCTCGTTCTACGCGATGCTGTCCCTGGGCCTGGCCGTGATCTTCGGCATGCTCAACATCATCAACTTCGCCCACGGCGCGCTCTACATGATGGGCGCCTTCCTGGCCTGGATGGGGCTGGAGTACCTGGGCCTCAATTACTGGGTGATGCTGTTGCTGGCGCCGCTGCTCGTCGGTGTGCTGGGCATCTTGATCGAGCGCCTGCTGCTGCAATGGCTGTACAAGCTCGACCACATCTACGGCCTGCTGCTGACCTTCGGCATCACCCTGGTGATGGAGGGTATCTTCCGCAGCTTCTACGGCGTCTCGGGCCAGCAGTACGCGGTGCCCGAGGCCTTGCAGGGCGCCACCAACCTGGGCTTCATGGTGCTGCCCAATTACCGCGCCTGGGTGGTGGTGGCCTCCATCACCGTCTGCCTGGCGGTCTGGGCCCTGATCGAGAAAACCAGCCTGGGCGCCACCCTGCGCGCCGGCACCGAGAACCCCAAGCTGGTGCAGGCCTTTGGCATCAATGTGCCGCGCATGATCACCCTGACCTATGCCGGCGGCGTGGCCCTGGCCGCCTTTGCCGGCGTGCTGGCCGCACCCATCCTGCAGGTGACGGCGCTGATGGGCAGCAACCTCATCATCGTCGTCTTCGCCGTGGTGGTGATCGGCGGCATGGGTTCCATCCTCGGCTCCATCCTCACGGGCCTGGGCCTGGGCCTGGTCGAGGGTCTGACCAAGGTCTTCTACCCCGAGGCGTCCAGCACCGTGGTGTTCGTCGTCATGGCCCTGGTCCTGCTGGTCCGCCCCGCCGGTCTCTTCGGAAAAGAGAAATGACCCACCCCGTACGCGCTTCGCGCGCCCCCTCAAGGGGGCAAGCCCGTGGGACCGGCAAAGCCGGATCCCCGGCCTTCGCTGGGCTCGTCCCGTTTCTCTCGGAAAGCGCCACGAGTTCCCCATGAGCATGAACCGACACCACCACCCTCTTCTGGGCTACGGCCTGCTGTTCGGCGCCATCGCCCTGCTGCCGGCCCTGGGCGTGTACCCCATCTTCGTGATGAAAGTGCTGTGCTTCGCCCTGTTCGCCTGCGCTTTCAATCTGCTGGTGGGCTTCACCGGCCTGCTGAGCTTTGGCCATGCGGCGTTTCTCGGCACGGCCGCCTACGGCGCCGGCCATGCACTCAAGGTCTGGGGCCTGCCCACGCCGCTGGGCCTGCTGTTCGGCATGCTGGCGGCCGGCGGCGTGGGCCTGGTCTTCGGCCTGCTGGCGATTCGCCGCACCGGCATCTACTTTTCGATGATCACCCTGGCCCTGAGCCAGATGCTGTTCTTCTTCTTTCTGCAAGCGCCCTTCACCGGCGGCGAGGACGGTTTGCAATCGGTGCCGCGCGGCCATTTCCTGGGCATAGAACTGGCGAACGACCTGAGCCTCTACTACGTGGTGCTGGGACTCTTCATCGCCGGCTTCTGGGTGATCTACCGCACCGTGCACTCGCCCTTCGGCCAGGTGCTGACCTCGATCCGCGAGAACGAGCCGCGCGCGATTTCGCTGGGCTACGACGTCGACCGCTTCAAGCTGCTGGCCTTTGTGCTCTCGGCCATGCTGGCCGGCCTGGCCGGCGCCACCAAGACCCTGGTGCTGGGCTTCGCCACCCTGACCGACGCGGTCTGGACCACCTCGGGCCTGGTCATCCTGATGACCCTGGTTGGCGGCATGGGCACCCTGGTCGGGCCCATGCTGGGTGCCCTGGTCATCATCGCGCTGGAGAACAAGATCGGCGATCTGGGCAAGGCCCTGGCCGATGTCTCGGGCATTTCCTGGTTCAACGGTCTGGGTGAATCGGTCAGCCTGGTGACGGGCCTGATCTTCATCGTCTGCGTGCTGGCCTTCCGCCGCGGCCTGGTCGGCGAGGCCCTGGCCTGGTGGGAGCGGCGGCAGGCACCAGCCGGGCGCTGACCGAAGATCGCTCCCCCCGCGAACAGGGGGCTGAGCTTCTGTGCCGCGGCAGCATCCCATCAGTGGGGCACACCGCCCCGCCACACAGGAGCTGCTTCATGTTCTTCACCACCCACCAAGTTCTTGGTTCTGATCGCGCACTTCGCCGCGCCCGCCAGCTGGGCTGCGCACTCACGCTGGGCCTGGCCGCCCTGGGTGCAGCCCAGGCCGGCGTGGTGCAGCTGTCCAACTGGGCGCTGTACTTCGGCCAGGTCGACCCGCGACAGGGCGGCATCGTCACCCTGCAAGACCTCGGCGATGGCAGTGGCACGCCCCCGATCGCCGCCTTCCAGGTGCAGCTGGCCGGCTTCGGTGATGGCTTGAACCCGGTCGCGGGCTGGCTGCGCGCAATCGAGGGCAGTGACTACCAGTTCGACGCAGTCGACCTTGCGGAAGCCATCGCCTGGCCTGATGGCAGCCTGACCTACTACAGCTCCATCGGCAAAGGCGCGAGCATCAGCGCACCCACCTTGGCCGGCACGCCGGACTTTGGCATTGGCATCGGCTTCTACGGCACCGGCCTGCTGCTGCAAACGCCCTACACCGGCAACCCGGTACCCGAGCCCGGCAGCGCCCAGCTGATCCTGCTGGCCTTGCTCGCCGCAGCGGCGGCAAGCGCAGGCCTGCGCCGACGCTGAGCACCGCAGACCCCTCCGGGGGCCGGATCGGTGCCGGCTCAGTCTGCCGGCGCTTGCTGTGGCAAGGCGCGCACCAGGGCCTCCACCGCATCCGCAAAGGCCGGCCGGCCTTCGCGCAGCCAGGGCAGCCAATGCGCTTGGATGGCCGGTAAGGCATGCTGCCAGCGGGCGAGGCGGTAGAGATCGGCCCGCTCGGCATAGCTCGTGTACTCGCGCCCACCGTCCTGGCGCAGCACCTCCTGCACCGCCAGGCCGACGGTGTAGAAC
Organism: Paucibacter aquatile; assembly: GCF_002885975.1. Classification (NCBI taxonomy): domain Bacteria; kingdom Pseudomonadati; phylum Pseudomonadota; class Betaproteobacteria; order Burkholderiales; family Sphaerotilaceae; genus Roseateles; species Kinneretia aquatilis. The sequence continues at coordinate 3,124,526 of NZ_POSP01000003.1, read as the reverse complement.
TGCAGGGCATGCCAGAGCTGCTGGGCGTTCGGGCGCGGCGTGGTCTTCAGGGCCTCCGCCATGCTGAGGAACAGGGGGCGCATCACCCCGACATGGCTGGCCTCGTGGTACAGCATCTCCAGCGCCGCATCGCCCTGGTAATCGCTGCGCCCGCTGGGCATGACCACATGCTCGGGTTCGTCGCTGCTGTAAGCCCCCTCGCGGGAGCCAGTCGCCCACACCAGATCGGTGCGCAGCGGCTGGCGCGTGAAGGTCTGGGTCAGCTGCCGCTCCAGCCGCGCCTGCACGGCAGCACCGAAGCGCGCGTCCAGCGCCTGGGCCTGCTCGATCCAGCGCCGGTTGCTGGCTTCATGCGCCGGCCAGATGCAGCGCCGGTAGCCGGGCGCCGCCGCATCGAGCTGCTGCGCCAGCGGCTCCGGCACACCTTCCAGACCCTGGGCCCGGACCCGACCGTCATCGGCCTGGCGCAAGGCCTGCTTGATGGCGGACAGGCCCTCGTCAAACAAAGGGTGGCGTCGTTCAAACTGCCCTGCGTAAAAATCGCGTGCCTGGTTCAAGGCGGTGTGCTCGCCTTCTTCCAGTGTGCAGGCGGCCTGCTCGGGCGGCAGCGCCTCCCTGCGGCGCGAGGCATCGAGCAGGAAGTGGTGCAGATTCATCAGGAAACTGCTGTGGTATTCGAAGCGCAGGCGCTGCGCCGGTGGCGCGGCTGCGGGTGGCAACGTCGCCGCGGCGGCCGGATTCAGCGGCCAGCTGCCCAGGGTGGCCAAGGCCGCCCACAGCAGGCCGGCGCCGAGCCGGCGCTTGTGACCGCTGCTCCACACGGCCCGCGTCAGGCCAGCATCGTCATCTGCGAATCTCTCGGGCATGCGTAAGTCTCCTGGCAGGGCTGGGTCTCCGCGACAGAGTCTGGGCGGCGGGCTCGCGAAACCGGTGTCGCGCAGCATAGCCAGCGCTGCGCGGCCGCTTGCGCGCATTGCGCACGAAGGGCCAGCCATGGCAGGCCGGGTGGGGTCGTGGGTCGGATACTGCGCGTTCCCAAAAAGTCGCTCTGACCATGCACCGCCCCTCCGTCCGCATGCCCCTGCGCCCGAGCTTTCGTCTGCGCTATTCCCACCAGGCCCTGGCCTTGTTTCTGGTCCTGCTGGCCGCGCTGTGGCTGTTGCTGGCCCACGCCATGCCGGCGCCGCCCAAGCAGGTGGGCATTGCCACGGCCTTCAAGGGCGGGGCATACGAGCATTTCGGCCAACGCTACCAGCAGGCCTTGCAGGCCGAGCACATCCGCTCGACCCTGCTATCCAGCCAAGGCTCGGTCGAGAACCTGCGCCTGCTGGCCGATCCCGGCTCCGGCGTGCACCTGGCTTTTGTGCAGGGCGGTGTCTCGAACGCGCAGCGCAGCCCCGGCCTGGTCTCGCTGGGCCGCATCAACCACCAGATCCTGTGGATCTTCCACCGTGCCGAGGTGCCCTTCGACACGCTGACCCAGCTCAAGCAGCGACGTCTGGCCGTGGGCCCGCAAGACAGCGGCACCCGGGTGCTGGCCGACCAGGTGCTCAAGCTGCACGGCATCTCGGCCGGCAATGCCCAGTTGCTGCCCCTGGCCGGCGAGGCTGCCGCCGAGGCCCTCCTGAGCGGCCAGGTCGACGCCATCTTCATGGCCTTTGCCGCCGACTCGCCCCTGGTGCAGCGCCTGTTGCACGATCCGCGCGTGCAGCTGCTGAGCCTGCGCCAGGCCGAGGCCATCACCCGGCACCTGAGTTTTCTGGTGCGCCTGGTGCTGCCGCAAGGCGCCATCGATCTGGAGCACAACAAGCCCATGCGCGATATCGAGCTGCTGGCCACCACCAATGCCGTGCTGGTGCGCGAGGACCTGCACCCCGATCTGGTGCAGCTGCTGACGCGCCATCTGGTGGCCGAGCATGGCCAGGCCGGCTTGTTCCAGCGCGCCGGCGAGTTCCCGCTCAGCAGCGACCCCGAGTACCCCATGGCCCCGGCGGCCCTGCGCTACTACAAGCAGGGCCCGAGCTTCTTGCAACGCCTGCTGCCCCTGTCCATGGCCGTGCAGGTGGAGCGTTTGGCGGCCCTGCTGCTGTCGGCCGCGGCGCTGTTCTTTCCCATCTTCAATTACGCGCCGCGCCTGTACCGCTGGTGGATCCGCGAGCGCCTGCACCTGCCCTACCGCCAGCTGCGGGCGCTGGAAGCGCGCCTGCAGCACCGCCTCGATGCAGACGAAACCGCCGCGCTGCTGAACGAGCTTGATGCCTTGAGCGACAGGGTGCGGCAGCTGGGCGTTCCCTCGCGCCACTCCGACCTGTTCTTCGAGCTGCAAAGCGACATCCAGCTGGTGCGCATGCGCCTGCGCGAAAGCCCGGCCGGCAACCCAGGCACGCGCGAGCGGCAGGCTGAAACCCAAACGCTGGCGGCCTGAGCCCTCAGCGGCAGGGACGAGTTTCGCTAGGCATGCTCGGGCGGGCGGATCCGCCTGGGGGTGTCGATGCTGCATCGCTCATCCAAAAACCCTCCCGCGCCTGCCTTCGAACCCTGGACATGACGTCGCAAATGATCGTGCCGACAGACCTTCATGCAACCCGGTCGGGCACATCCCCCTGCATGCGACACTGCCAAGGCATCGCCTCAGGAACCCGCCACCATGATTCTTTGTCCGCCATCGCAGCCGGCCTTCAGCGCCGCGCGCCCCCAGCCATGAGCGCGGGCGGCAAAGCCCACCGAGGACCGGTGGATGTGGATGACATCGACGCTTTCGATGCCCTGATCGATGCCCGCTCGCCGGCCGAGTTCGCGCTCGACCACCTGCCCGGCGCCATCAACTGCCCGGTGCTGGACGACGAGGAGCGGCGCATCGTCGGCACGCTCTACAAGCAGCAAGGCGCTTTCGAGGCGCGCCGGGTCGGCGGTGCCATGGTGGCGGCCAATCTGGCGCGGCATCTGCAATCCGACATGTTCAAGAACCAGCCCATCGGCTGGAAGCCCCTGGTCTACTGCTGGCGCGGCGGCCTGCGCAGCGGCTCCATGGTGCAGTGGCTGCGCCTGGTGGGCTGGGACGCGCAGCAGCTGGCCGGCGGCTACAAGCGCTTTCGCCAGCATGTGATGGCGCAACTGGACCTGCTCTGCCCCCAGCTGCCCCTGCGCGTGATCTGCGGCCCCACCGGCAGCGGCAAGACCCGCCTGCTGCAGGCGCTGGCCGCACAGGGCGCCCAGGTGCTGGACCTGGAAGCGCTGGCCTGCCACAAGGGCTCCATGCTGGGCGAGCTGCCGGGCCAGGCCCAGCCTTCACAGAAGGCCTTCGACACGGCGCTCTACACCGCCTTGCGCGGCATCGATCGAGGCCGGCCGGTTTTCATCGAGGCCGAGAGCCGCAAGATCGGCCGCCTCAGCCTGCCCAGCGGCCTGCTGGCGCGCCTGCGCGACAGCCCCTGCATCGAGCTGCAGCTCACGGCCGAAGCACGGCTGGAGTTCCTGCTGCGGGACTATGCCTACCTGGGCGAGGACGGCGCCGGCCTGGCCCGCATCCTGGACCGCCTGCGGCCCAGCCATGGCCACGAGACCGTCAATCGCTGGCAGGACTGGGCGCGCCGCGGCGAGCTTTCGCCCCTGTTCGCCGAACTCTGCCGCCTGCACTACGACCCGCATTACGCGCGCTCGCAGGCAGCGCAATTCCAGCAGTGGCCGCAGCGGCAGGCCCTGCGGGCCGAGGGCCTGGCGCCGGCGCAGTTGAGCGTGCTGGCGCAGCGCCTGCTGGCGCTTCAGTCCTGAGCACGGGGCGGCGCCGAGCGCGGCTCGCGCGCCTCCTTGGGCTCCAGCTCGGCCTGGCCCAAGCGCCGCATGGCTTCGCGCAAAAAGGCCATCTGCTCATCCACGGTGCGGCAGCTCCGGCACATCACCAGGTGCAGGCGGAACTGCGCCCGCTCGGCCGGCGCCAGCGGGCGGTCCTGCCGGTCGCTGATCAGGCGGGCCACCTCGCGGCAATCGAGCATCAGCTTGGCACTCATGGCGCCACCCCGAACCAGTTCTTGTCCAGGCATTCGCGCAAGGACATGCGCGCCCGGTACAGCATCACGCCGCAGTGGTTGCTGGTGATGCCCAGCTCGCCGCAGATGTCCTCGACTTCCTGGTCCAGGCCCTCGCGCATCATGAAGACGCGGGCGACCTTGGCCGGCAGGCGGTCGATGCAGTCCTGCAAGGTGGCGAAGAACTGCTGCTGCTCCAGCGCCCGCTCGGGCTCGCGCCAGGCGGCAGGCCGCTCCTGCCAATGGCCGCTGCTGGCGAACAAGGCGTCCAGGGCCTCGTCCATGCTCTGCTCGTCGAGCGGTTCAATATGGACCTCGCGCCCGCGCTTGCGCAGCAGGTCGATGATCTTGAACTTGAGGATGCCGGTGGCATAGGTGCGCAGCGAGCTGCGGCCTTCAAAGGCCTCGGGCTTTTCCAGAATGGCAAGAAAGGTCTCGGACACCGCGTCCTCGGCCAGGCTGTCCTGGCGCAGCTGCAGCTGGGCAAAGCGCAGCAAGGGCTGGTGCAGTTCCGCGAGTTGGGATTCCAGAGTCATGGGCAGGCCGGTGGCGAGGAATGGAGCTTGCGCTTGGTCGGCGAAAGACTGGTCCACATTACAGCGCAGAAGTCAGCGCATAGGTCAGCGCACAAGTCGGGCAGCGCCGCGGCGACAATCGCCGCCATGAGTTCCAACGCTTCGCCCACCCGTTTTCGGCTCTACCTGAACCTGATCCGCTGGGATCGCCCCGCCGGCTGGCTGCTGCTGCTCTGGCCCACCCTGGCGGCGCTGTGGATGGCGGCCGATGGCTGGCCGGGCTGGCATCTGCTGACGGTGTTCACCCTGGGCACCATCCTGATGCGCTCGGCCGGCTGCTGCGTCAACGATGTGGCCGATCGCGATTTCGACAAGCATGTCAAACGCACCGCCCAGCGCCCGGTCACCAGCGGTGCGGTCTCGGTGAAGGAAGCCCTGGCCCTAGGGGCAGGTCTTGCCCTGCTGGCCTTCGGCCTGGTGCTGACGACCAATGCGCCCACCATCCTGCTGTCCTTCGCCGCCCTGGCCGTGACCCTGGTGTACCCCTACGCCAAGCGGGTGCTCAACATGCCGCAGGCCGTGCTGGGCGTGGCCTTCAGCTTCGGCATCCCCATGGCCTTCTCGGCCGCGCTGGGCGGCACGGAGTGGAGCCTGGCCGCCGTGCAGGCCTCGGTGCCGCTGGCGGCCTGGGCCCTGCTGGTGGCCAATCTGTTCTGGGTGCTGGCCTACGACACCGAATACGCCATGGTGGACCGCGACGACGACATCCGCATCGGCATCAAGACCTCGGCCCTGACCCTGGGCCGCTTCGACGTGGCCGGCGTGATGGCCTTCTACGCCATCTACCTGGCCGCCTGGACGGCCCTGGGCCTGCGCCTGGGTCTGGGCCGGGTCTTTCTGCTGGGCATCGCCGTGGCCGCGGCCCAGGTGCTGTGGCACTACACCCTCATCAAGGACCGCAGCCGCGAGGGCTGCTTCAAGGCCTTCCGCGAGAACCACTGGCTGGGTCTGGCGGTGTTCGCCGGCACGGTGGCCGACCTGGCGCTGCGCTGAGCGGCCCCGAGGCTTGAGCCCGGGGCCTGCCAGGCTGGGGCTCAGTGGCGGTGGCCGTGCTTGGCGCTGAGGCTCGGTTCCGGCGATTCGGGCCAGAAGCCCACAACCGACAGATCCTGCCAGCAGGCGGCCGCCGCCGCGTCCTCATGCCAGCCGCGGCCCGTGGCCTGACCCTTGGCCTGAGCGGCCTGCAAGGGATCCAGGGCCTTGGCGCTGGCATCGGCCAGCTCGGCCCAGTGGCCGCGCGCCACGCTGTCGCGGGCGCTGCCGGCGGCGCTGGCGAAGCGCTGGCTCAGACGCTTGAGCTCGGCGCGGATCTGGGCGCGGCCATCGTCCATGCCCGCGCCTTCGCCCAGGCGTGAGGCCAGCAGCTCGACGTAGGAGCGCTGCAGATTGCGGCGCGCGGCCTGCGGGCTGCTGCCCTGGGCCAACTCACCGAAGACACCGCCGCGCAGATCGGCCAGCAACTGCTCGACGCGGTAGGCGCGCTCGCCGAGTGCGCTCTCCTGGCCTTGCAGTCGCACCAGGCGCGAGCGATCGAGCAGGTGGCTGAGCATGCCGCGCTGCAGGTTCAGCAAGGCGCCGCTGGGCAGGGACGGGGTCAGGCGCTCGACCACGGCGGGCTCGAACAACCAGCTCGGGGTCTTGAACAGCTGCTCGTTGATCAGGGCCACGGCGCGCGCCTGCTGGGCCTTGCTGGCCGGCTGGCTGATGGCGCCGGCCTGCGAGCCATGCTTGTTCTGGTAGTCATATCCGCCCACCAGCGCGGCCACATGGCCCAGCTCATTGCGCCACTGGCCCCAGACGGCCTTGTACAGATCTTCCAGATCGCGGTCGCTCTCGCCGGCGCGCAAGGCCATTTTGGGCAGGTTCTTGACGATGCGCTGCAGGTTCTTGGTGCCCAGCTCGGTGGCGCGCACCGCGTCGGCATCGCCCACGGCCTCCATCACCACGCCGTAGTCGCCATCGCCCTTGGGCGACTGGAAGCGCAGCCAGGGCTTGCCATCCTGCTCGCGCGCCCAGGCGTCCAGCACCGGCTTCTCGGCGGCCGGCGTGCTGGCCGTCGGGATGGGGGTGTAGCCCCATCGGGTGGCGTAGATGTCGTAGGGGCCGACCTTGGGGATCAGGAGGGCCGGGGCTATCTTGTCCTCGGGCTGGACCACATAGTTCATGCGGCTGTAGTCCATGATGGAGGAGACATGGCCCATGGTGGACAGCCACTTCGCATCGCGCAGCTTCTCGAAGGGGTACTGCGAGCTGGCCTTCATATTGTGCTGAAAGCCCAGCGAGTGGCCGACCTCATGCGTCACCACATAGGCCACCAGATCGCCCATCAGGTCGTCCGGCAGGGGCAGCTGCTGGGCGCGCGGATCGACGGCACCGGCCTGCGTGATGTACCAGTCACGCAGGATCTTCTGGATGTTGTGATACATCACGATGTTGGCGTTCAGGATCTCGCCGCTGCGGGGGTCGCTGAGGTGCGGGCCGTAGGCATTCGGGATGGACGAGGGCACCCAACGGATGATGCTGTAGCGCACGTCCTCGGGGTCGAACTCGGGGTCTTCTTCCTTGCTCGGGAAGGGCCGGGCCTGTACGGCATTCTTGAAGCCGGCGGCCTCGAAAGCCACATTCCAGGCCTCGATGCCCTTCTTGACGTAGGGCACCAGGGCGGTCGGCGTGCTCTTGTCGATGTACCAGATGATGGGCTTGACCGGCTCGCTCAGGGCCGCCGCCGGGTCCTTCTTTTCCAGGCGCCAGCGGGTGATCAGGCGCTCGCGCTCGACGCCATGGCGGTCGCTGCCGAAATCGGTGCGGCTGACATAGAAGTAGCCGATGCGATCGTCCATCAGGCGCGGCATCATGGCCGGCTCGGGCAGCTCCACCAGGCTGTAGGCCAGGTTCATGGTGGCCGAGCGGGCCGGGAAATGCGGCGGCGCCTTCATCGGGCCCATGGGCGTCTGGACCATGGCCGGGGCGCTGTAGGTGTGGACGGCGTCGATGCGCAGGCTGCCCGGGAAGGCGCGGCTGCTTTCCACAAAGCTGCGCGAGGCATCGAGCGAGGTGCCCTGGATCAGGCGGCGGGCGCTGAAATCACCGACCTCGGAGGTGAACAGGCGGCTGACCTCGATCACCGGCGCGCCATCGGCCGCGAAGCTCTCGACATTGAAGGCCAGCAGGATGGCGTCGCGCTGCGAGTCGCGCACCGCCTCGGCATTGGGCCGGTCCGAGCCCGAGACGAAGGCATGGTCCACCGCATGGAAGTAGACCTTGTTGCCCTTGAGGCTGAAGCGCACCACCTCCTGGTTGAGCGACTTGCCGACATGGTCCACATCGGAGGGCACGGCGGTGGCATTGGCCACCATCAGCAGCTGCTTGTCGAGCAGCTTCTTGGGAATCTCGAAGTACAGCTTTTGCTTGACGCTGTGCAGGGTGATCAAGCCCTTCTGGGTCTTGGCCTCCTTGGTGATCACCTTGTCGTAGGGCTTGGGCTCGAGCGCGGCCTCGGGGCCGGCCGGGGCGCCTGGCTTGGCCGCGGCTGCGGCGGCATCAGCAGCAGCCGCCGGCGTCGGGGTGGGCGCGGGTGCGTCCTGGGCCAGGGCGCTGCTGCTCAGGGCCAGGCCGGCGGCCAGGGCCAGCAGGCTGCGCGCGAAGGGAGAGTGGGTGGGGTGTGAGTGCTTCATGGTTGGGGCAGGCAGGGGTGGGGAGAGAAATCAAAGGGTGCGCCCGGTCTCGCCCGCAAGGCGCCGGCCTGTTCTGGGCGGCCACCTCGGGGTTGGGGCTGGGGGCTTGGGCTTGGAGCGGGGTGGTCTGCGGGCCGCGCCGGCGCACGGCAGCAGCCCGAGGGCTCCGCGTTAGAAGCGTTTGCGCAGGGTGAAGGTGTAGCGCAGCATGCGCGGGTCGACGCTGCCGTTGACATTGCCCGTGGGGCTCAGCGGCGGGGCGGTGTCCAGCGCATTGATCAGGCCGAAGGAAAGCCGCGTGTTGTGCAGCCAATGGCCGAGCCAGCCCTCGCGGTCGTGCAGCCCGCCGGTGCCGAAGTCGTACCAGACATTGGTGTTGAACTGCTGTGTCTTGGGGTAGTCGACCACGGGCGGGAACAGGCTGACCGGGAAGCCAGCCTGGCGGATCATGGTCACGCTGGCGCCCAGGCCACGGTAGCTCCAGCTCAGGCTGCTGACCGAGCGGGTCGGGCGCAGCCGGGCCGAAACGTAGGGGCTGGGCGTGGCGGCCGGTGTGGCCATGCTTTCCAGGCGATCGGTCTTGGTGATCTTGCTGCTCAGGATGAACTCGCCCCAGCTGGTGTTGCGCTGGAAGCGCAGCGCGTAGTCGTAGCCCGAGCTGCGGAACTTGGCGATGTTCATGGAGCTGTTGTCCACCCCGTTGATGCGGCCCACGGTGTAGCCGGCGGCGGCATCCGCAGCGCTCAGCGGCGCGCGCGTGTAGGTCTCGGGGAAGTAGAGCAGGCGCTCCTGGCGGGTCAGGCTGCCGACGCGATCGAGGATCTCCGACTGCCAGCGGTCGACCGACAGCGAGAAGCCCTTGGCCGCCTCCCAAGGGGCCTCGAACACCAGGCCGATATTGCGGTGGGTGGAGGTCTCGGGCTTGAGATTGGGGTTGCCGCCCACGGTGGTGGGCAGCACGCCGACAAAGGCCTCGTTCTTGCGGTAGGTGTCGATCAGGGCGCTGCTGCCGGTGGCCGGCACGCTCTGGTTGCTGACAAAGCGCGGCCGCGTGATGTCGATCAGATAGGGCACCCGAAAGGCCTCGTTGTGCGAGGCGCGCAGGGCCAGCCAGGCCGTGGGCTTGAAAAGCAGGCCGTACTGCGGCTTGGTGGCGGCACCGAAGTCGTTGTAGTGGTCGCGCCGCACCGCACCGGTGACGGTCAAGGTGTGGGCAAAAGGCAGGCGCAGATCGGACTTGGTGGACAGCAGCGGGATCGCCACTTCCAGGTACTGCGCATCGACCTTGCGGTCCTGCTTGGGCTCGGCCGCCTCAGACCCGCTGGACAGGGTCGAGCTGTTGAAGAACTTGACCGATTCGACACGCTGCTCGGCCCCCAGGGCCAGATTCACCGGGCCAGCCGGCAGCTGCCAGATCGGGCCGTCCAGCGCCAGCGCCGTGCTGCGGGTGCGCGGCTGGTCCTGGCGCGCATCTTGGAAATACAGGGCCTCGAGCACACCAGCCGCATTGGGGCCCTTGCCCGTGCCCTGCAAGGCCAGGCTGTCGTGCAGCAGCACCGGTTTGCTGGCGCTGTTGATGGCGGCGGTCAGCTTGCCGCCGTCGAACTGGTAGACACCCTCGGGCAGCTCGGGGTTGCTGCGCGCATCAGCCAGGCTGAAGTGATAGCGCCAATCCCCGGGCAGATCGCCGCGCACACCCAGGGTGGTCGATTGCTGCGAATAGCGGTAGTGGCGCGCCGGTGTGCCCTGCTCCCACAGGTACTTGTCCACCATGATGGGCACGCCAAAGGGGTTGCCCGGATAGCCGGCGGGGATGCGGGTGTTCAGACGCACCGGATCGCCGGGCGCCTCCGATTCATTGCGCGACCAGTTGTAGCTGGCATACAGCGTGGCCCAGGGGGCGAACTGGTAGTCGGCATACAGATTGGCCACCTTGCGGGTGTAGGGGTTGATCGCGTTCAGGTACTTGGCCGCGTCATAACGCTCGGTTGCAGCGGCGCCGGCGAAGTCCTTGACCGTGGCTGTGCTGCCATTGGCGCCGGCAGGAATAAAGGCCGTGGACGCCCCGATGCCCGGCAGCTGGCCGCTGACCGCGCTGACCATGCCGCCAATGGGCGCGTTGTTCCTGGTGTTGTCCGCGCCGCCCCAGGGGCGGCGGTCGTCCGAGGCCAGCCACTCGCGGTCGCGCAGGGCCAGCGCGTTCTGCTGCTCGACGGACAGCATGCCGCGCGCCGAAAAGCTGCCCTTGCGGAAGGCATGGCTCAGCGCCAGGCGGTCATTGGCGGCATCGCGATCGACGGTGTTGTCACGCGCGTACTCGAGCTCGGTGCCCGAGTAGCGCTTGCGGGTGATGATGTTGACCACGCCGCCTACGGCATCGGCGCCGTAGATGGCGCTGCCGCCGCCGAGCAGCACTTCCACGCGCTCGATGGCCGACATCGGAATGCCGGTCGCCTCATAGGCCTCGGCCACGGTGCGCGAGCCGGTCTTGGGCAGGCGCATGCCATCGACCAGGATCAGGGTGTTGCCGGCGCCCAGGCCGCGCAGGTCGAAGAGCAGGCGGCCGTCCGGCGCGCCGCGCGAGCTGTTGCCGTCAAAGCTGGCCGATGCGCCGACCGAGAGCTGCGGGATCAGATTGCGCAGCTCGGCCAGGGTGGTGACGCCGGAGCGCTCGATCTCCTGGCGCGTCAGCACCGTGACCGGATTGACGCCCTGCTCGCCGAGGATGGAGCGCAGGTGCGAACCCGTGACCTCGACGCGCCCGATGGTCTCCAGGCGCCGCACCACATACTCGCCGGTGGCCACTTGCACGCCCACGGCCAGGCGGGTGTCGGCGAGTAGGCGCTGAAAGGCCTGCAAGGTGGTGAACTCGCCACTGATGCGGTTGGTGCGCACGCCGCTGAGTTCGTTCTCCTTGAAGCTGACCGAGACCCCGGCCAGGCGCGCCGCCTGCTGCACCGTCTCCAGCGCATCACCGGCGGCCAGGTCAAAGCTGTGCACGCGGGTGGCGGCTTCGGCCAGCACCGGCGCCGGGCGGCGCGGCTCAGGCGTCTCGGCGCTGTCGCCGCCGCGGCCCAGCTCGGCAGCGGCCGAGGCGGCCGACGCGCGCGGGCCCGGCGCCGGGCCACCGGCAGCCCGCAGCGTGGCGGCGTTAGGGCCGGTGTCGATGATCTGCAGGCCGCTGCCTTCCAGCAGGCGGGCCAGCGCCTCACGCGGGCTCATCACGCCGCTGACGGCCTTGCTGTTGAGGCCGCGCAGCAGCTCGGGGGCGTAGAGCAGCTGGAAGTTCAGCTGCTTGACGAAGGCCTGCAAGGCCTGCGCGGCCGGCTGGGCGGGAATCTCAATGGCCTGGGGCTTGGCGGCGGCGGCATCGGCGCCAGCCGCAGGCTGGGCTTGAGCCTGGGCCGGCAGCTGCAGCGCCAGGGCGGCGGACAGGGCCAGGGGACGGAGGTCAAAAGAACGGAATCGGGGCTGCAAGATCAGGGCTCCAAAAGACAAGGTGGTTCGGGCGTCGCGCACAACTGCTGTGTCGACGCGCCAACGATCACCCACCCCCAAAGGACAAACCCTGATATCGGTTTTCCGCGCTAGCAAATGTCAAATTCGACTGATGCGCCAGCGCTGGTCCTGCAGCTTCACCTTGAGGCCGAAGCCCTGCTCCAGGCTGCGCAGGAACACGGCCACATCGCGCGTGGCAAAGGCGCCCGAGATGCGCAGATCCTGCAGCGTCGGGTCGGCCAGCTCGATGGGCTCGGCGCTGTAGCGGTTGACCTCTTCCAGCGCCAGGCCCAGGCTGCTGTTGTCGAAGACGATGCGGCCCTGCTGCCAGGCCAGCTTGCGCTCCAGCTCGGCCGGCGAGGCCAGCGAGAGCTGGGTCTGGCGCAGCTGGTCCAGCGCCACCTGGCCGGCACCCAGGCGCAGAGGCTGAGCATCGGGCTCACCCTCGGCCTTGGCCGCCTTGCGCAGCTCGACCACACCCTCGTAAACCGTCACCTCGACGCTGCCGTCGCGGTGGCGCTGCACCAGGAAGCGCGTGCCCACGGCCCGCACCACGGTGTGGCCGGCCACCACCTCGAAAGGCCGGCTCTTGTCCTTGGCCACCTCGAACAGACCCACGCCCCGCTCCAGCACCACGCGCCGGCGCGACTCGCCGTAGACCACGCCCAAGGACGAGGCGGCATTGAGCTCGGTGCGCGAGCCATCCGGCAGCAGCAAGACCTGCTGCTGCCCCACCGGCGTGGCGTGATTGGCGGCGAACTGGCGCTCGGGCGGCGCCTCGGCCCAGGGCTGACGCAGCATCAGCACCAGCAGCAGGCAGGCGCCCGCCAGGCCACCGACGGCCGAGGCCCAGAGCCAGGGGCGGCGGGGCCGTGCCGCGCGCGCCGGGGCCGGCTGGGCCGGTGCTTCAGGGAAGCGCGCCTGACCGGCCGCCGCCCAGATCAGCGCGTGCTCATCGAGCAGGCGGGCATGGGCCGGATCGCGCGCCAGCCAGTCCTTGAGCTGCTGGCGCTCCGCCGCGCCGAGCTCGCCGGCGTCGATGCGCACCACCCAGCGGCGCGCCTCCTCGGCCGGATCGGCCTGGCGCCCGAAGGGCAGCACCTGGCCTTCGGCCGGTGTCGGCAGGTCGGGGCTGTGGCTCATCGGCGCTGGCCCTCCCGGCGCTGCTGCTGCTGCTGAAGCTCGCCATCATGTTCGGCCATGGCCTCGTGACAGAGCTGCAAGGCACGCGTGATGTGGCGCTCCACCGTCTTGGGCGAAATGTCCAGGCGGCGCGCAATCTCGGCGTGCGAGAGATTGTCGACCTTGCGCATGCGAAACACTTCCAGGCATTTGGGCGCCATGCGCGCCATGGCTGCTTCCACGGCCGCCACGCGCTGACGTTGTTGGATCAGGGCTTCCACACTGGGCCCCGTGTCCTCAACGCGCAAGTCGTCCCATTCCCCCACAGCGTCGGTGGCGCGAGCGATGCGCTTGCGCAGCTCCGTCAAAGCCAGATTGCGCGCCACCGTGTAGAGCAAGGCCTCGCTGACCGGTGTCTGCTCGCCCAGCTCGGCGGCATAGACGCGCAAGAACGCCTCCTGCGACACCTCGGCCGCCTCATCGGCATTGCCCAGCAGGCGCTGAACATAACGTTCCAGCAACTTGCGGCGGGCGCGGTAGATGTCGAGAAGGCTCATGGGGCGGCGACTATATGCCATCCCGGATGCCGGGCCACAATGCGGCATGCACAGCTCGCCCTGGCCGCTCGACGAGGCCCTGATCCTCGCCCTTGACGTCGATTCCGAAGCCCAGGCCCAGCGTGTGCTCGCCCGTCTCGGCGGCGGGCCGCGGGCGCTGAAGATCGGTTTGCAGACCTTGTGCAGCGTCGGCCCGGCCTGGGTGGCACAACTCCGGGCGCAAGGCCACCGCCTGTTTCTCGACCTCAAGCTGCACGAGATTCCAAACTCGGTGGCGGCCGGCGTGCGCGCCGCCGGGCGCCTGGGTGCCAGCCTGGTGACCGTGCACGCTTCGGCCGGCAGCGCCGTGCTGCGCGCCGCGGTCGCCGCCGCCGAGGAGTTTCCGCAGCTCCAGGTCCTGGCCCTGACCGTGATCACCAGTCTGCGCGACACCGATTTGCCCGAGATCGGCCTGCCCGCGGCGGTGGATGCGCAGGTGCTGCGCCTGGCGCTTCTGGCGGCCGACTGTGGCTGCCATGGCATCGTCGCCTCGGCGCAGGAGCTGCCTTTGCTTCGCCCGGTTCTGCCCGCCCACCTACTGCGCGTGACACCCGGCATCCAGCTGCCCGGCACCGCCGCCAACGACCAGGCCCGCGTCGTCAGCCCCGCCCAGGCCGCCGCCGCAGGCGCCAGCCACATCATCCTGGGCCGCAGCATCAGCCAGGCGACCGACCCGGCTGAAGCTTGGGCGCAGGCGCGGGCTGAGTTTGCTAGAGGATGGCTTGCCGCGACAGGACCCGAGGTATCGGGACCACCTCAGTCGAAGGGGTAGCGCACGCCCACCTGGGTGCGCAAGGCGTCCATCCAGGCCAGGGTGGCCAGGGTTTCGGACAGCGGCATCTGGGGGCTCTCGGTCAGGCCGGCGCGCAGGCAACGGCTGACTTCGAGGATTTCGCCTTCAAAACCGTTGATCTGGAAAGGCAGGTGCACGGTCTGTGGCGCCTGGCCGGCCAGGGTCAGGCGGGCCTCGGTGGCTTCCCAGAACTGCTGGGGCAGCTCGATCAGACCGCGCTCGCCAAAGATGCGCAGGCCGTTGTCGGCCATGCCATCGAAGGCACAGACGAACTGCGAGCTGATGCCACCGGGGAAATGCAGGGTGGCGGCCAGGCGCTGGTCCACGCCGGTGGGCGCCAGCACCGCCTGCGCCTCCATCCGCAGCGGCTCGGGGCATGCGCCCAGCGCCTGCTGCAAGACCCAGCGCGTCATGCTGAGGTTGTAGATGCCGATGTCCAGCAGCGCGCCGCCGGCCAGGGCCGGGTCGAAGCAGCGGCTCTGGGCATCGAAAGGAATGGAGAAACAAAAGCTGGACTGGACGCCTCGCAGCGGCCCGATCAGGCCGGCCTGCAGCCATTGCTGCACTTGGGCGTAGACGGGCAGAAAGCGGGTCCAGAGCGCTTCCATCAGAAAGGCCTGGCGCGCTTGCGCCAGGGCCAGCAAGGGCCGGGCCTGGGCAAGACCCGGCACCAGCGGCTTTTCACAGAGCACGGCCTTGCCGGCCTGCAAAGCCGCGGCCACCGCCTCGCCATGCTGGGCATGGGGCGTGGCGATGTAGACGGCGTCGATGTCGGGGCTGCTGAGGGCGGCGCGCAGCTGTGCCTCGCCCGCGGCCTGCTGCAGGCGCGGCTCGTGCCGGCCCGCAGCGCGGTGGGCCGAGGCAAAGGACCGCGCCCGGGCCAGGTCACGGCCCAGGATCAGGCTCAGCTCTTGATCGGGCAGGCCCTGCAGGGCCTGAACGAAGCGCCCGGCGATATTGCCGGGGCCGACCACCGCCCAGCGCAGGGCTGGCTGCGCCTCGCTCACGGGCGGCTCAGCACCGGCGCTCAGGCGCGCGCAGCGGCTTTGCCGGCGGCCTTGCGGGCGACGGGCTTGACCGGAGCTTTTGCCGCCGCCTTCACTGCTGTCGTCTTGGCAGCGGGCTTGGCAGCGGGCTTGACGGCCTTGGGAGCGGCCTTCGGTGCAGCCTTGGCGGCCGGCTTGGCCTTGCTGGCCTTGCTGGCCTTGGCCGCCGGAGCCGCCGCCAGGATGGACTTCAGCTGCTCCTTCAGGACCTTGGCCTCGGCGCGCTTGGCGCGGGTGGCCGCGCGTTGGTAGGCTTCTTCGGCCGATTCACGCAGGGCCACGGCCTTGGCCAGGGCGGCTTGGTACTTCTCCACCGTGTAGGTGTTCTCGGTGCCGATGTAGACGCTGCGGCCGCGCGGCGCGCCGCCAAAACGCGGCAGAGACACGGCAAAGCTGCAGTCGCGGACGCGGCTGCTGGCACGTTGACGAACGATGGGGCCGGAGATACCGACCGGCAGACCACTGCCCTTGTTGCCGCTGGGGCGGCGTTGCAGGCGCGAGGGCGCCGGCATGGTGGCAATGCGGCTCAGCAAGGCCTTGGTAGCCTCTGCCAGCGCTGCGGCGGCGCCGCTGCCATCTTGCGAGTGGTCAGAGAAAAGTTTGGTGCCGCCATAACGCAGCTGCCAACCGTGCGTCGACTGGTGGTCGATACGCTGAATACATTGCGGCACTGCGAAGCGCTGGCCGCTGAAAATGACGACGTCACGAGTTTTCATGAGATTCCTCAAAACAGCTGATGAACCTCCCTACCTTTTATTCTAGGGCCTATTGTTACGCCTCTTTACACACCTAACGCGACCAACTGTCGGCATATTTCCGGCCAGTTCCGGCACAAATAGCTCCATCACCCGTAACTGAGCGCCGCAGCGGCTGAAAACAGAGTTGCGTGACCACAACATTTGAGCCGATGCGGGGCTGCCCGTGGCGGCCAACCACTGCTTTTGCATCTGCCGGCGGGTGTGACCATGGCGGGACAGGCGGCGCGGCTGCAGCTCGCTGCGCCGCACCCGGGGGTCGGCATAGAGCAAATTGGCCAGCGGGCGCGGGCCCAGGCCCTTGAGCGCACGCCATGGGCCGGCCAGGGCGCTCTGGTGCAGGCTGGAACGGGCCCAGACCAGGGGCCGGCCATCGACGCTGAGAATGACCTCGCGCACCACCGTGCAGCCGCGGCGCGGCAGGCCCAGGGCCTTGAGCTCGGCCGCCCGCAGCGGCGCAGTGCGCTGGCTCAGCACCGTCACCTCGAAACGTTCACCCAGGCGCGCCAGGCGCCGGCTCAGCGAACCCGGCGCATGCAGCCATTTGCGCAAACTGTCGCGGCTGGCTATGCCCAAGATGCGGTCCTCAGGCCCGGCGACAGGGGCCGGCGCGTGTTGGGGGTCAGGTCCTGCACCGGCTCAGCCCGCAAATTCGTCGCCCAGCTCACGGGCCCGCTGCTGCGCCGCCCGCACGGCCCGCTGGACTGCAGCGCCGACCTGGTCGGCCTGCAGGCTGCTGATGGCCGCAAAGGTGGTGCCGCCCTTGGAGGTGACCCGCTCGCGCAGCACGGTGGGCGATTCGCTCGACGCCAGGCCCAGGGCGGCGGCACCGCCGCAGGTGGCCAGGGCCAGCTCGCGGCCCTGGGCTTCGCTCAAGCCCATGTCCACCGCCGCGGCCGTCATGGCCTCGACGATGTAGAAGAAGTAGGCCGGGCCCGAGCCCGACAAGGCGGTGACGGCGTCCAGATCCGCCTCGGCCTCGACCCAGAGGCTGCGGCCGGTGGGCGCCAGCACCTGCTCGACCCGGGCGCGGTCTTCGGCCGACACGGCAGCGCGAGCGAACAGGCCGGCGATGCCCTGGCCGATCAGGGCCGGGGTGTTGGGCATGGCGCGGACGATGCGCTCACTGCCGGTCTTGGCCGCCAGGGTGTCGCTGCGGATGCCGGCCATCACCGACAGGTGCAGGGCGCCCTGAAGCAGGCCGGCCAGCGGCGCGGCCGCCTCCCCGAACAGCTGGGGCTTGACGGCCCAGACCACCAGGCTGGCCTCGGCCAGGCTGGGCTCGGCCGCCGCCAGCACATGGAGGCCGGGGAAATCCGTCTGCAGGCGGGCGCGCTGCGGCTCGTAAGGCTCGACCACCCAGACCCGGTCCGGCTTGAGCCCGGCGCGCAGCAAACCGCCGATGATGGCGCTGGCCATATTGCCGCCGCCGATGAAAGCAATGGGAGAACTCATGGCGCTTGCCGTCTTGTATCGATGGAAGGCATGAAGTGTAGGCCGGGCTCAGGCCGACTCAGGCCGAGCCCCGATGGTCAAGCCGCAGGCGCCCCGCTAGGCTCTCCGGGTCGTTCGCCTCGCCCCGGCTGCATGCGCAGCCGATCCACAGTCCAAACCCCGAGGCGCGACGGAGGAGAACTCAGCCATGACCGAAACGACGATTCAACAGGAGCGGCCCGCCCCCGCCATGGAGGCTCTGCCCGCCTTTCAGGAGCTGCCGCCCGAACAGATGATCGAGCGCGCCCGCCGAAACTACCAGCAGCTGCTGCGCCGCCGCACCGTGCGCGATTACGACAGCCGGCCCGTGCCGCGCGAGGTGATCGAGCAATGCCTGCTCGCCGCCGGCACCGCGCCCTCGGGCGCCAACCAGCAGCCCTGGCATTTCGCCGTCATCAGCGATCCGGCCATCAAGCACCAGATCCGCATCGAGGCCGAGGAAGAAGAGCGCACCTTCTACAACGGCCGCGCGCCCGAAGAATGGCTGCGCGCCCTGGCGCCGCTGGGCACCGATGCCAACAAGCCTTTTCTGGACGAGGCGCCGCTGCTGATCGCCATCTTTGCGCAGAAGTACGGCATCGACGCCCAGGGCGAGCGCTTCAGCCACTACTACGTGCCCGAGTCGGTGGGCATCGCCACCGGCTTCTTGATCAGCGCCCTGCACGACGCCGGCCTCGCCACCCTCACCCACACGCCCAGCCCCATGGGCTTTCTGAGCAAGATCTGCGGCCGGCCGGAATCGGAGAAGCCCGTCATCCTGCTGGTCGTGGGCTACCCCAAGCCGGGCTGCCTGGTGCCGGTGCATGGTGGCATCAAGAAGCCGCTGGCGGCGATCAGCAGCTGGCTCTGATCAGGAGCCGCCGGCCAACTGCTCCAGCAGGCGCCGCTCCCAGGCCGGCTGCTCGTTGACCGACACCCAGCCCGAGGCCGCGGCGCGGTAGACGTAACGCGGCCCGCTGGCGGCGTCGGCATGGCGCTGACGCAGCGGCGCCCAGCTGGCTGCCGCCTGCTCGGGCCGGCCCAGGCGGGCCTGGGCGGCGCCCTGGATGATCAGGGCCAGGTCAGCCCAGGGGTCCAGGGCCCGCGCGGCCTCGGCCTGGCGCAGGGCTGAAGCGGCATCGCCGCTCAACAGCGAAGCCCAGGCCTGCAACGCCAGCACGCCGGCATCCTTGGGGTCCAGCAGCGCGGCTTCCTTGAGCTGGGCACGGGCGGGCTCCAGCCGGCCGGCGCGCAAAAGATCGCGGGCCAGATCGCGGCGCAGCTCCACCAGGCCGGTGCGCAGGCGCAGCGCCTGCTCGTAGACGGCAAAGGCCTCGTCCCAGCGCTCGGCCTGGGCCAGGGCGGCGGCCTTGCCCCAGAGGGCCTCGGGGCTGTCGCTCTGATAGGCCAGGGCCGACTCAAACGCGGCCAGGGCCGGCGCGGCCGCGCCCAGGCGCAGCTGGTGGGCGCCCAGGGCCAGGTCGACCCGCTGGCGGTCTTCGCCCGTCAAGCCCTGGGCTTGTGCACTGAGTTGGGCCGTCAATTCGGCCAGGGGCTGGCCGCTGTGCCACAGCGCGTCCAGGACTGAGGTGAGCACGGCGCCGCTGCGCGGATAGCGGCTCTGCAGCTCGGCCGCGAGTTGGTGCACCGCCGCGGCGTCACCGGCCAGCGAGGCACCGTAGAGCGATGCCGTCAGCACCAGCTCGTCCTGCGGCGCCACGGCGCGGGCGCGCTCGAAAAAGCCGCGCGCGGCGGGCAACTCGCCCGACTCCAGCCGGTGGTGGCCGGCGTTGACCAAGGCGATGGGCAGGCTGGCACGGGTGTCGGTCTGATCGAAGAGGCGCTGCACCAGGGCCTGCAGCTCGGGGTCCATGGCCTGCAGGCGCTCACGCACGATCTCGCGCGTGTCGAAGGCGTCGCGGCGTGGCGAGTCGAGGGCATTGGCGCCCTCGGCGAAATACTCCCAGACCGAGCCGCCGGCATAACGCGACAAGAACGCATTCTTGCTGCGCTCATCGCGCAGCTTGGCGCGGCGGTAGAGCTCCTGGATCTCGCGGGCCGTGTCGGCCGTCAGCACGCCGTGGACCTGGTGGCTGAGCTCATGCAGCACGGTGTTGTAACGGCCGAAGATGGAGCGTTCCACGTCCTCGATGCCGGTCACGGTGTTGAAGCCGCCCATGCCGCGCACATCGTCCCAAAGCCGCGAGTCGTAGCCGATGCGCTGGTCCTTGAGTGCTTGCGCGCCAGGGGTTTCGGACAGGCGCATGTCCAGAGGCTTGATGAAATGCGTGGCGCCACCCTCGACCAGCACCGGAATGAAGGCCTTCCAGGGCGCCAGCGACAGAGCCACGCGCTTCTGATGGCGCGGCGAGAGCTGGGCCCAGTTCAGCACATAGCGCTCGATGGCGGGCACCTGGGGCATGGGTGTGGCGGCAAAGCGGGCTTCATCGGCGGCCCGGTGCGGGTCCTGGCGCAGGCGCAGGCCTTCGATGGCCTTGGCCAGCACGGCATGGGCACGGCCATGGCCGGGGCAGCGCGCCAGAGCGCTGGCGGCCAGGCGGCGCGCGGCCAGCAGATCGCCGCGGTCAAAGGAGCGCGCAGCGCGGCGGATCAAGGTGTTGGCGGCGGCAAAAGCGGCCGGTGACTCGGCCGCCAGCTCGCTGTAGTTCTTGCGGGCATAACCATTGCCCAGGTGGTAATGCGCCTGCTCGTGCAAGGGGTCCAGGGCCACAGCACGCTCGGCGGCGGCCACGGCATCGGCCGTGCGGCCCAGGCGGATCAAGGTCTCGGCCAAGGCCTGCTCGCCATCGGCACTGGGCTGCAAGGCCAGGGCCTGCTGATGCAGTGCGAGGGCGCCATCGTAGTTGCGCCGCTGGTAGGCCAGCTGGCCCTGACCGCGCAAGACCGCCGCCCGCTCGGCCACGCTGCGAGCCTGCGCTAGCGCCCGCTGCAAGCACACCTCGGCCCGGTCCAGCTCGCGCAGATCCAGGGCCAGGCGCGCCGCCGCCAGCAAATCGGCGGCCGTGGCGGCGCTGCCTTCCTCCAGCACCGCCGCCGTGCGCCGCCCCACCTCGGCCAGGTTCTCGCTTGCAAACAACCAGCGATACATCAGCTCGCCCTCGCCACTGCCCAAGGCCTGCCCGGCCGCATGGCGGCGCAGCAAAGTCTGCAGCTGCGGCTGAGCCGCGCGGTAGTCCTGCTGCTGCAGCTGCTGGCGCAGACGCTGGAGGGCGGGGGCACTGAGCGGCGCCGCTTCGGCTTGCGCCCGGGCTGCCCCCGGGGGCTGGGCCGGGGCTGGCAATCCACTGGCAACCAGGGCCAAGCCGACCAGGCCCGAATGACAGACCTGGCGAAGCAGGGGCAGGCGGCGCATCAGTGCAAACCAGCCAGCAATGCCGCGTTGCCGCCCGCGGCTGCGGTGTTGATGGTCAGGGTCTGCTCGGCGCTAAAGCGGTATTGCTGCAGCGGGTCTTGCACCTCGGGGGCGGTGATCAGCGGGCGGATGGCGCCGCTGTCGGCGGCCAGCTGGCGGGCCAGGCTGCGCTCGGTCGCAGAATCGGGTGCGGCCAGGATGACACCGGAGACACGCTCGTCGTCGAGCAGCGCGGCCAGGGTGGCCGCACCGCCTTGCGGCAGCACCAGCAAGGCCTCGGCCGGCAGGCCGGCGGCGCGCAGGCGTTGCTGCAGGCGCTCGGCCTCGCCCGGCTTGTCGCTGAGCAGGGCCACGCTGTTGCCGGCCACCAAGGCGGCGGCCAGGGCCAGGGCCAGATCGGGCGCTGCAGCGCCTTGGGCCAGCAAGAGCAGCACGCCGCGGCCGTGCAGGCGCAGCTCGTTGCTCTCACCGGTGGGGCCGGGCAGGCGCTGGTCGGCCAGCACGCGCTCGGCCAGGCTCAGGCGGGCGTTGACCTGCAAGCCACCGGCCTGGCCGTCGAAGGCCTGGCGCAGCACGGTGGCGCGCTCACCCAGGGCGCGGGCGCTCCAGACCTCGTGGCCGGCAGCCAGGGCTGCCACCGTGGCAGCCACGCCTGCAGCGGGCGCGCTTTCGGCGGTCAGCACGGCGGGCACGGCCGGGGCCGGCACCAGGGGCAGGGCGCAGAAACGATAGAGGTAGTTCGGGCCGCCCGCCTTGGGGCCGGTACCGGACATGCCTTCGCCGCCAAAGGGCTGGACGCCAACGACCGCGCCGATGATGTTGCGGTTGACATAGACGTTACCGATGCGGGCCTTGTCGGCCAGGCGCAGGGCGCGGCTATCGATGCGGGTCTGGATGCCCAGGGTCAGGCCATAGCCCAGGGCATTGATCTGTTCGACCACGGCATCCACATCGCCACCCCAGCGCACCACATGCAGCACCGGGCCGAAGATTTCCTGGCGCAGGGCGCTGATGGCGGGGATCTCGAAAGCCACTGGCTGGATCAGGCGCGGCAGCGCGTCGTGCACCGGGGCCTCGGCGATCAGCTTGGCCTCGCGCTTGAGACGGGCCACATTCTTGGCGATGTTGTCGAAGGCCTCGTCGTCGATGACCGGGCCGACATCGGTGGCCAGCTCGGCCGGGCGACCGACCCACAGCTCTTGCAGCGCGCCCTTGAGCATCTCGATCACGCCATCGGCAATGCTCTCGTGCACGCACAGCAGGCGCAGGGCCGAGCAGCGCTGGCCGGCCGAGCGGAAGGCCGACTGCACCACGGCATCGACCACCTGCTCGGGCAGGGCGGTCGAGTCGACCACCATGGCGTTGATGCCACCGGTTTCGGCGATCAGAGGCACGACGGCGCCTTCCTTGGCGGCCAGGGTGCGGTTGATGATCTGGGCCACTTGCGTGGAGCCGGTGAAGCAGACGCCGGCCGTCTGCGGCGCCGCCACCAGGCCGGCGCCGACAGTTTCGCCAGCGCCATGCAGCAGCTGCAGCGCGCTCTGCGGCACGCCGGCGGCGTAGAGCAGCTCGACGAACTGCTTGGCAACATAAGGCGTTTGTTCAGCGGGCTTGGCGGCCACGGTATTGCCCGTCACCAGGGCGGCGACGACCTGGCCGGCAAAGATGGCCAGGGGGAAGTTCCAGGGGCTGATGCAGACGAAGACACCGCGGCCTTGCATGCGCGGGCCGTCTTGCTCGGCCTGGTCGGCGTAGTAGCGCAGGAAATCGACGGCTTCGCGGACTTCGGCCACGCAGTCGCCCTGGGTCTTGTAGGCTTCCTTGACCAGCAGGGCGCAGAACTCGTGGATGCGGCCATCGAGCGCATCAGCGGCGCGGCGCAGGATGTCGGCGCGCTCATGCGCAGGCGTGATGTTCCAGGCGCTGAAACCGGCTTGCAGCTGGGCCATGGCGGCCGCCACGTCCTCGGCCGTGGCCTCGGGCACGGGCTGGACTTCCGTGCGAGCCAGGGCGTCGAGGTAGACCTGGCGCTGGGCCAGATCGGTCAGGTCGGCGCCGGTGGAATTGGCACGGCCCTGGCCCTTGGGATCCTGGTAGAGCGCGCGCGGCAGCGGCAGGGCGCTGTAGGGCTGCACCTGCTCCAGCGGCGAGCCGAGCAGCTCGGGCACCTGGACGTTGACGTCGGCCAGCTGATGGACGAAAGACGAGTTGGCGCCGTTCTCCAGCAGGCGGCGCACCAGATAGGCCAGCAGGTCGCGGTGCTCGCCGACCGGGGCGTAGACGCGGCAGGGGATGGTGCCGGCCCTGAGCACCTCGCGGTACACGCCTTCACCCATGCCGTGCAGGCGCTGCATCTCGAACTTGGCGTTGGCCGTCTTGGCCATCTGCACGATGGCGGCGATGGTGCCGGCGTTGTGGCTGGCGAACTGCGGGTAGATCACATCGGCGTGCTGGATCAGGGCCTGGGCACAGGCCAGATAGGACACATCGGTGTGCTGCTTGTGGGTGAACACGGGGTAGGCGGCCAGACCCAGCTCCTGGGCGCGCTTGATCTCACCGTCCCAGTACGCCCCCTTGACCAGGCGCACCATGAAGCGCAGATGGTGCTTCTTGGCGATGGCGGCCACCTCGTGGATGACGGCCAGGGCGCGGGTCTGGTAGGCCTGCACGGCCAGGCCGAAGCCGCGCCATTGCGGGTAATGCGTGGCGATGCGGGCGGCCAGGGCGTCCAGCACATCGAGCGAGAGTTCGAGGCGGTCGACTTCTTCAGCGTCGATGGTCAGGTTGATATTGGCCTGCGCGGCCAGGGTGATCAGCTCCCAGACGCGCGGCAGCAGCTCGGCGAACACGCGCTCGCGCTGTAGCACTTCGTAGCGCGAGAACAGGGCGCTGAGCTTGATCGAGATGCCATCGGCCGACTCGGGCGAATCCGCCTTGGCGCCGGCGGCAATCGCCTTGATCGCGCCGATGTAAGCCGCGTGGTAGCGGCGCGCATCGGCTTCGGTGCGAGCGCCCTCGCCCAGCATGTCGTAGCTGAAGCGCAGCATGGGCTGGGCTTTGCGCGCCGAAGCGGCCTCGTCCATGGCCTCGCCGATATTGCGGCCCAGCACGAACTGGCGACCCAGCAGCTGGATGGCGCGCACGGTGGCGCTCACCACGGTCTGCGCGCCCAGGCGGGTCAGCAGGCCGCCCTGGCCTTCGGCATCGGGCAGGAATTTCTTGGACAGGGAAATGGCCGAGGCCGAAAGGCTGGACCAGAGCTTGTGCGGGCCGTCCGAGCCGCCGTCAAACTGGCCGCGGCCCAGCTGGTCGGCCGTCAGGGCGATGGCGGTGGGCGCATCGGGCACGCGCAGCAGGGCTTCGGCCAGGCGCATCAGGGCCAGGCCTTCCGAGCTGGTGATGGGGTATTCGCGCAGCAGCGATTCCATGGCCCAAAAGGGCGCGGGGTTGGCGCGCACCTGCTCCACCCAGGGGCGGGCTTGTTCGATGACGGCGGGCCAGTTCAGGCCGGCGCCCAGGCTCTGGGCCAGCGCGTTGACCACGCCGATCTCGTCGCGGTAGGGGTCGGGCAGGCGGGCGGCTTCGGGCGGCAGGGCGAAAGCGGTCATGAAAAACCTCGTAATGGGCGAAACTAGCGAAGCGTCGAACTTTATGTGGGCTGGCCCTGAATTAAATTCAGAACATCAGCACACGCCTAGTCGAAAATTCAGCATGAGCAGCGACACCCCCACCCTGGACAAGACCGATGCCCGCATCCTGCGTGTGCTGCAGGCAGACGGCCGCATCTCCAATCTGAAGCTGGCCGAGGCCGTGCACCTCTCCCCCACCGCCGTGCTCGAGCGCGTCAAGCGCCTGACCCGCGAGGGCTACATCCTGGGCTATGAAGCGCGGCTCAACCCCGAAAAACTGGGCGCGGCCATGCTGGTCTTCATCGAAATCCTGCTCGACCGCACGGTACAGGACGTGATGGACAACTTCAAGGCCGCCGTCCAAGCCCGCCCTGAGATCCTGGAATGCCACCTCGTGGCCGGCGGCTTCGACTACCTGCTCAAGACCCGTGTGTCCGATATGGGCGCCTACCGCGAGTTCATCGGCAGTGTCATCTGGACCCTGCCCGGCGTGCGCGAGACGCGGACCTATGCGGTGATGGAGGAGGTGAAGAACACGACGGCGTTGCCGATTTGAGCGGCAAGCGACCGCCCCAAGTTCAGCCCCCAGCGGCCGGCAAGGCACGCAGGCCCAGGCGGCCCATGCCCAAGGACCCGACCAAGGCACCCGATGTCTTGCTGAACACGACTGCGCTGAAGCGGCAGCCCAGATTTTTGAACACGGCCATGGAGGGCACATTGGTAGCCCGCACATGGGTGACCAGGCGGCTCAGGCCCTGCTCCCGCATGCCCTGCTCGGTGGCGGCGATCAGCAGCTGCGCCGCGCCCCGGCGGCGGAACTCGGGCCAGGTGTAGAGGAAACCGAGGAAACCGTCGCCCGCGGACAGATGCAGGGCCAGCTTGGGATCGTCCACCGCACAGACCGGGCCGGTTTCGATATTGAGCTGGGCCACCACCGCCTCGCCACACAGCAGGACATGGATGCTGCAGCCGCGCTGCAGCAGACGCTCGGGTTCCGGCCCCGACTGAGCGGCGATCTGCGTGGCCGTGCCGGCCGGCAGGCGCGCCAGATCAGCCAGGCTGGAGAGGCGCTGATAGGCCCAGCCCTCCGGCAACTCTGGCGCCGCCGCAGCCGGCAGGGCCTTGCTGGCGAAGCGAAACACCTCCAGCCCGCTGAGCAGCTTGAAAGCGAAGAACGCCGAGGCCGTGAGGCCGCCCGGGCCGAGCAGGAAAGACAGGCGTTGATTCATGCGGCGGCAGTGGCTCAGGCCAGCGAATCCAGGCGGACCGTCCAGGTCGGCAGGGCTTTCTTGGCCACCCAGGCCAGCAGGCCACCGATCAAGCCCGGCTTGAACAACATCACGTCATGCAGCAAGGACGCCTCCTGCGCACCCCAGCGCTGCTTGTAGCCCGAGTCGCCCTGGCCCCAGTCCAGCAAGCGCTTGCCACGCGCGACAGCGTCCTGCAGCACATCAAAGGTCAGGATGGAACCGGGGCTGTGGCTCTTCCATTGTTCGTCGTAGGAGTTGGCGATGATGTAGACCGCGGTCTCGGTCTCCAGATGCGCCGAGAACGCCACCGGCTGGCCGCCGCAGCGCAGCACCCAGAACACCGCCTCCGAGTGGCCATCGGGCTGCTCACCCATCAGCGCCCAGAAACGCTGGTTGGCCGGGCCGATGAACTTGAGTTCGCCGCCCTTCTTGGCCAGCCAGGATTGCGACTCGATGCCGGCCAGGGTGTCGAGGATGTCGAGCGAGCGGCCCATCACATGGCGCTCCACGCTGAGCTCGCCCACCGTCTTGCCCAGGCGCCGGCGCGAATACTCGATGTTCTTGATCAGCGAGTTGCTGAACTTGGGCTTGAGTCCTTCCATGCCTTGCGAGAGATCCAGCTCGAAGACCGCACCGGTTTCCCGGCACAGCGCGCGCCAGCCTTGGCGGCTCAGTTCACGCAGGACGGAGTGCAAAGCGACATCGCGGCTGGACACCGGCCCGAAGCGCAGCACGGCGCCGGGCGGATGGGCAGCCAACTCGCGCCCCAGCGCTTCGGCCGCCGCCAGGCCAGGCTCTTTCTGCGCCCCCACAAACAGGGTTCGGAACGGCCAGTAATAGCCCGCCAGCGAGTGGATGGAAAACAGCGCGATCTTCTGCTTGGCGAAAGGCACAAAGGCCTGGATGGCGCCGTGCTCACGGCTCACCACATGGCACAGCGGGCCACTCCAGCCACGCCCGGGCAAAAAGGCCTGGGCCCAAGCACGCAGACTCCTGGGGCTGCAAAAGGCCTGGTCCTTGAGCTGGTGCGTTGGCCAGGTACCGGTTTGAGACAAGGCCTCGTCACTGATGAGCGCTGGGCCCTCCGATGTTTTCATGTAGCTTCCGACTCAAGAATCAAAACCCGGCGCACCGGCGGCAGCAAAGCCTCAGGCACCGAAGCGCATCCACTGGCGGATGCGTGTCTTCAAATTGTGGCGCTCGAGAAACTCGCCGAATTTCTCGACCGCGGCATTGAAATGGCGATGCCCCTGCACCAGCAACCAATGGGCCAGACTGCGGCGAATGAAAAACACATCGGCACATTGCCGATGGCCGGTGGCGAACAGCTTTTTGTGCTCGGATTCGCCCTCGGTGAAATCGAAATACTTGTGCTTGCCTTCGGCAAAAATGGTTTCCAGCGCCTGCCACTGCAGCACCGTGCCGACCGACAGTTTCATGAAACTGGGGTCGTAGCCCAGATAGGAATACACCAGCACGCCTTCTTCGATCGGGCAGTACAGATAAGAAACGGGTTTGCCCTCGTGGAAGATGATGTAGGCGCGCACGAGATCCTGCGCCGCCAGTTGCATCACCTCGGCCGTGAATGCCTCTGAATTGGGAATCCCGGCGTCGAGCAGTTTCTCCTGATAGGTCAGGGCCGACACCTGGCGGGCCAGTTTCAGAAACTCACCCATCTCCTCGGGGCGTGTGTACTGGCGCCAATCCAGGCTGCCACCACAATGCTCGGCAAATTTCTTGATCTTGCGGTTGATGGTCGAACGCGTCTTGGCCGAAAACTTGGCCTTGTAGTCTTCAAAAGACTGGTTCAGGTCGATGAAATAACGCGGGTAATGCTGGCGGACATACACCAGATAATCACCCTGCGTGCTCAACACGGGCAAGGTGGCCTGCACCGGCAGCGAGCGAATCAGGTAACCCGCGCAATCGGCCGGCAAGGCGCGATCCGGCGCCACGGGCTGCAACACCGGCTCACCGGGGTCGGACAGGCGCACCTGGCTGCATTGCAGGTTCAAATTGAAGCGAAACCAAGTCCAGTCGCTGAACTGAAACTTGAAAGGTACCTGCGCGACAAACCAGGAATTCACTGATATCTCCGGCGATACGCTTGTTCCAGCGTTCGCATCCCGGTTTTCCAGCGTGTGGAAGCCAAGGGCAAGGGTTGGGTTTGCACCGTGCGGGCGTTCAAGCCATGAAAGCCTGACATATTGAAATGGGCACGATTGTCGCTGACGAAACGGCACAGCTTTTCGAGGCGTTTGACGACCACCGCATCGGCCCGGTTCTTGGCCGGATTCAGCAACTCAAAGTTGTGCGAGAGGATGACGAACTCGGACTGGCCGCGCTCCAGCGCCTGCCAGAGCAGGGTTTCCATCTCGGCGCTGGAGGAGGCCGTCAGCTGCGCGTGGCGCAGGCGGCCAAAGCCGTCGTCATAGACGGTCATCGGATGCTCCAGCACGCCATCGAAAGCGCAGCAATCGGTCAGCAGGGTTCCAGGCACCAGGCCGCTGTCCGGGCCAAACATGGTGGCGTTGTAGCTGGAGTCGTGGACGATGCCATGCGCCTGCAAGGCCTGCAGGGTCAGGTGATTGAAGCCAAAGCTGCCGGCGCGGAAGGCATTGGGGCGCCGGGCGCCCGCCTGGGCCAGGTAGTCCAGGCCGATGCCGATCAGCTGGGTCTGCTCGGCCAGATCGAACATGCGCAGGTACTGCCGCTTGTGCGTGCTGTTGGGCAGGATGGTGTTCGGCCGGCCCTCGTCCACCCACTCGGTGTGCAGATGCAGCTGCACCTCATGGCCGGCGGCCTCAATCATGCCAACGATCTCTCGCAGCGGCTCGATACCGAAGCGCGCAGCGAACAGGGGCTCGACAAAGAACACCCCCGTCAGGCCATGGTCACTGAGCAGTTTCAGTTGGAAGGGCAGGCCAAAGTTTCCGGCCGCCGTCGGCCCGTACACATAGCTCTGGAAGGCGGCGGGGAACTTGGAATCGATATCGTTCCAACCGTCACACCACACCTCCACATCGACTGTGTAAAAAACATTGAGCATCAGCAGATCCGTTCCGTCCTTTTCGCGCTGCGGCAGCATACGCGACTTGCTTGAACTTTCTGCTCGCGGCAGGCCCTCGCTTGCGGGTGCCTCCGCGTGAATTCGACCGCTGATCCAGCCTCATTTCTTTTCGGTGGGCACGCCGGTCAAGTCCCCCTCTTCTGGGGGGATGCCTCAGCGAACACCCCCCCACCCTCCCCCATCGCACGCCCCGAAGTGTGATGGGAAGCACGAATCGCGTCGCCGAATATGAATTCCAGACGCCGGCGCAGGCTACTCAGCCTGGCAGCCGGCAGCGGCAACACAAGCAAGCCCTCTGGAGACTTTCATCATGCGCATCCATGCTGCCCTGCCCCCGGCCACACTCCAACGCAAGGCCCCGCTTCCAGGCGACGCTGCCGAGCCGATTCACAGCTGTGGCTGGTTCGAATCGTCCTACGAGCTGAGCCAGGGCCTGCAGGTCACCGAAGGCGGCGATGATGACGAAGGTCTGCTGGCCGAACTGTGCATCGCGACGCTCAGCTTCATGCCGATCTCGGCTGGGTCTCTGGGTGACGCCGCCAAGCCGACCTGCCACTGAGGCCCCTCAAGCCAACACTCAAGACGTCGGCTCTTGCAGGTGCTGCAGTTCCGGCCCAGCCTCGGGCTCCTGAAGATCCCGCCGATCGACCGGCTGCTGACGGCCCGACAACTGCAGCGCCCAATGGGTGACCCAATCATGGCTGCGTGACGGCGGCGCCATCGAGGGCATCAGCAGCAAGAGCGCCAAGGCAGCCATGGGCAGACCGCGCGGCAAACCGCGCCGCAGCGTCGGCGCCAGCCACAAGCTGGCGCCACTGGCCACGGCGCCGAGCAGAAAACCGGTCACCGACTCTGAAACAGAGTGCGCACCAACTTTCAGGCGTGAGTAAGCAATCAAAGCCGCCAGCGCGTAGGACAAGCCAATCCAAGCCCAAGTAGCGGTCGAAAACCGACCTCGGTCGGATTCACGATCCGCCCGAACCGAGACAGCCGGAGAAGCCGCCAGCGCCAGCCAGGTCAGCAGGGGCAAGACCGCTGCGGCGAACATGGAATGCCCGGAAAAACCGGTGAAATCCCAGCGCGCGATGCCCAGGCCCCAGCCCATGAAAGCCAGCTTGCTGGCCGTGGTCACGCCGATCACAGCGGCCAACAAGGCCAGAGCGCGCCAGGCCCAGGCCCTTTGGGCGGCGCGCGCTCCCGCACTGCGCCAGACCCAGGCCAGGCCCAACAAGGCCAGCGGAAGTAGAAACTGCGCCTCGCCCAGGCGGGTCAGCCAGGGCCACAGCGTGACGGCGGAAGATGCAAAGCCCCAATTCATCGTGCCGATCCTAGCGCCTGCACGCGCCCTCAGCGGTCGGCGCCGGGCGCTCCGCGCGCTTCAGCGAGACCTCTGCCACGCAGAACCCTCGCCTGAAACCGGACCGACGATCACAGCGTCTTCATCGAGAGGGTGCCGTCCTCGGTGATCAGGCTGAGGCTCATGAAAGGGCCGAGGCTGCCATCGGCCAGCACCTGGTGGCATTGGCTGCCCACCCGGGTGAAGCCACTGGCCACCACTTTGGAACTGCGATTCAGACACAGCAGGACCCGACCGCCCTCTTCCTTCAGCTGCCAGGTGTCGACGTAATTGGCCTCCACAGCGGCGCCCGGCGCGCAACTGACGTACTCGAACCCGCTGCCATTGGCGCCACTGTCGCCGACCTTGGCCGCGCGCGAGAAGCTGCCCTTGGTCTGGGCCTGCTCGCAGGTGTCATCGCTGCGTGCGCTGACCGCCTCGGTCTGCATCACGGTCGCGTCAAAAAACAGCTCGCCCATGGTGTTGGTGGTCTGCCCATTGACCGTCAGCTTCATCTCTTGCTGCGTGTAGGTGTAGGCCTTGCCATTGACCGGGAACACCGCCGTGCCCGTCTTGGGCGCCACGCTCAGGACCGCGCTGACCGGCACAGCGCCAACAGTTCCGCTCAAGCTCCAGCTCTGGGCCTTGGTGTAGTACTGGCTCATCGTCGCCTGCAAGTCATAGCTGCTGGGCTTGACCGGCTCAGGCGTCGTGTCGTTCCCCCCACCGCCGCCGCCGCAACCCTGGATCAATCCCAGGCTCAAGGTCAGGGCAGCCCAAAGACTGGTGCGCGTGGGGACAGACGAAAACAAAGATGTGTTTGAAGCAGAGGTCGGCTGGAAGAACATGGAGGCGCTCGCAAGCAGGGAGTCAATCGGCGGCCGGATTGCAGCCCGGCTCACCTTCGCAGTCCATCACCCGAAATGGGGAGACTTCAGTACAACTCCGGCACCACCATCTCCGGCGGCACGGGTTGGCGTTCGTAATCCTCGTGTCGCTCGCGCGAGGGCAGGATGACCGGCGGGTGCGGGATCTCGTGGTACGGCATCTGGGCCAGCAAATGGGCCATGCAGTTCAGGCGGGCCTTTTTCTTATCGTCGGCCTGCACCACCCACCAGGGCGCCTCTGCAATGTGGGTGCGCTCCATCATCACTTCCTTGGCCTTGGTGTAGTCCTCCCAGCGGCGGCGCGACTCCAGGTCCATGGGGCTGAGCTTCCACTGCTTGAGCGGGTCGTGGATGCGGCCCAGGAAGCGGGTGTGCTGTTCCTCGTCGGAGATCGAGAACCAGTACTTGATGACCTGGATGCCGGCGCGCACCAGCATTTTTTCGAACTCGGGCACCGAGCGGAAGAACTCCTCGTACTCGTCGTCGCTGCAAAAGCCCATGACCCGCTCGACGCCGGCGCGGTTGTACCAGCTGCGATCAAACAGCACGATCTCGCCACCGGCTGGCAGATGAGAGATGTAGCGCTGGAAATACCACTGCGTGCGCTCGCGGTCGTTCGGTGCGGGCAATGCCGCCACCCGGCAGACGCGCGGGTTCAGGCGCTGGGTGATGCGCTTGATCACGCCGCCCTTGCCCGCGGCGTCGCGGCCCTCAAAGATGATGACGGCCTTGTGCTTGCTGGCCACCACCCAGTCCTGCAGCTTGACCAGCTCGCCCTGCAGGCGGAACAGCTCCTGGAAATAGGCGCGGCGCTGCAGGCGCTGCTCGGGCGTGAAGCGGCTGCGGATCGCGTCTTCATCGAAGCCGCGGTCGTCAATCTCCATCTCCAGCTCTTCGTCATAGCTGTCGATCAGGTCCGCCTGCATGCGCTGCATCAGGTCGGCGGGGTCCACATTCGAGTTCGGCGGCGTGCTCATGGTTGGGCGGAAAGAAGGGAGGGGGGAACACAGAGGGAGCAAAGAAAGCGCCCACCTCGACATGGACAGCCTGCCTGCGCGGCATGACAGGCGCGTGAACTCAGGCCTTCACCAGCTCCAGCGCTGGTTGCTGCCGCCGTTGCAGCTCCACAGCAGCACCGGCTGCTTGGGCCGAGCGCGGCCTTCCTTGATGTCCAGGCATTTGCCGTTCATGCGGCTGCGGATCTCGCTGCCCTGACGGGTCCAGCGCTGGTTGACGCCGCCGCTACAGGGCCAGGCGATCACGCGCGCGCCGTCCTCGCGGTTGCCTTCGGCCACATCGAGACACATGCCGCCCACGCGCAGCTCGCCGCGGTTGCTCCAGCTGAAGCGCTGGTTGTTGCCGCCGTGGCAGTTGAAGACGATGGCCTCGGTGCCGCGCTCGACCCGGCCCGACATGTCCAGGCACAGGCCGTCCTTGCCGCGGATCTGGCCGCTGCCCCATTGCGGGCGGTCCGGGCCCTGCCAGTCACCGTCGTTGTTGTTGCTGTTGTTGTCTTTGTCCTTGCCCGATTTGGAGGCCAGCAGGGCAATGGCCGCCACGGCCGCCACACCCGCCACCACGGCACCGGTGCTGATGCCCGAAGACTCCCTGCCACCGTCTTCGCCGTTGATGGCATCGCCAAACAGCTTGAAGCGAGCCGAGCAGCCGTCATTGACCCAGAGCTCGCGGTTGCTGAGGTCGAAGCCCCAGCTGCGGTTGAAGCGGCAGGCACCGCTGATCTGATGGTCCAGCTCCACATCGCGCACGCCTTCGTCGAGGCGCAGGCTTTCATAACGGCCGCTGGAGCGCAGCTCCACGGTCTTGAGTTCCACGCCGCGATCACGCGGCTCCGCAGCCCAGGCGGGCGCGACAGGCGCCGCGAGCAGCGCGAACGCACTCAGGCTGCAAACAATGGAACGACGCGGGTGCTGGGGGCTCATGCGGGTTTCTCCTCGGGCAGAACTGGGCTGCCAGCGGCAAGCCACCCCGGGAGCGTAACGCAAGGCCGAGGCGGTCTCCGCCATCTCGCCCCGCCGAGCGTGCACCAGCCGGCTCAAGCCAGCTGCAAATGCCGCAGCGTGCGGCGCGGCCCGTCGGGCAAGGCATGTGGGGTCAGCACAAAGTCCTCGGCCGGCATGGGGCGGCCGTAGTGCCAGCCCTGGGCCCAGTCGCAGCCCTCGCGCTGCAGCCAGGCGGCCTGCTCGGCGGTTTCCACGCCCTCGGCCAGCACATCGAGGTTGAGGCTGCGCGCCAGCACGATGACGGTGCGGGCGATCGCCGCCACATGGGCGTCCTGGCCCAGCTCGGAGACGAAGCTGCGGTCGATCTTGAGCGTGCGCACCGGCATGCGGCGCAGATAGGACAGCGAGGAATAGCCGGTGCCGAAGTCGTCGATGGCAACCCGCACGCCGCGCGCGGTCAGCGCGCCCAGCAGCTCGATGGCGGCCTCGGCGTCCTCCAGCAGCAGGCTTTCGGTCACCTCCAGCTCCAGGGCCTGGGCCGGGCAGCCAGTCTCGGCCAGGATGAAGTCCACGGTCTCGATGAAGTCGGGCTGGCGCAGCTGGCGCGCCGACACATTGACGGCCACCTGCTGCGGCTTGCCCGGCTGGCCCTGCCAGCGCGCGGCCTGGGCGCAGGCGGTTTCCAGCACCCAGCGGCCGATCGGGATGATCAGGCCGGTGTCCTCAGCCAGGGGGATGAACTCGGCCGGCGAGATCGGCCCGCGGGTCGGGTGGCGCCAGCGCAGCAAGGCCTCGGCGCCGATCAGGGCGCCGTCGGACAGGCGCACCTGGGGCTGGTATTCCAGGCGGAACTGCGCCGCCTCATTGGCATGGCGCAGGGCATGGGTCAGCTCAAAGCGCTGCTGCACCGCCTGGGTCAGCTCGGGCCGATAGGCCTGCACAGTGTTGCGGGCATGGGCCTTGGCCCGGCACATGGCCGCCTCGGCATTGCGCAGCAGCTCGTCCACGCTGACGCCATCGGCCGGGAACAAGGCCAGGCCGATGCTGGCGCCCAGGGTGAAGCTCTTGTCGCCCAGCAAGATGGGCTCGCGCATGGCGTCGATCAGGCGCTCACCCAGGCGCATGGAGGTCTCTTCGTCCACCAGGCCGGACAGCACGACCACGAACTCGTCCGCGCCCACCCGGGCCACCGAGTCGCTGGCGCGCACCACATTGATGAAGCGGGCAGCGGTTTCCTTGAGCACGGCGTCGCCGGCGGCATGGCCGGCGATGTCGTTGACGTCGCGGAAGCCGTCGAGGTCGATGTAGAGCACGGCCACGCAGGTGTGGTCGCGCTGGGCCAGGCCGACCTGGCGCTCGATGCGGTCGCGCAGCAGGGCCAGATTGGGCAGGCCGGTCAGGCGGTCATGCAGCTTCTGGTGCAGCAGCTCGGCCTCGGTCTTCTTGATGCGCGAGATGTCGGTCAGCACCGAGAGGTAATGCGGCTGGCCGTGGCTTTCGGCCGGCGGCACCTTGACGATGGTGCCCCAGAGCGGCACGGTCTCGCCGTTCTTGTGGCGGTCGGTCAACTCGCCGCTCCATTTGCCGTGGGCCTCGACCTCGGCCCAGAGGCGCTCGAGGAAGTCCGGGTCCTGCTCATTGAGGCGCAGGTAATGCGGCATGCTGCCTTCCAGCTCCTCGCAGCTGTAGCCGGTGATGGCGCACAGGGCCGGGTTGACGTCGCGGATGCGCAGATCGGCATCCATCACCATGATGCCTTCGCCGCAGTGCTCGAAGACCGTCACCGCGCGGTGCAGCTGGCTCATGGCCTCGCGCAGGGCGGTGACATCGCGCGCCACCCCGACCTGACCCAGGCACTGGCCCTCGTCGAACACCGGCGCCTGCACCACGTCCAGGCAGGCCCGGCTGCCATCGGCCTGGGTCAGCCAGCTCAGGGTGCGCTGCGGGCCGGGCTTGCCCGGTGGCTGCGGGCCCAGGGCCTGGCTCCAGGCCGGGCGCTCGGCCAGCTGCTCGTCACGGCGGCCCACCAGATCGGCTTCGCGCAGGCCTGTGCATTGCTCGAAAGCCGGATTGCAGCCCTCGTAAGCGCCATTGGCATCCTTGAAATAGACCGGGTCGGGAATGGCATTGAGCAAGGCGCTCAGCTTGGTGCGTTCGCGCCGCACCAGCAGCAACTCGGCGCGGCGCTGGCGCAGCTTGAGGCGCTGGAACTGCACCAGGCCCAGCACCAAACCCAGGCCGAGGGCGCCCAGCAGGCCAAACACGCTGAGCCAGAACATGGGGCTGCGCAGGTCCAGGGCGATCACATCGCCGCCGCTCACCTGCGCCCAAGCCGCCGGGGTGCAGCCCAGCAGCCAGATCGTGCGTGCCGCCGGTCGCAGTCGCGCCCGCCAGCGTTGAAAAAATTCGCTCATGCCTGAAACCCGTCTCGTCGGTCAGGACTCGCCTTGCGTCACCGCGGGGTCACCGCTGAGCGCTGCGTCTTGCCTGTTGTGATGTGTCGATCCGACGTCACCCCGCACCACAGGTGACCCCTCGTTCTCGCCGTTTCGGTAGTGTCCGCGGCGCGCTTGAGGGTGGCTAGGGTTTACAGGGACGCTGCGAGCCGGGTTCCCTGCAAGATTGCACGCTTTGCATCCAATTCGCCGGCCTCGAGTGCGCCGCCGATCACATGGACGCGGGCGCCTGCCGCACGCAGCGGTGCTTCCAGCTCGCGCAGCGGCTCCTGGCCGGCGCACAAGATGATGCTGTCGCAGGCGATCAGCTGGCTGTCGGCATGCTTCTCGCCGTAGCTGACCCACAGGCCTTCGGGGGTGATGGCCTCGTAGTTGACGCCGGACAGCATCTCCACCTGCTTCATCTTCAGCGCGGCGCGGTGGATCCAGCCCGTGGTCTTGCCCAGGCCGGCGCCCGGCTTGCCGGCGCGGCGCTGCAGCAGGGTGATGGCGCGGGCCGGCGCGGCCGGCTCGGGCCGCACATAGCCGGCACGCAGCTGGACCGGATCACCCACACCCCATTCGCGCTGCCAGGCGGCCAGGTCCTGCGTCAGCGAGTGGCCGTCCTCCGCGCCCGCTTCGGCCAGGTACTCGGCCACATCAAAGCCGATGCCGCCGGCGCCAACGATGGCCACGCGCGCGCCCACGGGCTTCTTGTGCCGCAGCACGTCGATGTAAGTCAAGACCTGACCCCGTGCCTGGCCTTCGGCCTGGCCTTTGATGCGAGGGTCGCGCGGCGTCACGCCGGTGGCCAGCAGCACTTCGTCAAAGCCCAGCAGCGCGTCGGCATCGACACGGCGGTTCAGGTGCAGCTGCACACCGGTCAGCTCGATGCGGCGCGCGAAATAACGCAGGGTCTCGCGGAACTCTTCCTTGCCCGGGATGCGGCTGGCCATGGTGAATTGGCCGCCGATCTGCGCCGCGGCGTCGAAGAGGTGAACCTCATGCCCGCGCTCGGCCAGGGTGGTGGCCGCCGCCAGACCCGAGGGGCCGGCGCCGACCACGGCGACCTTCTTGCGCGGCGCCTTCAGCGCGGCAATCGGGATGATGGGCAGCTCCTGCTCGTGGCAGGCACGCGGGTTGACCAGGCAGGAGGCGATCTTCTGCTGGAAGGCATGGTCGAGGCAGGCCTGGTTGCAGGCGATGCAGGTGTTGATCTCGTCGGCGCGACCCTCGCGCGCCTTCTTCACAAAAGCCGGGTCGGCCAGGAAAGGCCGGGCCATGCTGACCATATCGGCCGCGCCCTCGGCCAGCAGGTTCTCGGCCACCTCCGGCATATTGATGCGGTTGCTGGTGATCACCGGCGTGGTGATGCCCTCGGCACGCAGGGCCGCGCGCAGCTGGGCGGTCACGCCGGCAAAGGCCGCGCGCGGCACCGAGGTGGCGATGGTGGGCACGCGCGCCTCATGCCAGCCGATGCCGGTGTTGATAAGCGTCGCGCCGGCCTTGACCACGCCGCGCGCCAGCTGCAGCACCTCGTCCCAGCTGCTGCCGTCGGGGATCAGGTCCAGCATGGACAGGCGGTAGATGATGATGAAGTCCGGCCCCACGGCCTCGCGCATGCGGGTGAGGATCTCGAGCGCGAAGCGCATGCGATTGGCGTAGCTGCCGCCCCAGGCGTCCTGGCGGTGGTTGGTGTGGGTGACCAGGAACTGGTTGATCAGATAGCCCTCGGAGCCCATCACCTCGACGCCGTCATAGCCGGCCTCGCGGGCCAGCTTGGCGCAACGGATGAAGGCGCGGATCTGCCGCTCGATGCCGCGGGCCGAGAGCTCGCGCGGCGTGAACGGCGTGATCGGCGACTGGATGCGCGAGGGCGCCACGCACAGCGGCGAATAGCCATAGCGGCCGGTGTGCAGGATCTGCAGGGCGATCTTGCCGCCCTCGGCATGCACGGCCTCGGTGACCACCCGGTGGCGGCGCGCCGCGCCGCTGGTGGCCAGGGTGCCGGCGAAAGGCTTGGTCCAGCCCTCGATATTGGGCGCATAGCCGCCGGTCACCATCAGGCCCACCTCGCCGCGCGCGCGCTCGGCGAAATAGGCGGCCATGCGGTCAAAGTGCTTGCGGCCATCTTCCAGGCCGGTGTGCATGCTGCCCATCAGCACGCGGTTCTTCAGCGTGGTGAAGCCCAGGTCCAGCGGTTCAAGCAGGTGCGGGTAGTTCATGGCGGCGGCTCGCTGAAGGTGGCTCTTGGTGGCAGGACAAAAAGGCTGCGGGCGATGCTAGCAGCGCACCCCTGCGGTGCGCGCCGTCGGGCGGGGCTTTGGAGAGCTGCCCCCAAATGTAAAGAAGCGGCCCAGCAACACAAGTTCACTGCGGCGACACAGGGGCACATGGGCGAGCAACACGCAGCCCGCCCAATCGCGCCGGTACGCCCTGCCCCGATTCCTTTCTTCTCTCTTCTCTATTTTTCGGAGTTCTCCTCGA
Organism: Paucibacter aquatile; assembly: GCF_002885975.1. Classification (NCBI taxonomy): domain Bacteria; kingdom Pseudomonadati; phylum Pseudomonadota; class Betaproteobacteria; order Burkholderiales; family Sphaerotilaceae; genus Roseateles; species Kinneretia aquatilis. The sequence goes on along the minus strand of NZ_POSP01000003.1, from coordinate 3,086,541 downwards.
TGCGATTCAAGCAAATCTGGGGCTCAGGCCTGAGCTGCCTGGCCCTGAGCGCGGTCACCCTTCTGAGCGCCTGCGGCGGCGGCAGTGGCAGCAGCAGCAACACCCAAGTCCGCCTGCTCAATGCCAGCGTGGGCTACAGCTCGCTGGACCTGGCCGTCAACAGCACGACGCTCAACACCGGCGTGGCTTACGGCAACGTGGGCAGCTATGCCAGCGTCGACATCAACGCCACCAGCTCGCAGATCCAGACCACCGGCGTGGGCGCCACCGTGGCCAACCTGACCCCCACTCTGGCGGCCGACAGCCACTACACCTTGATCGCCTACGGCTGGGGCGGCGCGGTGCGCAACAGCCTGCTGCAGGAGACCGAGACCGCCCCCGATGCCAACAAGAGCAAGCTGCTGGTCTTGAACCTGGCGCCCGATGCCGGCGCGCTGGACGTCTACATCACCGCCGCCAACAACAGCGACAGCCTGGAGACCGCCACCCCGGTGGACAGCGCCATCGCCGGCGGCACCGGCAGCGGCTACAACACCCTGAACTCCGGGACCTTCCGCATCACCCTGACCGGCAGCGGCAAGCCCAGCGACATCCGCCTCGACCTGCCCAGCGTCACGCTGGAATCCACCGGCGTGGCCACCCTCGTGGCCACCGCCACCTCCGGCGGCCGCCTGGTCAATGGCATGGTGCTCAAGCAGCAGGGCGCCGTCAGCAACCTGCCCACCACCAAGGCGCGGGTACGCGTGGCCGCCACCCTGGCCGGCTCCGCCTCGGTGAACGCCAGCATCGGCGGCCAGAGCGTGCTGCCCTCCACCCTGGCGCCGCAGATCGGTGCCTACACCACGGTGGAGGCCGGCGCCCCGGTGCTGGACCTGCGCGTCAACGGCATCGCGCTGAACACCAGCAACCCCACGCTCAAGGCCGGCGGCGACTACACCCTGCTGGTCTGGGGCACAGCCGCCAGCCCGCAGCTCAGCGTGCTCAGCGATGACAACCGCCTGCCCACCGCCAGCGGCACCGCCAAGATCCGGCTGATCAATGGCCTCTCGGGCGCCAACACCGGCCTGGGCATGGCGCTGGACTACAGCAGCATCGCCAGCAACATCACGCCGGGCAGCGCCTCCAGCGCCGCCGTGGTCAACGCCAGCGCCACCGCCTCCCTGCTGACCGTGAACTCGCCCGCCTCCGCCACCGCCATCTACAGCAACGCCAGCCTGATCGTGCCGACCAGCGCGGTGTTCAGCCTGTTCATGATGGGCGACCCGGCGGCGCCGATCGGCCAATTGGTGCGCGACGACCGTTGAGCACCTGAGGCGGGGTGTTTGGCTGGCAAGATGCCGGCCATGCCCTCGCCAACGCTCGCCACTTCCGTCTCCTCCGCCCCTCACCGCCTCAGCCTCTGGGCCGGCCTGGCCGTCATCCTGGCCTGGGGCCTGAACTTCCCGCTGCAGAAAACCCTGCTCACGGCCATGGGCCCGGAGGGTTTTCTGTTCCTGCGCTTTGCGCTGATGCCGGTATTGGTGACCGGCCTGCTGCTGCAACAGCATGGCCTGCGCTGGCCGCGGGTGTCGCGCGCCGACGCCTGGGCGCTGCTGCGCCTGGGCTTTCTGGGTCAGGGCCTGCACCTGGCCCTGTCCAGCTACGGCATCCATTTCTCCACGCCCTTTTCCAGCTCGGTGCTGCTGGCCTGCGGGCCGGTATTCACCCTGCTGATCCTGCGTGCCTGGGGCCTGGAGCGCCTGCGCCGGCCGCAGCTGCTGGGCATGGCGGTGGCCGCCGCGGGCGCCCTGCTCTTCATGTCCGACAAGCTGCTGGCCGCCAACTGGCGCGCCGGTGGCGGCGACCTGGTACTGCTGACGGCCGCTGCCTTGTTCAGCTACTACACCGTGGCCGCCAAGCCCCTGATCGAGCGCCACGGTGCCGTGCTGGTGATGTGTTATGCCTCACTGGCCGCCACCGTGCCGGTGCTGGCCTATGCCACGCCCGCCGCCCTGCGCGTGGACTGGGCCGCGCTCAGCCCCTGGATCTGGCTGGGCGCGCTCTGGGCCATTGTCGTCATCGGTTTCCTGACCTGGCTGGCCTGGGGCTGGGTCAATGCCCAGCGCGGCGTGGCCCGCACGGCGCCACTGATTTACCTGATGCCGCCCATCGCCGGCGTGGCCGCCTGGCTCAGCACCGGTGAAACCTTCAGCGCCGTCAAGCTGGCCGGTGCCGCCCTGGCCCTGGGCGGCGTGGCCTTGGCCCAGTTCGCCGGCCAAAGCCGCCCCGCCCCTGTCGACACCAGCCCCGCCGCCACATGACCCTCGCGTACACCATCGAGGCCTTGAACGCCGCACAGTTCCCCGAGTTCCGCGCCTATCTGCACGAGCATCTGCAGGACAACGGCAGCCCCGAGACCGGCTACTTCCAGCCCCAGCCGCGCGGCCAGGCCGAGTTCCCGGCCGAGCGGGCCGCGGCCTTCGAACGCGGTCTGGGCATCGCCGTGGGCCAGCCGGGCTGGCGTCGCGCCTGGCTGGCACGCCGCGTGGCCGATGGGGCCATCCTCGGCCACGTCGACCTGCGCGCCCATCCCATGCCCCATGTCGAACACCGCGCCCAGCTGGGCATGGGCGTGCATGCCAGCGCGCGCCGCCAAGGCCTGGGCCAGGCCCTGATTGCCCACGCCCGCGACTGGGCGCTGGACCAGGGCAGCCTGTACTGGATCGATCTGCAGGTGCTGAGCAGCAACCCCGGCGCCCAGCGTCTGTATCAGCGCATGGGCTTTGTGCTGTGTGGCGAGCGGGCCGATCTCTTCCGCATCGATGGCCGGTCCCTGGGCGACCTCACGATGAGCTTGCGCCTGCGGCCCGCGACGCACACGGGCTGAGCACCCGGCCGGCGCGCGCCCGCTCCACCCCGGCCTCCAGCGCCAGCCGGCCATTGACCCAGACCGCCTCGATGCCGCGGGCCGGGCGGCAGGGGTCGGCATAGTCCGCCGCGTCCTGGACCACCGCCGGGTCGAAGAGCAGCAGGTCGGCGGCGGCGCCCGGCCGCAACTGGCCACGCTCGTGCAGCAGGCCGAAGCGCTGAGCACTCTGGCCGCTCATCTTGTGCACCGCGCGCTCCAGGCTCAGCAGGCCGCGCTCGCGGCTGTAATGGGCCAGCACGCGCGGGAAGGCGCCCCAGAGCCGGGGGTGGGGCTGGCGGTCGTGCGGCAGGCCGTCCGAGCCGATCATGGCCAGCGGGTGGGCGAGGATGCGATCGACATCGTCCTCGCACATCTGGAAGTAGCAGGCCCCGCCCGGCTGCAGGCGACGGCAGGCCTCCACCTCCGTGACGCCCCATTCCGACGCCACCTCGGCCAGCCACTGGCCGCTGCGCTCCGGATGCGGCGCCGACCAGGTCAGGCGGATGGGCGTGTGGCCATCCACCAAGTCCTCGCGCAGCACGGTGGAACCGGCCAGATAGGGGTAGACATCGAGGCCCAGGTCCTGGCGCCGGGCCAGGCGCTCGATCAAGGCCAAGGTCTCGATGGCGCGGCCCCATTGCCGGTGGCCGGCGCATTTGTGGTGCGAAATCTGCAGCGGCAGGCCGGCCTGGTGGGCGGTGTCGGCCGCCTCCTCGATGGCGGCCAGCACGCCGGCCATCTCATCGCGCAGATGGGTGGCGTAGATGCGGCCGCTGTGGCGCGCGGCCACCCGGGCCAGGGCCAGCAGCTCCTCGGGCGGCGCGGCGGCGGCCGGGGCGTAGAAGGTGCCCGAAGACAAGCCGCCGGCGCCCTCGGCCAGGGCCTGATCCAGCAGCGCGCACATGGCGGCCAGCTCGGCCGGGCGGGCCGGGCGATCCAGCTCGGGCATGCAGGCCGCGCGCAAGGCGGTGTGGCCGACCAGGGCCAGCACATTGACCGCCGGTTGCGCGGCCTCCAGTGCCGCCCGGTAGTCGGCGAAACGCGCGTAACGGTAGGCCTCAGCGGGCAGCAGGTTCAGCGGCGGCGGCAGCGCCTGATCCGGCGCCAGGCGCAGCGGCACCAGCGAGATGCCGCAATTGCCCACCACCACGGTGGTGACGCCCTGGCTGAGCTTGGGCCGCATGGCCGGGTCCAGCAAGAGGGCGGCATCGTCGTGGGTGTGCACATCGATGAAGCCCGGCGCCAGGGCCAGACCCTGGCAATCGCGGACCGACACATGGCTGCCCACCCGGCCGGACAGATCCGGGCCTATCTCGAGGATGCCGCTGGCGTCGAACAGCAAATCACCGGTCCAAGCCGGGCTCAGAACGCCGTCCACGATCAGCGCGCCGCGCAGCAGCTGCATGGTGCCTGCCTCAGAAATGCGTCAACACCGCATCGACGATGCGGTAGTCCTCGCCCTCGACGATGGGCAGCCAGGTCCATTTGTCGAAGGTGGTGCAGGGGTGGGAGATGCCCAGGCCGACCCGGTCGCCCACGGCGGGCACCGCAATGGCCGGGTCCTGCGCGTCCCAGCGCAGGTAGGCATGCTGGTCGTTCATGGCTTCGATGCGCCAGCCGGCCGGGGCCGGGCCGGGCTGCAGCTGGCCCAGCGGGGCCCAGGCGATGGGCGTGGGCATGCCCTGGTCGTACGAAAGATCACGCCGGCCCGCGCCCAGCAGGGCCAGGCCCGGCTCGGGGCAGGACAAGACCTGGCACCAGACCTCCAGCGCGCCTTGCAGGCCGGGCTCGCCGGCTTCCGACAAGCCCTCGGCCGCGATGCGCGGCGCGGCCACATCGACCAGGCGCTTGTACAAACCATGGTCGTGGGTGATGTAGCAGCCCGAGCGCAGCAGACCGCGCCAGCGGTGGCGGCTTGGCGGGCGCAGCGCGCCACAGACCAGATCAAACAGCGCCGAGCCGCCGGCCGAGATCAAGAGCTCCTGGCCATCGGCCAGCTCGAACAAATCTTCCGCCTCGCAGGCGGCCAGCAGGGCATGGGCGCGCTGCGTCCATCCTGCCATCCAGGCCCGGTCGGCCTCGTCCTCGCCGCGCGCCCCCAGGCCCTCGTAAAAGGCCAGGCCCACCAGGCGCAGGCCCGGCGCGGCTCGGACCTGGCGGGCCAGGGCCAGAGCCGCGTCGTGATCACGCACGCCGCAGCGGCCGCCCTCGGAGCCCAGCTCCAGGAGCAGCTCCAGCGCTGGCGCCCCGGGCCCCTGGCGCCCCTGCCAGGCTTGCAAGAGCTGGCACTGAGCGGGCGAATCGGCAAAGCTGGCCACGCGCAGGCCCGGGGTCTGGCGCAGCAGCTCGGCCAGCAGGCCCAGCTCAGCCTCACCGAGCAGTTGGTTGGCGATCAGTGCGCGGCGCACGCCGCCGGCCTGCACGCCGATGCGCAGCTGCTGCACATTGGCAAAGCTCAAGCCCCAGGCGCCGGCATCGAGCTGGCGGCGAAAGAGCTGCGGGCTCATGGTGGTCTTGCCATGCGGCGCCAGGCTCAGGCCGCGCTGGCTGGCGAAGCGCTGCATCCAGGCGATGTTGTGGGCCAGGGCCTCGCGCCGCAGCAGGGCCAAAGGCATGGGCATCTCAGGCCCCAGCGCCTGCCAGCCCTGGGCGGCCAGCGCGCTCAAGAGCAGGGGCGCCTGCAAAGGCGGAAAGCCCTTGAGCCAGGGGCCGAGCAGCTCGTGGCTGCGCTCGGGGTGGTGAGGTGAAACGGAAAGGGTGGGAGCGGTCTTGGTATCCATGCACCATCATCATCGCTGCACAGCAGCCGGCAGTGGCCCGGCCATCTCAAGGTCAGCTTAAGAAGCCGCAGATCGCCCTCGTTCCGGCCGGCCAAGGGCGACGGAGCGACCTAGACTGCGGCGCCATGAACAGCAGCCGCCTACCCACCGAAGAGCCGATCAGCCACCTTGAATACCTGGGCGTACCGCCCACGGCCAGTGATCAGCAGCCCCGCCCGCTTTCGCCCGCCGTGCGCGCCGGCGATTTCGTCTACGTCTCGGGCCAGGTGCCCACCGATGTGCATGGCGAGGTGGTGGCGGGCGGCATCGAGGCGCAGACCCGCCAGGTCATGGCCCATCTGCAAGCCGCCCTGGCCCTGGCCGGCTGCACCCTGGACGATGTCTGCAAGACGACGGTCTGGCTGCAGGACGCGCGCGATTTCGGCGCCTTCAACCGCGTCTATCTGAGCTATTTCCCGCGCGGCAAACCGGCCCGCTCCACCACCGAGGCGCGGCTGATGATCGATGCGAAAGTGGAGATCGACGCGGTGGCCTACCGGCCCGTGGCGGCGATCACCAGAACCGGCTGAACCAGGACGGCTTGCGCCGGGCCTTGCGCTTGAAGCGCAGCAGGGGCAGAGATTCAGGCTCCAGCAGGCGGGCATCCACCAGACCCTCCAGGTGGTAGCCAAAAAGCTCGCGCAGGGCCGCATCACCGAGCTCCAGCGGATGAAAGGGCAGCGGATAGGGCGCCTCGCCCGCGGCCAGCTCGTCCGGGTCATCGACCGGGTGGGCGCCGTCCCAGAACGGCAGCTCGAAGGCCCAACGCGTGCCCTGGTCCTCGATCAGCCCGTCGTCGGGCGCCACGCTGAGGGCTCGCAGCAGACGCCCCTCGCGCCAATGCGCCAGAGCCAGCCAATCGGCGGCGCTGTGCATGGCGTGCAAGAACACATCGCGCCCCTGCGCGTGGGCCAGAAAGCGCGCCTCCAGCGTTGAAGGCCGATCGAGCGCAAACTCCTTGGCCGCCAGCACGGTCAAGCCGCCCGAAAAGCAGCCCACCAGCAGCTCCTCATCGGGCGGCGCCGTCCAGCCCAGGTTGCCATCGGCCAAGGGCTGCAACTCATCCGCAGCGAACAGCTGCGCGGCCACACGGGCACTCTCGGCACGGTCCAGGGCCGGCCGCGCCGCCAGCTGGACGCGCGCCTGCCCTGCATCCGCGTAAACCAACATCCAGGTTTTGGCACCCATGTATCCGACTCCTATCCATCTGCATCAAGCTGGCAAGGGGCAAGCAGCTGCATGCTCAAAGCGCCGCATCGATGGGCTGCCAAGTCCCATGCACACGCGGCGGGTTCAATTCGAAGCGATAGAAATTGCCGCCGCCATTGGCCGGCTGGTCCCAGCGGCGCGAGATGGGCAGGCCGGCCAAGTGGCAGTAGAGCAAAGTGCCGACGGCACCGTGCGACAGGATGGCGACGGCGCCCCCTTCATCGCCTTCTCCGCCCTGGCTGGCGTGGCTGCGGGCCACTTGCTGCACGGCGCCCACGATGCGGGCCTGGGCTGCCGCTGCGGTCTCCCAGCCGCGCACCGACTGCTCGGGCCGGGCGAAAAATTCATCGGCCACCTGCTCAAACTCCGCCGGCGGCAGGAAGCCAGTGGCGGAGCGGTCGTTCTCGCCCAGGGCCTCCAGCACCTGCACCGGCAGGCCCAGATGCCCGGCCAGGATCTCGGCACTGTCCAGGGCCTTGCGCTCGGCGCTGGAGAAGATCGCCCCGATGTTCCCCAGCCAGGCCTCTTGCTGCTTCAGCGCCGCATGCATGCGCCGCCGGCCCAGCTCCGACAGCGGCCACTGCGGCACCGGCACCTCGGCGCTGATCTGCACATTGGGGTGGCTGATGAAGTAATAGCGGGTGTTCTTGCCTTCGCTCATGCTGCGCCTGTCGCTTCCCCGGGCTGGCTGCGATCACGCACGCCACAGCCTCACCAGCCAGGACCGTGGCGGCGCCCGCTCCGCCGGCAGCGGCGGCACGCCACGCGCCAGCAAGGCCTGCTCCACCGCAGCCAGGCCGGCCTTGCGCGCAGCGATCAGAGGCGTGGCCTGGTCAAACTCCGAGGGCAGGTCGGGGTTGGCACCGGCCTGCAGGAGATAGAGCGCCACCGCCTCCTGCCCGGCCAGAATGGCCGCCACCAAGGGGGTGCTGAGAAACTCCGGGTGGGCGTAGTTGATGTCCACACCGCGCTGGACGTGGTACTCCACCAAGGCCAGATCGCCGGTCTCGGCCGCCTCGAACATCTCTTTCCAATTGCCTCCGGACATGGCCGGTGCTCCCTTCAGGTGAAGCCCGAAGCCTAACTCAGCGCTTCGACGCTGCCCAGCTGGGCAAACACGGGCAGGAGCCTGCGCTCAACGCAGGCCGCACAAGCCCCCCTCCGGTACAGCCCCCGAAACAGCCCCCGGTCTTGAGACAACCTGAAGACAAGCTTGAGACAGGCTGCACATGGCCGAAGCCATGATGGACGCATGTCGATTGCGTTCATGGATGAGGGCGAGGCCGCTGCTGCAGCGGACCTCAAGCCACTGAAGCCACTGCAGACCTGGGGCCACAGCCTGGTGCCCTGGCCCGCAGAGCTGAAGGGCCGGACCGGTGAGTTGCCCCTGGCGGGCTGGTGCTGCCCGGAAGAGGGGCCGCTAGCCCTGCGCGCACTGGCACGGCGCCTGCTTCCCGATTTGCAAACGACGGCAGCTGCGGAGGGCAAGGTCTGGCTGCGCCTTGAGATCAGCGATACAAGCCCTGCGATTCCGCAGCTGGGCGATGACGAGTCCTACCGGCTGGAGATCGCCACGGCCGAGGGCGAAATCCGCCTGAGCGCACCCCGCCTCTGGGGCGCGCAGCACGGCCTGCACACCCTGAGCCAGCTGCGGCATGGCGCCCTGCTGGCGGGCCGCACGACCCTGCCCGGCCTGCGCATCGAAGATGCACCCCGCCACCCCTGGCGTGGCCTGCTGGTCGACGTGGCACGCCGCCCCCTGCCCTTCGAAACCCTGACGCGCTTACTCGACGGCATGGCTGCAGCCCGGCTCAATGTGTTGCACTGGCATGTCTGCGACGACCAGGCCTGGCGCCTGGCCTCCGATCGCCACCCCGAGCTGGCGGCGCGCGCCGGCGCCGGCTTCAGCTACAGCCTGGACCAGGCCCGCAGCCTGGTGGCCCAGGCGGCCGAGCGCGGCATCCGCGTCGTGCCCGAGCTGGACCTGCCCGGCCATTGCTGGGCCCTCGGCCTGGCGCGGCCGGATCTGCTGTGCCCGCCCGCGCCCCAGCAGGCGCAGCGCGGCTTTGGCATCTTCGGTGCGGCGGTGGACCCGCGCCAGGAGGCGCTTTACGACTTCATCGCCAGCTTGCTGGACGAATGGGCCGAGGTCTTCCCGGACGCCTTTGTACACATCGGCGGCGACGAGCTGACGCCCGAGCCCTGGCGCCGCCTGGGCCTGCCCCTGGCCGAGACGCAATCGGGCTATGTGCGGCGCATGGCCGAGCTGCTGGCCGCACGGGGCAAGCGCCTGGTGGGCTGGGACGAGCTGCGCGGCCCGGGCCTGCCCGAGGCTGCGGTGCTGCAATGCTGGCGCGGCGCGGCGGCGCTGCAGGCGGACGATGCTCCTGGGCAAGACCTGACCCTGGCCCTGCTGCGCTCGGCCGGTTTCTACCTGGACCAGTTCCACAGCGCCGCCTTCCACTGGCGCACGCCGCTGAGCCAGCCGGCCCCTCCCTCGCCTCCCCTGGCCCCGGGCGCGGCGCGCTGGCGGCTGCAGGCGGCGCTGACCCTGCACCTGCTCCAGGCCGAGCTGCGCTGCGATGCCCGCGGCCGCGCCCAGCTGCTGCTGCAAGCCCAGGGCCCGGGCAGCCTGCACAACGAAGTGCCGCTGCACACCCTGAGCATCGAGGGCACCGGCACGGCCGACCTGCCCTGGCGCCTGCGCGCGCGTGGCGATTGCGATCTGGGCGAGCTGGAGCTTTGGTGCACGGTGGTCGCCCAGGGCCCGGGGGAAGGCGTGCTGCGCCTGGGCAATCTGCGCCACCGCTGCACCCTGCAGGCGCTTGAGCCGACCGAGGATGAAGCCGCCGCGCGAGCCACCACGCACATCGCCCCGCGCCCGCGCCTGCTCGGCGGCGAAGCCGCACTCTGGAGCGAGCTGGTGGCGCCCGCGCAACTGGACCTGCGGCTCTGGCCGCGCCTGCTGGCCGTGGCCGAGCGACTGTGGAGCGACCCGGCCCCCGAGGCGGCGGCGCTTGAATCCACCTTGCCAACCCGGCTCGGCGCCGCCCAGGCTTGGGCCGAGCAGCATGTCGGTGTGCAGGCACGCGCCAGCATGCAGCGCGCCTGGGCCGCGCTCTGCGAGGGCGATGCCGGCGACGCGCTCAGCCTGGCCGGCCTGGCCGCACTGCTGGAACCGGCCGGCGGCTATGCCCGCCACCACGACAAGAAGCGTGAGGGCCGCTACCACCTGGACGAGCCCCTGAACCGCCTGGCCGACGCACTGCCGGCCGAGAGCGCCTGGGCCCTGCGCCTGAACCAGATCAGCCTGCCCGACGCCTGCGCGCAGCTGCAGCGCTGTCGCGAGGCCCTGCCCGAGTGGCAGGCCCTGCTGCAGCGCCATGCCCGGCTGCGCCCGCTGCTGCCCTTGCTACCGACGCTGGCGGCCCTGCTCGACCTGGGCCTGCGGCTCTGGCAAGACCTGGCCCCGGGCGCGCTGCCGGCGGCGGAGCGCGCGCAGGCCCAGGCCACCCTGCATGCCGCAGCCCAGATGGTGGACGAGCTGGTGCCCGCCCTCGTGCAGGCCCTGCAGACCCGGCTGGATGCGTTGTGAGCGCCTGCACCGTGTCCATGCAACGCCGCGAACTGCTCGGCCTGGCCGGCGCCCTGGCCTGGCCGCTGGGCAGCCGCGCCGAGGCGGGCCCGCCCGCCCTGGAGCTGCTGCACTGGTGGACCTCGGGCAGCGAGGCCGCCATGCTGGCCGAGCTGCGCCGCAGCGCCCTGGCCGCCGGCCTGCCCTGGAAGGACACACCGGTGGCCGGCGCCGGACACGCCAACACGGTGCTCAAAACCCGCTTTCTGTCCGGCCACCCGCCGGCGCTGGCGCAGATCGACAAGTCTGTGCGGCTCTGGGGCGAGGCCGTGCCCCTGGCCGACCTGAGCCCGGTCAGCGCCGACTGGCCGCGCCTGCTGCCGGCCGCCATCGACCGCGAGCTGCGCTGGCAGGGCCGGCCCGTGGCCGTGCCGCTCAATGTGCACCGGCTCAACAGCATGTGGAGCAACCGCCGCCTGCTGCAACGCCTGGGCCTGGCGGCGCCGCGCAGCTGGGACGAGTTCTTCCAGGTGGCCGAGGCCTTGCAGCGGGCCGGCGTCATCCCCCTGGCCATCGGCAGCTCGGTGGGCCAGAAGCTCAGCGTTTTCGTCAATCTGGTGCTGGGCCGGGGCGGGCCGGCCTTCTTTGAGCGCGCCCTGGTGCAGGGTGACGCCAGCCTGCTGGGCGGCAGCGCCATGCTGGACATGCTGCGCGAGTTCAAACGCATCAAGCGCTACACCGATGCCGCCCAGGTCAGCCGCGACTGGGCCGGCGCCACCGGCCTGCTGCTGCAGGGCCGGGCCGCGCTGCAATTCACCGGCGACTGGGCCAATGGCGAGTTTCAGAAAGCCGGCTGGCAGCCCGGCGAAGACTACGACTGCCACGCCGCACCGGGACATGCCGATCTGCATTACTTCGAATTCGATCGGTTGCTGTTCTTCAAACCCCAGAGCCCCGGGCACGCGCTGCTGCAACAGCGCCTGGCCGCGACTCTGATGCAGGCCGAGGATTCGGCGCGTTACGCGCGGATCAAGGGCGGCATCCCGGTGCGGCGCGATGTCAGCCTGGCCGGCTTCAACGCCTGCGCCCGGCAAAGCCATGCCGATTTCCGCGCGGCCGAGGCCAACGGCCGACTGGTGCTGGCCCTGGGCGCCCGCCTGCCCGAGGCCGGCTACGGCGCGCTGCGCGATGTGGTGGCCGCCTGCTGGGCGAGCGAGCGGCTGACGCCCGAGCTGGCGCAGAAGCGCTTGCTGCAGGCGGCCAAGGTGCGCGATTGAATCTGGAAAAACGGACGATGCATTTGCAACTCACCCGATGGCGATTCAGCGACCGTGCCACGGCCCTCTGGCTGATCACACCGGGCCTGCTACTGGGCGCCCTGTTCTTTTACGGCTTTCTCGGCTGGACGGCCTGGCTCTCACTGACCCGCTCGGGCATGCTGCCCAGCCATGAGTTCGTCGGCCTCTTGCAATACCAGCGCCTGTTCGAAGACCCCCGCTGGCTGGCCGCGCTGTGGAACCTGCTGCGCTTCGCCAGCCTCTTCGTCGCCCTGCCCCTGCTGATCGGCCTGGGCCTGGCCGTGCTGCTGGACCAGAAGCTGCGCGCCGAGGGGGTTCTGCGCTGGATCTATCTGCACCCCATGGCCTTGTCCATGATCGTCTGCGGCAGTGCCTGGCGCTGGCTGATGGACCCCGATCAAGGCCTGGCCGAGGGCCTGCGCGCGCTGGGCTGGACGAGCTTCCGCTGGGACTGGCTGGCCGATGAAGACATGGCCGTGTATGCCCTGGTGGTGGCCGCCGTCTGGCAGATCAGCGGTTTTGTGATGGCGCTCTTCCTGGCCGGCCTGCGCGGCATCGACGAGAGCCTGGTGCAAGCCGCGCGCCTGGACGGCGCCTCGGGCTGGACCCTGTACCGCCGCGTGCTGCTGCCGCAGCTGGGGCCTAGCCTGTTCTCGGCCCTGCTGATCCTGCTGCCGGCGGCCATCAAGACTTTTGATCTGGTGGTGGCGCTGACCGAGGGCGGGCCGGGCCAGAGCAGCGAGCTGCCGGCCTTCTATATGTTCCAGATGGCCTTCGAGCGCAGCCGCCTGGGCCTGGGCGCGGCCAGCAGCATGGTGATGTTGATGATGGTGCTGGCCGTGGCCCTGCCCTATGCGCTGGCGCGCTCGCGTGGCGATGCCCGCAGGAGGGCCGGCGCATGAAAAAAACCTGGCCCCTGCGCGCGCTGCTGCACGCCCTGGCCCTGGCGGTCGCGCTGCTGATGGCCGGGCCTTTGCTGCTGATGTTGATGAACAGCTTCAAAAGCGGGGCCGAGCTGAGCGCGGGCCACTTCATGGCCTGGCCGCAGGCCTTCAGCGCCCAGGCCTGGCGCGAGGCCTGGGTCTTGCTGCACGGCAGCTTTGCCAGCAGCCTGATGCTGGCCGTGCCGGCCGTGCTGCTGTCCAGCCTGCTGGCGGCGCTGAACGGCTTTGTGCTGTGCAAATACCGCTTCCGGGGCGAGCAGTGGGTGTCGCTGCTGCTGATCGTGGCCTTTTTTCTGCCGGTCAAGGTCTATCTGCTGCCCCTGGCCATCAGCATGGCCAAGCTGGGCCTCAGCAAGAGCCTGGGCCTCTTGATCGCCATCCATGTGATCTACAGCCTGCCCCTGGCCCTGTTCTTCCGCAACCATTTCCTGGGCTTCCCGGACGAGCTGCTGCAGGCCGCGCGGCTGGACGGCGCGGGCTTCTGGGCCTTGTTCACGCGCCTGGTGCTGCCGCTCTCGCGGCCCATCTTCGTGGTGGTGATCATTCTGCAGTTCACCACGCTGTGGAACGAGTACCTGTTCGGCCTGGTCTTCGGGCCCGACGAGGCCCGGCCCATCACCGCCGCCCTGGCCCAGCTGGCCGCCCACAGCGAGGGTGGCGTGCGCGCCTACAACCTGGAGATGGCGGCCGCCCTGCTGGCCGCCCTGCCCACCCTGGCCGTCTACCTGATCGCCGGGCGGCACTTCGCCCGCGGCCTGGTGGCCGGTGCGGTGAAGGGTTAGGCCATGTCCTCGTTTCATTCCCTGGAAGCTCTCCCATGACCGGCGGCCTCAGCCTTTCCCACATTCACAAGCACATCGGCAAGCAGCCGGTGCTGCACGACATCAGCCTCGACCTGGATGAGGGCGAGATGCTGATCCTGGTGGGCCCCTCGGGCTGCGGCAAGTCCACCTTGCTGAGCCTGATTGCCGGCCTGCAGCAGGCCGACGGCGGCGAGATCCGGCTCAAGGGTCGGCGCATCGACACCCTGGCGCCGCAGGCGCGCGACATCGCCATGGTGTTCCAGAACTACGCGCTCTACCCGAATATGAGCGTGGCCCAGAACATCGGCTTCCCGCTGGAGATGCAGCGCTGGCCGCGCGCACGGCGCGAGGCCCGGGTGCGTGAGGTGGCCCAGCTGCTGCAGCTGGAGCCGCTGTTGCAGCGCCGCCCGGCCCAGCTCTCCGGCGGCCAGCGCCAGCGCGTGGCCATGGGCCGGGCCCTGGCGCGCCAGCCCCAGCTGTTTCTGTTTGACGAGCCCCTGTCCAATCTCGACGCCCAGCTGCGCGCCGAGATGCGCAGCGAGATCAAGCTGCTGCACCAGCGCCTGGGCACCAGCGCGGTCTACGTCACGCACGACCAGGTCGAGGCCATGACCCTGGGCCAGCGCATCGCCGTGCTGAAGGATGGCCGCCTGCAGCAAGTGGGCACGCCGCAAGAGGTCTACCAGCGCCCGGCCAATCTCTTCGTGGCCGGCTTTCTGGGCGCCCCGGCCATCAATCTGCTGCCCGCCCGCGCCATGCACGACGGCAGCCTGCAGCTGGACCTGGGTGACGCCGCCCTGCCCATCAGCTGGACGCCCTCGGGTCCAGCCTGGCCCGCCTCACGCCTGCGCCCGCTGGCCGGCCGCAAGCTGATGCTGGGCTGGCGCGCCGAACAGCTGCGCCTGGTGCCGCCTGAATTCGAGGTCAGCGATGGCCAAGGCCTCGTGCTCTCCGCGCCCCTGCTGCTGGTCGAACCCACGGGCGCCGACAGCATCCTGCAGCTCGAACTCGGCCCCACGCAGCGCCTCAGCCTGCGCTGCCCCGGCTGGCAGGCCGAACGGCCGGGCACGCGCCTCAGCGTCTACCTGCCGGCAGAGGCTTGCCTGGTGTTTGAGGCGGAGAGTGGGGAGCGGGTGGGGTGAAGCTGGTCCGGTTGGCTGCTGGAGCCAGCCTTCCGCCCTATCCACCCGGGCGCAAATCAGCGCCGATTCACTTCGGTGTGCGCTTGGATCGCGGTCGGGACGAATGATCCGGCGGGATTGCGAGGCGCGGCTGCGGCGCGGCCATCACCTTCAGGCTGAAGCGTTGCGTCGCCGCCCGGCCCCCTTCCGCATCGGACAACACGGCCGCGCGGAAGCCCAAAGTGCCGGCCCGCGTGGGCACGCCGCTGAGCAGGCCGCCGGGGCTGAGTGTCAGGCCCGCGTCCTCCAGATCGCCACTCAAGAGCAGAAAACGCAGCGCTTCGTCACCACCTCGGGCAGGCAGCTGCCGTGCGTAAGGTCGCCCCAGCACAGCCGCCGGCAAAACGACCGCCTGGGCACCCGGCTTCGCCTGTAGGGGCTGCTTGTGCGCGGGCTTTGATTGCGGAACTCCGCCCGCGGCTTGCACGAGCAAGGGATTGAAACTCAGCAGCGTGAGTGAGCACAACAGCAGAGGCAGGGTGCAGCGAAGGCGCATGGATGGATGGAAGGAGGGAAGGATGCGAGGGATGGGTGAGTGAATGCATGTGGGCCGAGCCAGCGAGCGCGGGGCAGCTGGCCCTGCTCCGCATTATTTGCTCTGCTTTCGCTTCACAGGGCCTGCGCGCCCGGCTTGACCCATTCCACCCTGAAGTCCTCACATTCCTGCGCCTCAGGTGGCTCCCAGAGCTGGCTGGCCATGTCAAAGATGGCATCGGGGACCACCATGGAAAAGGTCGGGCCCTGCTCGGCATTGCGACGCTGCACGCGCTCGCGGCGCAGCTCGGTGGGCGCATCCAGCACGTGGATGCACAAAGGATGACCGGCCGCGATGACCTGTCGGCAAAACGGCAGCCGGGCCGCGCGCTGGATCAAGCCGAGTTCGAGGATCACATCGTGACCTGAGTCCAGCAGATGCTCAGCATGAGCCCAGATCAGGCGCAGCAGCCGGTCCTTGCGCTCGAGGTACCAGGGCAGCCAGTGCTCGGCCGGCCGGTCCGGGCTGAACAGCGCGGCAAACCATGCGTCCAAGGCGATGTGCACGCCCTGCCCCTGCAGCTCCAGGCCGCGCGCGTAAGTCGACTTGCCCGCGCCCACCGGGCCTTCAATCAAATGGACTTGAGCCATCGCGGTCCTTGAGGGTCTCCGGAAACTTTACACTCAGCCCGCATCAAGAGCGGGAATGAACAGCACCTGGCCACGGGTGGTCAGCTCATCCTGGCGCAAACGCTTCAGCGGCGCGTACTCTGCCGATTCATACATGGCCTGCGCCGCCTCTCGGGACGGAAATCGCAGAACGGCCGTGAAGTTGCCGCCCAGCGCCCCTTCCATCGCCTCGGCCTGCGGTGTGGCCGCCAGGAACTGAGCACCAAACTGCGCGGCAAGGGCGGCCATCTTGGAGGCGTAGTCGGCGCGGTAGCGGGCGAAATCGTTCACTTCGAACTGCACAAATACCAGCAGGGCTTGGGTCATCTTCATCTCCGATCTCGGGTGACATGAGAACGCCGCCATCGGCGGGCGCAGTTTGCCACCTGGAAATCTAGCATTGGATTCAAGCGGACTTGCGCCCTGCGGCCGCCAAGCGCACCGCCGTGCGCCGGTTCTTTCAATCCAGCTTTTCGAACCCCCAAACCCCACGGGCCTGCGGAAAACCCTCGCCGCCCAGAGCCGCCGCCCAGAGCCGCCGCCAGGGCCAAGCGCAGCGCGCCCAGCGAAGAAGCCCAGTTGGGCAGGCCGCTGCTGTGATTGAGCAGGCAGCGCAGCGGCGTGCGCACCAAGGTTGCGGCAGGAAGCGCTGCGTCGACACCAGCAGCAGGTTGCTTGCGCAAGTAACCCTGGGCCAGGTAGCGGGACAGCGGCGCGTCCAGATCGAGCAGGCCTTCGCGTACCAGCTGCAAGGCCAGGTAGGCCACGGCCGGCTTGGTCAGCGAGACCGCTTGAAAAAAGGGCGGCGGCGCTGCCTCACGCGATTCCCTCCCGTGCGAGGTCTCGCCACAGCCGGTGCCCAGCAGACGTGGCGCCTGCGGCTGAGCGCCCTTCAGGGTGACCAGGTGAGCCAGGCAGATGCCTTGCTGGGCGGCCAGCGAGTCAAGATCCCGGCCACGGAAGCTGCGCAGATCGCGGCTGGCGCAGCCGCTGCTGCCCAGGGCCGACAGGCCAGCAAGCATCAGATGGCGGCGGCGTGGATCGAAGAATCTGGAGTCCATGAAGGCAGGCCCGATCACGCGGCCAGGATGCGCCGAGCTGGCGGTGCGGCGGACTCCAAACGCTGAATTCGACGCCACCCGGTTCCGGCAGGAGGGCTCGCCGCAAGCGCCCCGGCGTAGCGCGCAGCGGCTCAGCTTGGCTTGGCTCGGCTCCGTCCGATCCTCAAGCCGCCACCATCACCTCCGCACAGGCCGGGCTTGGCACCGGCACATACTGGCCGGCAAAACGGGGCAGGCCGGTGGCGGCATCGACGGCAAACACCGCCACATGGTCGCTGCGCTGGTTGCAGACGTAGAACCAGCGGCCGCAGGGCGAAAAACGGGCGCTGCGTGGGTAGGAGCCGCGGGTCCACTCGTGGGTGAGCAGGCGCGGCGTGCCATCGGCCGCCAGGGCAAAGACGGCGATGCTGTCGTGCAGGCGGTTCAGGGCGTAGAGGAAACGGCCATCGGCCGATGCGATCAGGTCGGAGGCGAAGTTGCTGCCGGCGAAGCCCTCGGGCAAGGCGCTGATCTCGAGGCGCTGGCTCAGGCGGCCGCTCTGCGGCTCCAGCTGCAGCCAAGCCAGGGTGGACGCTTCTTCGTTGAGCAGATAGAGCTGAGCCGCATCGCGCGGGTGGAACACGAAATGCCGCGGGCCGGCGCCGGGGCTCAGGGCCAGGTCTTGCCTTGGGCCCAGGGCGCCGGTTTCCGTGTTGAAAGGCCACACCGCCAGCCGGTCGCGGCCCAGATCGCTGGCCAACACCCAGCGGCCATCGGGGCTGCTCAAGGCCATGTGCATGTGCGGCGCTTCGTGGCCGCTGATGGCATAGCTGCCCGGTGGTGCCTTGGCGGCACGGTCGGGGCCGGGTCGGCAGTCTTCGGCCTGGCTGCGATTGCAGCTGGGGTGCAGGCCCACGGCGCTGAGCCGGCCATCGGCGGCGCGGCGCAGCACGGCCAGATCGGCACTGCCGTAGTGCGGCACGAAAACAAAACCTGCGCTCGGATGCAGGCTCAGGTGCACGGGGCCCTGGCCGCCGCTGGGCAGGCTTTGCAGCAGCTGCAGCGTGCCATCGGCCTGCTGGCGGTAGACATGGACGCTGCCGCCGCCTTCGTTGGCGGTGTAGAGCAGGCCGGGCTGCCTGGGGTCGGCCTGCAGCCAGCTGGGACTGTGCGGATTGGGCGTCAGGCCCGCGGGGCGCAGATGGCCCGTGGCCGGGTCGGCCACGAAACCGTAGAGGCCTTCACAGTGCGGGGCATAGCCGCCGACATAGACCTTGAAGCCGGCGCGGGCCGCAGCGCCAACCGGAGCAGCTGCCCCCGCCAGCGGGGACAGGGCGGCCATCAGCAGCAAAGCCCGGCGCTGCCGGGCGTGAAAGAAAGCAG
This sequence comes from Paucibacter aquatile, assembly GCF_002885975.1. NCBI lineage: Bacteria > Pseudomonadati > Pseudomonadota > Betaproteobacteria > Burkholderiales > Sphaerotilaceae > Roseateles > Kinneretia aquatilis. The sequence goes on along the minus strand of NZ_POSP01000003.1, from coordinate 3,068,260 downwards.
GGTTGCAGGCGTCATCGGTCACGGGTGTGGGAGATTGGCGGGCCAGGGGTCAATCCAGGATGCCGTCATCCAGGCGCGCGCAGTATCGATCAATCCGCGGGCGGGCCGCTTGCTCCAGCCCATGGGCTCAGCCACGGCCGTGACAGCGCCGGCAGAAAAATGCGGGCGCTGCCGGGGCCTCCCAGCCCGGCAGCGCCCGCTCAAAGCCTCCGGCTGCAGGCGACCGGAGGGAGGAGACACACAGACATGACAGGTCATCCCTGGAGCGGCCCTCAAGCCGCCCCGGGGCCTGCGAGCGATCAGTAGTTGACGGTCGCACGCACGCCGAACATGCGCGGCGGGTTGTAGCTGTTGAAGGTGTAGCCGCCCGCCATGCCCTGACCCATCCAGTTCTTGACGATGTTGTTGCTCAGATTGGTACCCCAGAGCTCGACATTCCACTTGTCGCTGGTGGGCGCGAAGCGAACCGAAGCATTCCAGTTGGTGTAGGCCTTCTGGAAGTCACCGATCTTGTCGTTGTCCAGATTGCGCACGGTGAAGTACATGCGGCTCTGGTAACGCATGCCGATGGTCGGCGTGATGCTGTACTCACCCACATGCATGTCGTGCGAGTAGTTCAGGGCGAAGGAGGTCTTGGGCGCGTAGGGCAGCTGGTGGCCGGTCACGTCCAGGATGCGGCGGCCGCGCTTGCTGGGATCGGTGCCCAGGTAGACCGGCGCGCATTCGGGCGCGCCGAACTCCTTGCGGTAGCCGCACATCCAGCTGTCGTCATAGGTCGGGTAGGACTTGACCTTGGCGTCCAGCCAGGCGAAGTAGCCCGAGAAGTTGCCACCGGTCCAGGGCAGCAGCTTGAACTCCAGCTCCAGACCCTGGATCTTGGCGTCACCGATGTTCTCGGTCTTCCAGGCGTTCACCACATCGCAGGCCGGTTCCCAGTCCGCGCAGGTGCGGGTCAGCTTTTTCTGGCCCACGGCGGTGGAGCCGGTCACATGCATGCCCTTGTACTGGGTGTTGAAGTAGGTGGCGCTCAGCTCCAGCTTGTTGGCGAAGTGGCGGCCCTTGTAGCCCAGCTCGAAGTTCTTGGTGGTCTCGGGGCCGTAGTCCAGGAAGCTGTATTTCTTGCTGCCGCCGTCCACGCATTCGCCGCCGCCGCAGGTGTCGAACTTGTCGCCAAAGCCGCCCGGGCGATAGCCGGTGGCGATGGAGGCGAAGACCATATCGGTCTTGCTCAGGTCGTACTGCATGCCGAAGCGGTAGGTGGTCTTCTTCCAGCTCTTGCTGTAGCTGTTGACGACCGGCTCGGGGTAGACACCCAGGCCGGCGAAGGGGCCCATGCCCAGGGTCAGGTCCGTGCCGTTGTGCGGGGTGCACAGGCCGGGCTCGCAGCCGGGCTTGTACTTGCCGTTGTAGTACCAGGGCGTGCTGGCATCCCAGAGGCCGGCGGAGATGCCGCCGTTGTCGCTGCGCTTGTCGCGGCTGAAACGCACACCGGCCGTGGCCGTCAGGCGGTCTGTCAGGGCCAGGTCGCCCTGGGCGAACAGACCCTTGGATTCGATCTGGCGATCGGGCTGGGCATAGAACTGGCCTTGCGGCATGGCATAGGGCGCAGCGACCAGATTGTCCTGGGCGAAGTTGATCGCGTTCTTCTCGTTCAAGAAGAAGGCGCCGGCCACATAACGCCAGTTCTTGGTCTGCTGCTTGAGCTGGAACTCATGAACCCAGGACTTGTAGTTGGAGTCCAGGGTGTAGCTGGCCTGATCGATGGCGTGCTGGCGGCCCCAGTTGCCCCAGGGCTGCATGATGTCGACCTCGCTGTCCAGCCAAGCCTGGCCACCGTCGTCGTCGTGGTGCTGGGCGCGCTTCTGCACCGCGTAGGCGACCTTGTAGCCCAGCTCCGTTTGCTCATCGAGCTTCCAGACCAGGTTGCTGCGCACGGTGTCGATGGTCATGTCGATCTTGCCGGGCACATTGATGATGGCGCTCCACTGGCCCTTGGGACCGCAGGCCCATTTGGTGCCTTCGGCCATTTCGCAATCCTTCAGGCCCACTTCGCCGGCGCCGCTGTTCTGGTAGTGCTCAAAACCGCCGGTCCATTCCAGCGCCTTGCTGATGGCCCAGCGCGCCGTCAGGCGGGCGGCCCACTGGTCGGAGTTGCCGTAGGCATCCGAGGCATCGACCTTGCGGTTCAGGCGCTGGTCGGTGTCGGGCTTGCCATCGGGCGTGAACTTGCCCTTGCCATCGGGTGTGGGCAGCTTGACGCCGCGGTCGCGCAGGTCCTGCTCCTGGTCGATGTAGCTGTTGCGCTTGTCCACCATGAAGGCGGCGCGCAGGGCGAAGTTGTCACCAAAGCTCTGGTTGTGGACGGCGCGCAGCTGCTTGGCGTTGTAGTTGCCCAGCTGCACCGAGGCCCAGCCGTAGTTGCTCTTGAAGTCGGGCTTGGCCGGGATGATGTTGACCACGCCGGCGGTGGAGTTGCGGCCGAACAGCGTGCCCTGGGCACCGCGCAGCACTTCAACCTGGTCCAGGTCGAACATCAGCGCCAGCGAGCCCTGGGGCCGCGGCGAATAGATGCCGTCGATATGGATGCCCACGGCCGGGTCGCCGATCTCGGTGAAGTTGGTCGAGGTCACGCCGCGGATGGAGGCCAGCACGCCCGAGTCGCCGCTGGACAGGCCCAGCTGCAGATTGGGCACGTAGCCGCTCAGATTGAGCAGTTCCTTGACGTTCTCGCGCACCAGGTCGTCGGCCTGCAGGGCCGTCACCGACACCGGCGTCTTGAGCGCGTCGGTGCTGACTCGGGTGGCGGTCACGGTGACCTGGGGCAGCTCGGTCTTCTCGACCTTTTTGGCGTCCTTCTTGTCGTCCTTGCCGGCATCGGCGGTCTGGGCCAGGGCCGGCAGGCTCAGCAGGCTCACCAAGGCGGCGGCCGCCAGGGCGGTGGGTTTCATCAGGCGTTGTGCGCGGGGTTCAGCGGGGCTCATGCTTGTTGTCTCCATGCGTTTGTGCGAAAGATCGTTTGTCTCGGTTCCATCACGTCAAGGGTCGGCCAACTGCTCCAACACTGACTCATCCACTTCTTGCTTTTGTGTCCCTTGTCTTCACTCGTTCATGCCATCGGTCCTTCCGTGATTCGTTCCTGGCGCTCAGCAACCCAGGGGCTCGCTCAGCGGCACCGCCAGCAGCGTGCTGGCTCGGCGGTAGAAATCGATGCGGCGGTTCAGCTTGCGCAAGGTGTCGGGGTCGGCACCCTTGTCGCACTCGATCACGCCGTTGATGGCGCGGGTGGTGGCGCCAAAACCCTTGCCGGCCCACATGGCCTCGTGGGCCGACTGCGGCGCCACGCCGGGCTGGGTCATCCAGTACCACAGCGCCGTCTGCCAGGCCACCTTGGAATCGCGCGCCACGCGGTCGGGGTCGGCCCAGAGGTCCAGGCCCAGGTGATCACCGGCGGCCTTGTACTGGTAGTTCCAGCTCAGCTGGATGGGGCCGCGACCGTAGTACTGCTGGCCCGGGGCGCAGCCGATGCCATCGTCGCGGCGGCAGTAGTGGTCCCAGTTTTCGCGGCGGTATTCGCGCTGGGCCTTGAGCTGGTCGGACTCATGGGCGATCTGGCCCAGAAAAGCCGCCATCTCCTGGCGCTTTTGCTGCTCGCTGCCGCGAGCAGCAAAGCCCGGGGTCTGGCGTACAGCCTCGGCAAAGCCTTCGTAGCTGTAGAAAGCAATGCGTTCGGGGAAGAGCTGATCGAACTGCGCCGGGCTGGGCAGAAACTGAGCCTGAGCCTGAGCTTGGCCCTGTGCCAGCGCCGCCGCCGGGGCCGCCAGCGCCAGCAGGCTTGTCACGAGCAATTGCAGCGAAGTCGTCATGCCGAACACAATGAGATGAAGGTGGAAGAATGGGCTGTGGAATGCAGCACCGCCCTGCACAGGCACACAGCCTGGCTCAGCGTCTGCATTGCACTATCCGCCCACCCGCCTACACAGCGCGCAAAGAGACTGTTAAGACCTCCTTAAGACCAGATCGAGACCCCCAAAGCACCGGCTGCCGCAGAGCGGCCAAGCATTGCTAGAGTCCGCACCATCATGAAAATCTGTTTGGTCGAAGACGATCTGGAACTGGGCCGGGCGGTGCAAGCCCTGCTGCAGGACGCCCAGCACGAGGTGATCTGGCTGCGCCGCGTGGCCGATGCCCGCTTCTGGACGGCCGAGCAGGAGTTCGATGCCGTGGTGCTGGACCTGGGCCTGCCCGACGGCAACGGCATGGACCTGCTGCGCAGCCTGCGCCAGGCGGACAAGAAGCTGCCCCTGATCGTCATCACCGCGCGCGACAGCATCGAAGACCGGCTCAGCGGCCTGGACAGCGGCGCCGACGACTACCTCGTCAAGCCCTTTGCCGGCCCCGAGCTGCTGGCCCGGCTGCGCGCCGTGGCGCGCCGTGCCGGCATCGAGGAAGGCGATGACTCGCCCCACCAGTGGCAGATCAAGGACCTGGTGCTGGACGAGCACCGCATGGTGCTGAGCCGCGGCGGCGAGCGCATCAACCTCTCGCGCACCGAGTTCGCCATCCTGCTGACCCTGCTCAAGCTGCCCGATCGCGTGGTCACGCGCCGCCAGCTGGAGAGCAAGACCCTGAACCAGACCGACGGCCGCAGCCTCGATGTGCACATCTCCAATCTGCGCCGCAAGATCGGCGAGGGCTATATCCGCACCGTGCGCGGCATTGGCTACCTGATCGAGCAGAACGCGTGAGCCTGCTCGCTGCCGCGCCGGCCACCCGCCGCCCCGCCCACCGCTCGCTGTTCCGGCGCAGCCTGGGCGCGGTGTTTGCGGTCATCTTCCTGACCTGGGCGGCCTTGATCGCCCGCGAGCTGATCGACATCGGCCTGCTGCAAAGCCGCAACGGCCAGGCCGAGAACCAGCTCTGGGCCGAGCTGGCCAAGCTGCAAGCCCTGCCCCGGCTGGACCAGCCTCAAGCGCTGGAGGCGCGCATGGCCGAGCTGGACGGCCTGCTGCGCGACGAATGGCGCCACAAAGGCCACCGTCCGCCCTTCTACCTGCTGCAGGTCTGGCACGAAGGCCGCCTGCTGCTGCGCCGCGACCCCGACCTCAGCGGCCGCGACCGCAGCCCGCCGCAAGAGGGCGTCTACGCCAGCGATTCGCGCTGGCTCTACGCCGAGGCCAGCGAGCCCGAGCAGGGCCTGATCGTGCGCCGCTGGCAGGAGAAGCCGGGCGACTGGCATTTCTCCGTGGCCGGCTTCAGCTACTACGCCCGCCCCCTGCTCTACGGCCTGCCCCTGCTGATCCTGCCGGTCTGGCTGCTGTTCCGCCTAGGCTTTGCGCCGCTGCAGCGCATCGGCCAGCAGATCTCGCAGCGCTCGGCCAAGGACCTCTCACCCCTGCCCGACTCGCCCTATGTGGAGCTGGCGCCCCTGGTCAATGCCGTCAATTCGCTGATGGCGCGGCTGCAGCTGCGCCTGGAGCGCGAGCGCGAGTTCCTGCTCGACGCGGCGCATGAGCTCAAGACACCGCTGGCCGTGGTCAAGCTCAGCGCCGAGGCCCTGGACGGCGGCCAGGACACCGAGCGCCGCGCCGAATCGGCCCAGCGCCTGCGCCAGGGCGTGGACCGCGCCACCCACACCGTGCACCAGCTGTTGGCCCTGGCCCGCTCGGGCGCCGATGCGCTGGACATGGCCCAGCGCGAGCATGAGCTGGTGGCCCTGGTCAGCGACCGCGTGGTGCTGGCCAGCCCCATGGCCCTGAGCCGCCAGATCGAGCTGGAGCTGCAGGCGCCCGAGGAATGCTGGCTGCGCGTCAACCGCGAATCGGTCGGCGCCCTGATCGACAACCTGGTGGACAACGCGATCAAGTACTCGCCCGCCGGCGGCCATGTGCTGGTGCGCATCAGCGACACGCCCGAGGCCGTGCAGCTGGAGGTGCTGGACCAGGGCCCGGGCATCCCGGCCGAGCTGCAGGCCAAGGTGTTTGAGCGCTTCTACCGCATCCCAGGCCAGGAGCAGCATGGCAGCGGTCTGGGCCTTGCCATCGTCGAGCGCGCCGCCGCCCAGCATGGCGCACGGGTGCAGCTGGGCACCGGCCTGGAGGGCCGCGGCCTGGGCGTGGCCGTGCGCTTCCCGCGCGAGGCTGGCGCGTCGAGCAGCCCGCCCGCGCCTTCGGGCGAGGCCTGAGCCCGGTAGGACAGCGCGGCAGCGGCAGCAGCGACCTCGCGCCGCTATAGTGCCGCCCTCCCCCGCCCCGCCTTCTTCGCCCTCCCCAGCCCATGAGCCTGGCCGACCTCCGCGCGGCGCTGCACGCCGAACTGGCGGCCACGCCCGAGTACTACGACTTCAAGGTCCTGCGCAGCGAGCGCGAGGGCACGCTCTGGCGCGTCAGCCTGGAGCCGGGCTATGTGTTCGCTGAAGGCCAGCGCCCGGGCACCGCCTCGGCCCTAAGCCTGCTGGATGACAGCCTGGACGGCGCCGCCGCCTGGTGGGGCGCGCCGGTCAAAGGCGGCGCCAGCGTGCTGGCCGTGCTGCCCGAGGATGACCAGCTGCTGCTGCAAAACGCCAGCAGCCCGCCGCCCGGACCGGACGCCCTGATCCGCCTCTACCCCAGCCGCTTCCTCAAGGCCGTCAGCGATGCCTGGTGGGACACGCCCTGGGCCGAGCGCGCCCTGGCCTGCCTGCCGGCGCTGCAGCGGCCCGCCGCCTGGCCCGAGGGCCCGCTGCTGACGGGTGCACCGTTTCGCTGGCTGCGCCCGGGCCAGCGCCAGGCCCTGGGCTTGCTGCAGCAGCAAGCCGCCTTCCTCTGGGGCCCGCCCGGCACCGGCAAGACCACCACCCTGGGCGTGATGCTGGCCGAATACCTGGAGCAGCGCCCACAGGCCCGCGTGCTGCTGCTCTCCAGCACCAACCAGGCCGTGGACCTGGCCACGCTGGCGGTGGACAAGGCGCTGGAGAAAGGCCGACGCGAGTCCCTGCGCGCCAGCGTGCAGCGCCTGGGCACCCGCTTCGACGCGGCGGCCTTTGAGGGCCGCGAGCACCTGATCCCGGCCCAGGACCGCGAGCTGATCCAGCGCCTGGCGCGCGCCGAGGCCGCCCGGCCCAGCGGCCGCGCCAGCGCGGGCGAGGCCAGCGCGCTGAAAGCCTGGCACGACCGCGTGCAAGACCTGCGCGAACAGCTGCGCGCCTCCTCGCTGCAAGTGCTGCAGCGCTGCCGCCTGGCGGCCATGACCACCACCCGCGCCGCCTTCACGCTCAAGACCCTGCGCGCCCTGGCGCCCGAAGGCCAGGACGACAGCACCCCGCCCTTCGACCTGTTGGTCTTCGACGAAGCCAGCCAGGTCAGCCTGGCCCATGCCCTGGTGCTGATGCCGCTGGGCCGGCAATGGCTGTTCGCGGGCGACCCGCAGCAGCTCTCGCCCGTGCTGCGCAGCCGCGAGCGCGAGGCGCGCCGCTGGCTGGGCCGCTCCGCATTCGCCGAGATGCCGCGCCAGGGCCCGGCCCTGGCCTTGCTGGACGAGCAATCGCGCATGGCCGCGCCCATCAGCGATTTGGTCAGCCAGCTCTTTTACGAGGGCGCTTTGCGCGTGGCGGCGGACGCCAGCGCCTCGCCCGCCTGGCTGCAGGCGCGCCAGCGCCGCTTCGCCGAGGTGCCGGCCGAGACCCACATCCATGTGCAGACCATGCGCGCCTCGGGCGCCTGGTCGGCCGCCGACCGCGGGCCGCTGCGGCGCGAATCGGCCGAGGCGATTGCCGACATGATCGAAACCGCTCTGGCCGAAGACCCCGGCGGCGGCTGGCAGCCGCATGAGCTGGTGGTGCTGACGCCCTTCCGCGCCCAGCGCGCCCTGATCCGCCAGCGCCTGCGCGCCCGCGGCCTGCCCGAAGCGCAGATCAAGGTCAGCACCGTGCACCGCGCCCAAGGCAGCGAGGCGCCGGTGCTGCTCTTCGACCCGGTGGACGGCAGCCAGCCCTTTTTGCAAACGGACGAAGCCCAGCGCCTGTTCAATGTGGCCTGGAGCCGCGCGCAGGCGAAGTTGATCGTCTTTCTGGCGCCGGGCGACAGCGCCCACAACCCGTTTTTGGCACCCATCGTCCAGCGCCTGCGCCTGGCCGGCGACACCCGGCCCGTGCACGCCCTGCTGGAGCTGGCCGCCCAGCCCGGCTTCCCCGCCAATGCGCTCGGTTTGCGCGTCAGCGCCGGCCGTCTGAGCGGCGAGATCAGCCAGCTCAGCCCCGACGGCCGCCAGCTCGTTTTGATCAACGAGCGCAGCGGCGCGGCCGTGCCCATCGATGTGGCCTTCTGGCGTGCCAAAGCGCTCGCCCAAGCGCAGGCCTCAGCCGGGTGACAATGCCCGCCATGGCACAAGGCAAACGCATCTCCGTGGACATCGACGAACAAGCGCTGTCCTCCATCCGCGCCCTCGGCGCGGCCGCCAAGCAGGCCCGGCTCGCCGCCGGCGAAGGCCAGGCCACCGCGGCCACCCGCCTTGGCGTGCATGTGCAGACCATTGCCCGGATTGAGTCTGGGGAACCCGGGGTGTCGGTGGGCCACATGCTGGGCTTGTTGGCGCTGTATGGCTTGGCGGTGACGCTTCAGCCACCAGGCAGCCACTGAAACGCAAGTCAAACGCTGCGCGGTGCCTACCTGCTGAACTCCCGCACTTCACACAAGGACAAGCCCGCATGCAGCACACCGGTTCCTGTCACTGCGGCGCCGTCCGCCTTACCTTGCCTGCCACGCCCGAAACGGCCACCTCCTGCAACTGCTCGCTGTGTCGACGAGTCGGCGGCCCCTGGGTGTATTTCGAGTGGGGCACGGTGACGATTGATGCGGCGCCTGATGCCATGCAGGCTTACGTCCAGGGTGACAAAACCCTGCGCACCATGCGCTGCCGGCACTGTGGCTGCGTGACGCACTGGGAGCCGATCTCCGCAGAGCCGGGCGGCAAGCACGGCGTGCATCTGGGCAACTTCGACCCGGCCTTGATCGCCTCGGTGCGAATTCGCAGGTTCGACGGGGCGGAAACGTGGAAGTTCTTGGAAGAGTGAGATGCTCCGCCGGGCCAGTGTGGTCGCTCAGGGAGAAGCTATTTTTGAACTTTAAGTTGGCTAACCCGCGCGCGACTTGCTGAACCCAAGCTTGGGCAGAATTCGCTAGTGATCGGCAGATAACAAGTTAGACATCCACATGACCGTCCGCGAATCATCCGCACTCGACAATGCCGCTGAGTTTGAATGGCAGGCGGACGACATATTCGGCCGCATCGCCACGCGGTACGACAGACTTTGTGACGCTTTCAGCTTTGGCATTCATCGCCTGTGGAAGCGGAAAGTCGCGCGGCGGATCGCTAGCGAGAACTGGGATGTTCTCCTTGACGGCGCCACTGGAACTGGTGACATCATTCTTCGCGTTTTGACGCAGGAAGGCGTCGAAGGGCGAACGATCCTGGCGTCGGACGTGAGCGCAAAGATGCTTGCCATCGCAGGGGAACGGTTGAGTAGGCATTCCGCTGCAGTCGTTCTAAAGCTATTGGACGCCGAGAACATGCCGTCGGTCCCGACGCATAGCGTCGATGCCTATTCGATTTCCCTCGGCCTGAAGATCTGCAACCGACGCCTTGCGTTGCAGGAGGCGTTGCGAGTGCTCAAGCCTGGTGGTCGTCTCATCATTCTGGAGGCTTCCAACATTCCCTGGGCAGTCTTGCACCGTGTGTACTTGGCATACATGTCCGTTTGCATGCCGGTTCTAGGCTGGCTGGCGACTGGCGGCGATGCTTCTGCGTACAAGTATTTGCTGCAAGGCATTCGAGAATTTCCAACTGCTGAAGGTCTGGCCGAAGAATTGGAGAACATGGGCTTCGAAAACGTTGTGTTCGAACGGCTGTCGCTTGGTATCGTCGCCATTCATACCGCCCGTTCGCCGAGCGAGGAAAACGGTGCCTAGCCAGTCACTCAATCGGACCCGTACCGGCATCACCTCTACGGGCCTCATTTCATTCTGGCCCTGCGGCGTGCTGCCGACGAAGACAAGTACAAGGTCAAGGACCCCATGCCAACTCTGACTCCCTGCGCATGGCCACGCCGCGCAGCCACCCTGCTGCTCCTTGCCTTCGCCCTGTCAGGCTGCGTCCAAACACCGGTGATCTCGCCCCAGCCCTCCGTTCACGCCCAAAGCCTAGACGACACAGTGCGGCTTGCCATGGCCGCCACCGGCACCCGGGGGCTCGCGCTGGCTGTGGTCGACGACGGCCAGCTGGTGTTCACCAAGGCTTACGGCGTGCGCAACGCCAGCGGCGACCCGCTGCAGGAAGACACCGTGATGTACGGCGCCTCGCTGACCAAGGCCGCCTTCGGCTATCTGGTGATGCAGTTGGTCGAAGAAGGCAAACTGGGCCTGGATGTGCCGATGGCGAACTACCTGCCGCAGCCGCTGCCAAGCTATGCCTCGCCGGACATCGTGCGGCGCTACTCCGCGTTTGCGGGCCTGGCCCGCGATGAGCGCTGGCGCCGGTTGACCGCTCGCATGCTGCTCACGCACAGCAGCGGTTTTGCCAATTTCTACTTTCTGGAACCGGACCAGCAGCTGCGCATTCACTTCGAACCGGGCAGCCGCTATGCCTACTCCGGCGATGGGCTGATCCTGCTGCAATTCGTGCTGGAGCAGGGTCTGGGCTTGGATGTCGGTGCGGAAATGAATCGGCGGATCTTTGCGCCAAACGGCATGAGCCGCAGCAGCCTGATCTGGCGTCCCGACTTTCGGCCCAATCTGGCCGACGGCTTCACCCTGGACGGGCTGCCGGAGCCTCACGACGAGCGCAGCCGGGTGCGCGTCTCGGGCTCCATGGACACCAGCATTGCCGATATGGGCCTTCTTGCCGCCAGCTATGTGCGCGGCGATGGCCTGAGCGCTGCGGCGCGCGCCGAGCTGACCCGGCCGCAACTCCCGATCACCACGCGCAGCCAATTCCCTTCGCTCCAGCCGACCCTCGCCACGACGGCCTTTCCATCACTCGGCGCTGGGCTGGGGGTGATCGCGTTCACCGGGCCGCAAGGTGCTGGCTTCTTCAAAGGCGGGCACAACGACTCCACGGCCAATATGTGGGTCTGCATCGAAGCAAAGAAGCGCTGCCTGGTGATGCTCTCCAACGACGTGCGCGCCGAGCCCGCGTTTCCGGCCTTGGTGCGGTCCATCTTGGGCGAAACCGGCCTGCCCTGGACCTGGGAGTATGGCGACATGAAGTTCTGGTCGCCGGAACCTTGAATCCCGTCCGGACGATTGGTCTCAGGACTGCGCTGAAAGAAGGAAGGCTCAAACCGCCCGACCCGCGCTCGCCCATAAAATGGCGCCACAAGCAGAGCCCGTTGAGGCGAGGGAGAGTTCATGATTCGTTCACCACTTGCAGTTGCCGGTCTGGCCGCGGTGATCCCTATGGCCTCATATGCCGCCGACTCATGCGCCCTACAGGCCGCGCAGCAGCTGTCGCAGGGACAGTTCAACGAGCTGGCGGCGATGTTCGCCGAGCCCAAGGACAAGGTGAGCCTGGCCCGAGCCCTCGAGGACTTGGCGCGCCCGCTGGGCTCGGTCCAGGAAGTGATTCCGCAGCCGCGTCAGACTGCGGGTCTGTCCACCCGGCAGTCTGTCGCGCCGACCGCCCTGCAAACAAGCGCCCCGTTCGAGGCCAGTTGGGCGCTCGCCATCACGCAAGGCGGTGCACGCTACGAACTCCAGGCTTCGTCGCAGCCGGGATCTTCTTGCACGCTGCTGGCACTGCATGTGAGCCGTCTGGTCGGTGAGTGAGTAAGTGACTGAACGACTGAACAAGTCGAGTCGACATTGCGCACAGCGACCGGACATGACTTTTCGCATCAGGGATCCACACTGGCATAACAGACCAAATCAGCGTCCATCCCGACTCGATCCATTCATCCATCCAGCCCGCCCGATACCGCTCCATCCCATGCAACGCGAAACCAAACTCTTCGCCTGGTTTGCCATCACGCTCGGTGCTGCAGCCATCCTGATGGGGCTGGCGGCTCTTTTGGGTCGGCCCCTCCAGGCATCCGGCAGCAGCTGCAAAGCCATCTGTGGGCTGAGCCTGCTGTTCACAGAGCTGCTTGGCGACCGCGCGGGGATGTGGGTGGGCGGCCTGCTCTGGATGGCCGTGGGCCTCGGGTTCTTCGGTTTCGGCTGGCGGCTGCTCAAAGAGCAGGCGGCTGGATAAGTTCGCCTTGAGCAGCAGCTTTGCCATCGGCATCTTGGTCCTGGTGAGCATCGCCATGCTGCCAGCTGGCCTGGCGGCTGCCATCCGGCAGCTGGTGTTCGTGGGGCGCGCGCGCAAGGTGGAGGGGCGAGTCGTCAGCGAACACTGCTACCGCATGTTTGGACGCAAGCGACGCTACTACCGCGTGGAGTTCGAGCTTTCAACGGGGCAGCGCGCTCAGTTGCGGAGCAGTGTGGCCACCTCGCCCAAGATAAGCCCCAAGCTGGGCCAGGCCGTGCCGGTGCTGCTCATCGAGCGGTCGGGGCGCCAGCCCAAGGCGAAGATCGGAACCTGGCTGGAGTTGTGGTTCTCCTCGGCACTTTTGCTCTTCTTCGGCTCCATCGGATTCCTCGCGGTCGCCCTGGCAAGCGCTTCCAGCATCTGAGTCACCGCGACTCATCATCAATCCCGCATGAAACTCATCGTGGCTGTACATTTCGAGGACGCGCAGGCGACCCGTGCCAGGGCTGCTGCGGTGGCTTTCGACGCCTGGGATGCGGCGGAAGCGACCCGCACTTACCTCTCGCGCATCGCCCATGTCGAGCCGGCGGTCCGGGGAATGCTGGACTTGCGCGAGCTGCCCTGCGTGATGCAACTGCTGCGCGAGCACAAGCTGGAGCCAGAGCTCATCTTGATCGACGGTTTTGTGCATCTGGATGCCGACGAAACGCCGGGCCTGGGCCAGCACATCTTTCACGCACTGGGCGGCAGCGTGCCCATCGTCGGCGTTTCGAAAAAGCGCCTGCCAGGCCTGACCGCACAGTTCGAGGTGATGCGGGAGGAGGAGACGCAGCCGCTGCTGGTCACCTGCGCGGGCATCGACATCGGCGCGGCCAAGGCTCGCCTGCGGGCCATGCACGGCAGGAAGCGCGTGCCCACGCTCATGAAACTCGTCGCGCGCCTGGCGAAGAACAAGGACTGACTGCGGCCGGCGTCAAGACCATGCAAGGCGTTCTCTTCATCTGCAGCATGAACCGCTGGCGCAGCCCCACGGCCGAGCAGATCTTTTCCGAGCATCCTGGCATCGAGTGCAGCTCCGCCGGCCTGAACCATGGCGCTGAAAATCCGCTGACACCTGAGTTGCTGGCGTGGGCAGACCTGATTTTTGTGATGGAACGCAGCCACAAAGACAAACTGGCCCGTGACTTCAAGCCCCATCTGCTCGGCAAGCGTGTGATCTGCCTGAACATCCCCGACAACTACAAGTTCATGGACCCGGCCCTGGTCAAGCTGCTCCATGCAAAAGTCGACAGATTTCTGCCGCGGGCCGCTGAGCGATCTGCCTGAGCGCGCCGAGAACCGGGCGGCCCTGGCGCGGGGCCAGTGCATCTCTGCCGTGCCCACTCATATTGATCGCATGGGAAAGGAGAGCTCTTTCACTGATACCAGCGAGCCGCCCAGTGCAGAATCTTGCTCAAACTGCGCGCAGCCTGCCCTTGAACTGCAGAGCAGAACGAGCAACTGCTGGTCGTGCCCTTGGCCGGCCCGTTTGACCAGGAAGCGTTCCATGAACATCTTGAAGCGAAGCAATGTCAGGGTCATCGGTGAGACCGGGCCCGTGCTGCTCTATGCCCATGGCTTCGGCTGCAACCAGGACATGTGGAGCCGCGTCACGCCCGCCTTTGCCGGCACGCACCGTCAAGTGCTGTTCGATTACGTCGGCAGCGGCCACTCGGATCGTGCCGCCTTTGACACCCAGCGATACACCGAGCTGAGTGGCTACGCCCGAGACGTCGTCGAGGTTTGCGACGCGCTGGGGCTGCACGAAGGGGTGACCTTCGTTGGCCATTCCGTCAGTTGCAGCATTGGCATGCTGGCATCGATCGCGCGGCCTGAGCTGTTCAGCCAACTCATCCTGCTGGGCCCATCGCCTTGCTTCCTGAACGATCCGCCCGGCTATTTCGGTGGCTTCGAACGCGAAGATCTGGAGGGCTTGCTGGCCCTGATGGACCAGAACTACATGGGCTGGGCCCAGTACCTGGCGCCTGTCGTCGCCGGCGCCTCAGGAGCAGGCGAAGTGGCGAGCACCCTGAACGACAGCTTTTGCTCCACAGACCCTGCGGTGGCCCGTGTGTTCGCGCGCGCCACCTTCTTTGCGGACAACCGCGCGGACCTGCCCAAGGTGCCACGGCCCTCGCTGCTCTTGCAGCACCACCGCGACAACCTGGCCCCCGTGAGCGTCGGTGAGTATCTGCACGCCCACATGCCGGCAAGCACCTTGCGCATCCTTGAGGTTGAGGGTCATTGCGCACACATGAGCAACCCCGCACTGGTGATCGAGGCGATGCAGGAGTACCTGGCTTCGTCCACCGCCGCCTCAGCCGCCTGATGTGAAGCCTTCGCCATGACGCCGTGGGACGAGCTGCCTTGCGCCGTGGTGATCACGGCTGCAACGGGCCGCGTACTGGACGTCAACTCTGAGCTTCTGATCCTGGCGGGCGGCTCGCGCGAGAGCCGCATCGGTGCGTCGATCGAAGACCTGCTGCCGCCCGCCGGCCGCATCTTCTTGCAAACCCATGTGTGGCCGACCCTGCTGCGCGATGGGCGCATTCAGGAGATTCACCTGCAGCTGAGCTGCGCCGACCGCACGCGCGTGCCCGTGCTGTTGAATTGCAGGCTGGGTGCGCATCTGGGCCAGCCGGCGTACTACTGGACCCTGTTTGCCGCGCGAGATCGCCACCGCTTCGAGGCCGAACTGGTCGAGCAGCGCAATCTGGCGGAAGCGACGAATCGAGCACTCGTCGAGAGCCAGCGCTTCATCAAGGCCATCACGGACGCCATTCCAGGGCTGGTCGCCTACTGGGACAAGGATCTGCGCTGCCGCTTCGCCAACAAAGCGTATGAGGACTGGTTTGGACGGCGCCCCGATGAGTTGCTGGGTGTGTCGCTGAGAGACCTGCTGGGCGAGCATGTGTTCGGCTTGAATGCGGTCTACATCGAAGGCGCGCTGGCGGGCCAGGAACAACAGTTTGAGCGCCAACTGACCAAAGCCGACGGCAGCATCGGCCACACCTGGGCTCACTACATACCGGACGTCGTCAACGGGGAGGTTCAAGGCTTCTTCGCGACAGTCAGTGATGTCACCGCCCTCAAGTCGACGCAGCTCGCACTCGAAGAGGCGCAGAGACTGGGGCAGACCGGCAGTTGGAGCTGGCGTGTGGACGGTGACCGGGTCGTCTGGTCGCCGCAGATGTATGCCATCTTGGGCTGCGACCCGAAGGCGCCCGCCCCAAGCTTCGCAGAGCAGGCCAGCCTCTACGAAGCGCAGGACTACGCCAGGCTCGGCGAACAGGTGGGGCGCACGCTGCAGACCGGCGAGCCTTACACCTTGGAGCTTCGCTACCGTCAGCCCAGCGGCCAGGGCGGCTGGCTGGAGGCCCGCGGCGAAACCGTTCGCGGCATGTCGGGCCAAATCACCGGCCTGCGCGGGACCGTCCAGGAAATCACGCAGCGCCGCGAACAGCAACTGGCGCTGGAACTGGCGCAAGACCGCTTGCAAGCGATGTACGAAACCACGCCGGCCATGCTGCATTCGATCGATGCCCAAGGCCGCTTGCTGCACGTCAGTGATGCCTGGCTGGCTTGCCTGGGCTACCGCCGCGAGGAGGTGATCGGGCGGCCGTCCGCAGACTTTTTGACTGAAGAGTCCCGCATTCACTCGGGGCAAGAGGTTCTTCCTCGTTTCTTTGCGACCGGCCGCTGCGACGACGTGGCGTATCAGATGGTGACGCGGACGGGCGAGCTCGTGGATGTGCTGATGTCGGCCATCCTCGAGCGCGACGAGGAAGGCCAACCGGTTCGCAGTCTGACCGTGGTGCAGAACGTGACGCTGCGTCGGCGTGCCGAGCGAGAACTCGCCAAGGAACACGAGCGCCTGCGCAATCTGATCGAAGGCACGAACGCTGGCACCTGGGAGTGGAACGTTCAGACAGGAGAGGTGATCGTCAACTCGCGCTGGGCCGCCATCCTGGGCTGGTCCGTCGAAGAGATCGGCGCTGTGACGAATCAGTTCCGCGCCGAGATTGCACACCCCGACGAACTGCCTCTGACGCGAAAGCTCCTGCGCGAGCATTTCAAGGGGAACAGTGACGCCTACGTGGCTGAGGTGCGCCTTCGCCACCGCGACGGTCATTGGATCTGGGTCGAGGACCGCGGGCGGCTGATCACGCGCACGGCAAACGGACGCCCGGAATGGGTGTTCGGCATCCAGATCGACATCACCGAGCGCAAACGCCGCGACGAGGTCGTGCTGCGCCTCAGCGCAGAGTTGGCGGAACAGCATGAATTGATGCGGGTCACCTTGGAGTCCATTGGTGACGCGGTCATCACGACCGACGCCGCAGGCTTGATCAACTGGCTCAATCCCGTGGCCGAGCGGATGACGGGCTGGCTGTCCTCGGAGGCGCTGGGCCGGCCGCTGCTGCAGGTCTTTCAGATCCTCAACGAAGAAACCCGCGAACCCGCACCTGATCCGGTGGCCGCATGCATGGCCGAAGGCCGCATCGTCGGCTTGGCCCACCAGACGATCCTGATCTCGCGGGACAACACCGAGTACGGCATCCAAGACTCTGCCGCCCCCATCCTGAACGCGCAGGGAGAGATGCTGGGCGTCGTTCTGGTGTTCCATGACGTCAGCGAGCAGCGGCGCTTGAGCGGCGAGATGACCTATCGCGCCACCCACGACGCGCTGACCGGCTTGGTCAATCGGGCCGAGTTTGAGACTCGCATGCTGCGCACGCTGCGCCAAGCGCAGGAGAACGACAGCCATCACGCGCTGATGTACATCGATCTGGATCAGTTCAAACTGGTCAACGATGCCTGCGGCCATGCGATCGGCGATCAGCTGCTGCAACAGGTCAGCAAGCTGCTGGCCGATGCCGTGCGCACTCGCGACACCCTGGCTCGCCTCGGCGGTGATGAGTTCGCGATCATCCTGGAACACTGCACGATGGAGCAGGCGAATCGCGTCGCTCAAAAGATCTGCGACCGCATGGATGATTTCCGC
Organism: Paucibacter aquatile; assembly: GCF_002885975.1. Lineage (NCBI taxonomy): Bacteria > Pseudomonadati > Pseudomonadota > Betaproteobacteria > Burkholderiales > Sphaerotilaceae > Roseateles > Kinneretia aquatilis. The sequence goes on along the minus strand of NZ_POSP01000003.1, from coordinate 3,050,997 downwards.
TTCGTCCACGAGGACCGGCGCTTCCGCATTGGCACCAGCATCGGCCTTGTGCCCGTGGACAAGCGCTGGTCCAGCACCGCGGCCATCCAGCAGGCCGCGGACACCTCGTGCTACGCCGCCAAAGAAGCAGGTCGAAATCGTGTCCACGCCTGGTTCGACAGCGACGCCGCCATGCGCGCCCGGAGCCACGAGATCCAGTGGACCTCCAGAATCGAGAGCGCGCTGGATGGCGATGGTTTCGAGCTGTTCGCGCAACGCATCGAATGCCTGAAAGGGCAGGCGCAAGGCATTCATGCTGAGGTCCTGCTGCGCATGCGCAACGCGGATGGAACCCTGGTTCAGCCTGGCTCCTTCCTGCCAGCGGCCGAACGTTTTCATTTGGTCTCGCGGGTGGATCGTTGGGTGCTGAGCCGATCGGCGCAGTGGCTGCGAAACCTGGCTTCGCCCGAGCGCATCGAGAGTCTGAGCGTCAACCTCTCAGGCCAGTCGGTCGGAGACCGGGCCTTCCATGCCTGGGCCTGCGAACTGCTCGCCCAGCTGGGTCCCGCGGTCTGTTCCAAGCTGAGCCTTGAAATCACCGAAACCGTTGCGGTGACCAACCTCGCCGACGCGGCGGTCTTCATCGAGCAGGTCAGAGCAGCCGGGGTGAAGGTTTCGCTGGACGACTTTGGTGCGGGCGCCTCCTCCTTCGGCTATCTGAAGGCCTTGCCGGTGGACTACCTCAAGATCGACGGACAGTACATCCGCACCTTGGTCAGTGACCCGCTGAACGACGCTGCAGTTCGCTGCTTCATCGATGTCGCGCGGCTCATGGGCTTGAAGACCGTGGCCGAGTTCGTGGACAAGGCGGACGTGTTGGATCGCCTGCAGGCCATCGGGGTGGACTATGCGCAGGGCTATCTTCTGCACCAACCCGAGCCCATCAGCGGCTTGCTAGAAGCCAGGGCACAAGCAGTCACCTGAAGAACAAAGAATCGCTGCGCCACGCTCATGAATCTGGTCGCGCGCCTGGCGAAGAACAAGGCTTGAATGGAGCAGCGGGCGGGCGGGCCAGTGTGAGAATTTCTGGCCTGAGCTTCCCCCTATACGCTCCGCACCTCAGCGCCTTCTACAAGCCCCGTTTGGACGGACATGTCTTCGATTCCCTTTCCGACCCGCGCCGCCACGTCCCTCGTACTCATCGGCGCTCTGGCCCTGGGCGCGTGGTTCTGGTGGCCCGCCAGCAACGACACCGTGCCGATGCCCAAAGAAGAACAAGCCATGGCGACAGCGCCCAAGGCGTAAGCGTCCGGCCAACCCGTCTTGACGACAATGTCGAGGTCAGCCCATCGAGGTCGGCTGCCAGCGATGCGGCAGCAACTCGGCGACGCGACTGGCCGGCGTCGTCGGCAGCCGCTCCAACACATCGCGCAGATAGGCGTAGGGGTCAAGCCCGTTGAGCTTGGCCGAGTGGATGAGGCTCATCACGGCCGCAGCCCGCTTGCCCGCACGCAGGCTGCCGGCGAAGAGCCAGTTCTGCCGCCCCAGCGCAATCGGCCGGATGCGGTTCTCCACCCAGTTGTTGTCGATGGGCAGATCGCCGTCGTCCAGGTAGCGCGTCAGCGCCGCCCAGCGTTTGACGCTGTAGTCGATGGCCTTGGCCGTGGCCGAGCCGTCGGGTACTTTCTGCCGCTGCAGCCGCAGCCACTGATGCAGTGCGTCGGCGACGGTCCTGGCCTGGCTCCGGGCTTCAAGCCTGGCCTCGCTGCCGGCATCGACCACGCTGCGCTCGATGTCGTAGAGCTGGCCGAAGAACTTCAGCGCCTGCTCGCCGACCTGGCTGCCGTGGTTGGCCCAGAGCTCGTGGAACTTGCGCCGGGCGTGCGCCATGCAGCCCACTTCCGTCACGCCCCGCTCGAAGCAGGCCTTGTAGCCGGCGTAGTCGTCGCAGATGAGCTTGCCTTGCCAGCCGGGCTGGTCGTTCGCCCCCGACAGGCCCAGGAAGTCGCGCGCATGCTGGCCTCCCCGGCTGTCGGCGAAGTCGAAGACGACGGCCTGCAAGGCGCTGAACTGCGTGGTGCAGTAGCTCCACAGGTAGGCGCGATGCGTCTTGCCGTCCCTCAGCTGCGCCTGCTTGAGCATGGCCACCGGCGTCTCGTCCGCGTGCAGCACGCCCTGACGCAGCAACTCGGCGCTCAGCGCATCGACGAGCGGCTGCAACTGCACGCCGCATTCGCCCACCCACTGCGCCAGGGTCGAGCGCGCGATGGCGTGCCCGGCTCGCTCGAAGATGGCTTCCTGGCGGTACAGCGGCAGGTGGTCCAGGTACTTGGCCACCAGCACTTGCGCCAGCAGCCCTGTGGTGGGCAGGCCCTTGTCGATGACGTGCGGATCGACCGGCGCCTGCACGATGCGCTCACAGCACAGCATTTGCACACCCACTTGCCACGGACATGGCGCTCGACCGTGAAGACGCCGGGCTGGTAGTCCAACTTCTCGGCCACGTCTTCGCCGATACGCTGCATCGGCGTGCCGCAGCCGCAGGTGGTGTCTGTGGGCTCGTGGCGAACCTCGCGGCGCGGCAGGTGCGCCGGCTGCTTCTCGCGCCGGGGCTGCTGGCGCTCGCTCGCCGCCTTGCCTGGCTGCAGGGCCTCGATCTCCGCCGCCACCGCCGCCAGATCGCTGTCCAGGGTCTCGTCCAGCAGGCTCTTCTGCTCGGCGCAGAACTTCTCGCTTTGCGCGGCGAACTTCAACCGCTTGAGGATGGCGTTCTCGTGCGTGAGCTTGTCGATGACGACCTGCTTGAAGGCCGCATCGGCCCGCGCCGCGCGCAAGGCGGCGCGCAGTTGCTGGACATCGAGGGCGTCAAGGTCGTCGGCGATCACGCAGGGCATCGTGCCTGGCCAGGCCACCCCTGGCCATCGGCAGATGCCGCAATGGACGAGCAGTCCTACAGCACGGTGATGACGCCGGCCTCGCCGATGCGCTGCCAGGGCAGGCCCAGCACCAGCGCGTCCAACTGCGCCTTGGTGAGCGCCAACATGCCGCCGTGTTGGGGCCAGATGAAGCGGCCGGCATTCAGGCGCCGGGCCGCCAGCCATATGCCGATGCCGTCATGCACCAGCGCCTTCATCCGGTTGGCACGTCGATTGGCGAACAGGTAGGCGTGGTGTGGCCGGGCTTCGCCGAAGACCAGGACCACGCGGCTCAGCGCCGTCTCGGTGCCAGCGCGCATGTCCAGTGGCTCGCAGGCCAGCCAGATCGCGTCCACCCGGATCACCGCAGCAGCTCGCGGGTCCAGGCGGCGAAGTCCGCCGCGGCGCTGGCCGGCCAGCTGACGTTCATCGTGAGCGAACCGCGGCGCAGTTCAACGCGGATGTCTGCCGGTGCCTTGTCAGGCACGGCCATTGCTGCAAGCGGCAAGGCGATGAACTCGCCTGTTCCGCCGAGGGACTCGGCCTTGCCGCCCTCCCGGGCTATTTGCCGCCAGCGGTGCACGACATTCGTGTTGATGCCATGGGCCATCGCCACCTTGGCCACCGACATGCCCGGCTCGCGGCATTCGGCCAACACCTGCGCCTTCGTCGCCGCGCTGTAGCGCCGTCTCGTGTCTGTCTTCTCGCTCGTCATCGTGTCCACCTAAGCTACGTGGACACGATCCTTCCCGTTCCGCACGACGGATTCAAGATGACTTGGCTGGACGCTTACCCCAAGGCAGCGGAAGCCGTGCTCGCAGCGCCTGCGGCCTTGCCTGTTGGCAACGCTGCCTTGGCGGCCTCAGCGCCCGGGGAGCAGGCACGGCGGCCTGAGGCTTCACCGATTGGCTCGGAGGGCTACGGCCCGCACATCGACCGCGCCCGTGACGGCGCAAGCCCCAAGGCCGCATGGCAAGCTGTGGCCTGGCTGCAGGCTTGCCGCCAGAACGCCTCGGATCTGCAGGCCTACCAGCAAGCGAGAGACGACGGCGCCGTACCTGAGGTCATGACGCGGCTGATCGTTGAAGCACAGGCCGAAGCGCGCCGCTGCCAGACCGTCACGGCGCCACACCAGGCCTTGCTGCCAGAGCTGGCCTTGCGGGCGATGCGCGGCGGCATCGCCGGTGCGGGCGCGGCCTATGCCGGCGATCAGGGTTTCGAGCAGGCCGACGCGGCCCTGCAAGCAGAGCTGCGCAGTGCGATCCGGCGCGACGCCAATGCAGGCGAACACATGACCCTGATCAATGCGGGGCTCTCGGACGCCGCCTGGGGCCTCAGCTACGAGGAGCGGCTCAGCTATCTGCTCGCCTTCGGTCTGCTCTCCGCGGGCGGGCCGCAGCACCTGCAAGCCCTCGGCAAGAGCGGCCAGATCAAGATGCCCGCACCCAACAGCGCGCAGGCCGCCGCCGCCCAGGCCGCGGCGCAGAAGATTGCAGACGCCGCCAAGGCGAAGGCGTCTGTAGGTCCTTGATCTCGCCGGCAGGAACTGAGGGCCTGCCCGCCCGCGAATGGTTGGGTTCGGCTGAAAGCCGATTGGCGCAGACGTTCTAGGCACCCTGCCGATACTGCCCCCGATAGCCCTGCGGCGTGAGCCCCGTCGTCTGCTTGAACATGCGGTGAAGAGCCGCCTCGTTGCTGAAGCCCAGATCTTCGGCCAGGCGCTTCAGCGGCTCGGGGCCGCGCGAGAGGCGCTCGGCCACCTGGCGCAGCTTGACGCGGCGCAGCCAGGTGGCGACGGGCAGGCCGGTGGCAGCTTGCACATGTCGGCTCAGGGTGCGCGGTGACAGCTTCAGCGCCGCTGCGGCGGCCGCCACGGTCAGCGCCTCGGCCGGGGTGCGCTGGGCCCAGAGCAGCAGCTCGCGCAACCAGGGCTCGCGCAGGGCCATCAGGCTGACCGCGGCAAAAGCCGGGTGGCGCTGGCGCGGCTGGGGCAGCATCAAGACCTCCTGCACCTCGCGCAGGCTCTCACTCTCCATTCGGCGCGCCAGCTGATCCAGCATCAGGGCCAGGTAGCCGTTGGCACCGGCCGCAGTGACCGTGCGGTCGCTGTCCACCAGGGCCTCGTCGAACTGCCAGGCCACCTGCGGGAACAGCGCTTGCAGATGGGGCGCCAGCCACCAGGTGGCCGTGGCCGCCTGACCCTGCAGCCGGCCGCTGGCGGCCAGCAAGGGCACGCCTGCGCAATAGCTCCAGAGCGCGCAGCGGGCAGGCAAGGCGCGCAGGGCGGCGATCTCGGCACGGCGGGCCTGCAGGGTCTGTTGCAAGCCTTCCAGGGAACTGACCCAGAGGCCGGGCAGCAGCAGAGCATCGAGTTCATCCGCGCTGTCGACCAAGGCGCCCTCGGGAGTCAGCGTCGGCCCGCCCTCGATTCCACCACTGATTCCATTCACCGACCGGCCATCCACCGTCAACCAGCGCCAGCGCATCAACTCCCGGCCGGCGCGCAGATGGGCCGCGCGCAGCAAGTCGGCCACGGCGAACAGTCCGGCCGGCATGCAGCCCTCGAACAGCAGCAGGCCCAGGGTGAAGGGTGGGCTTGCGGCCGTGCGGCGAATTGAAGATGGCATGAATGGCAAATTTAATTTCCGATTCAGCCATTTTGCGATCAGGCTGAACTTTCAACAATGGCGCCATCCCCTCTCACACCGGCCCGCCATGAAGATCACCCAGCTCCGCAATGCCACCGTCGTGCTCGAGTTCCACAGCCAGGGTCAGGACATCACGTTCCTGGTCGACCCCATGCTGGCCGAGGCCAGCGCCCTGCCCGCCCTGCGCTACTTCGGCGGCCAGCGCCGCCGCAACCCGCTGGTGCCGCTGCCGCCCGGCAGCCAGGCCCTGCTGGGCCGCGTCAACCACGGCCTGATCACGCATTGCCAGCGTGGCCACTTCGACCATCTGGACCGCGCCGGCAAGCGCTGGCTGCGCGAGGCCGCCGTGCCCGTGCTGGCCATGCCGCGCGACGCCGCCTACCTGCGCCAGCGCGGCCTGCAGGTGCAGGCCCTGCAAGGCCCGGGCCGCCAGCCTCTGCTGCCCGCCCAACTCAGCGGCGCCTTCATCACGCCGATTCCCTGCGTGCACGGCCGCGGCATGGCCGGCCTGCTGATGGAGCATGGCCATGGCTATCTGATCGAGGTGGCCGGCGAGCCCAGCGTCTACCTGGCCGGCGACACGGTGATGTGCGCGCCGCTGCGCGATTGCCTGAGCACCCTGCGCCCCGATGTGGCGGTGCTGCCGGCCGGCGGCGCGCGCTTCGACCTGGGCGCCGAGATCCTGCTGACGCCCGAGGCCCTGATCGAGGCCGCTGCGCTGTGCCCGGGCACTCAAATCGTCGCCAACCATCTGGAGGCGCTGGACCATTGCCCGGGCACGCGGGCGCGGGTTCGAGAGTTGGCGCGGGCGGGCGGGATGCAGGATCGGGTCTGGGTGCCCGAGGATGGTGACACGCTGAGCTTCCAAGCCCGCGCAATCACAAACGACGAGCGACTCAGTCCTTCAGGTACTTGTCATAAATCGCCTGAAAGCGACCCGATTCCTTCAGCTGCTTGAGACCCTGGTTGAAGTCATCGCGGATTCGGGGGTCGCGGAAGACCGGGCGGTAATCCTGCGGGTTGAGCTTGACGAAGGCGGTTTCGTCCACCGGCTGCAGCTCGGTGAAGCCTTCGCTTTTGAGTTGCAAAGCGAAATACTTGAAGATGTTGCGGTCGCTGAGCACCACGTCGTAGCGGCCCAGCATCAGGGTCTTGACCTGAACCGACTGGTCGTTGATCTCGGTGTAGAGCCCGGCGCGGCGCACCGGCTCCAGCCACTCGGGATAGCGCTTGATCGCCCCGGCAAAGGACACCACGCTCAAGCCCTTCAGATCCGCAGGCGTGCTGATCTTGATCTGGCGCCGGCTCAGGGTGATGAAGACGTTGTCGTAGAGCACGGCCGGGTCGGCATAGTGGCCGCCTGCGCTGCTGAGGTCCTGGCCCAGGTCGGTCATGACCGCATCGACCGTGCCATCGCGGAAGGACACCGGGATGCGCGCAAACGGGAAGTACAGGGGCTTGAGCTGGTGGCCCTTGTAGGCCAGTGCAGCGCGAATCACCTCCAGCTCGATGCCGCTGTCGGTCTTGGGGAAGCAGAACGGCGGGATCTTCTCGCCAAAAGCCATGCGCACTTCGGCGGCTTGGGCGGGGCCATCGGGACACAGCAACAGTAGCGGCCCTATCAACAACAAGCACGCCGGCCAAAGCCGCGAGGCCTGGCCGCTACGGCCCGAATCGCGCACGCGTTTCAGCATCCTCATCATGGAGCGAGCCTTCCACCAGGGTTGAACTCAAGGCCTCGGTGGAAGGCTATCACGGCCGCCGCGCTTCAGGACGGCAGGGCATCCCCTGAACGTGGACGCGAGCGTCCGCCAGCCAGCAGGACCGCCGCCAGACCCAGGCCCAGCAAGACGGCACTGGCCGGCTCAGGCACGGGCTGGGCCTCGAAGGCCACCTCGCTGAGCATGGTGGCGGTGTCGTGGCGCAGGACCTGCAGCTGCAGGCTGCTGCCGACAAAGCCGGGGCCCAGATTCAGCACCGAGGCAAAGGGCGCGTCGCCAGCCGGGTCGATGATGTCAAAGCTCTGCGACTGGCCGCCCACCGTGACGATGAAACCGCGCGGTGTGGCGACATTGCCATAACCGTTGGCATCGTCGTGCCAGATGGTCAGCTGGCTGAAGACCAGGGATTCGCCGAAGTGGAAGGTGATGACCGGGTCCATGGCCGACCAGCCGACGTAGGGGCCCGTGCCTTCGAGGTTCTCGACCCGGTCCCAGCGCTCGGTGGCGATGATGCCGTCGGTCAGGTCGCCCAGTCCGCCGCTCAGCGGCGCGAAATCGAGCTGGGTGTTGCCGCTGCCGCTGTAGCCGCGGTCCCAGTAATTGAAGCTGCCGCCGCTGGCGGTGCCGTAGCCATTGGGCATGTCGTAAGTGGTGGGCGACACCGGCGCGGCCAGCGCCGCGGCGCTTGAAAGGGCCAGCAAGGCGGTGGCGCTGACTAGCAGGCGGCGGAAGGTCGGGCGACGAGCAAGAAGACGGTTCATGGTGAACTCCTGTGTGGATGCGTTGTGGAACTGAAGTCAAAGGAAGTGGAATGAATGAATGAACGAGGAAGGAGCCCCGCTCCGCCCTCTGCCACTCCTTCAGTCCTTACGCATTCCGCCGCCCACAGCGGCCACACAGAGATCGACAAACTAGGGGTGCACCCCGCTCCAGCGCCGCAGCAGCAGCAAGACCAGCAGCATCGAGCCGCCCGTCGCCAGACCCAGGCCCAGCGAGGCCGGGCTCAGCGCGGCGAAGCGGAACACCTCGCGCAGCGGCGCCAGCCAGAACACCGCGGCCAGCAACACGGCGGTGGCGGCCAGCACCTGCCAGAGCACGCGGTTGGGCCGCAACAAGGCCTCGCGCCAGCGCCCGCTCAGGCTGCGGCTGGCCAGGATCAGGGCGATATTGCAGCTGACCAGGGCCAGGAAAGCCGTGCCCCGCACCGCCTCCTGGCTCATCGGGCCACGGCCAAGCAGGACGGCGTACAAGCCGCCCACCACCGCCAGGATCAGCGCGCCCTGGGCCACGCTCCAGGCGATCAAGCGGCCTGAGAACAGGGGCGCGGCCGGGTCGCGCGGCGGCCGGCTCATCACATCGGCCTCTTCTTCTTCGGCCTCGAAGACGATGGAGCAGACGGGGTCGATCAGCAGCTCCAGAAACGCAATGTGCACCGGCGAGAGCAGAAGCGGCCAGCCGAACAAGAGCGGCAGCAGCGACAGGCCGGCAATCGGCACATGCACGGCCAGCACAAAGGCCATGGCCTTGTGCAGGTTGTCGTAGATGCGGCGGCCCAGGCGGACTGCGCCGACGATGGCCGAGAAACGGTCGTCCAGCAGCACCAGGCTGGAGGCCTCGCGAGCCACATCGGTGCCACGCCCGCCCATGGCAATGCCGATGTGGGCGGCCTTCAGCGATGGGGCGTCGTTGACCCCGTCACCGGTCATGGCCACCACCTCGCCCTGCGCCTTCAGCGCCTCGACGATGCGCAGCTTCTGCTGCGGCTTGATGCGCGCGAACACGCTGGCACCCGCCGCCAGGCGCTGACGTAGGGCTTCATCGGACAGCTGGGCCAGCTCCGGCCCGGTGATGACGGGCTGGGCCACATCCAGGCCGGCCTGGCCGGCGATGGCGCGCGCCGTGGCCGGGTGGTCGCCGGTGATCATGAGCACGCGCAGGCCGGCGGCGCGGCATTGGGCAATCGCCTCGGGCACCTCGGGGCGCAGCGGGTCGGCAAACGCCAGCAGCCCCAGGAAACGCAGGCCGGCGAAGCCCTGCGGCCCGGCCGGCCAGGGCGGACCCGGCAGCGCTGCATCGGCGCAGGCCACGCCCAGCACGCGCAGGCCGCGCTCGGCCATGGCCTGCGTCTCGGCCGCCACCTGGGCGCGCTGCGCCTCGCTCAGGCCGCAGAGTGCCGCCACCGCCTCGGCCGCGCCCTTCAGCGCCAGGCGCGAGCCGGCCAGGCCCTCGCCCTGCCAGACATGGCCCATGGCCGGCAGCTCGGGGCTGAGCCCGTACTCATGCACCAGGCGCCAGCCGGGGTGGCGGCGCTCGGGGGGCAGCTGGGTCTCGGCCAGGCTGTGCAAGGCACGCTCCATCGCGTCGATGGGCGCGATCTCGCTGGCCAGCACGGCCACGTCCAGCATGTCCATCAAAGCCTCGGGCAGCGCCTGCCCGCCTGCGGCCACCCAGCGCACAGGCGTCTCGCCGAGCGCGGCCAGCTCGGCCACGGCCATGTCGTTGACGGTCAGCGTGCCGGTCTTGTCGCTGCACAACACGGTGGCGGCGCCCAAGGTCTCGATGGTGGCGGCGCGGCGCGCCAGCACGCGCTGCTGCGACAGGCGCCAGGCGCCCATGGCCATGAACACCGTCAGGATCAGCAGGAACTCCTGCGGCAGCATGGACATGGCCAGGGTGATGCCGGCCAGCACGCCGCCCAGCCATTCGCCGCGCAGCAGGCCGAAGAGCAGCAGCACCAGCACGCTCAAGGCCAGGCCCAGGATGGAGAACAAGCGCACCAGGCGACGCGTCTGCTGGTGCAGCGGCGTGGGCGGAATCTCGATCTCGGCCAGCGAGCTGCCGATGCGGCCGATCTCGCTGCGCACGCCAGTGGCCGTCACTCGCGCCAGGCCCTGGCCACCCACCACCAGCGAGCCGGCAAACACCCGGCCGGCCTCCTGCTCGGCGCCGGCGCGCTTGTCCACGGCCAAGGATTCGCCACTGAGCAGGGATTCATCGGTCTGCAGGTCGTGGCTGCTGAGCAGCAGCGCATCGGCGGCCACCCGGTCGCCCTCCTCCAGCAGCAGCAGATCACCACACACCACCTCGCGGCCGGCGATGCGCTGCGCCTGGCCGCCGCGCCGCACCAGGGCGCGCGGGCTGGTCAGGTCGCGCAGGGCCTCCAGAACCTGGGCCGTGCGTTGCTCCTGGCTGACGCTGATGATGACCGTCAGCAACACAAAGGCCAGCAGCATCAGCGCCTCGCCGCGATTGCCCAGCAGCAGGTAGATGGCGCCGGCCGCCAGCAGCAGCTGCAACATGGGCTCGCGGATCAGCTCGGCCAGGATGTGCCAGACCGTGCGGTGCTGGGGCGGGCTCAGCTCGTTGGGCCCGTCCTGGGCCAGACGGCGCGCCGCCTCGGCGGGGCTCAGACCTTGCTGGCTGTCGTCGTCAAGGGCCGGGGGCGCTGGATGTGGCTTCATCCCCTCAGAGTATGGCCAGGGATGTGACCGCGGCATGTAGGAGAGCGCCGCGCTGGGACATGCCAGCCAACTTCAGATAGCGCTAAGCAAGCGCGCGCAGCATGGAGGCATTGCCTCAGTCAGGACCCGCGCCATGCCCCGTTTCCCCAAGATCAAGCGCCATTTGCTACGGCCCCTGCTGTTGGGGGCCGCCCTCCTCGGCACCAATCTGGCCCGCGCCGCCACCCCGGCCGAGCTGCTGGATGGCTATGTGGCCGCGGCCCAGGCGCCGGCCGATGCCCGCCGCGGCCAGGCGTTTTTCACCCAGCGCCACGTTGCGGAGTGGAGCTGCGCCTCCTGCCATCAGGCTGTGCCGACGCGGGCGGGCCTGCACGCCGGCACCGGCAAGGAGATCGGCGCCCTCGCACCGGCCTTCAACCCACGGCGTTTCAGCGAGCCGGCCAAGGTGGAGAAATGGTTCCGCCGCAACTGCAAGGACGTGTTGAACCGCGAGTGCAGCGCCGGTGAAAAGGCCGATGTGCTCGCCTGGCTGATGACGCTCAAACCCTGAACCGAAAGGCTCACCCATGAACACAAGCACCGCCCGACTCCGCCGGCTCGCCTTAATCGGCCTGGCCCTGGTGGCGCCGCTCTGCCCCGCCGATGAAGGCCGGCGCCTGAAGGTGCCGCTGCTGCCTGCCTACCAGCAGGAATGCGCGGCCTGCCACATCGCCTACCCGCCGGGGCTCTTGCCGGCGGCGTCTTGGCAGCGCATCAGCCAGAACCTCGGCAAGCACTACGGCAGCGATGCCTCGCTGGACCCCGCCACCGTGGCGCAGCTGAGCCAATGGCTGAGCGCCAATGCCGCCACAGGCATGCGCAGCCGCGAGTCGCCACCCGAAGACCGCATCACCCGCAGCGCCTGGTTTGTGCGCGAGCACGATGAAGTGCCGGCCGCCACCTGGAAGCGCGCCTCCATCAAAAGCGCTGCCCATTGCGCCGCCTGCCACGGTGACGCTGAACAAGGAGATTTCAATGAACACCGCATCCGCATTCCCAAGTGAGGGCGACACCGGCTCGCCCGCCCCGGCGCCGCAGCGCCGCGTCATCGACGCACCGACGCGCGCCCTGCACTGGCTGCTGGCCTTGAGTTTCAGCGGCGCCTACCTCTCCGCCGAGAGCGAGCGCTGGCATCTGCTGCACATCACCCTGGGCTACACCGCCCTGGGCCTGGTGCTGGCGCGCCTGCTGTGGGCGCTGCTGGGGCCACGCCGGGTGCAGGCTTCCGTCTGGTGGGGCAAGGTCCGCACGCTGCCGGCGCAGCTGCAGGCCTGGCGGCAGGGTCGCGGCTCGGTGCCGGCGGGCTTTCAGGCCCTCAATGCGGTGCTGGTGCTGGGGCTGCTGGCCACGCTGATGCTGGCCACGCTCAGCGGCATGGGCCTGGAGCTGGAATGGTGGAGCGCGAGGGCCGAATGGCTGGACGAGGCCATGGAAGAAGGCCACGAGCTGATGGGCAATCTGGTGCTGGCCCTGGCACTGGCCCATATCGGCCTGGTGCTGGGTGTCAGCCTGCTGCGGCGCCAGAACCTGGCCGGCCCCATGCTCAGCGGCAAGGCCCCCGGCCGCGGCCCGGACCTGGTGCAGCGCAATGGCGGGCTGCTGGCCACGCTGATCGTCGCCGCGGTGCTGGGCTTCTGGGCCTGGCAGTGGCAGCAAGATGCACCATGGGGCGCGGGCCCCGACCGAGACCGGGCCAGCAGCTCACAGGGCCACGCCGAGGCCAAGGCCGGAAGCCATGACGACGACGATGATGACGACTGAATGAATGAGAGAAAGAAGCGGTAGGCCGGCGATCCCGGCCCGTCCGTCACATCAGGCTTGAGCGGCTGGAGCCCCGCGCCCCGCGCCCTGCGCGGCGCCGGCTGCCCGCCAGGGCCAGCAAGGCGATGCCGCTCAGCGCCACGGTGCCAGGCTCGGGCACGGCATTGCCGAAGACCTGCACGTTCACATCGCTGGTGAAGGCGCCGCCGACGCAGCCGGCATCCTGGCCGGTGCAGGCAAAGCCGGTGAAATCGGCGGTGCCGGGAATGCTGTCGCTGAGTTTGAACAGGCGGTAGCGGTCGTCGGCACCGGGTTGCGGCAGGCCGCTCAGGGCGGCGTTGCTGGCATGGGCAAAGGTGCCGCGGCCACCGTCCAGATCGATGCCGAACTGCACCAGGGTGTTGGACGCGAAATGCAGGCCCAGGTTGTCGAAATCCACGCGGTAAAGCGCGCGCGGACCCTCGGGGCTGTCGAAGGTGCTGCCATCGACATAGGCCACGCGGGTGGCGCTGATGCTGGGGCCGCTGCCGCTGCCCGGGGTGGCGTCGCTGCCGCTGCTCAGGTTGGAGAAGGCCAGGCGCTGCAGGCCGTCGCCATCGGCGTCGCCGATGTAGAAGGACAGCGAGCGGTACAGATCGCCCAGAAAACTGTCGGTGGCGCCGCCCACCACCCAGGTGCTGATCTTGCTGACGTTCCAGCCGAGCAGGCTGTTGCCGAGCTGGAAGTCATCGCCCGCGAACTCGCGCGGTGCGCCCGCATTGACGGCGGTGTTGCTGCGCGGGCTGCCGGCCGGGCTGTTCAGATTGGCCGTGGGCAAGCCGCGATCCACCAGCAGCGTGGGCGTGGCCAGGGCGCTGCCGGCGCTGCCCAGGAAGAGGCTGGCGGCGGCCAGGGCACCGAGGGCCAGGCGGCCGGGCATGGCAGCAAGAGAAAAGGCGTTCTTCATCATCGTCATCGGGGCACTCCATCCACTCGGGGGATTCTCGTCATCAACAAGGGCAAGGGCGGCAGCCTCATCAGCGCCGAACCGGCCGGATTCAGGCGCTGGCGGGCGGCGACCCCGGCCTCTGCAGCGAGGGTATCGCCTGGGGCCGCGCTTGTCCCCCCTAGGTCATGGGAAAAACCCGGCCTTTTCACCACGGTTCGCCCCCGGGGGCAGCGGTGGGAACAGGGTCAGGTCTTGCTCGATCTAGGTGTCGCCGCAGCCGGGCGAATCTCGACCGTGGCCTTGAGCGTCAAAGGCACGCCCTTGCGCAGCGAGCACACGCCCACCACCGAGCGCACATGGCGGCCCCGCACCGGGCCGAAGACCTGGTGCAGCAGATCCGAGGCGCCGTCCAGCACCTCGGCATGGGCCTCGAACTCGGGCACGGTGTGAAGCGAACCCTGCAGCTCGACGAACTGGACCACCTCGTCGAGCGAGCCGAGCTCGGCCCGCAGCGCCGCAATCAGCTCCAGCGCCGCCGAGCGCGCGAAGGCATAACCCTGCTCGGCGCTGAACTCGCGGCCCAGCTTGCCGCGCGGCAATACCCCGTCCACCGGCGACGGTGCCTTGCCGGACAAGAACAGCCAGGGCCCGCTGCGCAGCGCAGCCACATAGTTGCCGGCCGGCGCGCTGCTTGGGGGCAGGACCAGGCCCAGCTGGGCGAGACGTTGTTCGGTGCTCATGGGTGGGTGAATGCGTGATTGGGTGAACGGGTGAAGGAGTGAAGATGCGTGCTCAATCGGCAGGGCTGGGGTCAGGGCTGCGGATCAGCTCGCGCCAGGCGTCGGCGCCGATCCAGCGCGCGCTGGGCTCGGGGCGCTCGCGCAGGCGCTTCGCGATGAGCAAAGCCCGGGCGCGTAGCACCGGGTTGCGCTTGCCGATCTGGCGCAGGGCCCAGCTGACCGATTTCTTGACGAAGTTACGCGGGTCGGCCGCGGCGGCTTCGATTCTTGGAAATTGCTCGCTGAAGGCCTCGTCCGAGCAGGCCTTGTCATGCACGGCCAGCACCGCCAGCAGCGAAAACGCCGCCCGCTTGACGAACTCTGCCTCGTCCTCCGCCCAGACCTCGATGCGGCCCCAGGCCAGCGGCGTGCGCCGAAAGGCGTTCAGGCAGGCCTGATCGCAGACGTCCCAGGACTCCATGCTCTGCGCCCAATGGTCCATCTCGGCCGCACTCAGACGCTCCGGCTCTGCCAGCAAAGAAGCGAGGATCTGCGCCTCCGGAATGCCGCTGTCCCAGAGCGCCAGCGCCAGCGCATGGTCCTGGCCCAGCGCCTTGCCCAGACTGCGCAGCGTGGGCACCGCCAAGCCCAGGCGCTTGGCCCCGGTCAGCCCGAAGCGCGCCATGCCCGCCAACTGCTCGGGCCGCGCCTCGGCCCGCAAACAAGCCAAGGTCTTTTCCAGGCGTTGCGGGAGGGAATCGCGAGAGGGTGAAGGCGGCACGATTCGGAGCTGGGGTTTGGCGGGCGGCATGGTGGGCTGGGATTCGCTGGCTGGGGCTCCATCATGCAGGGGAACAAGGAGTCTGCGTCGCCCGGGACCGCAGACGCCACGCGGACAGCTGCGCTGGGTAGATCACCCGCGTCAAACTCGATTCATTTCCAGCACGTAGACTGTCCATGCCACTTGACGTTATGGCCCGGCAAAGTCGGCTTTCACCCGATCTCCCATCCTTGGTTGGTTCGCCACAGCCGGGCACCGTCACCCTACCCTGTCCTGTCCCCGGGAGGCCCACATGATCATCGTCACCACATCGTTCAGCTTGCCAAGGCCGCTCAGCGGCGAAGAAGCACGCCAGATCTTTCTCAGTACCGCTCCCAAGTACCTGGGCGTGCCTGGCCTGCTCCGCAAGCACTATGTGCTGTCCGAAGACGGCCAAACCGCGGGGGGCGTCTACTTGTGGAACTCTCGCGCCGAAGCCGAATCGATGTACACCGAGGCCTGGCGCGTGTTCGTTCGCGAGAAGTACCAAACCGAGCCTGTCGTTCGCTATTTCGAGAGCGCGGTCACGGTTGACAATGGATCGAATCAGATCAGCGCTTGAGGGCCATCGGGGTCAAACGTGCGGTGGAGAGAGAAAGCACACGCCTCGGTCGCGGGCGGTGCGAAGAACACGGGCCTTCCTCGATCCGTATCGGCCCCCGTGTTTTCCCATCGTTCAATCAAAGCCCTGACCTTCTGCCCCACACTCAACCAGCGGAGTTCCCATGAAAATCACCGTCACCACCCTCGTCCCCGCTCCCCTGCCTGCGGTCTGGCTGGCCTACACCACGCCCGAGGACATCAAGGTCTGGAACACCGCCTCGCCGGATTGGCACACGACCGCGGCCACCGTCGACCTGCGGCCGGGCGGCAAGTTTTCTTCGCGCATGGAGGCCAAGGACGGCTCCTTTGGTTTTGATTTCGCGGGCGAGTACACGCACATCGCACCGCATCAGCGCATCGAGTACGTGTTTGGCGACCGCAGCGGCATCGTCGAGTTCAGCGAGAGCGCCGCAGGCGTCCAGGTGACGGTCACGTTCGACGGCGAGACCACCCACTCGGAAGCGCAGCAGCGCACGGGCTGGCAAGCCATCCTGGACAACTTTGCGCGCCATGTGAAGGGCAAGCTGGCGGCGGAATGAGCCCCAGCCCTATCGGGCGAGAATCACCGCAACATGACCGAACCGAGCAGAGCCCGAGGAAAGGCAGCTGACCCACCATGCAACAGGTGATCCATCACATCCCACCCCGCGCAGCCGCGCGCATCGTGGCCGCCGTCGGCGGAGCGCTGGCCTTGGCCGGCATGCTTCTGGCCGGCCTGCTGAGCATCTGGCTGCCCGGTGTCGCCACGTTCCACAACATGCCCATGGCTCTGGCCTTGTTCCTGGTGCCGGTCGGCTGGTGGCTGAGCCTGTACCTGAGCACCTGGATCGTCTGCGGCATGTACAACCTGTGCGCCCGTCACTTCGGCGGCATCACTCTCGTTCTGGACGACGCCACCGCGGTTCAGCGTCCGCGCTGAGGGCATGACATGGCCGACAGGCTGCCCGCATGAGAAGCCTTGCGCTGATCGTTGGGGGCCTGTTCGCCCTTGTTCACCCCGCATGCGCCCAGCAGCCCGAACGCCATCCCCCGGCCGGCATGGTGGGCGTGCTGCGCTGGCCCGGGCTGTTCGGCGCCGATCCCTGCGACCCGACGCCGGCCAAGCCTGTCCCGATCTTTGCAAAACCTCGGGCCAAGGTGCCCATCGGCACGCTCGAGCTCGTCCGCGCGGCGAAGCCTGAACCGGAGGGCGGTTGCAGCAGCGGGCGAGTTGTGGGCCTGCGACGGTATGGTGCCCCGCAGGCCGAGGCCCTGCCGACGATCGAGATCGAGTACGAGCAGCCGGCCGCCATCGCCATCGCAAGATCGGGCCCCTGGTGCCAGCTGCTCCTGCGCTCGGGCAGCGCCTGGGTCCATGAATCTTGCGAAACAGGCTTCATCTCGCTCGAAGCGCTCTGGGCCGACAAGCCCTGGCTCTACCTGCTGGAGGGCGCCATCGAACAGGCGCGCAGCCAGCCGGGCAACTCAGGGCAGAGCCTGCAGATTGGCGATCGCGCCAAGGCCCCGGCCTTGCGCTCGGCCCATGTGCTGGGCCGCCGCATCGTGGATGGGCAGACCTGGCTGCATCTGGCCGCAAGCGGGGTGAAGGAATGCGAGCGCAGCCCCCTGCCGGATGAAGTGTTCGAGCTGTGGCTGCCGCTGCGGAATGCGGCCGGCCGGCCGAACCTCTGGTTCCACGCGCGTGGGTGTTAGTTCGCGAGCCCTACAGCGCCTGCCGGTAGCGTTGACCTTTGAAGCGCAGCACCAGCTCGCGCGTGCCGATTTGTTCGAGTACATGCTCGGGGCCGAGCTTGGCGCCTTCGCGCAGCACCTCGCCATTAGCGATCACGAAACGGCTGGCCGGGTCTTCGGAATAGACGGAACCGCTGATCGCCAGCTTGGGCAGCTCGCGTCGCAGGCTCTCGGGCAACTCGGCCAGGCGCGGGATGGGCGCGGCCTCCGTGGGCGCGCTGGCCTTGGCGGCCAGCACTGGGGCGGAAGCGGAGGGCTTGAGCGCGGTGACGGGCGGCGCGATGACGGGCGCCGGGGCCGCAAGCGGCGGAGGCGGCAGCGTTGGGACCGCAATTCGTGTGGATGTCGGCGCTGATGCCGGCAATGTTGGGGCAGTGCCAGCGACGGCTGGCAGCGGCGGCGCCTCGGCACGCTGCTGCTGCTGCGGCAGCTGACCGACAGGCCCACTGACAGGTACATCCGCCGGGCTGCTGCCGCCGGCCCACCAGCTGCCCACGCCGACCCCCACCAGCAGGAGCACAACGACGGCGCCGCCAGCGGCCCAGAGCCGCCCTCGGCGCGGGCTCAGAGCAGCGCCCACCGCGGCGGCGCCGCCTGCGGGTGGCTGGGCGTGCAGGCCGGGGACCTGGCCGCGCTCGCGTTCGCGGTCGGCTTCGGCACGGCGCAGGGCGTCGAGGATGTAGGACATGGCGGCTCGTTTGATCTCTCTTCTATCGTTCGTTCGGTCGTCCGCTGCGTTCAGCGCGCTGGCGCCAGCCGCGGCTCGTCCACACCCGCGGCGCGGTTGAGTTGCATCAGCGTGATCGGGCCGACGCGGCCGTCCGGCTGCAAGCCCTGACTGGCTTGGAAAGCCTGGATGCGCGGGCTCAGCTCGGCCCAGCCGGGCAGCACAGCGGAAGCGGCAGCAGGGGCGCCGCCCGGCACGGCGCTGCGACTCAGGGCGTCCAGCTGGCCGGCCAGCCATTCGCGCAAGGGCCCGGCATTGGCGGCCCGCTCGGCATAGCCCGGCGGCGCGCGCCACAAGGTGCTGAACTCACCGCGCCAGGCGCTGGCCAGCTCCGCCAGCGCCAGCCGGCGCGGCCGGCCGTCCACCCACAGCGTCAGCTCCTGCCCGTCCAGGCCCACCAGCGCGGCCAGGGCCGGCGCCTGGCCCGGGCGCTGCAGGGTCAAAAGCACCGGCCGGTCCATCAAGCGGATCAGGGACAGGCTGCCGCTGACGCTGCGGTAGCACTGCAGGCCTTGCAGGGCGGCCGCGTCACAGGGTTTTGCCTCGTTCGGCGCCAGGGGCAAGCCCCAGCGCTCGGCCAGCGCGGCCCAGGCGCCAGCATCGGATGGCGTCCAGTCGGCCAGTTGCAGCGGCTCGGCAGTTGGCCGCTCGGGCGGGGGCATGCTGCTGGCAGCCGAGGCCGGCGGCGCCGCGGCGCTGGCGGCGGCCGGGACCGAGGAGGCCGCGGCAGAAGCCGGAACTGAAGGGGTCGCAGCCAACAAAGCCGCCGAGCTGGCGGCTTGTTTTCGTCCTGCCGAAGATTGCGTTTGCACGGCCCAAGTCAGCCCGGCGCCGACCAGCACCACCGCCGAGAGCACCGCCAGGCCGAACCCCAGACGCGGCAACCCGCGCCCCGGGCTGGCCGGCGGCGCATCGAACACCTCAGCCGCGGCCTGGCGCACGATGGCCGGCGTGACCTTGGCCTGGCTGCCGGCATAGGCCCCCAAAAGCGCGCGATCACAGAGCAGGTTGATGCGGCGCGGCACGCCGCGGGTCAGGCGGTGAACCCTGCGCAGGGCGGCGTGATCCAGGGGCAGCGGTCCGGTGAGGCCGGCCACTTTCATGCGGTGCTGGATGTACTGGGCCGTCTCGGCCTCGGACAGGGCGCCCAGGTGGAAGCGCGCAATCACGCGCTGGGCCAACTGCTCCAGCTCCGGCCGGGCCAGCATGCCGCGCAGCTCGGGCTGGCCGATCAGCACCACCTGCAGCAGCTTGCGCGTGGCGGTTTCGAGATTGGTCAGCAGGCGCAGCTGCTCCAGCACATCGGCCGAGAGGTTCTGCGCCTCGTCGATGATCAGGACGTTGTTGCGACCGGCGGCGTGCTGGGCCAGCAGGAAAGCGTTGAGCGGGTCGAGGTAGTCCTTGACCGTCTGCGCGCCCGCGGGCACCGGCACATGGAACTCGTCGCAGATGGCCTGCAGCAGCTCGCGCACCGTGAGCTTGGGGTTGAAGATGTAGGCGACGTTGCAGTTCGGCGGGATCTGCTCCAGAAAGCAGCGGCAGACCGTGGTCTTGCCGGCGCCGATTTCGCCGGTGAGCAGCACGAAGCCGCCGCCGCCCTCCAGGCCATAGAGCAGATGGGCGAGGGCCTCGCGGTGGCGCTCGCTCATGAAGAGGTAATGCGGGTCCGGCGCGATCGAGAACGGGGCGTGTTTCAGGCCGAAATAGGACGCGTACATGGGGCGGCAGGATAACCGCTGCCTCGGCCGGCGCCGGGAATGGCCAAGCCACCCGCTTCGGCCGCCTGCGGTGCGATAAGCGCATGGCATGCGCCACAAAACGCCTAAGCTCAGGAGCGCCCCGCATAGGCAGGTTTTGCGCAGACGCCGCACAATCCTGCATCTGCTTGCAATCCAACCCTCCATTCATCCCACCGCTTCGCGCCGACCCGGCACGGGGTGGCCCAACGAGTGACCGACACCACGATGAGCCTCGCCACCGCTTCCCAAGCCCGCAGCCCCCTGCTGCGCCCGAGCACCCTGGCCCGCGCTGCGGCGCTGAGCCTGGCCTTGATGAGCGCCGGAGGCGCCAGCACCTGGCTTCCCGCGGCCCAGGCGGCCGCCAGCGCCACGGCCAGCGTGGCCTGGCAGCCGGCCGCCGGTGATGCCGACATCGAACGCGCTTTCGCTCAGGCCCGCGCCGAGAAAAAGCCGGTGCTGCTGTACTGGGGCGCCAAGTGGTGCCCGCCCTGCAACCAGCTGAAGGCGACCCTGTTCAACCGCGTGGATTTCATCGAACAGACGCGTGCCATCGTGCCGGTGCACATCGACGGTGACCTGCCCGGCGCGCAAAAGCTGGGCACCCGCTTCAAGGTGCGCGGCTACCCGACCATGATTCTGTTCAACCCCGAGGGCCAGGAGCTGACCCGCCTGCCGGGCGAGATCGATGCGCCCCAGGTCATCAAGGTGCTGCAGCTGGGCCTGGCCGGTGGCCGCCCGGTCAAGAGCGTGCTGGCCGATGCCAAAGCCGGCAAGAAGCTGAACGCCAACGAGTGGCGCCTGCTGGGCTTCTACTCCTGGGAGACCGATGAGCAGCAGCTGGTGCCGCCGGCCGAGCTGCCGGGCCTGCTGGCCCAGCTGGCCGCCGCCTCACAAGGCGTGGACGCCGACACCGGCACCCGGCTGTGGCTCAAGGCCCTGTCGGCCAATGACAATGGCAAAGCCCTGAAGGTCGATGCCGCCCTGCGCGAACGTGTGAGCAAGGTGCTGGAGAGCGCCGAGCAAAGCCGTGCCCAGATGGATGTGCTGGCCTACGGCGCGACGGACATCGTCAAGACCCTGGCCCCGGCCGCCGGCGCGGAGCGCAATGCCCTGCTGGCGCAGTACGAAACCGCGCTGAAGCGCCTGGAAGCCGATGCCACCCTGTCGCGCGGCGACCGTCTGCAAGCCCTGCTGACCCGGGTGCAACTGGCCCGTCTCGATGTCGCACCGACCGAGCTGCATCCCAAGCTGAACCCGGCCCTGGTCAAGGAAGCGAAGGACCACGCCGCCCGCGCCGCCCGCGAGATCACCGATGGCTACGAGCGCCAGGCCGTGATCACCTCGGCCGCCTACCTGCTGGGCCAGGCCGGCCAGTGGAAGGACAGCGACGATCTGCTCAAGGCCAGCCTGAGCAAGAGCCACTCGCCCTACTACCTGATGAGCTCCCTGGGCAGCAATGCCAAGAAGCAAGGCCGCAAGGACGAGGCCCTGAAGTGGTACGAGGAGGCCTTCAACAAGAGCGAAGGCCCGGCCACCCGCCTGCAGTGGGGCTCCGGCTATTTCGCCGCCCTGACCGAGCTGGCGCCGCAGGACGCCGCCCGCATCGAGAAGACCGCCGCCCAGCTCTTCAACGAAGCGGCGCAGGACAAGGGCAGCTTCTACGAGCGCAGCGCCCGTTCGCTGCAGAAGGTGGGCAGCTCGCTGGCCAAGTGGAACGACAAGGGCCAGCATGATGCCGTGCTCAGCCGCCTGAAGACCCAGCTCGACGGCATCTGCGCCAAGGTCGACACGGCCGACAAGCAACGCGAAACCTGCGAATCGCTGGTGAAGGCACCCGGCAAGAAGGCCTGAGCGCGCAAGCAGCCCGACCCCGCCGATCAAAAAGCCGGCTCGTGATGGCGAGCCGGCTTTTTCTTTTTCGGATGCCTGCGTGCGGCGCGGCGCTCAGCGCTGGGTGACCACGACCTCGGGGTCGAAGCGCAAGACCTTGTTGAAGGCCGGCACCCCCCCTTGGATGAGAGCCACCAGCACCAGACTCAGCTCCCAGCGCAGGGACTTGCTGGCCGGTGCCTTGACCGTGACCGGGTCGGAACGCAGCACATATAAGCCATCCACGGCTTCCATGGGGCTGCTGAAGGCCAGCGTGGTCCAGGGGCTCTCCTCGCCCTCCGCCTCGAAGGGGCTCAAGGTCTGGTTGCTGCCACCGGCCTCGTTGAGCACGGTGTAGAGCTTGGCTTCACGGACCGTGTAGTTGACATCGGCGTACTCGTTCGCGAACGACATGATCAGCTCGACACGGAAATCGTCGCCTTGCTGCAGCTCGATGGCCCCCGCGTTCTCGGGCCGGGTGCTGAGTTCGCCGGGATTGACCCAGACGAGATTGCGGCTGATCTGCTCGCCGTTGAAAGACAGTTTCAGGACCTTGGTCATCTTCATATTCGAACCTCCTTGATGAATCGTCACTGGGCTTGCTGATGGTGATAGCGCCGCTCGCTGCGCAGGGCCG
Organism: Paucibacter aquatile; assembly: GCF_002885975.1. Taxonomy (NCBI): domain Bacteria; kingdom Pseudomonadati; phylum Pseudomonadota; class Betaproteobacteria; order Burkholderiales; family Sphaerotilaceae; genus Roseateles; species Kinneretia aquatilis. The sequence goes on along the minus strand of NZ_POSP01000003.1, from coordinate 3,028,700 downwards.
CCAATGTCGGCTCCTGCTCGATGAGATGCGCGGGGTAGCCCGCAGCGCGGGCTTGCTGCAATCGGGTCAGCGCCAGATCGCGCTGCCCCGAAAGTTCGGCGGCCAGGCTGGCCCGGAACAGGACATCGGGCACCAGCGGCGCCAGCTGCAGGGCGCGCTGCGTCCAGTCGGCCGCGCGCTGGCGGTCCTGGCTGCGCGCGGCGTAGAGGCCGGCACGGCTGAGCAAGGTGGCGTCCTTGGGGTAGCGCGCCAGCAGGGGCTCGATCAGCTGCAGGGCGCGGCCATAGCCCTCGCGCGCCTGCTCGCCACGGCCGGGCAGCAGCAACAAGGTGTCGGCCCAGTTGGCCCACATCAGGTAGTCGCCGGGCCGGCCCTTGTCAGCCGACAAGGCGGCTTCAAAGGCCTCAGCCGCCTGCACGTATCGGCCGCGGTTGTAGAGCAGATTGCCGAGGTTGGTGTAGAGCTGGCTGCTGGGCCTGGCCTTCAGGCCTTGTTGCAGCAAGGCCTCGGCTTCATCGGCCCGGTCGGTGCGCAGCAGCACCGCGCTCAGATTGGCATAACTGTTCACCCCGCCGGCACGCTGGGCGATGCTGCGGCGGAACAGTGCTTCGGCAGCGGCCAGATCGCCCTTTTCGTAAAACACCGTGCCCAGGTTGTCCATCAAGCGGCTGTCCTGGGGGTGGCGCTTGAGCGCGCTCTCGAACAGCAGCTGTGCTTCGTCCAGCCGGCGCTGGCGGGTCAGGAACATGCCGTAGCCATTGATCACCTGCACATCCTGGCCGTCCAGCAGCAAGGCCTTGGCATAGGCCGACTCGGCCTCGGCGCTGCGGCCCTGCAGCTTGAGCACCATGCCACGGGCCGCATGGCTCAGGGCCAGCATGGGGTCGTGGCGCAGGGCCAGCTGCGAGCTGGCATCGGCACGCTGCAGCCAGGCCTCGTCCACGCTTTCGTTGTGATAGCGGGTGGCATAGGCCAGGGCCAGGGTGGCCTGCACCCAGGCATGCTGGGGCTTCTCGGCGGCCAGCTGTTCCAGCAAGGCCAGGGCTTGCTCGAGCGCACCCAAGTCTTCGTCCGAACCTTGGATCAGCTGCTCCGCCTGCGCCAGGCGCTGCGGCCAGGGCGCCGGCTGGCCCGGCAGGTGCAGATAGCCCTGGCTGGCGGCCAGGCCCAGGCCCAGCAGCAAGGCCGCCGCCCCGCTCCACAACCAGCGGCGCGTGCCGGCCGCGGCAGGCGATGGAGGCAGACCCTCAGCCTGCAGCAGCGGGCGAGCGGGCGCGGGCACCGAGCGCGGGCGCGGGAAGGTGCTGCCCGGCAGCCAGCCGTCCTGCAGAGTGAGCAGGGCCTCGTTCACCTCGGCCATGCTGGCCGGGCGCAGCTCGGGCTGGCGGCTGACCATGCGCTGCACCAGGGCGGCCAGCGGCGCCAGGCCGGGCGGCAGCTCGGGCAGGGCCAGGATCAACTCGCTGCCATGCAGCTTGTGGTGGGCCAGGGCCAGAGGGTCGGGTTCCATGAAGGCACGCTGGCCGCTGAGCATCTCACCCAGCACCAGGCCGAGGGCGTAGATGTCGCTGGCCACGCTGGCCGGCCGGCCCAGCATCTGCTCGGGCGCCATATAGGCCAAAGTGCCGGAAAACAGGGGCTGGGCGCTGGCGCCTGAAGTGCCGAAGGTGCCCGATACGCCGGGGCCCAGGGTGGCCATGCGGTCGATCAGCCGGGCCACGCCGAAATCGAGGATGCGCAGCCGGCCGCTGTCATCGATCATCAGATTGGCGGGCTTGATGTCGCCGTGGGCGATGTTCAGCTGATGGGCTTCGGCCAGAGCTTCGCTGGCTTGCAGGGCCCAGTCCAGGGCCTGCTCCACGCTCAGCGGGCCGGCCGCCAGCACACGGCTGAGGCTGCGACCCTGCACCCGCTCCATGACGATGTGACCGGCGCCCTGGTCGACGAAGACGTCGTAGACGGTAACGAAGGCGCGATGGCTGACGCGGGCGGCCAAGCGGGCCTCCTGCACCCAGGCCTCGGCATCGCCGGCGGCGCCGACCTGCAGGTTGAGGCGCTTGAGGGCCACGCTGCGCTGCAGGCGGCTGTCCCAGGCGGCGTAAACCGCGCCATAGCCGCCCTCGCCCAGCAGCTCGCGCAGCTCATAACGGGCAAAGTCCACACGGCCGGCGCTCGGCAGCAACTGGGGTGCGTCCACCCAGCCCCGCAAAGGCAGGGGCTCGGTGCTCTGAACCGTCGACTTGTCCTCACCCCCGTCCCGCATGCGCTGCGCATCCCCAAGCTTGGTGTGATGTTTCAAACTGAAACACACCACCCCGAGCTAACGCCAAAGCTGCGGGGTGTCCGCGTCATTCTCAGCGGCGGCAGGCCGGGCACCGCTCAGGGTTTGCACCGGACGCCCCCAGTTTGAAAACCCGGGGGCCTCAGGCGCTCAAGGGCAGCTGCGTGGGCTGCTGCTGTTGCCGCTGAGTTTCTGCAGTTGCAGGAGGTTGAGCAGCTGGCCGTCTTCGCTGCGCAGCTCCAGCTGCAGGCCCGGCACGCTTTCCAGATTGGACGGAGGCAGGGCCTTGACCGCGCCGGTGGCCAGCACCGGCTGGATCAGCTTGGCGTTGAGGTAGCCGCCGAAATACAGCGGCACTGCGCTGCCCACCTGGCCCCATTCGCCAGTGAAACTGACGCGCGGGCAGCCGCCTTCCAGGCTGATCTTGTTGCCCTCGAGGCTGAGCACCCATTCGGGCTGGGCACTGCTGTCGCTGGCGTACTGGATCTTGGTGGTGCCCGGGTGGTCAGCGGCCACGGCGTTGCTGTTGATCACCGGCGGCTGGCAGTTGAGCAAGCCAGCCCAAGCAGCACTGCACACCGGCACCGGCTGGGCGCCGGCCTGAACGGCAAACTCGCGCGGCTCGGCGGTGCGACCGGTCCCCCCGACGCCCGGACCGCAAGCGCTCGACAGCGCCGCGATCGTGAGCGCCAACACATGCTTGGGTTTCACGGCTTCTCCCCCTCGTTCATCGATTCAGAATAGAAATACACACCGAAGCGCGCCCGCTGGTTTCTGTCGCCGCGGGGCGCGGTCTTGGCGTCTTCATCAAAACGGATCTGGGCTTCGCGCAGCACCTGCTTCAAGGCCTGAGGCCAGGCCTGGCGCGCCACCTCGTGCAGCTGATGGGCGGAAGCTGCGGTGATCTCATCCACGAACACCGCCTGTTCCAGGAACTTGGCCTCGCCCTGCAGATTGGCGCTGGCCGCGGCCAGGGCGTCGCTCATATTGTTGGCATACATCCAGGCCATCTCTTCCATGCCCTGGTGGGGCGTGAAGCCCGCCTCGTTCAGGCGCAGGCCTTCGGCGCTCTCCTCGACGCCCCCGAGGCGCAGGAGTTCATCGAGCAGCGCGCGCGGGCGGACATCGCTGCTGACCCGGGCGACCAGGGCGTCGAAGCTGTCCTCGCTGCCGCTGCGCGGCAACACGCGCGGCTGGCCCTGGGCATCGACAAAAGGTGGCAGATTGAGCCAGACACCCACCACCTCGGCCGCCAGGCTCAGCGGGCGGGCCAACTCGGCCTCGTCCACCTTGGGCTCGGCCGGGCGGGTCAGGTTGCGCACATCGCGGCGGTGCACACCGGAGAGCAGGCTCAAGGCGCTGTCGGTCTGCGGCATCTGGCGCTCTTGCAGCTCGCGCTGCGCGGCCGCCAGGAACTCTGTCTTGAGCGCCTGCGCAAAAGCCGGGTAAGCCACGCCGCGCTTGACCAGCATGCGGATCAGCGGCCGCATCACCTTGAGGCTGGCTTCCAGGGTCAATGTGGCGACGGACTTTTTCATCATCATCGGAGTCATCGGGCAGGGCTCCGCCGGGCGATGCTGCGGATCGAGATCAGGCGCTGGGCCTGCGGCAGGGCGGTCGGCATGGCGATGGACGAACGTGGAGGGTCCATGCAGCCCGAGGGCTGCGACGATGGTGTGGAACATTGTCCCACACCCCTCCCCTCGCTCACCAGCGGCTGCTGAGATTCACGGCCAGCAATCGCCCTTGTCGTTCGGCATAGCTGCCGCTACCCCGCAGCTCCAGGCTGCGGTGGTTCAGGGCATTGCTGAGCAGGAGGCGCAGGGTGCTGGGCTGGCCGCCCAGCTGCAGCGGCCAGCGCAGGCCCAGGTCCAGCTCGCTGAGGGCGGGCAGCTCGACCCGGTTGTCGCGCGTGGCCGGCATGCGGCCGGTGTGCGAGAAACCGGCGTCGAAACTCAAACCGCCGAGTGCGGCCGGGCGATAGACCGCGTTGAGCTTGAGGATGCGCTCGGCCTGGCCCACCGGCCGCGGGCCGACCCGGCCCAGGGCCACGCCCTCGCCGCGCACGCGCGGCTGCATCAGCACCGCACCGGCCACCAGCTGCCACTCGGGCGCCGGCCGGCCGTTCAGCGAGAGCTCGAGGCCGCGGTGGCGCACATCGCCGAGCTCGGTGTAGAGCTGCTGGGCATCGAGGTTGTAGTAGGGCTTGCGCACATCGAACACGCCCGCCACCAGCTTCAACCGCGGGCTCATCTGCCAGCGCAAGCCGGCATCCATCTGCGTGGTCAGGATGGCCGGCAGGGCCTGGTTGCGGTTGCTGGCGTTGCCGGGCGCCACGCCGCTTTCCTCCAGGCCGCGAGTCAGGCCGGCGTAGGCCGCCAGCTCGGGGCTGAAATGCCAGGCGGCGCTGAGGTTGTAGAGCCAGGGCGTGGCTTGAGTTTCGGTCAGCGGCAGGCCGGGGCGGTCGACGCGCTTGCGGTAGTCGCTGTGCTGCAGGCCGGCATTGAACTCCAGCTGCTGGTTCCAGCGCAGCTCGTAGGACAGGCCCAGCCAACGCTGCTTGACCTCGTCCAGGCTTTGCGCGCCGAAGGCAAAGGTGGGCTGCGGCGGCTGGAAGGGCTGGAGCTGGCTCATCGTGCCGTAGTCCAGGCTTTGCGAACCGCCGGTGCGGCGGTCGCGGGCGCGGCCGGCCAGCTGCAGATGCAGGCGCTGCGCCCAGGGCGCCGGGGCGAAGGCCCAGCTCAGGCGCAGCTCGCCGCTGTTGGAGGCCACGCGGCTGGCCGGGTCGGCAATCACCAGGCGCTGGGCCTGGCCCTGCGCGTCCATGCCCAGCAGCAGGTTGCTGAAGCTGGCGCGGTCGTCGTTTTCGGAGTGGAAGATGCCCGCGCGCAGCTGCCAGGCCGGGTTGAAGGCATGGCGCAAGGTGGCACCATAGTTGCGGCCGACGCCGCTGTAAGCCGCCCAGTCGGGGCCCTTGAAGACCCGCGCCTCGCCCAGCGGCGGCAGGCTGGGGGTGGCGCTGGAGACCTGCGGGCCCATGCGGTCGTAAGGCGTGTCGATGGCCGAGGCGAACACCATGGCCTCGGTGTGCACATCGGGTCGCCACCAGAGCGCAAGGCTGCCGGTGGTGAACTCGCCATCGGTGCCGTTGCCGTATTCGACATGGGCTTTGGAGAAGCCACCGGTCACGGCCCAGCGGCCGTCGGTGCTCAGCGGGTGGCTGAAGTCCAGATCGATATAGCGGCCCCGCCACTGGTCCAGGCCCAGCACCAGCTGCGCGCTGGGCTCGGCGTCCGGGCGGCGCAGGCTGAGGTCGACGATGCCGGTGGGCGCGGGGAAGACAAAGCCCTGGGCCGAGAGGCCGACGCGCACATTGCTGGACTGGCGCAGGCGCGCGCTCAAGCCCCAGACCTGGTCGAAGTACAGGCCGTCGATGCGCACATTGCCGGCCGCCGTGGGCGAGAAACCGCGCACGCTGCCGCTGGTGTAGAGGCCGATGGTCTCGCGGCCGATGCTGGTGCCGAAGGCATCGCTGGCGGCTTGCACCGCGGCGTCATTGGCGCGCGCGGCCAGCGGAGCCAGAGACAAAGCCGCCATCATCGTCAACAGGCCGGCGGCCAGCGGGGTCAGAGGCAGGGCGGGAGCAGCAAAAGAGCGATCGGGCATGGGGCGCAGCGCAGAAGCAGGCAAAGCTGCGCAGTGTAGGTGGCAGGTCCGCCGCAGGCGAAAGCCATGGCGGCCCACCCGCTCAAGCCAGGCCCAGCGCCGCCAGCTTGCGCGCCACCGTTTGAAAACGCAGATCGGGCGCCTCGGCCCAGGCGCGCACCGGCTGCCAGGCGGCGGCATGAACCTCGGCCAGCTGCGGGCGCAGCGGGGCGCGGCTGTCGGCCAGCAGCAGGTAGGCGTAGTCATGGTGCCAATGCGCACCTTCCTGCTTTCGCGGGTTGGCGGGGATGGCATGGCTGTCGATGTCCAGCGGCAGGGCCAGGCCGCTGCCAGCGTCGACGTATTCGGGGTGCGGCTGCAGGGCCTGGACCCCGGTTTCCTCGCGAGCCTCGCGCAGGGCCGAGGCCAGCAGGGGATCGGCCGCCTCGTTGGGCTCGAAATGCCCGCCCGGCTGCAACCAGCGCTGCAGGGTCTTGTGATGGATCAGCAGGAGCTGGCGGGTGGCGGGGTCCAGCACGATGGCGCTGGTGGTGATGTGGCCGCGCATCTGGGCGCGGTTGAAGGCATCGCCCTCAGGGTCTTGCAGCTGGGCCTGCAAGGCTTGCAGCCGCGCGCCTTCTTCGGGAAAGCGCTGGCTCAGATAGGCCTGCAGGATCAGGCAGGCCTGGGCGTGAACAGGGGAGCAGGAGGTTGACATGGGGCCATTGTCTGATCCCTGACTTGAAAGAGTGAGTAAGTGAACGGGTGCACGGTGGGGTGAACGAGTGAACAGGTGAACAAGTGAAGGGGCTGCGCTCCACCATTCACCATTCACCATTCACCATTCACCTGTTCACCCGTTCACTTCAGCAAGCCTTCGGCCTTCATCGCTTCCTGCACCGCCGGGCGGGCCGCCACGCGGGCGCGGAAAGCCACCAAATGCTCGAAGCCGCTGACGTCCACACCGACGTACTGGCCCCAGTTGCTGACCACGAACAGGTAGGCATCGGCCACCGTGAACTGATCGCCCATCAAGTACTGCTTGCCTTCCAGCTGGGCGTTGACCCAGGTGAAACGCGCCATCAGCGCGGCGCGGGCAACCGGCTTGTAATCTTCCGGCGTGGCCGGGTTGAACAGCGGCGAGAAGCCCTTGTGCAGCTCGGAGGTGATGTAGTTCAGCCATTCCTGCAGGCGGTAGCGCGCCATGCTGCCGGCGGCCGGAGCCAGGTTCGAGGCGGGCGCCAGGTCGGCGATGTACTGGACGATGGCCGGGCCTTCGGTCAGGCGCTCACCGTTGTCCAACTCCAGCACAGGCACCGAACCCTTGGAATTGATGGCGTAGAAATCGCTGCCGTCCTGCAGCTTCTTGGTCTTGGTGCTGGCCAGCACCAGATCAAAACTCAGGCCCGCCTCGCGCAGGGCGATGTGCGGGGACAAAGAGCAGGCGCCAGGGCTGTAATAGAGCTTCATGGTTCAGGTTTCCTTGCGAGAACTTGCCGGCGGACCTGCCGGCAAAGCCCGAACCATACGCCGGATTGGCGACTCTTGCAGGCAGGCGCCCAACGGCCGCCGGGATCAATCCTGCGGCACAAAGATCCAGAGCAGCAGGTAGACGAACAAGCCCGTGCCCACGCACAGCACCAGCAGGGTGAAGAGCAGGCGCCAGACCCAGGAATCCAGGCCGGTGATGCGAGACAAGCCACCGCAGACACCGCCCAGCCAGCGATCCTCGCGGCTGCGGCGCAGCTCGTTCAGGCCGTTGGCGGCCGGCGCAAAGCCCGCGCTGGTAGAAGCGCCTGGCGCTGCCTCGCCGCTCAGCAGCCGGGCCTTGGCCTGCGCGAACTCAGCGTCACTGAGCACACCGCGCTGGTGCAGCTCGGCCAGTTTGTGGAGTTCTTCGGCGACGGACATCTGGGTTCCTCCTTCTGAATGCCGGGGCCGTCATTGCCCCAGGCCTCAATCTAACGCCATCGGCGGGCTGAGTCCGTGCGCTGCGACAAACTGCAGCGCCGGGCGACTGAACGGCCGCCCCGCATTCCCCGCAGCTTGTCGCCGCGTTCCGCCATTCGCCGCAGGCAGGAGTCAGAGCGCTGCAAGCGCTGCCCATAATCCGCCCCCATACAAGCACCCAAGTCTGGAGACGACGCTGATGTGGAAACAAAGACAAGGAACAGGAGCCGCCCCGCTGCTGAGCGGCCTGGCCCTGCTGCTGGGCACGGGCCTGGCGGCGGCCGCCGCGAGCGAAGGCGGCACGAGCAAGCCGGGCAGTGGCCCCACCCACGCCTGCCGCATCGAAGGCATGCCCAATGAGATGCAATGCGGCAGCGTCATGCGGCCGCTGGACCCGGCCAAGCCGCAGGGCACGCAGATCGAGATCCACTACCTGGTGGTGCCCGCCATGGCGCGCAACAAGCAGCCCGACCCGGTGCTGATGCTGGCCGGCGGCCCCGGCCAAAGCGCCATTGCGGTGGCACCGCGGGTGCTTGGCGTGCTCAAGCGCTTGAACAACCGACGTGACCTGGTCTTCATCGACCAGCGCGGCACCGGCAAGTCTGCCCCGCTGCAATGCGCCGATGACAGCAAGCTGCCGATCGCCGAAGCCCTGGACCCGCAAGCCCAGGAGCGCCGCCTGCGCGACTGTCAGGAAAGCCTGAGCCGTCTGCCCCACGGCGATCTGCGCCTGTACACCACGACGATCGCCATTCAGGACTTCGAGGCCGTGCGTGAACAGCTGGGCGCGCCACAGTGGAACCTCTACGGCGCCTCTTACGGCACGCGTGCGGCACTGGAATACATGCGCCAGTTCCCGAGCAAGGTGCGCCGCGCCCTGATCGACGGCGTGGCGCCGCCGGACATGGTGCTGCCCGCCAGCTTCTCGACCGACAACCAGGCCGCGCTGGATGCCGCCTTCAGCGCCTGCGATAAAGAACCGGCCTGCCAGGCCCGCCACCCGCAGCTGCGTGCCCAGTGGCAAGCGCTGCTGGCCAGCGTGCCGCGCCAGATCACGGTGCGTCAGCCCATGACCGGCAAGCAAGAACAGTTCACGCTGACCCGCAGCCAGCTGCTGCGCGCCGTGCGCGGCCCGCTCTACATGCCAGCCCTGGCCGCCGCCCTGCCCGCCGCCATCGGTGAGGCGGCCGAAGGCCGCTTTGACGGCCTGATGGGACTGACCAGCACCATGAGCTCGAACAAGAGTTCGCGCCTGGCCATGGGCATGCATTTCTCGGTGGTCTGCGCCGAGGACCTGCCTCGCCAGCCGCAAGCGAGCGACAAGCCGGGCGCCGACTACGGCAACAGCGACGCCCTGCTCTACAGCGCCGCCTGCAAGACCTGGCCCCGCGGCGAGGTGCCCGAAGCCTTCTACCAAGTGCCCAAGGCCGCCATGCCCGTGCTGGTGCTCAGCGGTGGCGCCGATCCGGTGACCCCGCCACGCCACGGCGAGCGGGTGACAAAAGCCCTGGGCGACAAGGCCCAGCACATCGTCGTGCCCGAGGCCGGCCACGGCGTGGCCACCATCGGCTGCATGCGCGATGTGATGTTCCGCTTCTTCGACGCCAAGACCGACGCCGCCGCCCTGCCCCAGGACGCCGCCTGCGCCACCCGCATCCCGCGCCCGCTGGCCTTTGTGCCGGTGCAAGACGCTTCTGCCACCAAGGTGCAGCCATGATCGAAATCAAGAACGTCAGCAAGAGCTTTGTCAGCGCCAGCGGCGGCTCTTCTCTCTTCAAAAAGGGCAAGAAGCAGACCGTGCAAGCGGTGCGCGATGTCAGCCTGCATGCGCCGAACGGCCGCATCACCGGCCTGCTGGGCGCCAACGGCGCCGGCAAGACCACCACCTTGCGCATGCTGGGTGGCTTGTTCGAACCCGACCAGGGCCAGATCAGCGTCGATGGCATCCAGGTCAGCCAGGCGCCGCGCCAGGCCCTGGCCCGCATGGGCATTCTGGGCGATGCGCACGGCCTCTACCCGCGATTGAGCGCCCGCGAAAACATCATCTACTTCGGCCGCCTGCAAGGCATGGAAGCCGATGCGGCCAACGCCCGCGCTGAGGAGCTGGCGCGGCTGCTGGACATGCGCCATATCCTGGACCGCCGCAGCGATGGCTTCAGCCAGGGCGAGCGCATGAAGACCGCCCTGGCCCGCGCCCTGGTGCATGACCCGGCCAACATCGTGCTGGACGAACCGACCAACGGCCTCGATGTGCTGGCCACCCGGGCACTGCGCGAAGCCCTGCGCCATCTGCGCTCGCCCGAAGGTGGCGGCAAGTGCATCGTCTTTTCCACCCACATCATGCCGGAGGTGGAACAGCTCTGTGAGCATGTGGTGGTGGTGGCGCAAGGCCGCAGCGTGGCCGAAGGCTCGGTACCGGAGCTGCTGGCCCTGGCCGGCGAGAAGCACTTCGAGGACGCCTTTGTGAAGCTGGCCTTCACTCAGCAGCAGCAACAGCAACAACAAGAGGTGGCGGCATGAGCGCGAGCATCACCAGCAGCAACAACAACAGCGGCAGCTCCAGTCTGCTGAGGAACTTCTGGATCGTCTTGCGCAAGGAGGTGGTCGACGCCTTGCGTGACCGCCGCACCCTGATGCGCCTGTCCATCCCCGCCGTGCTGATGGGCCCGCTGCTGCTGCTGGCGCTCTCGGGCCTGATCTCCTCGCTGGAGGGCCAGGCCGACAAGCGCGAGGTGCAGGTGGTGGGCATCGAGCATGCGCCCAGCCTGCGCAACTTCCTGGAGCGCCAGACCTACACCCTGAAGCAGGCCCCGGCTGACTACGAAGCACGCTTGCGCGCCAGCACCTTGCTGGAGCCGGTGCTGGTGATCGGCAAGAACTTTGAGGCCGAACTGCTGGCCGGCGACAAGCCAACGGTGGAGCTGGTCAGCGACAGCGCCAACCAGCGCGCCAGCGCCGGCGTCGGCCGGCTGGAACGCCTGGTCAACGCTTTCAGCCAGGAGCGCGCCGCCCTCAGCCTGGCCTTGCGCGGCGTCTCGGGCGAATTGCTGCAGCCCGTGGCCATCGAGGAACGCGACCTGGCCAGCGTGCAGGCCCGCGCCGCCCGCATCACCGGCATCATCCCCATGTTCATCATCATGGCCGTGCTCTACGGCGCCCTGACGGCCGCCCTGGACAGCACGGCCGGCGAGCGCGAGCGCGGTTCACTGGAGCCCTTGCTGATGAACCCGGTGCAGCACATCGCCCTGGTGCTGGGCAAATGGGGTGCGGTGGCCTTGCTGGGCATGGCGGTGGCGTTGATTGCCTGCGTCAGCTTCGTGCCGGCGCAGTGGCTGCTGCAGAGCGACAGCCTGCAAGCCATGTTCCAGTTCGGCAGCTATGAGGTGATCGCCTTCCTGCTGCTGCAGCTGCCGCTGGCCGTGGGCATCAGCGCCGTGCTGATGGCCCTGGCCATCCGCTCCAAGACCTTCAAGGAAGCGCAAGCCGGCAGCACCATGGTGATGACGGCGGTGAGCCTGATGCCCATGGTCACCCTGCTCAACCCGGGTGGCGAAGCACCCTGGTATCTGTGGGTGCCCGGCCTGGCGCAGAACACCTTGATGATGCTGGTGCTCAAGGGCGAGACGCTCAGCGCCGCCCAGGTCCTGCCCGGCGTCGCCGTGGGCCTCGCCCTGATGGTCGGCGGCCTGCTCTTCGTGGCACGTTCCATGCGCGGCGCGGTGTCCAAGTAAGCACGGCGGCGTCTCCCGTCTTCTTTCTCTCTCCAAAACAAGCCCGGGCATGCCCGGGCTTTTTCATGGGTACAGGGAGGCGGGGAACGGCACATTGCGGACCTCGGCTGTCTGGATCTTTCTCGCTGCGGTGTCTCGTCCCGCCGCCGGGCTCATGGTTCGCGGGTCGGCTCTGTGAGCCGACTTCCCTCGCTGCTCACTGCGCGGCTCAGCGGCGCCAAACACCCTCCGTTCGCTGCGCTCACTATGGTCAAACAGTGGCGCCGAGTCAGAGCTTGAAGCGCGCGGGTACACGCGCCTGAGCCGCTCCGCTGCGCCCTCGGCCGCGCACAAATCGCCCGTCGGCGGGCCGAGCCACCTCCGAAGTGGGTGTTCTTCACCGACGAGGGGTACATCGACCGCGATGCAAGCGCCCTGCAGCCCGGGCCGCTGCCGGGCGATTTGTGAAGGGCCGAGCAGCGCAGCGCCTCGGGGCGCGCACGTACTCGTGCGCTTCAAGTTCTGACTTGGCGCTTCTGTTTGAACGGAGCGAACGCAGGGAGCGAAGTGAGTTATGCGCCAGCCCCGAGGCGCGAGCAGCGCAGGGAAGTCGGCCCGCCAGGGCCGACCCCGGAACCATGAGCCCGGCGGCGGCACGGGCTGCAGGGCCTCACGAGCAAAACCACCAAAGGTTGCTTCGTGCCGAGAGCTGCCCTCAATGCTGCCCGAGCGCTCGCTGAACTTCGTACTGCCAGGGCAGGGTGTGGACGATCTCGTTGAGCTGGCGGGCGGATTCCAGCGGAGCCAGCACTTCGCCTTCGGCGTTCAGGAACTGGAGATTGGTGACCAGGGCGAGAGGGTCCACCATGGCCACCACACCCGCCGACATGCTGACCCAATCCCAAGCCACGCCGGCGACGGTGTCGCCGTCGTCACCTTGCCACAGGGTTTGTCCCATGGCGGGCCGCCCACCTTCGCCTGGAACCAGCACCTGGGTGCTGCGGTGCGCAAACTGCAATCGCGGCGCATGCTGCGCCTCACAAAGAACCCGCGGCCATGCGTACACCATCCAAGCTGGAGTCATAGAACAATCACTTCGAATTGCTAATGTGGATCAACGAGCGGACAGACTTGCGTAACTGTTTGTGCAGTGTGCAAGCAGCGTTTTCGGCACGCCAGCTGTAAACCTTGCCAGGGGTATAACCGAGTTGACCGCGAGCCCGCGGTTTATTGCAATGCGCGCCATGGACGGGAGCAATTCAATGCTGCAAGGGGGTTATCAGGCGGTGCTGGAGGCACGCAGCCGCGAGGAGTTTCGCCACGAGGTGATCCGCTTCGCGCAAAGCCTGGGCTTCTCCACCGTGTCAGCCACGGTGGTGCTGGATCACACCGTCGGCGAATCCGAGTTCGAGACGGTGGACAACACGCCGGAGTCTTTTTCCTCGGTGTTTGCAGATCGTTCGAGCTGGCGCCAAGACCCAGTGATGCAGCACTGCAAGCGACACAGCGTGCCCATAGTCTGGAATCAGAAAACCTATGTGGCGTCCGGGCAGGCTGAGATGTGGGAAGAACAAGCTCGCTTCGGCTATCACACAGGGATTGCCTTGGCTCTGCACCTGCCGGAAGGCCGACACTTTTTCCTGGGCGTGGACCGAGACAGCGACTTGCCCCGCGAGCCCGTAGCCATGACGCAGATGGTTGCCAACCTACAGCTGTTTGCTGTGTACGCACAAGAAGCCGCGTGGCGCGTAGTCATGCCCAAAGGTCACGAGAGCGTCACATTGCCCAGCCGACTCACTCCGCGCGAGCTGGAATGCCTGCGTTGGACCATGGATGGCAAGACGGCTTGGGAGGTCGGCACCATCCTCAGCATTACCGAGCGCACCGCCGTGCTGCACCTCAACAACGCCATGCACAAGCTGGGCTGCACCACCAAACATCAGGCGGTGTTGAAGGCGCTGCGCATGGGCTTGATCCGTTGAAACCCGAGTTCTCTCGCAAACCCGCAGCCCTGGCGCTGCGAGGCTGACATAACCTCCAGGCTTCGCGCAACTGTAAGAGTTGACAGTTTCCCTTCGGACGCAAGCTTGCTGAAATAGCGACAAGCACTCGTGGGAGTGAGTTCTTAGAACGGATTCCATCATGAACCATCAAACCCGCACTGAACTGGATTCTTCTGCATCGACACCCGTGGAACTGACCTTGGAACAACTGGCCCACGTGGCAGGTGGTGGTCCCAAGGGTGGTTGGGGCCCGCTGCCCGGCGCCCCCGTGGTGCCCGATGCACCGACGCCAACCGAAGCGCCTGTCCCCGGCCCCAAAGGCGGCTGGTAATCCCTTTCTCGCTGTCACCCCCCGCTCCTGAACCGAGCGGGCTTTGACGGGCAAGAAGGTAGCAAAGACCGGTCTTCGCCACACATGCTGTTCCGCCGCGAGGCCTTGCAAGGCCAGCAGCACAGCGGCTTGGGCAGGGTGCACGTCCTGCCACCGCTGTCTCTCACACTGCTCACGGCGGTTGCCGTGGGCAGTGTTGCTTTGGTGCTCGCGTTTCTCTGTACGGCGGAGTACACCCGCAAGGCCCGGGTCAGTGGCTATCTGGTGCCGGACCGCGGCGTGCTGCGCATCCAGGCTCCGCAATCGGCCACGGTGCTGAGCCGCGAGGTCGGCGAAGGCCAGGCGGTCAAGGCCGGCGATGTGCTGTTTGTGCTGGCCCTGGACAGCGCCAGCCAGACCATCGAAGGCATCGCCCAGACCCTGCAAAGCCGTCAGCTGAGCCTGCAAGGCACGGCCAGCCAGCAGCTGGCCCTGGTGCGCACCCAGTTGCAAACCCTGACTCAGAAACGCGCCGGACTGCTGCGCGAACAGGCCCAGCTGCAGGTCGAGCGCCAGCTGCACGGCGAGCGCCTGGCCCTGGCGCGCGAATCGCTGGAGCGGCAGGAAGACCTGGCCCGCAACCACTTCATCTCGCCCGCCCAGCTGCAGAGCAAACGCGAGGAACTGCTCGGCCTGCAATCGCAGACCCAGGCCCTGGCCCGCCAAGGCGAGGCGCTGCAGCGCGATCTGCAAGCGACCGAGGCGCAGATGCGCGAGCTGCCGCTGCGCAGCGAAGTGCTGCAGGCCGAAATTGCCCGTGACCTGGCCGAGCTGAAGGAGAAAGGCCTGGAGACCGAAGGCCGGCGCCGTCTGGTGCTGCGCGCACCCAGCGACGGCATCGTCTCCACCCTGCTGGCCGAGCCCGGCCAAAGCATCCAGGGCGGCGCGGCCCTGGCCCAGCTGTTGCCGGCGCGCACGCAGATGCAGGCCCAGCTGTTCGCGCCGTCCAGCGCAGTCGGCTTTTTGCAGGCACAACAAGCGGTGCAGCTGCGCTACCAGGCCTTTCCGTACCAAAAATTCGGCCAGCAAAGTGGGCGCGTGCTTCAGGTCTCGCGCACGCCCCTGGCCCCGGCCGAGCTGGCCACCCTCAACCTGCCGGCCGCGCTCAGCCAGGGCGCGGGCAGCGAGCCGCTCTACCGCATCACGGTCAGTCTGGACCACCAAACCGTCAGCGCCTACGGACAGCCTCAAGCCCTGGCCGCCGGCATGCAGCTCGATGCCGATGTCATGCTGGAGCGGCGCCGCCTTATCGAGTGGATTTTCGAACCCCTGCTGAGCCTGGCCCAACGTGTCTGATCCCGCGCCCTCCACCGACGCCGCCCCCGGCATGCTGTCCCGTCTGCACCTGGGCTGGCGCCGCCGTGGCCGCGTGCCGGTGATTCTGCAGACGGAAGCGGCCGAATGCGGCCTGGCCTGCCTGGCCATGGTGGCCAGCGCGCGCGGCCTGCACCTGGACCTGCCGGAGCTGCGCCGGCGCTTTTCGCTCTCGCTCAAGGGCGCGACCATGGCCGACCTGCTGCGCATGGCCGCGCCCCTGGGCCTGGCCGGCCGCGGACTGCGCGCCGAGCCCGCGCATCTGGCCCGGCTGGAGCTGCCGGCCATCCTGCACTGGGATTTCAACCATTTCGTGGTTCTGGTTGAGGTGCGCGGCCAGCAGGCCCTGATCCACGACCCGGCCCATGGCCGGCGGCAGATCTCTCTGGCGGAGCTCTCGCGCCACTTCACCGGCGTGGCCCTGGAGCTGCGCCCTGGCCCGGACTTCACACCCCAGGCTCCGGCGCCACGCCTGCGCTGGCGCCAGCTGTTCGGCCGCATCAGCGGGCTCAAGCGCTCGCTGGGCCAGATCCTGCTGCTGGCCCTGGCGCTGGAGCTGCTGGCCCTGCTCTCGCCCTTTTTGCTGCAGTGGGTGGTGGACGGGGTGCTGGTCAGCGCCGACCGCGACCTGCTGGTCACCCTGGGCCTGGGATTTGGCCTGCTGGTACTGCTGCAAACAGCCATCAGCGCCCTGCGCTCCTGGGCGGTGCTGGTGCTCTCGGCCTCGCTCAATCTGCAGTGGCTGACCCAGGTCTTCGGCCACCTGCTGCGCCTGCCGCTGGCCTGGTTCGAGAAGCGCCATCTGGGCGACATCTGGTCGCGCTTTTCCAGCGTGCAGCAGATCCAGCGCACCCTCTCCACCCGTTTCGCCGAGGCGCTGCTGGACGGCGCCATGGTGCTGCTGACCCTGGCCATGATGGCCGTCTACTCGCCGCGGCTGAGCGCTGTAGCGATGACCGCGGTGCTGGGCTATGGCCTGCTGCGCTGGGCTTACTTTGGGCCGCTGCGCGAGGCCAGCGAAGAGGCCCTGGTATTTGAGGCCAAGCAGAACAGCCACTTCCTCGAATCGCTGCGTGGCGCCCAGGCCATCAAGCTCTACAACGCCGAGGCCGAACGCAGCGCCGCCTTTGCCAATCTGGTGGTCGAGCAGATGAACGCCAGCATCGCCACCCGACGGCTGGACCTGGGCATGGCGGTGGGCCAGCGCCTGCTGTTCGGCCTGGAGCGCGTGGCCATCGTCTGGCTGGGCGCCTTGCTGGTGCTGGACCGTGAGCTCTCGGTCGGCATGCTGTTCGCCTTCCTGGCCTACAAAGAGCAGTTCAGCGCCCGTGTGGCCGGCCTGATCGACAAGGGCGTGGAGCTGAGCATGCTACGCCTGCAGGGCGAGCGCCTGGCCGACATCGTGCTGAGCGCAGCCGAGCCGGCCGACCTGAGCGCGGGGCCCAAAGTGAGTGCCGGCTCTCCGGAAGCGCTCGAACTGGTGGACCTGAGCTTTGCGTACGCCGAAGGCGAGACGCCGGTGATCCAGGGCTGCAGCCTGCGCATCGAGCCCGGTGAGGCCGTGGCCATCGTCGGCCCCTCGGGCTGTGGCAAGACCACCTTGCTCAAGCTGATGCTGGGCATCCACAGCCCGCAGCGCGGCGAGATCCGCATTGGTGGCCGGCCGCTGGCCCAGCTGGGTCTGGCTGCCTGGCGCGCACGCATCGGCACCGTGATGCAGGACGACCAGCTCTTCGCAGGCAGCATTGCCGACAACATCAGCTTCTTCGACCCCGAGGCCGACGCGGCCTGGGTGCAGGAATGCGCCCGCATCGCCTGCGTGCACGAGGACATCAGCGCCCTGCCCATGGGCTACCAAAGCCTGGTCGGCGACATGGGCAGCAGCCTCTCGGGCGGGCAGCGGCAGCGCGTGCTGCTGGCGCGCGCACTCTACAAACGGCCGCACTACCTGTTTCTGGACGAGGCCACCAGCGCGCTCGATGTCGAGAAAGAACGCCAGCTCAACGCCTCGCTGCGCACGCTCAACCTGAGCCGCATCGTCATCGCCCACCGGCCGGAGACCATCGCCTCGGCCCAGCGCATCATCGCCCTGCAAGGTGGGCGGGTGGCGCAAGATCTGCGCAGCGTGCCGCCGGCCAGCAACCAGGCCGGTTGAGCAGGGGCTATTGCCGCCATCGAGATTGCCAAATGGACGGCGAGTCGCCGCGCTTTTAGCATTCGCCTATTGAAATCAAAGCATCAATAGGCGAACCCACCATGGCCAAAACCGCAAGCTTCGGCGTCCTCCATCTGGGCACCTCCTTCGGCGTCACCTACGCCTTGACCGGCAATGTGGCCGTGGCCGGCGCGGTGACCTTTGTGGAACCGGCCGTCAACACGGTGATGCACCACTTCTTCGACAAGTACTGGGGCCACCCGCGCTTGAAAGCCTGGTTCGCCGGGCGGCGCCTGCGCCGCAACGCGGGAGCAGCCCAGATCAATCCGGCTTGACCTTGGCCCGGTTCAGCACCGGCTTCCAGCGCTGCTGTTCCTGGGCAATGAAGGCGGCGAACTGAGCGGGCGTGTTGCCCACGGCCTCGGCCGAATCGGCGCTCAGGCGCTCGGCGGAGGCGCTGCTGCGAATGGCCTTGGCCGATTCCGTGGCCAGGCGGTCGAGATGGGCCGGGGCCAGGTTGGTCGGCGCGAGCAGGCCGTACCACTGCGTCATCTCGAAGCCCGGAAAGCCCTGCTCCGCCACGGTCGGCACATCGGGCAGCTGCGGCAGGCGAGCTTTAGAGCCGGTGGCCAGGCAGCGCAGCTTGCCGGCCTTGATGAACTGCAGCACGGCCGGTGCGCCGACCGAGGCGGCATCGAGGCGGCCGGCCAGCAAATCGGTCAGCTGCGGGCCGGTGCCGCGGTAAGGCACATGGACGATGAAAAGCTCGGCCGCCATCTTCAGATACTCCATGGCCAGATGGCCGGCGCTGCCATTGCCGGCCGAGCCGTAATTCAGGCGGCCCGGCTTGCTGCGCGCCAGAGCCACAAATTCCTTGAGGTTGCGCGCCGGCACATCGGGGTGGACCACGTAGAGGCTGGGCACCTTGGCCAGCAAAGTGACGGGCTTGAAGTCCTTGACCGGGTCGTAGGGCAGCTTGTCGTAGATGAAGGGGTTGACCGCCAAGGTGCCGATATGGCCCAGCACCAGGGTGTGCTGGTCATCGGCGCGGGCCACCTCGGCCATGGCGATATTGCCGCTGCCGCCGGGCTTGTTTTCCACGTAGACGGTCTGGCCCAGGGTCTTGCCCAGCTCGAAGGCGGTGGCGCGGGCGACGATCTCCGAGCTGCCGCCGGGCGCAAACGGCACGACCAGGCGCACGGAACGGCTGGGCCAGGCCGCCTCGGCCCAGGCTGGCAAGCCCAAGCCGGAGGCCGCACTGGCCAGGCCGCTTCGCAGCAAAAATTGGCGGCGGGCCCGCGAGTCGGGGGAAGCGTGAGGGTCGTTCAAGTCCTGGGTCATGGCTCTTGTCTCCGTGGGGTGTTTTTGGGGAAACTTTGTTGAGCCAGTCTAGGACGCAGGCCTGTCAAGGCGCTGTCGCCTGCTCCATCCAGCCCAGCCAGCGCATGGCCTGCTCACGCGATTCGCCGCACATCTGCTCGCAGGGCTGCAGGGAGCCGCAGACGGCGGGGCGATCCGGGTGTCCGAAGATCTGGCAGCGGTCTTGCGCATCGAGCTGGATGCAGCGCACGCCCGCCGGCTTGCTGACCCCGTTGATGACGGGCATGCCCGGGATGGGCGAGCTGATCGAAGGCGCTATGCAGCAGGCGGCGCAATGGGGACGGCAATTCATCGCGATATTGTCGGCGCAGGGATGGCCTGCGGCCGTGACTTATCCACAGCCGATCCGTAAAATCACGGGTTTGCCCGCGCCAGCTTTGGCGCTGTGGAAACGGGTCCGAATCACCCAAGACCCTGCGCAAAAAATGCGCAGCCGATCGGGCCACTATGAAAGCAGCAAGCCCCATGCAATACCCCAAGGAATTCGATGTCATCGTGGTCGGTGGCGGACATGCCGGCACCGAAGCGGCGCTGGCCGCCGCCCGCATGGGCTGCGCCACCCTGCTGCTCACCCACAATATCGAGACCCTGGGGCAGATGAGCTGCAACCCCTCGATCGGCGGCATCGGCAAAGGCCATCTGGTCAAAGAGGTGGACGCGCTGGGCGGCGCCATGGCCGCGGCCACCGACGAGTCGGGCATCCAGTTCCGCATCCTCAATGGCTCCAAGGGCCCGGCCGTGCGCGCCACCCGTGCCCAGGCCGACCGTGTGCTCTACAAAGCCGCCATCCGTCACCGCCTGGAAAACCAGCCGAATCTGTGGCTTTTCCAGCAAGCCGTGGACGACCTGCTGGTTGAGTCCGACGGCCTGGGCGAGCGCGTGGTGGGCGCCGTCACGCAGATGGGTTTGCAGTTCCGCGCCCGCGCCGTGGTGCTGACGGCCGGCACCTTCCTCGATGGCCGTATCCATGTCGGCCTGGAGAACTACAGCGCCGGCCGCGCCGGTGACCCGCCGGCCATCAGCCTCTCGGCCCGGCTGAAAGAACTGAAGCTGCCGCAAGGCCGGCTCAAGACCGGCACGCCACCGCGCATCGACGGCCGCAGCATTGATTTTTCCAAGTGCGAAGAGCAAGGCGGCGACCTCGATCCCGTGCCCGTGTTCAGCTTCCTCGGCGACGCCGCGCAGCACCCGCGCCAGCTGCCCTGCTGGATCACCCACACCTCGGAGGCAACGCACGCCATCATCCGCTCCGGCTTCGACCGCAGCCCCATGTTCACCGGCGTGATCGAAGGCGTCGGCCCGCGCTACTGCCCCAGCATCGAGGACAAGGTCAACCGCTTCGCCGACAAGGACAGTCACCAGATCTTTCTGGAACCCGAGGGCCTGACGACCCACGAGTACTACCCCAACGGCATCTCCACCTCCCTGCCCTTCGACATCCAGCTGGCTGCCGTGCGCTCGATCCCGGGCCTGGAGAACGCCCACATCATGCGGCCGGGCTATGCCATCGAGTACGACTACTTCGACCCGCGCGGCCTGAAGTCCAGCTTCGAGACCCGCGACATCGGGGGCCTGTTCTTTGCCGGTCAGATCAACGGCACCACGGGCTACGAGGAAGCCGCGGCCCAAGGCCTGTTCGCCGGCCTGAACGCCGCCCTGCAGGTGCGCGGCCAAGGCCCCTGGTTGCCGGGCCGCGACCAGGCCTATCTGGGCGTGCTGGTCGACGACCTGATCACCAAGGGCGTGACCGAGCCCTACCGCATGTTCACCAGCCGCGCCGAGTTCCGCCTGCAACTGCGCGAGGACAACGCCGACATGCGCCTGACCGAAATCGGCCGTCAGCTGGGCCTTGTGGACGACATCCGCTGGACCGCATTCAACCGCAAGCGCGACGCTGTTTCACGTGAAACAGAGAAGCTGAAAGCGACCTGGGTGCACCCCAGCATCCTGCCGGCGGCCGATGCCGAGCGTCTGGTCGGCAAGGCGCTGGAGCGCGAATACAACTTCATCGACCTGCTGCGCCGCCCGGGCGTGGTCTACGACACCCTGGCCGAAGTGGCGGCCATCGCCCGCCCGGAAGCCGCTGTTTCACGTGAAACACTGACTGCCGATTTGGGCAAGACCATGGCCGACGCCGTCATCGAGCAGATCGAAACCAGCGTCAAGTACGCCGGCTACATCAACAAACAGGTCGAGGACGTGGCTCGTGCGGCCAATCTGGAGAACCTGCGCCTGCCCGACGAACTGGACTACAACGAGATCCAGGCCCTGTCCTTCGAGGTCCGCCAGAAGCTCAACACCCACCGGCCTGAGACCCTGGGCCAGGCTTCTCGCGTTTCGGGCGTCACGCCCGCCGCCATCTCCCTGCTGCTGGTGCACCTGAAGAAGAAACGCTTCAAGGGCTTCAGCGACGCCCACGACAAGGTCGGCGCATGAGCCACAGCGAACCGGCGCTCGATCTAGAGCGCGCCGCCCTGCTGGTGATCGATATGCAGTGCGGCGCCTTCGATGGCCGGCTTTGCCCGCCCATGCCGGACGGCGACGCCCTGCTGAGCGCCTGCCGCAGCGCCCTGGACTGGGCCCGCCGGCAGCGCGTGCCGGTGTTCTGGATCCAGCACTCCGAGCCCGGCGGACCGATGGACGGCCCCGGCTTCGACATCGATCCGCGCCTGAACCCGGCCGCCGAAGAACCCCGCTTCACCAAGACCGTGCCCGATGCCTTTGAGGAAACGAGCCTGGCCCAAGCCCTGCAGCAGGCCGGGCGCAGCCAGCCCATCCTGATCGGCTTGCAATCCGATTGCTGCATCGAGGCGACCGCCCGCGGTGCACTGGCCCAGGGTTTGAAACCTTGGCTGGTTCCCGACGCCCACCACACCTGGCCCGACCAAGGCCTGAGCGCCGAGGCCTTGCGCGACCAGGTCTCGCAAGCGCTGGCACAAGCCGGCGTGCCGCTGATTCCTCTCTCCACGCTGTACACGGTGACCCACAAGCAAAGCCACTCCGCATGAGTTCCGACGCCCTTTTTGCCCCCTTGCACGATGCCGCCCAGACCCTGGGCCTGAACCTCAGCGACGCTCAGCTGCACCAGCTGTTGGCCTACCTGGCCATGATCAGCAAGTGGAACAAGGTCTACAACCTGACCGCCGTGCGCGAGCCCCAGGCCATGCTGACCCAGCATCTGGTGGACAGCCTGAGCCTGCTGCCCGCCCTGCGCCGCCATCTGCAGAGCACCGGTCAAAGCAGCCTGCGGCTGATGGATGTGGGCAGCGGCGGTGGCCTTCCGGGTGTGGTGGTGGCCATCTGCGAACCCAATATCGACGTCAGCTGTGTAGACGCCGTGGCCAAGAAGGCCAGCTTCATCAAGCAGGTGGCGGCCGAATTGCGCCTGCCCAATCTGCATGGCGTGCACTCCCGCGTGGAAGCACTGGACACCCCGCCCTTCGACCTGATCACCTCGCGCGCCTTCGCTTCCCTGCTGGACTTCACCACCCTCACCCGCCAGCACCTCAAGCCTGGCGTCGAATCCGGGGCGATTTGGTTGGCCATGAAGGGGCAACATCCGGCGGAAGAACTGGCCGCCCTGCCCGCCGACCTGGATGTGTTTCACGTGGAACAACTGCAGGTTCCTGGCCTCGACGCCCAGCGCTGCCTGATCTGGATTCGCCCCAAGGCCTGAGAAATTTCTCTGCGCCGCAGCCCTGAGGGCCCCGCGCCACAAAAGCAGCCCCCATCTCCCGCTACCATCACGCCTGCTTAGAAAAACGAGACCATGGCCAAGATCTTCTGCGTTGCCAACCAAAAAGGCGGAGTCGGCAAGACCACCACCACCGTCAACCTCGCTGCTGGCTTGGCCAAGGTCGGCCAGCGCGTGCTGGTGGTGGACCTGGACCCGCAGGGCAATGCCACCATGGGCTCGGGCATCGACAAGCGCGCACTGGAGCTCAGCGTCTACGACGTGCTGCTGGAATCGGCCTCGGTGAAAGAGGCCAAGCAGACCAGCGAAAAGGTCGGCTACGACGTGCTGGGTGCCAACCGCGAGCTGGCCGGCGCCGAAGTCGAGCTGGTCGATCTGGAGCGCCGCGAACGCCGCCTCAAGGCCGCCCTGGCCGCCGCCAACGACGACTACGACTTCGTCCTGATCGACTGCCCGCCCTCGCTGTCCATGTTGACCCTGAACGGCCTGTGCTGCGCCCACGGCGTGGTCGTGCCCATGCAGTGCGAGTACTTCGCGCTCGAAGGCCTCTCGGACCTGGTCAACACCATCAAGCAGGTGCACGCCAATCTCAATGCCGACCTGCAGATCATCGGCCTGCTGCGCGTGATGTTCGATCCGCGCATCACCCTGCAGAACCAGGTCAGCGATCAGCTCAAGCAGCACTTCGGCGACAAGGTGTTCGACACCGTGATCCCGCGCAATGTGCGCCTGGCCGAAGCGCCCAGCTACGGCCTGCCCGGCGTGGTCTTTGATCCGAGCTCCAAAGGTGCCCAGGCTTTTGTCGATTTCGCCCGCGAAATGGTGCGCCGCGTCGGCAGCATGTGAAGTGAATGGGTCGGCGATGAGCGAAGAGGCTGCGCTGCCGTCCGGCGACTGGGACCTGGCCTGGCGGGCCGAACAAGCCGGCCTCAACGCCAGCGCCCCGCCCCAGCAGCAGCGCGTCGAAGGCTGGCTGATCCGCCTCTCCCCAGGCAAGGCCAAGCGCTCGCGCTGCATCAATGCCCTGGAAGCCGGCAGCCTGCCGCTCGATGACTTGCTGTCGCGCTGCCAGCATGCTTTCCAGGCCGCTGGCCTGCCGCTGATCGTCCGCCTCACGCCCTTCACCCAGCCGGCCGATCTGGACGCCACCCTGGCCGCCAAAGGCTGGCCCAGCTATGACGCCGCCGATGTCATGACCCGCAAGGATCTACTGGGTCTGCCTGAGACCCTGGCACCCGGCCTGCGCCTGGAGCGGCTCAGCGCCACCGAATACGCGGCCTTGGTGGGCCAGCTGCGCGGTTCCAGCGCCACCGAGATCGCCGCCCACGCCGAGCGCCTGCAAGCCTCGGCCGTGCCCTATCTCGGCCATGCCTTGCGCACCGCCGAAGATGGGCGTTTGCTGGCCCTGGGTCAGTACGCTCGGGAAGAGGTCATGGTGGGCCTGTACGACATCTTCACGCCGCCCGAGGCACGTGGCCAGGGCCATGCCACCCAACTCTGCGCAGCCCTGCTCCGCGCGGCCCAGGCCGAGGGCGCGCAGCAGGCCTACCTCCAGGTGGGCAGCGACAACCACAGCGCCCAACGCGTCTACCAGCGCCTGGGTTTCCGGCTGGCCTACCGCTACCACTACCGCTCGCCCGAACCGTCGATTTGAGCGGTGCCTGCGCGAACCAAATCAATCGCGCGGCTTCCAGACCTTGAGCAAGGTGTGGCGTGTGAAGCCCGGCACGAAATCGTGCACATGGCTGATACAGACGTAGCCGAGGTGTTCGTAGAGCGCGGCCGTCTCGTCGGACAGGGTTTCGATCAAAGCGTCGACACAGCCGCGACGCAAGGCCTGGGCCTCGATCTGGCGCAGGCAGGCACTGCCCAAGCCCTGCCCGCGCAGGTCCTCCCGGACCCACAGGTAGTCAACATAAAGCCGCTGGAACTCGGTGCGGCCGCTGGCGCCCACCAGCAGCTCGCCCTGTTCATCGAAGCGTGCGCAGGCGATGTTCTGCGCATCGCTGCCCTGGGTCTGCTGGCGGCCGAACAGGCGCACGCGCTCACGCAAGCCCTGCACCGCCGACGGCGAGACCTCCTCATCGCGCCACCAGCGCTCGGCCTCTCCGCGCGGCGCCGGGCTCACACCAGGCCCAGGCTTTCTTCCAGCCCCAGATGCACATTCATGGCCTGTACGGCGGCGCCGCTGGCGCCCTTGCCGAGGTTATCCAGGCGGGCCATGACGAGGATCTGCGTCTCCGAGCCGAAGACGAACAGGTCCACCCGGTTCGTGTCATTGCAGCCCTGCACATCGAAGAAGCCCTCGGCAAGGGTGTCGGCATCGCGCAGCGGCATCACGCGGATGAAGCGCTCGCCCTCGTAATGCGCGGCCAGGGCTTGCTGCACCTGCTCGGCCTGGGTGCCGGCACGCAGCTGGCTCAGGTGCAGAGGCACGGTCACCGCCAGGCCCTTGTAGAAATTGCCGACGATGGGCATGAAGACCGGCGCAGTCTTGAGGCCGGTGTGGGCCATCATCTCGGGCAGGTGCTTGTGCGCCAGGCCCAGGGCATAGGGGCGGGGCGAGAGCAGCTTGGTGTTGCCGCCCGCTTCGTACTCGCCAATCATGCCCTTGCCGCCACCGGAATAACCGGTGATCGAGGTGGCCGAGACCAGGGCCTCGGGTGCCAGCAAACCGGCATCGACCAGAGGGCGCAAAGCCAGGATGAAAGCGCTGGCATGGCAACCCGGGTTGGCGATGCGCTTGGCGGTGCGAATGGCCTCGCGCTGGCTCTTGCACAGCTCGGGCAGACCGAAGGCCCAGCCGGGCACGGTGCGGTGCGCGGTGCTGGCGTCGATCAGGCAGGTCCTGGGGTTGCTGATCATGGCCGCGGCTTCACGTGAAGCGGCATCGGGCAGGCACAAGAAAGCCACATCGGCGGCGTTCAGCAGGCGCGCGCGCTCGGCCGGGTCCTTGCGCTTGTCGGCGTCGATGCGCAGCACTTCCACATCCTGACGCGCGGCCAGGTACTCATGGATGCGCAGCCCCGTCGTGCCCTCTTGTCCATCCACAAAAACCGCGTACGTCATGACTTCTCCAGCACAATCAAATTCAAGAAAGAAGTGAAAGCATAAGGCAAACGAATGAAAGCAAGCACCGTCCTCCTGCTGCCCGGCTGGTTGAACTCCGGCCCTGGGCATTGGCAAAGCCTCTGGGAGGCGCAACTCGGCCACCAGCGGGTTGAACAATCCGACTGGGAGCGCCCGCTGCGCGGCGACTGGATGGCGCGCCTGGATGAGGTGCTGCAAACCCAGGCGGAGCCCGTGGTCCTGGTGGCCCATTCCCTGGGCTGCCAGCTGGTGGCCAGCTGGGCCTCGCATTCCGGCCACACGGCGCGCGTGCGCGGCGCCCTGCTGGTGGCGCCGCCCGACACCGAGGCACCAGGCACTCCGCCGCAGCTGCACAACTGGCGCCAGATCCAGCGTGCCCGACTGCCCTTCCCCGCCATCGCCGTGATCAGCAGCGACGACCCTTTCTGTACGCCCGAGCGCGGCGCGCAGATGGCGGCCGACTGGGGCGCCAGCCTGGTGATGGCTGGGCCGCGTGGGCACCTCAATGCCGATTCCGGCCTGGGCAACTGGCCCAAGGGTCAGGTCTTGCTCTCCCAGCTGATGCCCCAGCCCGCATAAGGGACAATCAATCCATGGTCACCAAGAAACCCAAAGGCCTCGGCCTCGGCCTCGAAGCGCTGCTCGGCCCCAAAGTCAACGAAGCGGAAGCCGCCGCCGCCCGCGAAGGCAGCCCCAGCCAGCTGCGCCTGGAGCAGATGCAAGCCGGCAAATACCAGCCGCGCACGCGCATGGACGAAGGCTCGCTCTACGAGCTGGCCGAGAGCATCAAGGGCCAGGGCATCATGCAGCCCATCCTGGTGCGCCCGATCGCCCCGCCCTCGCCGCTCAGCGATGTGCGCTATGAGATCATCGCCGGCGAACGCCGCTTCCGCGCCGCCAAGCTGGCCGGTCTGCGCGAGGTGCCGGTGCTGGTCAAGGCCGTGCCTGACGAAGCCGCGGCCGCCATGGCCCTGATCGAAAACATCCAGCGCGAAGATCTGAATCCGCTGGAAGAAGCCCAGGGCCTGCAGCGCCTGGTCAACGAGTTCCACCTGACCCATGAGCAGGCCGCGCAAGCCGTAGGCCGCTCGCGCAGCGCCGCCAGCAATCTGCTGCGCCTGCTGCAACTGGTCGAGCCGGTGCAGAACATGCTGATGGCTGGCGACATCGACATGGGCCATGCCCGCGCCCTGCTGCCGCTGGACGGCGCGCACCAGATCACCTGCGCCACCGAGATCGCCGCCAAGAAGCTGAGCGTGCGAGATGCCGAGAAGCTGGTCGCGCGCCAGGGCGCCGGCCGCCAGACGCCACTGCTGCGCGTCAAGAACGACAAGAGCCGCGACCTGCTGCGCTTGGAAGAGGAGTTATCCGACCTGCTGACCGCGGTGGTCGAGGTGCGGGTCAAGAAGCGCACCAAGCGCGGTGAACAGGGCGAACTGTCCATCCAGTTCGGCTCCCTTGATGAGCTTAACGGCTTGATCGAACGCCTGCGCAAAAGCGAGTGAATATCGGTGTGAGGAAAGCGCATCAAACGCCTTCACACCAAACTTTTCAGATCGGCGTAGCATCAGACCGTGGCTTGATTTCGAGCCCGGTTTGAACCCCGGAATCAAGAGCGGAAATTGCCGCTCTTTTCAGGGCTTCAGCAGGGTCTTGAACGGCCAAGCTTGAATCACTGCCGCTGCACCTCGGAAAGCTCTGATGACGCCCCCAGCCACACGTGGCCGGTGCGCCAAGGGACTTCATCAGAACTTCCCAGGCGATGCGCCGACGAGCCATGTCTGCGCGCTGCCCGGGACCTTACCGGAGGTCAGCATGGACGTGATCAGCAGCTTCACCAAGCGCTACGAGCGCACCCGCGTCGAAGAGCTCTCGCTCGAGGATTACCTCAACGAGTGCAAACGCAACCCCCTCGCCTACGCCACTGCGGCCGAGCGCATGCTCAAGGCCATTGGCGAGCCCGAGATGGTGGACACGCGCCACGACGCCCGCCTGTCCCGGCTGTTCGCCAACAAGACCATCAAGATCTACCCCGCCTTCGCCGAGTTCTACGGCCTCGAGGAAGCGATCGAACAGGTGGTCAGCTACTTCCGCCACGCCGCCCAGGGCCTGGAAGAGAAGAAGCAGATCCTCTATCTGCTGGGCCCGGTGGGCGGCGGCAAGAGCTCCATCGCCGAGCGGCTCAAAAGCCTGATGGAACAAGTGCCTTTCTACGCCCTGGCCGGCTCGCCGGTGAACGAATCGCCGCTGGGCCTGTTTGACGTCAACGAAGACGGCCCCTTGCTGGAGCAGGAGTACGGCATCCCTCGGCGTTATCTGAACCGCATCCTCAGCCCCTGGGCGGTCAAGCGCCTCGACGAATTCGGCGGCGACATCCGCCGCTTCAAAGTGGTCAAGCGCTACCCCAGCGTGCTCAAGCAAGTGGGCGTGGCCAAGACCGAGCCGGGCGACGAAAACAACCAGGACATCTCTTCCCTGGTCGGCAAGGTGGACATCCGCAAGCTGGAGACCTATGCCCAGGACGACCCCGATGCCTACAGCTACTCGGGTGGCCTTTGCCTGGCCAACCAGGGCCTGCTGGAGTTTGTGGAAATGTTCAAGGCGCCGATCAAGGTGCTGCACCCCTTGCTGACCGCCACCCAGGAAGGCAACTACAAGGGCACCGAGGGCTTCGGCGCCATCCCCTTTGACGGCGTGGTGCTGGCGCACAGCAACGAGAGCGAGTGGAAGACCTTCCGCAACAACAAGAACAACGAGGCCTTCCTGGACCGCATCTACATCGTCAAGGTGCCCTACTGCCTGCGCGTCAGCGAAGAGGTCAAGATCTACGAGAAGCTGATCCGCGGCTCCTCGCTGGCCGAAGCCAAATGCGCCCCAGGCACGCTCAAGATGATGAGCCAGTTCGCGGTGCTGACTCGGCTGAAGGAGCCCGAGAACTCCTCGCTCTATTCCAAGATGCAGGTCTACGACGGCGAAAGCCTCAAGGACACCGACCCACGTGCCAAGAGCTTCCAGGAATACCGCGACTACGCCGGCGTCGACGAGGGCATGAGCGGCATTTCCACCCGCTTCGCCTACAAGATCCTGTCCAAGGTCTTCAACTTCGACAGCGCCGAGGTGGCGGCCAATCCGGTGCACCTGATGTATGTGCTGGAGCAGCAGATCGAGCGCGAGCAGTTCCCGAGCGAAGTGGAGCAAAAGTACGTCGGCTTCATCAAGGAAGCGCTGGCGCCGCGCTATGCGGAGTTCATCGGCAAGGAGATCCAGACCGCGTATCTGGAGAGTTATTCCGAGTACGGCCAGAACATCTTCGACCGCTACGTCACCTACGCCGACTACTGGATCCAGGACCAGGAGTACCGCGACACCGACACCGGCGAGGTCTTCGACCGCGTGGCCCTGAATGCCGAACTCGAGAAGATCGAGAAGCCCGCGGGCATCAGCAACCCGAAAGACTTCCGCAACGAGATCGTCAACTTCGTGCTGCGCGCGCGCGCCAACAACGCCGGCAAGAACCCGGCCTGGACCAGCTACGAGAAGCTGCGCACGGTGATCGAGAAGAAGATGTTCTCCAACACCGAGGAGCTGCTGCCGGTGATCAGCTTCAATGCCAAGGCCAGCGCCGACGAGGCCAAGAAGCACGAGAACTTCGTGCAGCGCATGGTCGACAAGGGCTACACAGCCAAGCAGGTGCGGCTGCTGTGCGAGTGGTACTTGAGGGTCCGCAAGAGTTCTTGAGGACGAGGACGAGGCCACGCAGGAGCAAGCACCCATGCTGCAGCAGATCATCGACCGAAGGCTTTCCGGCAAGAACAAGTCCATCGGCAACCGTGAGCGCTTCCTGCAGCGCCACAAGGCCCAGATCCGCGAGGCGGTGCGCCGCGCGGTGGACGGCCGCGGCATCCGCGATCTGGAGCGCGGCGAAGATGTGCACATCCCCAAGAAGGACTTGAGCGAGCCCGTCTTCGGCCACGGCGAGGGCGGCGTGCGCGAGGTGGTGCGGCCGGGCAACAGCGAGCATGTCAAAGGCGACCGCATCGCCAAGCCCAAGGGCGGCGGTCAAGGCCAGGGCGGCGGCCAGGCCAGCGATTCCGGCGAGGGCGAGGACGACTTTGTCTTCCACCTGAGCCGCGAAGAGTTCATGCAGGTGTTCTTCGAAGACCTGGCCCTACCCAATCTCGAGCGCACCCAGCTGGCCGAAACACCGGAGTGGAAAAGCCATCGCGCCGGCTTCACCAGCGATGGCACGCCAACCAACCTCCATGTGGTGCGCTCCATGCGCGGTGCCCTGAGCCGCCGCATCGCCCTGGGCACTGGCAAGCGCCGCGAGCTGCACGAGCTGGAAGAACGCCTGGCCCTGCTCAAGCGCGAGAACCCGGCCGATCTGGAAGTGCAGCGCATGCTCAAGGAAACCGAGGATCGCATCGCCTTCCTCAAACAGCGCATTGCAGCGATTCCTTTCCTCGACCCCATCGACCTGCGCTTTCGCAACCGCGTGCGCACACCGGTGCCGACCAGCCGGGCCGTCATGTTCTGCCTGATGGACGTGTCCGGCTCCATGGACGAAAGCCGCAAGGATCTGGCCAAGCGCTTCTTCATCCTGCTCTACCTCTTCCTGACCCGACATTACGAGAAGATCGATGTGGTCTTCATCCGCCACCACACCCAGGCCCAGGAGGTGGACGAGCAGAACTTCTTCCACGCCACCGAGACCGGCGGCACCGTGGTCTCCAGCGCCCTGGTACTGATGGAGGAAATCATCCGCGCGCGCTATCCCAGCAGCGAATGGAACATCTACGGCGCCCAGGCCAGCGATGGCGACAACTGGCACCACGACAGCGGCCGCTGCCGCGAGCTGCTGGCCCAGCAGATCCTGCCGCTTTGCCGCTATTTCGCTTACGTGCAGGTGGCCGAGCAGGAACAGAACCTCTGGGACGAGTACAGCAAGCTTGCCGAAGAGGTGCGCCACTTCGCCATGCGCAAGGCCACCGAGGCCGCGCAGATCTACCCGGTCTTCCGTGAACTCTTCAAGAAGGAAGGGGCACAGGCATGAGCCAGATCGAAAACCGCCGCCAGATCGGCATCGCCCCCTTGACCGATGAATACGGCGGCCGCCGCACACGGGCGCCCCTGCGCGAGATGAAGCCCGCCGGCCCCCGCCCGGCCCAGCCCCTGCCCTCGCCCAGCGACTGGACCTTCGAGCTGATCGACGAGTACCACGACGTCATTCGCGCCACCGCCGAGCGCTACGGCCTGGACACCTACCCCAACCAGCTCGAGATCATCACCGCCGAGCAGATGATGGACGCCTACGCCTCGGTGGGCATGCCGGTCAATTACCGGCACTGGAGCTATGGCAAGGAGTTCATCGCCACCGAGCGCAACTACAAGCGCGGCCAGATGGGCCTGGCCTACGAGATCGTCATCAACTCCGACCCTTGCATCGCCTACCTGATGGAAGAGAACTCCATGGCCATGCAGGCCCTGGTGATCGCCCACGCCAGCTACGGCCACAACAGCTTCTTCAAAGGCAATTACCTGTTCCGCATGTGGACCGACGCGTCCAGCATCATCGACTACCTGGTCTATGCCAAGAACTTCGTCGCCGACTGCGAGCAGCGCCACGGCCTGGCCCAGGTCGAGCAGGTGCTGGATTCCTGCCATGCGCTGATGTCCTACGGCGTCGACCGTTATCGCCGCCCGGCCAAGCTGTCCCTGGCCCAGGAACGCAGCCGCCTGGCCGACCGCGAGGCCCATGCCCAGCTTCAGATCAACGAGCTCTGGCGCACCCTGCCCAAACGCGTCGAGAAGGGCGATGAAGCCGCGGCTACCCGCCGCTTCCCCGACGAGCCGCAAGAGAACCTCCTCTACTTCATCGAAAAGAACGCACCCCTGCTGGAGCCCTGGCAGCGCGAGATCGTACGCATCGTGCGCAAGATCGCCCAGTACTTCTACCCGCAGCGCCAGACCCAGGTGATGAACGAGGGCTGGGCCACCTTCTGGCACCACCGCCTGCTGAACCAGATGTATGACGACGGCTATCTCAGCGACGGCATGATGATCGAATGGCTAAAGTCGCACACCAATGTGGTGGCGCAACAGCCCATGGCCAATCTGAACCCCTATGCCCTGGGTTTCGCCATGTACACCGACATCAAGCGCATCTGCGAAAAGCCCACCGAGGAAGACCGGCGCTGGTTCCCCGACATCGCCGGCGGCGACTGGTTGCCCACGCTGGACCATGCCATGCGCAACTTCAAGGACGAGAGCTTCATCGGCCAGTACCTGAGCCCGCATCTGATGCGCGAGTTCCGGCTCTTCTCCATCCTCGACGATGAAAAGCAGTCCGAGTACGAGATCTCGGCCATCCACGACGAGAGCGGCTACCAGCATGTGCGCGAAGCCTTGTCGCGCCAATACGACCTCAGCACCCGCGAGCCCAATATCCAGGTCTGGAACGTCAATCTGCGCGGCGACCGCTCCCTGACCCTGCGCCACACCCAGCACATGGGCCGACCTCTGCACGACAGCGCGCAAGAGGTGCTCAAGCATGTGGCCCGGCTCTGGGGCTTTGGCGTGCAGCTGGAGAGCGTCAACGAGGCCGGCGACATCAGCCGGCGCTGGAGCGTGCCGGCGCCGCCGCACGGATGATGAGGCCACCGAGCCGCCCTCGGGTGGGCTCGGTGGCTCTGCCAGCCCCGGAAGGGAGCATCCAGCAGCACCTGGCACAAAGCCACCTAACTCACCACTCAGGGGGAATCTCGGCGTCACACAAGCCCCGTACCATCACCAGCCTCAAGACTCGGAGGCTGAGATGATGATCACGACCCGGACGCTGACCCCTCGCACCGCTTTCCCCAAGCATCGCATCGCCACGCCTGCGGCCTGGTTGCTGATCGGCCTTGGCAGCCTGGGCCTCAGTGCCTGTGGCGGTGGGGGCGGCAGTGACAACACCCAGGTCGTTCCCGTGCCAACACCGGTGCCTGAGCCGACCAAGCTGATTGCCCCGCCGACCACGGCCGGCACCCTGGCCCAAAGCAGCGAAGTGGCGCAGGACAGCGTCAAGGCCACCACAGCCGCCGCGGCCGACCTGGTGCGCCGCAGCGAGGACCCCAGCAATCTGTTCCTGCCCTTCGGCGAGCTGATGAGCGGCCGCCAGAACAGCCCCAAGCCCAGCGCCGCTGAACCCGAGCGCCGCAAGATCCTGGAGACCACCACCGTCAGCTGCAGCAGCCTGGGCATCAGCGTCATCCGCAACTGCAGCGGCTCCATCGTGGTGGACACCAATGTGAGCAACAGCGCCACGTCCTTGCCGGCCGGCAGCTACATCAGCATGCGCTTTGACAAGATCAGCGGCATCGCCGATGGCCAGAGCCTCAGCATCGACGGCGGCATGCGCATCGATTTCCTGACCGCCATCAGCAATCTCGACAACCCAGGCAACAACGTCCGGCTGCAGCTGAGCTTCGACAAGCTGAGCGCCTCCGGCGGCGGCGAAAGCTTTGGCCCGTTGACAGCCGTGGCGCTCCTGGAAGTGGACGGCCAGGGCAAGCCCAGCCTGACCCTGAACGGCGTGCAATACGCGGGGCTGAATGAGCTCAGCGTCACCGACGCCAACAACTACAGCCTCGGCCACAGCAAGCTGCGCAGCGCCCACTGGAGCGACAGCAAGGCGTTTGTGGACACCCAGTTCAGCAACTGGCAGACCAGCAACGGCCGCCCGCTGCAAGGCTCCAGCGCCACGCTGACCACCGGCAAGGACAGCGCCTTGATCACGGTGGAATCGAGCAGCAGCAGCCAAGTCAGCTACCGTGTGCAGCTGAGCAGCGGCGGCGTGGCCAAGAACTACCAGGTGCTGGCCAGCTACAGCGGCAGCACGCTCAGCTACAGCGTCAAGGCCTTGTGATCCCGCGCGAGCTGCGGGCTGCACAAGCCCTCAGCTCGCAAAGATCTTGCCCGGGTTCATGATCTGGGCCGGGTCCAGCGCCGCCTTGATGCTGCGCATCAGGGCCACCGCGCCCGGCCCGGCCTCGTCGAGCAGAAAGCCCTGCTTGTGCAGGCCGATGCCATGCTCGCCGGTGCAGGTGCCGCCCAGACGCAGGGCGCGGGCCACCATCTGCGCGCTCAGGCGCTCGGCCAGCTCCCGCTCCGCGGGTTGCTGCGGGTCGATCAAATAGCCCATATGGAAATTGCCGTCGCCGACATGGCCGACGATGAAATAGGGCAGATCGGTGGCCTCGACCTCGCGCACCGATTCATTGATGCTCTCGGCCAGGCGCGAGATGGGCACGCAGGTGTCGGTGGTCACACAGCGGCAGCCGGGGCGGGTCTGCAGGGCTGACAGGTAAGCATGGTGGCGGGCTGTCCACAGCCGCGTGCGCGCCTCGGGCGTGCTGGCCCATTCAAAGGCCTCGCCGCCCTGCTCCGCTGCCAGCGCCTGCACGCTCTGCGCCTGCTCGGCCACGCTGGCGGCCGAGCCATGGAACTCCATCAGCAACATCGGTGATTCACGCAGGCCCAGATGGTCATGGGCATTGACGGCGCGCACGGCATGGGCATCGAGCAGCTCGCAGCGGGCGATCGGAATGCCCATCTGGATGATGGCGATGGTGGTCTGAACCGCGGCATCGATGCTGGGGAAAAAGCAGATGGCAGCCGACACCGCCTCGGGCAGCGGATACAGACGCAAGGTCAGCTCGGTGATCACGCCCAGCGTGCCCTCGCTGCCCACGAACAAGCGGGTCAAGTCATAGCCGGCACTGCTCTTGCGCGCGCGGCTGCCGGTGCGGATCTGCTCGCCGCTGGCGGTCAGCACGGTCAGGCCCAGCACGTTCTCGCGCATGGTGCCGTAGCGCACCGCATTCGTGCCACTGGCGCGTGTGGCGGCCATGCCGCCCAGCGAGGCATCGGCCCCCGGGTCGATGGGAAAGAACAGGCCGCTGTGGCGGATCTCCTGGTTCAGCTGCTGGCGGGTCACGCCGGCCTGCACGGTGACCGTCAGGTCCTCGGAATGCAGCTGCAGGATGGACTTCATCCGGCTCAGGTCCAGGCTGATGCCGCCCTGCACCGCCAGCAAATGACCTTCGAGTGAGGTGCCGGTGCCGTAGGGAATGACGGGCACGCGGTGCTGCTGCGCCAGTTGCAGCACGAAGGCCACCTCCTCGTTGCTCTCGGCAAAAACCACGGCATCGGGCGGCGCCACGTCGAAGGGCGACTCGTCTCGACCATGCAGTTCGCGCTGAGCCAGTGCGGTGCTGCAGCGGGCACCAAAGCGCCGGCGCAAAGCCTGCAAGACCTCGTCCGGCAGAGAAAACGGTGCCTGCGCAGAATCGGCCAAAGCCCTCATTCGCTGAGCCGGATGCTGCGGTAGTTGGGATCGGCCTGGATCTCAGCCTCACTGAACGGCAGCTTGATCCAGGCACCACCCTTCATGTAGATGTCCGAATAGACCTTGGTCTGGTCCGAGAAATGGGGCGAGAGGATGTGGCTGGACTGCGAGTAGGTCAACACCCCCTCGGCCACCGGTCCCTTGGCATCGAAGGTGACGAACTGCATATAGCTGTTGCCGTAGACCGGGTCACCATACAGGCCGGCATTGAGATTGCCGCGGACATTGTTGAAGGTGTAGGGGCCGCCAGGAATGGGGATGGGTGCGCTGTCGCGCACGATGATCTGCCGACGGGCCGTCACCTCTTCGAGCGGGATGTTCTGGGTGGCGAACCATTGCACCGCATCGGCCAGCAAGGTGGCCGCTTTGCTGTTGGCGGTGTTGAAGCCGCGCGGGGTGTCAACCGGATCGGCCGGGTTGTAGGCCACGCGCCAGTAGCTGGCGTCCTTGAGCTCACCCGAGAGTTCGTAGAACTTGCGGAACAGCAAAGCCCCCGGGTCGAGCAGGCCCTCGGTCTTCTTCCAAGCGGCCAGCACGGCGCAGGCCTTGCTGAGATCGGTCAGCTTGCCTGTGCTGTCCTTGGTGCTGGGCGACGTGCCGCTGCAGGCCGCGGCCAGGAACTCGTCCAGCCATTGCTCGGCCTTGAAGAAACGGGCCTTCTGGTAGACCTGCTGCAGCTGGGCCAGGGTGAAGCCCTTGCCGGCCAGGCCATCGCGGCCCTCGATGCGATCCAGGGCCTGGGCAATGCCCATGCGGGTGCGTTCGCCTTGAGGAGCGCCTTCGGCATTGGGGCCGGTGGCGATGATCTTGGGGTAGCCGCTCAGCCGCACCTGATCGTTGGGCAGCCAGTGGCTGTCGTTGGCGTTGACGATGAAGTCATCGCGCAAGACATAAGGCCGCTGGGCCGCGGGGATGGCGCCATTCCAGTTGCAGGCCGACTTGCTGCCATCCATCAGCACCAGGCCACGCGTGGCCAGCAGGAACTGACCGGTGGGGCTGTTCACGCAGCTGGCCAGCTGGGCGTCGCTGACATTGGCCGCCACCGAGTAATTGGCATAGAGCGCGCGGCCGCTCTTGTCCGCAGCCATGGTGTTGACCCAGGGCAAGGCGTTGAAGGTGGCCAGGTTCTCGCGCAGGCTCTCGGCGCTGCTGGCCTTGCCGTTGAGCAGGGCCTGGTCCAGCAGCTTGGTGTTGCTGTAGTTGGCGTCACGCAGCGCGAAGCCAGCCGCACCGCTCCAGGCAAAGCTGGCGCCATCGCTGACCATCGGTCCAAAGTCAGTGCTGTAGAGCGTGCGCGTGATGGTCTTGAGGCTGCCATCGGGCTGCAAGGCCTGCACCGACAGCGGCGTCTGGCTCATGGGCTTGTAGCCCCCATCGACCCAGTAGCGCGTCGGATCGGCCGGATCAAGCTTGAGCTGAAACAGCGTGAAGCGGTTGTCGGTCGAGAAGGTGTGGGTCCAGGCCACATCCTTGTTGAAGCCGATCAGGGGCACCACCGCGCCGAGCAGCGTGGCCCCCATGACGTCGTACTTGCCTGGGATGGTCAGGTGCAGCTGGTGCAGACGCAATGCGCCCCACCAAGGAAAGTGCGGGTTGCCCAGCACCATGCCGGCCCCGCTCTGCGTGGCACCCTTGCCCAGGCCATAACCATTGGAGCCGATCACATGCTCTTCCAGCTGGCGCAAGCCCTGCAGCAGGGGTGTGCGCGCCAGGGCGAGCTGGGTGGACTTGGCGCGCAAGGCCTTGGCCGACAGCAGCACCGGCTCGGCGCCCGCCGGCTTCACCAGCGGTGGCTGGGCGCTGCCCAGGGCGTGAATGAACTGCAGCGAGCTGCCGGCGATGGCCGCCTGGGTGAAGCGGAAGTAGGCGTCGTCCTCGTTCATCGGACGCACCCAGGCGGCGCCCTTGCATTCCAGCGGCAGGCCGTTCAAGCCCTTGTCGCTGAGGTAGCGGTTGTAACCGGCCACAAAGCCGGCGACCAGATCGCGCACCTCCGCACCGGCTCCGTTCTTCATGGCCTGCGCCTGGGCTGGCGTCATCAAGGCCTTGTAGAAAAAGTCCGAGGACAGATTGGGCGTGAAGTCGCCAAACTGCCCGAGGTAGTTGACCGGTTTGCCGTTGGCATCGACATCGCCAAAAAAGCGCGAACGCTCGCCACGCAGGGTGATGATTTCCTGGGCAAACAGGCAGATGTGATCCTGGGCAAAGGCATAGCCATAGCCATAGCCCGCCCCCTTGAAGCTGTCGGCCTTGATGTGCGGCACACCGTAGCTGGTGTAGCGGATCTCGGCGGAAAACTCAGGCGCCGAGATCGGCTCAGGCGCCAAAGGGTTGCTGTCGCCATTTCCGCCACAAGCACAGAGCAAAGCAGCGCTGGCCAGGGCCGAAAACACAGGGTTGATACGGAGAGGGTTTCCCGAACTTGTACGTATTTGCACGAAGTTGTCTCCAATGTGACTACCGTCCGTGGGTAGATCGCTCTAATTCGCTATCTGCGCGGGCGCTAATTTGTAGCCCCAGGCTATCATCAAAATGGTAAAAAGCCCATCAAAAGGGCGTACCACGACAACACTGGAGACATTATGAAATTCAAGCTTTCCGCGCTTGGCATGGCCGTCATCGGCGGCCTGTGCGCCCAATCCGCCCTGGCCTCCGGCTACCACTTCGGCTCGCAATCGGCCTCGGCCCAAGGCACGGCGAACGCCAACACCGCGGAAGCTTCGGACGCTTCGGTGCTGTTCTACAACCCGGCCGGCATGACCCGCCTGGACGGCACGCAAGCCTCCGGTGTTCTCAACGTGGTCCTGCCCAAGGGCACGTTCGAAGACCAAGGCAGCATCACCAGCTTTGGCCTGCCCACCAAGGGTGGCAACGGCGGCAAGTTCGTGCACACCACCGCCGTGCCCCATGCCTACCTGACCCACAAGCTGAACGCAGACACCTCGATCGGCATGGCCTTCTTCGTGCCCTTCGGCTCCAAGAGCGAGTACGACAAAGACTGGGCCGGCCGCTACAACAGCATCGGTACCGAGCTCAAGACCATCGCCCTGAACCCCTCGATCGCCTTCAAGGTCAATGAAAAGCTGAGTGTGGGTGCAGGCCTGACCGCGCAGTACATCGAAGGCAATCTGGCCAAGGGTGCGGACTTCGGCTCCGGTGCACTGGCCCTGATCATCGAACAGCAGGTCGCGGCCAACTCTGCCCCCGGCGTGCCGGTCGATATGGTGCGTGCGGCCGTCATCAACCGCCTCGGTGGTCTGATCAAAGCCGCTTCCGGCAACCCGCTGTACTCCGGTGGCGTGGAAGTGGAAGGCAAGGATTGGGGCCTGGGCTTCAATCTGGGTCTGATGTATTCGCCCAACCAAGACACCCGTTTTGGCATCGCCTACCGCTCCAAGATTGCGCACAAGCTCAAGGGCGAAGCCGTCTGGAACGTGGCCACCCCGGCAGCCAACCTGGCCACGCTGCTGAACGGCGCCCTGCCCGGCGCTGGCACCACGGTGCAGCAACGTCTGGTCGGCCTCTACACCAACAGCGACGCCAGCCTGAAGGTCGACACGCCCGAGTCGCTGTCACTGTCCTTCTTCAAACAGCAGGACAAGTTGGCCGTGATGGGTGATGTGACCCTGACCCGCCACTCGCGTTTCAGCGAACTGCGCATCGATTTCGCCAACAACCTGCCGGATTCGCTGACCCCGGAGAACTGGATCAACACCATCCGCGGCTCCTTCGGTCTGAACTATCAGTGGAGCGACGACCTGAAGCTGCGCGCCGGCATCGCCTACGACCAAAGCCCGGTCAAGGCCACGACCCGCACCCCTTCGATTCCTGACAATGACCGCACCTGGATCTCCGGTGGCCTGAACTGGAAGCTGGACAGCAAGAACTCCATCGACTTCGCCCTGAGCTTCATCCGTGTGGCCCCGAGCCAGATCGATATGTACGACAACGGTGCCCAGGTCAACGCCGCGGGCTCCGCCGTCTGCAATCCGTCCGGCAACACCTCCAGCTGCGCCACCATCAAGGGCCGCTACAAGCTGAACTCGGCCCTGCTGGGTCTGCAGTACAACCGCCAGTTCTGACGCGATACCGCTCACGCGGCGCCTCGGCCTGCCAAAGCCACCGGCTCACCCCGGTGGCTTTTTTCTTGCCTCCTGCAAACAAACACGGGCGAAACAAGGGCTGACTGTCAAAGCCGTGGACGACAGCGCCAGGCCGTGACACCATGGGCGTATCGGCTGCTCTGCCGATGTTTGTCAGTTCGATGGAGGCTTGAACACCATGGCTGATCTCTCGACCCTGCTGATCTTGCTGGCTTTGCTGCTGGCTCTGGTGGGTGCTTTGCGGCTGGATCTCTTGCGCCTGGCCGTGAAAAACCTGTTGCAGACGCTCATGCCCGAAGCCAAACCCTTGCGTGACGACCCCGGCTTGAAAGTCAGTGCGCCCGCCGAGCCACCGCGCCACGCACAAATGGCCGGCCACAAGCCGGCTTTCCATCGCAGCGGCCGTCGCCACTGAAGCCACCGGGCCATTGAACTTGGGGCAAGATGCCGGCTTCTTCACAGACCACGCCGGACCCGGCAAGCCCCATGGCCAATCGACTTTCCAATATTGCCACCCGCACCGGTGACGACGGCAGCACCGGCCTCGGCGATGGCAGCCGCGTGCCCAAGGATCACCTGCGCGTGCAGGCCATGGGCGATGTGGACGAGCTCAATTCCAACCTCGGGGTGCTGCTGGCCGAGCCC
Source organism: Paucibacter aquatile (assembly GCF_002885975.1). Lineage (NCBI taxonomy): Bacteria > Pseudomonadati > Pseudomonadota > Betaproteobacteria > Burkholderiales > Sphaerotilaceae > Roseateles > Kinneretia aquatilis. Next base: position 2,988,972 of record NZ_POSP01000003.1, on the reverse strand, counting down.
CTGCCCGAGGATGTGCGTGAGCTGCTGGTGACCATCCAGCACGAGCTGTTCAATCTCGGCGGCGAGCTGTGCATGCCCGGCTACGAGTTGCTCAAGGAAGGCGCCGTGCTGCGCCTGGACCAGGCCCTGGCCCATTACAACGCCGCCCTGCCCCGGCTCAAGGAGTTCATCCTGCCGGCCGGCACGCGCAGCGCCGCCATCGCTCACGTCTGCCGCACCGTGGCCCGCCGCGCCGAGCGCGCCGTGGTCACCCTGGCCGCCTCGGAGACCATCAACGCCGCGCCGCGCCAGTACCTGAACCGCCTGTCCGACCTGCTCTTCGTGCTGGCCCGCGTGCTCAACCGTGCCAACCTGGACGGCCTGGGCGGCGACGACATCTACTGGCACAGCGAGCGCCTGGCCCGCCTGGATCAGGACGAAACACCGAGCTCCGACGCCTGAGGCTTGCCTCAGGCAGCCAAAGCATCGACCGCCCCGCGCAAGCGCTTGGCATACGCCGTGCGCAAGCTGGCCGGCCCCAGGACGTCGACCTGGCCGGCATGGCGCAACAAGTCCATCAAGAGCTCGGTGGCATCGACATAGGGCACCTCCAGGCGCCAGCGCCCGTCGTCCAGCCACTCACTGCGCTGGCTCGGGTGCCATTCCTCCTTGCTCACCCATTGCGCGGCCTCGGCGCTGAACAGCAGCTGGGCTTGCTGGGCCTGGGCGCCGGCAAATATGCCGTAACCCTGATCCAGCTCCGCCTCCAACTGCTTGAGCGGCACGGCCTTGGCGCGCTCTGACAGCAACTCAACGCCCTCCATGGCATCGAGCGCAAAGCGGCGAAAGCCCTCGCTGTCATGGCACCAGGCATCGAGATACCAGGTGTTGCGGTAATGAACCAGGCGCTGGGGTGACACCGTGCGGCGGCGCAGCTGCCCCGCCCGACCACCCTGGCTGCGGCTGCGATAGCCCATGCTCAGGCGCTGGCGTTTGACCACGGCACTGCCCACGGTCTCAAAACACTCGGCCACCACGCGGCGGCGGGCCGTGCTGATCAGCTTGATGCGCTGGGTCAGCTCCTTGGCCTCGGCCTCATCCACACCCAGCATGCTGGTCAGCTTGTCGAACATGGGTTGCAGATGTCGGCTCAGGATGCCCTCTTCGTCCAGGCTGGACAGCATCTGGTGCATGGTCAGCAAGGCATGCAGCTCTTTCTCGCTGAACCAGACCCCTGGCAACTCGTGCTGGCGGCCCCGCCATTGCTGGCCGAAACGGTAGCCATTGGCGCTGGCGTCGTATTCGATGGGCGCGTCCATGCGCTCACGCAGGTACTGCAGATCACGCTTCAAGGTGGCCGGTGACACCTCCAGTGTCTCCAGCAAGCTGGCAAAACTGACGCATTCGCGGCTGCGAATCATCATCTCGATCTTGTAGAAACGCTCGGTGCGATCCATGCGATCTCCTGTTTTTCGGTAGCTCACGTCATGAGCCAGAGAGCCCAGACACTGTGCCACAAGGTCGCTCAAGTTCGTGGTGACCGGCACCAGGAGATTTCCCATGGCATCGATCGCAGCACGCACCCTCACCCCCGTGAACGCCAGCGCCACGCCGGGCGCCGCACGACAACAGGATCTGGCCTTCATCCACGTAAGCCCTGCCACTTCAAGCCCGGAAGGGCAAGACCTGACCCCAAACTCGCCGCTGCCGGCCCACCAGGCCCTGGGCCAGGCGCTCGGCTGGGACTATGCCCACCACGGCCTGACCCCGCCGGTCGAGCACCTCTACCCCAACTCGCCCTTGCGCCAGGGCTGGCTGGCCGGTGCCGCCACCTTCGGTGCTCGCACCCTGCCCGCCACCATCCACACCCAGCGCTGGCTGGCCCTGCGCAGCCATGCCTGGGCACGCGGCCGCAGCTTTGAGCTGGTGCAGCTGACGCCCAATTTCCTGCAGCAGATCGACTCGGCGTTCTGCCCCATCCTGCGCCAGGCGCTGAATGACAAGCCTGCCGATGCACTGCAAAAATCCATCGACCGCGTGCGTGACGATGCCGGCTATGCCGCCGGCAATCTGGTCAACCTGAGCCGACAAGCCAATGCCGCCAAGGCCAGCCATGATTGGCACAGTGCATCAGCCCTGGCGAGCAGCCTGCAACAGGGTCCGATCCGACAGACAGCGGGACTGGACGCCACACAATGGGCCCGCATCGCCACCCTGTGCAGTTTTGTCACCGCCCTGCCCCACGAGGAGGCTGCACGCATCCCGCTTCATGTCTTGCCACCCAACCGCTTGCGCCTGTTCAACCCCATCCAGGCCTTGCAAGCCCTGGTGACGCGCCAACTGGCGCGCCCCGGTTGGAGCCAGCGCCTGGCCCGCATCGAAGCCCTCCTGCCCAGCGACAAGCTGCGTGGTGACTTCAACCGCTTTGTGCTGGCCCTGGCCCCCCGTGTACTGGCCGTGAAGTCACTCGATCGCGAGGAGGACATCCGCTGGGCCCTCGAGGATGCATGGTCAGACTCGCTTCTGCAGCGACGTTGGACCCTGTTCGCCCTTCAACTGAGCCCGGCGCAAGCCGAAGCACTGGTGCAACGGGCGGCCGCCAAGAAGCTCAGCGCCCAGTATGTGCAAAGCCACTGCGAACACAGTGCCACCGAGGGTTGGGCCTTGGAATACCACGGCTACTGCCCGGCCGCCATCCGGCCGCGTCTGCACTGAACCTCAAGCCGTGATCGGGAGCCTCAGCCCGGCAGGCCCACAGTGAGCCGTTCCAGTTCCCCGGATTGATCCTGCAAAGCCACGTGGTAACCGCGCTCACCGAACCAGCTCGCCCATTGCCGGGCGAGTTGCTTGCTGGTGAGCCAGGGCCCGGATCGGTCGAGGCGCACACGATTGGCGCGCCGCTCGTAAAACACCACCCGCCACATACCGGTGGTCGGAGAACTTTGGTCGAATCGATTCATGATGCTGAGGCGCGCAGCCTAGCAGACTAACCCGTTACATCGTGTCCAGCAGATGACAGGCCGGCGAGAAACTCTTCGCCGCTCACGCCCTTCAAACCCGGGAGCTGACGGCGGCTGATCAAGCGCTGGCCGCGCAATCTCAGAGCCGGGTCACTGCACAACCACAGCTCGGCCTTGGCATGCTGCGACAAGGCCAGTTCCAGGGCGTGCGAAGCCTCGCGCGAACGTCGCCGATCCGCTTGCGCGGGTGGCCCCACCACCTCGGCGTAGGGCAGGAAATCAGCCAAAAGCTCCTGCTGCTGGACCTCGCTGAGCGCCAGGCGAGGAAAACGCAAGGCCGTGATCAAGGCCTGCGCCATCTCGGCATTGACCAAGGGCACACAAGCCCCGGACTGCCAAGCCTGACGCAGCGCCTGAGCGGCGTCATCGCTGCACAACAAGGCCTGCAGGAGCAGAGGCAGGTCCAGGACGACGCGGCGGGCCTGCACGGCTTTCATGGACCGCGTGCGGACCCGACTCACCGCTTCACCGCCTTGGTGCGCGCGAAGACTTTTTGCGCCGACACCGGCTTGGGGCTCGCCTGCTTGCGGGTGGCGCTGCGGGGTTTGGGCGCTGCTTTCGCGGTCTCAGTGGTTTTCACCGCTGCCGCCTTGCGTGTTTTTGCCGCCGCGTTTCTTGTTGCGATCGATTTCGCGGCACTCAATGGTTTTGCCAGCGTTTTTTTGACCGGAACCGTTTTTTGAGCTGCAGGCTTTTTTCCTCCGGAGGCTGCTTTTTTTCGAGCCGGGGTCTCGATGGTTTTGTCGGCCCAGCGCAGGGCGGACTCGATGGTTTTGGCGTCGATGTCGAGCTCGGCGAGTTTGGCGCGCAGCGCGTCGCCTCGCTGGATTCGCACGGGGGTCAGGATGATTTGGCCGGCTTGGGTGTGGACCTCGAAGTACTGCACGGGTCCCAGGGGCTGGGTCACGCTTTTCGGAAGCGTCAATTGATTCTTGGAAGTCAGCTTGGCCAGCACGTGTCGTCAATTCAGAAAGTAAGGGGGCATTACTTTACCCTCTCCTTGCTTTGACTTTGGCCCGTCGCCATCGAAAAACACACGCATCTCTTCAGCTGCAAGAATCCGCTTGAATGAAGCGCTAGGTCTTTCAAAAAAATGGACGAAAAAAAACCAGCAACCCGAAGGCCGCTGGTTGTCATGAGGCTGGAGAAGCTCAGGCGCCAAAGCGCCGATGCGCTCAGACCAGGGATCGATGCAAGCGCAGTTCTTCCAGACGAACGCCACCGACTTCGGTGGTCTTGGCGCTGCCCAGCTCGCGCTTGAAGCCGGCCAGGTCAAAGAAGCGCAAGGCACGTTCATTGCGCAGATAGGTCCACAGCGTGACCTTGGTGCAGCCTTCTTCTTGCAGGCCATCGCGGGCCGCATCCCACAAGGCCAAGCCCACGCCCTTGTCCCAATGGATGGGGTTCACATACATGGCCCAGATCTCGCCGGTGCTCGAAGGCGTGCCCTTGTCGCGCGAACGGTCGAAACCGACAAAGCCCATCAACTCGTTGTCGATATGAGCCACCACCACCTGGGGCTCGCACAGATCGATCGCTTCGCGCCAGAAGGCTTGGCGCTTCTGCACCGACAGGGCGTCCAGCACGGAATCGGGCAGCAGACCTTTGTAGGCGTCTTGCCAAGCCGCGACATGGATTTCTGCAATGCCCTTGGCATCACGCAGCGTGGCGGGGCGAACCTGAATACTCGACATACAAGAAAGAACTCAAAAGGAAACCAAGAACGAACCACTCCCGAAGTTCCGAACCACCAGCCGCCATCGGCTCAGACCGGGCGGCAAATGCTCTTGTGCGGGAACACGAAACGGAAGGGCGGTATTTTGCTTGCCATTGCGCGCCGGGCTGGCGCTTGACAGCGCGATATTTTCTAGGCCGAAAGAAGAAGGGCCTGCGCCCCCAGCCTGGCCTTGGCATGCGCTTGCACGGCGCGCTTCAGGGCCGTCTTGCTGCTGCGCTGCAGACAGGACAAGACCGCATGGTCCACCGCCAAAGGCCCCAGATCCGCGGCGAAACGCTCGGCCACGTCCTGCTTCATGCGCAAGAGCAGGTGGGCCGTGGTGCTGGCATCGGCCAGTGCACGGTGGGCCCGGCCCGAATCGGGCAGTTGGAAATGTCGCGCCAAGGTGCCGAGCTTGCAGTTGGGCGCATCGGCATAGAGACGGCGTGCCAGGAGCACGGTGCAGACAAACTCGTGTGCAGGATCCGGCTCGCAACCCGCCCAAGCCATCTCCGCCTGCCAGAAGCCGCGATCGAAGGAGGCGTTGTGGGCCACCAGAGGGCAGCCACGGGTGAACTGGGCCAGTTCGCGCATCACCTCAGCCGCCGGCGGGGCGTCGTCCAGCATGGCGTTGCTGATGCCAGTGAGTTGCTCGATGAAAGGAGGCACCCAGACGCCAGTGTGCATCAAGCTCTGAAAACGATCGACGATCTGACCACCCCGTACCAGCACAGCGGCAATCTCGGTGGCTCGGCCACCACTGCCAGGGCCCAGACCCGAGGTTTCAAAGTCGATGACGGCCACCGTCTCCACGCCTTTGCTGAACACGCTCATGCTTTGGCGGGCACCGGGTGCTTGATGGCATTGAGGGCCAGCTTGCGTTCGACAGCGGCGGCGATATCCACCGAACTTTGGTCGGCGATCTGCAGCAGGTAGAGCAGGACATCAGCGATCTCTTCGCCCAGATGCTGGTGCTTGGCGGGGTCTTGGGCAATGGCTTGGGATTCCTCGGGCGTCAGCCACTGAAAGATTTCCACCAGCTCAGCGGCTTCCACCACCAGGGCCATGGCCAGGTTCTTGGGGGTTTGATAGGGCTGCCAGTCGCGTTCGGCAGCAAAGCTGCGCAAGCGCTTTTGCAGGTCTTGGATGTCCATGGGATGCAAGTGTGGCATGCCCTCAGCCCGCTTCCAGCGCACTGTGCAGCTTCTGAAGAATCTCTCCCCTTCTCTTATTCATAGGTATTTCAATTTTTTAAGTTGGTAGTCTTAGTAGAGGGCGATCTTTTCTGTGGACAAGTGGTTTTTCATGAATGAGCTCAATGGTTTAGCTCACTTCAAACCATGTGGGTACGACCCGGGATTGAAGACTGCACAACCGACAACAAGTCCGGACTTTCCACTTTCCCTGTGGATAAACCCCTGCTTGTCCTTTTTTTATCCACAAGCTTGTGCCTTGACAGCCTGAAATCCACCGACGTCCTGTTTCCGACCGGCGACAACTTGTCCCGCGTGTGACAAGTTCCTGGAGGATTCACTCTAAATTCAGGTTTTTGGAGCGAATTCAGGCCTCGTTCTGGGGCAAACACGCAGAACCCCGGGCCAAGTTGGTGCCTAGAGTTCGCTTCAGCCCCAAGACGAGGCCCCGATCGGGGCCCGGCCTCCCTCTTCGCAAAAGCAAAGGTTGTCCCATGCAACAGTTTCAGAAGCTCCTCGTTCCGCTGGCTGCCGCCCTGGCCTTGAGTGCCTGCGGTGGCAATGGCGACCCGGTGCCCGACGCTCCCGCGCCGGCCAAGATCACGGCCGTCAAGGTCTTCGGTGACAGCCTGGCCGATTCCGGCACTTTTGGCTTCCGATTCACTGTGCAAGGCGCCGACACGCAGATCTATCCGGAACGCATTGCCGCCAGCATGGGCAGCAGCCTGTGCAATTACTACGCCTTCACCGGTACCACCTTCACCACCAACAGCAAGCCGGGTTGCAGCAACTACGCCATCGGTGGCGGTGTGATCAACCAGACCAATGCCTCCGATCCGCGCGGCATCGTGCTGCAGATGATCACCGCCTCTTTGTCCGGCCCCTACAAGGCTTCGGATCTGGCCCTGATCGATGGCGGTGGCAATGACGCCGCTGATCTGGTCGGCGCCTACCTCAAGGCTCCGACAGACAAGGCCGCTGCCTTCTCGACCCTGTTGGGCACGGTGCTGAGCGCCAGCCAGGTCACCACCATCGTGACCGGCGGTGCGGCCACCATGGCCACTGGCGGCGCCACTTACATGGAAGCCCTGGCCGACAAGTTTGCCGATGGCATTCAGAGCTATGTGCTGGGCAAGGGCGCGCAGCAGGTGGTCGTCCTGAACCTGCCCAGCATCACCATCACGCCGCGCTTCCAGCGCGTGCTGGATGGCATTGCCCTGGCCAGCGGTGGCGGCACCGCCGGTGCCACGGCTCGCGCTCAATCCGAAGCCTTGTTCAAGAGTTGGATCACGGCCTTCAACAAGCGTCTGGAGAGCCGCTTTGCCGGTGAAGCCCGGGTTGCCGTGGCCGACTTCTACAGCATGATGAACGACCAGTTCGCCGATCCGGCCAAGTACGGCCTCAGCAACGTCAAGACACCGGCCTGCCCGCAAACCGGCACCGGCGCCGATGGCCTGCCGACCTACACCTTCCCGACCTGCACGCAAACAGCGCTGTCGGCCAGCATCCCGGCCGGCGTCAGCGGTGGCGCCAACTGGTGGAAGACTTACGCTTTCTCGGATGGCTTCCATCCCACTCCGGCCGGTCATCAGCAGATCGCCGATCTGGTGAACCGCAGCCTGGCCGCCAAGGGCTGGAAGTAAAAGGAACGCGATTCAGCGAACCATGCACGGGCTCTTGTGGCCCGTGCGGACAAAAAAAGGGGAGCTTCAAGCTCCCCTTTTGTTCTTCATGCCTTTCGACCCGTACTTCACTCGATGCCGATGACCTTGTGCATCTGCACCGACATGCGCCATTGCGGGTGTTGCATGCAGTAGTCCACCACCTCGCGGGTGTGCTGGGTCTTGAGCACGCTGTCCAGCGGCTGCAGGAAGAAATGCTGGAAGTCCAGCCCTGCAAAACGTTCGGGCCGCGCCAGCGGCTGGGGGTAGACCAGCTTGAGCTCATGGCCGCGGGTCAGCACCAGTTCGGCATCGGCCTTGGGGCTGACGCAGATCCAGTCCAGGCCTTCGGGCGCCGGCTGCGTGCCGTTGGTCTCGACGGCGATCTCGAAGCCGCGCGCATGCAGAGCTTCGATCAGAGGCGTGTCGAGCTGCAGCAGGGGCTCCCCCCCGGTGCAGACGACATAAGGCTTTCCAGGCCGGTCTGCGGGCCAGCGCGAGGCAATCGCGTCGGCCAGGGCCTCGGCGGTGGCGAACTTGCCGCCGCCCTGGCCATCGGTACCGACGAAATCGGTGTCGCAGAAGTTGCAGACGGCGCGCGCGCGGTCTTCCTCGCGCCCGCTCCAGAGGTTGCAGCCGGCGAAGCGGCAGAACACCGAGGCCCGGCCCGCTTGTGCGCCCTCGCCTTGCAAGGTGTAGAAGATTTCTTTGACGGCGTAGGTCATGCGTGTGTGCTTGCTTCGTTCGCTTCGTGACGTTCAGACCGGGATCAGGTCCACTGCGGTGGCCACGCTGACGATGGAACCGCAGCCGCGGGTCTCGTACATGTCCACACGGTCCAGCTGCGGCAGGTCGACCCGGGCCTTGCCCAGCACCCAGGCCGCCAGGCTGGCGGTATCGCCATCGGGTAGATCGGCAATCTCGTAGAGCGGCCGGTGGTCGATGGCCTTGAAGATGGGGTCGAACAAGGTCTTCACATCGCCAAAGTCCACAGTCCAGCCCATCACCGCATCGAGCTCGGCGCTCAGGTGCAGGCGCAAGGTGTAGGTGTGGCCATGGATGGCGCGCAGCGGGCTGTCGGCCGGCGCGGCCTTGAGCTGGATGGCGCTGTCCAAGGTCAGCTCTTTCCAGATGCGGTAGTTCTGGCCGTCGAAGTTGGCGCCGCAGGAGCCCGTCTCGTAGACGGTCAGCCAACTCAGCTCGGGCAACAGCGGCTTCATGCGCGCCCACAGCCAGGCCGAGATCACCTCGCTGGTCGGGTTGCTCAGGCCCTCGATCTCGTTCAGGCAGTGGTAGTTCAGCTCGGCATGGAAGGGTGCCCAGACCTCGTCCAGATGGTCGTAGTCGATGCTGATGTCGCGCTCGCCCAGGTCCTGGTTGGCATGGACGATCACCTCGAAACCATGGCCGTGCATGCGGCCGCATTTGTGGCCCATCGGCACATTGGGCAGTTTGTGGGCCGCTTGAAAACGGTAGCGGCGCCAGACATGGGCCATGCCCTTGACGTCCAGATCGACCCCGCTGTGCTGGGTGCTCTGGATGCCCACTTGCTGAATGCCGGGCACGCCGAACTCATGCTCCAGGCGCAGGCGGATCCAGCGGGCGATGTTCTCGTCGGTGGGTTGTTCGATGGTCTGGTTCAGCAGGGCATGGTCCAGCGGCGCCACGCAGGCTTCCAGCCGGCGCCGCAGTTCTTCCACTTCGGCGCCTGGAAACGGCGCCCAGCCCGCGGGCAGCTGGGCTCGGATGGTGGCGAAATAGCTGTGCCCATGCAGGCCGCGGCTGCGGTGGCCCGAGGGCAGCGCCGGGATTTGGCAGGCCGACTCAAAGCCAGAGGAGGCGGAGTACAGGGTGTCGGTGTTCATCAAAGACTTCGCCTTGCAATATCAGTATGGTTTTTAGATTTTTAAGAATGGTAGTCGTAGTAAGGGTGAACCCTGGCTGTGGACAAGCGCAATTTTCTCAGTCCTGACAAGTGTTTGGCAGCTTCCAAAGCATGTGGACGCCAGGCCTTGAACTTTTCACTCGAGAGATAACAACTTTGGATGCAAGCGCCGGCCTGTGGACAAGCGGGTACTTGTTCAAGATTCGTCCACAAGTTTGTCCACAGGGTTCGACTGACCCTGGACCATGCCCTGGTGGTGGCTGAGAAACACCTCCCCCTCGAACCAACGGGTCCAGTTGGCGGCGCGCAGGCGGTCCAGCACGGGGCCCTTCACCTCGCTCAAATCCAGGCGCAGGCCCTGGCGTTTGAGGTGGCTGTGCAGCTCGCGCAAGGCCTCCAGGCCGCTGAAATCGATGCTGTTGACCGGGGACATCAGCAGCACCACGCGGCGCATCGGCTCAGCCCCCGGTTCGGTGTGGTTCAAGAAACTTTGCACCACCTCCGCCAGGCTGCGCGCATTGGTGAAGAGCAGGCTTTCATCGATGCGCAGGCCCAGCACGCCGGGCTGGCATTGCACGGCATGCCGGCCGACATTGCGGTAATGCTCGGTGCCGGGCACCCGGCCGATCAAGGCCACATGGGGCCGCGCCGTGCGCTGCAGCAGCAGGGCGATGGAACCCAGCACGCCCAGGGCCAGGGCCGCGCTGACGCTCCAGCACAGCACGATGGCAGCCACGCCGGCCATCAGCAGCGCCTCGGCGCGGGCATAGCGCCAGGCCTCGACAAAGGGTTGGAACTTCAGGCCAGAGAGCACGGCCACCAGAATCGTCGCCGCCAGCACCGATTTGGGCAGCGAGGCCAGCGGCCCGGCCAGCAAGCCCATGGCCAAGCCCATGAAAAGGGCGACAAACACGCCGCTGAGCCGGCTGCGGCTGCCGGCTTCATGCAGCAAGACGCTGCGCGAAAAACTGCCCGCCACCGGCATGCCGCCGCTGAAGGCCGCACAAAGATTGGCTGCCGCCAGGCCGCGCAGCTCGGCGCCGGCCTGCACTTTCTCGCCGCGCCGGCGCGCCAGCGATTCCGCTACCACCAGGCTGGAGACGTAAGTGATCAAGGCAATCAGCAGGGCGCTGGGCGCCAGGTTCCACCACAGTTCGGCTTCCGTGCGTGGAAGGCTGGTGTGCAAATCCATGGGCGGCAAGGTGCCGACCAGGGCCACGCCGTGTGACGCCACATCACCCGCGCTGGCTGCAGCCATGGCGAGCAACAGCAGACCCATGGGTGCCAAGCGCGCCAGCCCCGGCCGCAACCAGCGCCGCCCGGCCAGCAAGAGGCCGCAGGCCAGCAGGCCGAAGCCGGCCGTCCAGCCATGCCAGGCAAAGCCGCTGCTCTGGGCGCTCTGCCACAAGCCGGGCAATTCAAAGCCTTGCGCCGGGCTGCCCAGCAAGACCGGCAGCTGGCTCAGTGCAATCGTCAATGTCGCTCCGGTTTCAAAGCCGTGCAGCACCGGCACCGAGAGCAGCGAGGCCAGGGCATCCAGGCGCAAGGCCGCGGCCAGCAGCAGGATCAGGCCCACCTCGGCCGCCAGCACCAGGGCACCTTCCGAGGGGCTGACCCCCGGCGGCAGTGCGCCCAAGGCCTGGGCAATCATCAGGGCCAGCACCGCCACTGGGCCGACCGCCAAGACCGGGCTCGATCCCCACAAGGCATAGGCCAGCAGAGGCAGCAGGCTGGCGTAGAGTCCGATCTGCGGCGGCAGGCCGGCCAGCATGGCATAGGCCAGGCTTTGCGGAATCAGCAGCACGCTGACCACCAGGGCTGCCATCACGTCGGCGCGCAGGGCATCGGGTGAGCGCTGCAGCAAACGACGGCGCAGTGTGGCCAACCAGGGCTCGGAGGCAGAGTTCATCGGCCGGATTGTCTCAGCCGCTGGGCTGCCTCAAGCCGCTCCGGGCCCGAGGATCTGCTGCAGGCTGACCTGATCGTTGGAGCAGGCGGCTTCGAAATCCGCCGCGATCGATTCCAGGCTGGCGCGGTCGGCCGCACGCACGGCGGCAATGCCCATGGCCCGGTTGCGGCCGCGTGATTTGGCGGTGTACAGCGCCATATCGGCCCAGTTGACCGCCTGCTCCCAGTGCAGGGGCAGCTCGCCCGGTGGCAGCGGGAAATGGGCAAAACCCAGGGACACGGTGATGCGCAGCGGCCCGTCGGCGCTGTGCACCGGCGTGTCGGCCACCGTGTGCAGGATGCGCTCGGCCAGCGAGGCCAGCTGCTCACTCGTCACCGCGGAGGCGAAGACCAGGAATTCCTCGCCGCCCCAACGCACCACCAAATCGCCTTGCCGAACGGCATGCGAGAGCCGCCGCGCCACCTCGCAGATCACCACATCGCCGATGCCATGGCCATGCTGGTCGTTGACATGCTTGAAGTGGTCGATGTCCACCATCAGCAGGGCACCGTGGAAATCCTGTTGCGTCTGCTCGTTCATCACGGCCAGGAAATGGCGGCGATTGGCCAGATCGGTCAGCGGGTCGCGCTCGCTTTGCGCGCGCAACAGCAGTTCATTGGCCTTGAGTCGCTGGTTGGCCAGGTGCATGCGTCGCACCATCACCCCACCCAAGAGCAGTGACAGGCCCAGCAAGACCGCCACCGCATAACTCACCTGGCTGGCCAGCTGGCGGTTGCTGAGCTGGCGGTCGACCAGGGCCTGCTGGCTGACCAGCAGGTTCAGATCGCGTTGCTTGCGTTCGCTGTCGTACTTGATCCTGAGCTGCTGCATGGCCGACTCACGGTTGCGGGCATTGAGCTGGGCACTGAGCTTGCGTTCCTCGTGGTAAGCCAGGATGGCCTCGCGGGGGCGGCCCACCGAGGCCCAGGCCTCGCCCTGTTCGCGCAGCTGGGTCGAGAGCTGCACCAGATCGGTGTTGCCCTGGTTCAGCTCGCGCAGCCGGGCCAACTCCTGGCGGGCCTGCTCGAACTGACGCAGCTGGATGCGCGTCACCACCATATTGCTGCGGATGACCCGCTCAAATCGCGCGTCAGGCAGGCTCGACAACATGGCCAGAACCGGTTGCGCGGCCTGCAGGGCACGCAAGGGCTGGCCGACCTGCATGTAGTAGTCGTTCAGGCCGATGTAGAGCTGGGCCGTCAATCGCTTAGAGCCGGCCTCACGCGCCAGCGCCAGTCCTTCATCGAGGGCCTGGCGCTGGGCTTTGCGGTCTCCCACGCGTGCCGCCAGGATGGCTTCGTTGGATTTCACCTGACCCATGGCTTGCGGATCACCCTGGGCGGTCTGCAAGGCCAGCGTTATCCAGCGCCGACTCAGCTCGGGCTGACTCTGGTCTTGATAGAGCATGGCCAGGGTGGCCATGCTGAAAGCGCTGCGGCGGTGGTCTTCGGCCGCCTGGGCCAGCTCCAGCGCATATTTCTGGCCGGCTTCGGCGGCCGAGACTGCGCCCTCGGCCATCTGCGTGCGGGCCAGCAGGCGCAGTGCCGTCCAGGCCAGGCGATAGTCGCAGACTTGCTGGGTGACAGCTGACTTCAGCGTCTGGCGCGGGCAGTTGCGTTCCAGCGTCTGCAGGGCCAGGCGGGCCCACTCGGCCGTGCTTTGCAGGTGGCCATCGCGGTTGGCGATCTCGCCGCGCAAAACCTGGCTGCGCGTCAGCTGGCCGGCCTGCAGGGCCAGCTGATCGGCCATCTTCTGAGCGCCGATCCGGTCGCCATGAACCAGGCGGACCATGCCCTCCGCGAAATCGATGCGCGCTTCCTGTTCGGGGCCGGGCCGCTCTGTCCCGGCCAGCTCCTGGCGCAGTGTCTGCAGGGCATGCAGCACCTCATCCAACTGATCGTCTTCGCGCCGCACCAGCTGATCGAGCTGGCTTGGCAGGGCGGCAGCCAGTGCCTGCGGTGGCTGAGCTGCCCAGGCCGAACCCAGCAGCAGGCCGGTGCCGAGAATGCTTGCGTGCAGCGCCCGCTTCACAGCCGGCTCTCCTCGAAACGGGCCGGGCCGTTCAGGGTCAGCAGCTGGACCTGACCCGATTGCCAGGCGGCTTCCATGCCCTTGGCCAGCTCCTGCAGGCCGTCTTCATCGCTGGCCTGCATGGATTCAATGCCATAGGCCTTGTTGCGGCCATGGGCCTTGGCTAGGTACATGACCGTGTCCACCAGGTCGATGGCGCGCTCCCAGTTGACTGCCACCTCATGCGGCGCCACCGGGAAGCTGGCAAAGCCGATCGATGCCGTGACCGGGATGTGTTGCGCACCATGCCGCACCGTGGGTGCGGCAATCTGGTCGAGCAGGCGCTGGGCCAGGGTGCTGGCATAGCTGACCTCGCGGGTCTCGACCAGGATCAGGAACTCTTCACCGCCCCAGCGCACCACCAGGTCTTCATCACGCAACGTCGCTTGCAAGCGGCGGGCGATTTCAATCAGCACCGTGTCACCGGCGGCATGGCCATGCTGGTCGTTGATGCGCTTGAAATGGTCGATGTCGATCAGGAACACCGTGCCGCTCAGCATGCCCTTGTCGGCCAGGCGTTTGATGGCAGCCTGGAAATGGCGGCGGTTGGCGAGGCCGGTCAGCGGGTCGCGCTCGCTGGCCATCTTGAGCGCGGCATTGCTGTGCGCCAGAGCTCGGTTGGTCTTGCGGATGCGTTGGTAGGCCAGGCCCAGCAGCACGGCAGACAACACGATGCAGCCGCCCAGCGCCGCCCACAGGCGCAGCTGCAGATCGCGGGCGCGCAACTGCTCGGTCTTGAGGCTGTTGTCGCGGTTGAGCAGCTCGATTTCCTTGGCGCGGCGTTCGTCTTCGTAGCTCTCCTGGATCTCCAGCAGGGTCTTTCGGGTTTCGTCGCGCAGCACCTTGTCGATCTTGCGGCGGTGCTGGTGAAACGCCTCCACGGCCGCGCTGAGGTCGCCGGCCCGCTCCAGATGCATGCCCAGCTCCAGCCAGGCATTGGCGACGATGGTGTCGGCACCCCGTTGCTCGTCGCGCGCCAGGGCAGCCAGCACCTCGCGCTTGCCTTCTTCCACACGGCGCAAGCCGATCTTGGCGATGCCCCGGTTGTGGCGGGCCAGCAGCTCGTAGTCGATGTGCTGGGTGGCCAGGGCCAGAGCCAAGGCCTCATCGGCGAACTTGAGAGCCTGGCTGTAGCGGCCCTGATTGAGGTGGAAATCGGCGAAATTGCCCAGGGCCAGCGAGGTCAGTGTGTCCGAGCCTGCCTGGCGGGCGGCATCCAGGGCCGCCTGCTTGGCCTGCTGTGCACCGTCCATCAAGCCCAAGGTCTGCAGCACGATGCCGCGCATGGTGTAGATGTCGTAGAGCAGGGCCGGGCTGGGGTCTTGGTCAACCTCGGCCAGGGATTTGTCGCTGAACTGGCGGGCCAGGTCCAGCTGTTGTGCCTGGTGGTAGATGAAGGCCAGGTTGCTCAGGGTCTGGGCGCGGCGCCAGGGTTTGCCGATCGCATCGGCCAGCCTGAGCGCCTCGGTGGCATTGGCAATCGCTGCGTCGACATCGCCGGTCTCGCTCTGCACAAAGGACAGGAAATCATGGCAGCGCAGCAGCAGCAGCGGCCCGGTTTCTTGCACCGTGTAGCCGGCCAGGGGGGCCATGGTGCGCTCGGCCTGGCGCAGCCCGTCGCTGAAGCGCTGCTGGCGGGCGCGGATGTAAATCAGGGCCAGGTTGGCAGCGCGCCGATTTGCTTCGTTGGGCCACTCTTCCAAGTCCTTGATGATGCTGGCCGTCAGTGCGGCATCGCGCATCTCGGTACTCAGATAGCCCCGCAAGGCCAGCAGCTGCACACGCGCCAGACTGCCCGGCGCGGTGCGTGGCTGCATCTCATGCAGCACATGCTCGCTGGCCGCCGGGTGGCTGCGCCCTTCGCGTTCGACGCGCTCGAGCTCGTCCCAGATGGGGTCTTGCTGTTCGGTCTGAGTGTTCTTGCCGCTGGTTTGCTGCGCCCGGTTCGAGGCATCCGGCTCGGGCACGCCGGGCTGGCAGGCGGTCAGCCCGAGCAAACTCAGGCTCAGCAGCCAGCCGGCACAGGCCGGCATGGCGCGCGCCCGTGCAGGCACAGGCGATTCAGCCTTCGTGAAAACGGATGCTCGGCTCATTGACGGCGGTATCGGCACAGCAGGGGTCGAATTGAGTGCAGGCTCAGGGGTGGTGAGCAATCAAGCGGTCAAGACCGAGAACAAATGGACAGGCCGGGATGGGGCCGCGGATTTCTTCCAGCGTGGTGCGCAAGAAACCCGCTGCAGTGAGCCGGTCACACCCGACCCGCGATCTCAGGCCCGGCCCATGGACCGCCCGGGCAGTGTAGTGAGCGCATAGCGCCCAGTTCCCGGTGATTTCCCCGGGGTTGGGTCGGCGGCGGGGCCTCAGCGGGCTTGAACCAGCACCATGGTGGCCTGCATCAAGGCCACAACCTTGAAGTCGCGGGCGTCCTCGCTCAGAAAGGCCCGCACCTCGCCGCTGCACACGGTCAGCAGGCGGCCGGCGTTCTGCACCTTGCCCACGGCCAGGAAATGCGTGCCGATGGCCGGCCGCATCAGATTGATCTTGAACTCGGCCGACACCACCTCGAAGCCCGGCGCCGCCAGGCTCAGCGCCGCGTAGCCGCAGGCGCTGTCGACGATGCTGGTGATGGCGCCGGCATGGACAAAGCCCTGCTGCTGCGAGACTGCGGGCGAGTTGGGCATGGCGATGTGCACCTCGCCCTCGCCCACCCAGGCCAGGCGGGCGCCGAGGGTGCGCATCAGGCCCTGGGCCTCGAAACTGCGGCTGATGCGGGCGGCGCGGTCTTCGCAGTCCTCACTCATGGGGCAGCCCTTCGGCCATGGCCAGCAAGGTTCCGAGCATCACGAAGGCAATGGCCACCAGCAGCGCCAGTCCAAGCGGCTTCAGCCAGGACTTGCGCGGGTAAGTGCGTCCGTAACGGGCCAGCACCAGGCCAACCTGTTCCTTGCCGTTGGCGTAGTACCAGGCCACCAGAAAGACCAGGCCGGCGACACGCGTCAGCAAGTCTGCCGCTTTCTCACTCGGCAGCACGGCGCTCACACCGACCGTCACCACGAGGAACACCAGATAAGCCCAGACCCACTGCAGCGAGCGCGCCGCCTTGTCGGGATGTCCCATGGCCAGCCAGTTGGATCGCTGCAGCAGGGCGCCAAACACGGGGCTGAAGATCAAGCTCCAGCTGGCCGCTGCGTTGGGGTTCCACAAGCGCGGCGCCGTCGCTGCGGGTGGTTCGATGGGTGCTGAATCGGGGGCCAGGGACGGCGATGCATCGATCATGGGCTGCGTTCCTCGTGGTCTTGAAGCCGGGCTTTGAGTCAGGCTATGAGCCGGGCTGGATCTGGAAACACCAGCATAACGGGGGATCGGGACGTCAGGCGGCGGGCTGGGCGCTCGTCATCCGCTGCGCCAGGATCACCACATCCACGGTGGCCTGCGAGGCGTTGGCGGGGCTGGGCAGGCGTTCGAGCTCAAGATCGCCAAAGCCGGCCGCCGCGAGCCAGCTGGCAATCGTCTCCGGCTGGCGGTAGAACAGATGCACCCGGTCGCCGCTGCTGCTCAGCTGCACGCCGCTGTCGGCCGGGTCACCGGTGATGCTGCTGAGCAGCAGGTGGCCACCGGCGCGCAGCAGGCGGGCCAGCTCGGCCAGCACCTGGCACGCGTCGTCGTCGTTGAAATAGCTCAGGCCGAAGCAGAAGGCCAGGGCGTCGAAACCAGGGCTCAGGGCCGACAGGTCGCGGCAGTCGGCCTGGTGCGTGGAGATGCCGGGCAGGCGTTGCTGCGCGGTGGCCAGCATGGCGGCCGATTGGTCGACGCAGAGGATGTCGGCATCGGGCCGGCAGCGGCGCACAAAAGCCGCCACATTGCCGGGCCCGCAAGCCAGGTCGAGCAGGCGCGGCGCCTTGTCGGGCAGGCGATCGACCAGGGCCTGGTAGTGGCGGTCGTAGTCGCGCAGCTCGAAGTATTTCTCGGCATAACGCTGGGCATGCTTGTCAAAGCAGGCCACCGATTCGGCGTTGTAGTCCTCGGACACGGCATTCCTCCATGGGCTGCCGATATTAGCCGCCGAGGAAACTTGCGCTCAGCGCTGGAAACGCAGCAGGTGGCCGCTGTACTTTTCGGCCGCCTCGGGCGCCGAGCGCAGCAGGCGGTCGTCCAGCGCGAAGCCCAGGCCGGCCATGCGTTTGCTGAAGGCTGGGCGGTTGCCGCGGTTGGGATCCACGACCAGCACCTCGCAATGCGGCAAAGCGTGGCGTTCGATGAAGCCACAGAGTGCACCGCCGTCGTCGCGTTCGTAGAGGATGTCGCTGCCCATGATCAGGTCGAAGCGGCCCTGCACGCGCGGGCGATGGCGGCGTGCTGCGGCCGGATGGCGCTTGGCGCTGGCCGCGGCGGTGGCCAGGGCAAGGAGCTCCTCGTCCCAGCTCTGGCCCGACCAGTCGCCGTGGCAGTAGCGCATCGGCGGCAGGTCGTTGAGCCGCAGGTTTTCCATCAAGAAGTGGCCGGCCAGGGGGTGGCAATCGCTGGCCGTGACCAGGGCGCCGCGGCGGTGGCTGACCAGGCTGGCCAGGCCCAGGCCGCAGCCGATTTCCAGAATGCTTTCGCCCTCCACCAGGGGGCGCAGGGCCATGGCCTCGGCCAGGCGCAGGCCCGAGGGCCAGAGCAGGCCGAACAAGGGCCAGGTGGCCGAAGAGATGCCCAGGGCTTCGGCCTCACCGAGGGGATCGCTGAACTGCTGGCGGTCCAGCAGGGAGCGGATCTGCAGATCGGCCACGCCGGCAATGGCGATGGATTCCAGCTTGTAGGCCAGCGCCGGGTCGGCGTCGGTCAGGGTCAAAGCCGTGTCAGACATGGCGGGAGCTTTCGAGTTGCATGCACACATCCAACCGGAATGCTCGGGACTTTCTTTGGGTGAACGGGTGAACAAGTGAGCGGCGCTGCGCGCCTGGTGAACCCGTCACCCTCACCCCTTCACCCCTTCACCCCTTCACCTGTTCACTTGTTCACTTGTTCACGACTCACCGCCGCCCGCCCCGCGTCTGCCACAGCGGCTTCTTGCCCTTCAAGTGGCGCTCGATGCCGTCGTTCAGGCGGCTGCGCAGGTCCACCACCTCGGCCACCTGGCCGTAGACGCCGGGGAAGCGCAGGTCCAGCCAGAGCCAGAGCGTGCAGCTGCGCAGGGCCTGCTCCATGCGGTCGAGGCGGCTGTGTTCGTCCACGTCCTGCAGGAACCAGGGCGAGCCGGCCTTGCCGTTGAGGGCGTGGCGGTGGGCCCAGTCCAGGTACTCCTGCACCTGGGCATCGGTGCGGCTGTCCACCGGCGCTTGCGCGTAGATGAAGCGTTGCTTGAGCGTCAGGCCGCCCGCGGCCTGGTCGAGCTGGGCGGCCAGGTCCAGCATCTGCTCCAGCTCGGCCACGGCGAAGTGGGCGTCGTCCAGGCGCAGCTGTTCCATGAAGACACTGAGCACCTCGCGCAGGCGCTTCAAGCCCAGGCGGCTGGCAATGGTGTTGACATGCCACCAGTTCGGCGCCACCGCGGCCTTGAAATCGCGCGGTGCCCGCGGCTGCTTGGGCAGCAGCTCCTTCAGTACCTTGGCGGCCTGCGGTTCGGCCTCGCGCAGCACGCCGCAGAAGCCTTCGTCGTGCATGCCATAACGCCCAGCCCGGCCGGCGATCTGGTGCACCTCGGAGACGGTCAACGCGCGGTCGCCCTGGCCGTCGAACTTGCTCATGGTGCTGAACAGCACGCGCCGGATCGGCAGGTTCAGGCCCATGCCGATGGCATCGGTGGCAACCAGGATGTGGGCGGCGCCGTTGGCAAAGCGCTCGGCCTCGCGCCGCCGCACCTCGGGCGGCAGCGCGCCGTAGATGACCGAGACCGGGTGGCCGGCTTGGGCGATCTGGTCGCGCAGCATCAGCACCTCGCGGCGGCTGAAGGCCACCACGGCGTCGCCTTTTTTCAGCGCGGCGATGGGCACGGGGGCGGGCAGCAGCTGCACCTCCTGCTTGCGCTCGAAATGCCGGACCGTGCAGCGCTCGCCGCACAGGCCCAGCAGGCTCTCGATCGCCGGCACGGCATAGGCGGAACAGATGATGATCACCTCATTGGCCGGCACCGCGACGATGGCTTGGGTCCAGGCCCAGCCGCGGTAGAGGTCGAAGAGCATCTGCGCTTCGTCGATCACCGCCACGTCGATGGGCTTGTTGGTGTTGACCATCTCGATGGTGCTGGAGACGACGCGGGCGCCATCGGCCGGCACGTTCTCCTCGCCCGTCAGCAGCGAGCAGGGCACGCCGCGGCCGACCAGACGGTCGCGCCCTTCCAGGGCCAGCAGGCGCAGCGGCGCCAGGTAGGCGCCCTCGTGGGCTCGCGCCAGGCGCTCGAAGGCGGCGTAGGTCTTGCCGCTGTTGGGTGGGCCCACGTAAAGCGTGACCGTGCGCTGCAGGCGGCGCGCGGCATCAAAGGTGTCGGGGTAGCCCTGGAAGGCCAGCTCGCTGTTCAAACCGGCCAGGGTGTTGAGCTCGGCAACGCGGTGCTCCCAGCGGTCCTGGGCGCGGGTGCAGCCGGCCTTGAGCAGCTCGAAAGCCTGGGGCATGGCGCATTCGGCCTGCAGGCGGGGCAGCAGGGAATCGAGATGCTCCGGGTGGCCGGCCTCGCTGCGCGCCAGCAGCTGGGCCAGATGGGCTTGCAGCTCCGCCGCGTGGGCATAGGGCGGTTGCTGGCCCAGGGCGGCCTTGAGGGCGTGCAGGTCGCCGTCGCGGTAGAAGGCCCAGACCGGGCCGTCGTCCTCCAGCGGCACGCGGAAGGCCACCGGGATCTGCCAGCCCGGCAGGGCCAGCTTGAGGTTGAGGCGGCAGAGCCGGCTCCAGCCCTGGCCCTCACGGCTCAGGCCCAGGCCGTCCAGCAGCACCGTGCGCTGCTGCATCAGCGCGCGCACGGTGGGCGCGGTGCCGACGACATCGAGATGCGCCAGGGCCACGGCCATCAGGCGCGGCGCGATCCAGCGGCTGGGGCGGGCACCGGCCACGGCTTTTTGCAGCAGCACCAGGCCGGCGCGGTCCAGCGCCGCCTCCTGGGCGCTGGCCTCGCCACTGGCGGCGCCGAAATCAGCCGGCGTCAGCACCTGGGGCAGTTGGTAGGCCGCCTGGCGGATGCGCAAGAGCTGCTCGGGCCCGATGCCGGCTGGCAGGCGGCTGGCGTGCTGCGGCCGGGGCAGGTTCAGGGGCACAGGCTTGCCGGCAGACGCCGCCGACGCGGGCTCGGCGCGCGACGGATCCGGCGAACCGGCGGAAGAAGAAGTCGTAGAAAAAGGATCACTCACCCTGGGAGTGGACCACATGTTCAAGCCGCCCTGGCCGCTCCACAATGCGCGCCAAGCGAGCTTTGCAAGGAACCCCGTGCTATGTCGACCCCGAATCCCGTCCCCGCCACCGCGCTCGAGAGCGCGCCGCCTGCCGCTTCGGCCAGCGCCGCCCCGGCCGATTCGTCCTACATGCTCCTGATCGTGGAGCCCCTGGGTCAGCGCCAGGCGCGCGGCCGCGCCGGGGGCGAGCAGGCCTATGCCCGCATGCTGGCCTTTGGTGCCGATCTGCAGGCGCGTGGCCTGCTGGAAGCCAGCAACTCGCTCGCTTCCACCCGCCAGGCGGTGCGCCTGCAGGTGCGCGAGGGCCAGACCCAGCTGACCGATGGCCCGTTTGCCGAGGCCAAGGAAATGATCGGCGGCTTCTTCCTGCTCAAGAACTGCAGCCGCGCCCTGGCTCTGGAAATGGCGGCCCGCTGCCCGGCGGCCGAGTGGGCCACGGTGGAGGTGCGCCAGGTCGGCCCCTGTTTCGAGGACGCAGAGCCGGCCTGATCCTCAGCGCTGAGGAGGGATAGACGGACGGACGCACGGAAAGTTCGTGCGAGCTCCGCCCCGGTGATGTCGAAAACGCAGGGCCTGCTTCGTCGTGTGGGCAAGGGCGGCCAGAGGGCGCGCCTCTGGCCATGCGGCCTCATCGCTCAAACCCAGTTCGGAGAAAGAAGCTCTTTATGGTCCTCACCCTGTTCAAACTGATCGGCGGCCTTCTGGTCCTGTTGCTGCTGGTCTTGCTGTTCCAGGCCTCGCGCCAGCCGGACCATTTCAAGGTCGAACGTCAGCTGCGCATCCAGGCCTCGCCCGAGACCTTGTTTGCCCTGATTCAAGACCTGCGCCAGTTCAACCGCTGGAACCCCTACGAGAAGAAAGACCCGCAGATCCAGGGCCAGTACAGCGCCCAGACCGCCGGCCCCGGGGCGCGTTACGCCTGGCAAAGCAAGGAAGTGGGCGAAGGCAGCCTGGAGATCACCGAGCTGCAAGCCCCGCAGCGTGTGGCCATGCGCCTGGATTTCATCAAGCCCTTTGAGGCCCACAACCAGGCCGAGTTCCGCATCGAAGCCCTGCCCGGCGGCGCCTCGCAGGTGAGCTGGACCATGACCGGCCCCTCTCCCTTTGTCAGCAAGCTGATGGGGGTGATCTTCAATATGGACCGCATGATCGGCCGTGATTTCGAGGCCGGGCTGCAGAACCTCAGGGGCCTGGCAGAGCCGGCGCCCGCTGCATCGGCGACCTGAACCGTCATCAGATCCAAACCCAGCCACCGCGAGACCCACCACACCATGCATCAGCAAATCTTCGTCAATCTGCCCATCCGCGACATGGCGCGTTCGCGCGCCTTCTTCGAAGCCATGGGCTACGCCTTCAACCCGCAGTTCAGCAACGAGCAGGGCGCCTGCCTGGTGCTCGGTGAGAACCTCTTCGCCATGCTGCTGGTGCACGAGTTCTTCCAGGGCTTCACCGGCAAGCCCATCGTCGATGCACGCCAGGGCACCGAGTTGCTGCTCTGCCTGTCCTGCAGCAGCCGCGCCGAGGTGGACGCCTTGGTGGCCAAGGCCGTGGCCGCCGGCGGCAGCGCACCCCGCGCGCCGCAGGACCATGGCTTCATGTACGCCCATGGTTTCGAGGACCTGGACGGCCACATCTGGGAGCTCTGCTTCATGGACACCAGCGCCTGTGCCGACCCCGGCAGCGATGCCTGAAGACAGCGCCCTGCACGACACCGTGGCGGCCATCTGGCGCCAGGAGTCGGCCCGCATCGTCGCCCATGCGGCCCGCCTGGTGCGCGATCTGGACCGCGCCGAGGAGCTGGCGCAAGACGCCCTGCTGGCCGCCCTCGAGACCTGGCCGCGCGACGGCCTGCCCCACAATCCGGCCGCCTGGCTGATGACCACGGCCAAACACCGCGCCCTCGATCACCTGCGCCGCGTGGCCATGCAGGCGCGCCAGGAGGAAGCCCTGGCCCAGGATCTGCAAAGCCTGCAGGCCGATGTGGAGCCCGATTTCGCGCCCGAGTTGATCCGCAGCCTCGACCAGGCTGCCGATGCGGCCCATATCGACGACGATCTGCTGCGCCTGCTCTTCATCGCCTGCCACCCGGTGCTGCCGCCGGCCAGCCGCCTGGCCTTGACCCTGCGCCTGCTCGGCGGCCTCAGCACGGCCGAGATCGCCCGCGCTTGTCTGCAGCCCGAGCCCACCGTGGCCCAGCGCATCGTGCGCGCCAAGCGCACCCTGGCCGACAGCGGCCTGCCTTTTGAGCTGCCCCAGGGCGAGGCGCGCAGCGAGGCCTTGGGCTCGGTGCTGGCCGTGATCTATCTGATGTTCAACGAAGGCCACGCCGCCAGCCAGGGTGAGGACTGGATGCGCCCCACGCTGTGCGAAGAGGCGCTGCGCCTGGCCCGGGTGCTGGCCGGCCTGAGCCCGCAGGAGGCCGAGGTTCACGGCCTGCTGGCTCTGCTGGAGATCCAGGCCTCGCGCCTGGCGGCGCGGCTCGATGAACAAGGCCAGCCCGTGCTGCTGATGGACCAGGACCGGCGCCGCTGGGATGCTTTGCTGATCCGCCGTGGCTTGGGCGCTTTGGCCCGCGCCGAGGCCCTGGCCCAGCACGAGGCGACCGGCCCCGGGCCTTACCAGCTGCAAGCGGCGATTGCCGTCTGCCATGCCCGCGCGGCCACGGCCGAGGCCACCGATTGGGCGGCGATTGTGGCCGGCTATGACGCCTTGATGGCGCGTTATCCCTCGCCCGTGGTGCGCCTGAACCGGGCGGTGGCCGTCAGCCGCCAGTCACCCGAGCAAGGTGGCGGGCCGGCCGTGGCCCTGGCCCTGCTGCAGCCGCTGCGCGAGCTGCCGGCCTTGCGTGACTACCCCTGGCTGGCCAGCGCCGAAGGCGATGTGCTGGAGCGGTTGGGGCGGCGCGAGGAGGCCCGGGTCGCCTTCGAGCGCGCGGCGGCCTTGAGCGGCAATGCGCAGGATCAAGCCCTGCTGCGCGCCCGGGCGCAGGCCCTGAAGTCGGATTGAGGTCGGCAGATTACTTGTCGGCGACCCGCTCGCCCAGCATGCGCTGCATCAGGCTGAAGAAGCGGTCGTAGAAGGCGCCGGCCGGGATGGTCTCGCTGGCCACCTTGACCAGGGACTCATCGGTCGAGGACATGGGCACCGAGATGGAGCCCAGGGCGCTCACGCCGATGCTGGTGGAATTGCTGCTTTTTTTCAGCGAGTAACGGTCTTGCTGGGCGGATACAAAGGCGGTGGTCACCTGGTCCTGGCGGCCATCGGGCGCGCACACCACATTGAAGCTGATCTCCACATGGACATCGCCATCGGGCTGGAAATGCTTGCGACCCGTGACCGAGCTGTTGTTGCTGCTCGGCGGCACGGCATTGGCCGGTGTCGGGCTGATGACATAGCCCTGGCTCAGCAGGGCGCGGCGCGCCGCTTCGCAGGTGTCTTCGACGCTGCCGTCGAACAGGCGCGAAAAGGTCTCGTCCGCCTGGAAGCGCTCGTTCTGGTAGACCGTGGTCTTGCCGGCCTTCTCGGCCGGTGCCTGGAAGGGCATCTGCACCGCACAGCCCGCCAGACTCAGGGCCGCGGCAGCGCCCAGACCGAGCAGGCCGGCCCGGGCCCGCAGGGCCAGGCTTCGCCGTGTCATCGGGCTGGGGGGCAACCGGACGGGCTGCATCATGGCTGAGCGCTCCTTGTGAGGTGTGGGTGAACGGGGGTATCAGGGGTATCAGGGCTGACGCAGGCCAGGCCTGGCGCGCAGGGGGCATTATCCCGTGAGTGCTGAGCAGGCTTGTTTAGTAGCCCATATGCGGTCTCAGGCCTTGTGCGACCAGTAGTCGCGCATCAGCTCATGCGACCAGGGCGGCTGACGCAGCGGCCCCCGCGGCAGGAACTCGGCCATCACCGGCTTGATGTCCAGCACCGGCGTGCCGTCGATCGCATCGAGCTCGGCCACGAAGAGCTGCGTCCCATCCACGCGCAAGAGTCGGCAGATGGTGCTGCCGATGCGGTTGGGCCGGTTCTTGGCCCGCTGGGCAAAGATGCCCACGGCCGGCCAGGCCGGGTTGTTGCGCGGGTGGCGGGCGCCGCGCACCACCTTCTCGGGCGCCACACAGTGGAAGAGAAAGAGCAGCTCCACATGGGAAAACGCATCCAGGCCCTGCAGAGCCTCCGCGTCAAAGCCCTCGGCCAGGCGGATGCACGATTCCTCGCCGCCCCAGAAATCATCTTCCGACGCGGGGCGGCGCGCGTGGACGGTGGCGATGGCTTCGATCTCGGTCTTCATGGGTCCTCCCGTGCTGGCTGGGGTCGTCGTTTGATCGCGTTGAGTGGAGTGGGGTGCGGCTCAGTCTAGCCCTGCCCTTGCCGCGGTCTGCGGCGTTCTACGGTGTCTGCAAGGGCCTGCGCGCTGAACCTGGGCGTATCGAAAGCAAAGCCCGAAGGTCGCCGCGCTTGCGCTTGGCGCGCCAGCCGATCAGCCCCTGCCGCACGGTGCGCGCAGGTGCCGGCAGCGCACAGGTAACCCAGCGGTAACGCGCAGGGAGCTGGCTACACTGCCCGCCTGGCCGGCCCGCCGCCGGTTTCTCGCTCCCTCCGACTCACGCCCCCGCACCCGCCCATGAATACGACCATCAATTCCCGTCCTCGTCTGCGCAGCCTGGTGGCCAGCCTGGTCTTGCTCGGGAGCCTCAGCGGGGCGCAGGCCGCCGGCGGCCTGGCGCTGGCGGGCGCACAGGCGGCGAATGCCGCGAGCATCGCGACCGCCGCTGGGACTTCGGCCGCCAGCCGCGCCTTCGATCGAGAGGTCGATGTCTTTTTGAAAGAGTACTGGCGCCTGGTGCCCGAGATGGCGGTGGCCGCCGGCCAGTACGCTGCCGCGGCCCAGCTGCCGGCGCCGACCGAGGCCTTGCGGCAGGCCCAGCTGGCCTTCGCCGAGCGCTGGATCCAGCGCCTGCAGGCCCTGCCCACCAAGCTGGCGCTCGATGCCGGCCAGCGCAGCGACCTGGCCCTGCTGGACAACCACCTGCGCGGCCTGCAGTGGAGCTTGAGTGAGCTGCGCAGCGACCAGTGGAACCCGTCCGAGTACAACGTGGCCAATGGCTTCTCCGAGCTGCTCAGCAAGGAAGACTTCGCGCCCCTGCCGCAGCGCCTGGCCCTGGTGGAGCGCCGCCTGCAGCAGGTGCCGGCCTACTACCGCGCCGCCCTGCTCAAGCTCAAGGACCCCAGCTCCATGCATCTGCGCCTGGCCATCCGCCAGAGCGAGGGGGCGCTGGAGACCTTCCGCAGCAGCATTCCCGAGGCGGCGGCCAAGGCCAAGCTCTCGCCGGCCCGCAGGGCCTATCTGCTGAAACATAACGAGGCGGCACAGCGCAGCCTGGAGCAGTTCATCGCCGAGCTCAAGGCCCTGGATGCGCGCCAGACGGCCGCCGGCACCGGCCGCGATTTCCGCCTCGGCCGCGCCCTGTTCGAGAAGTCTTTTGGCTATGAGATCCAGGCCAGTGTCGATGCCGATGGCCTCTACCAGCGCGCCCTGGCCGAGAAGGCCGCCCTTCACCAGAAGATGGGCGAGCTGGCCCTGGGCCTGTGGCCCCAGCTCTTCCCGGACGAGGCCGTGCCCGCCGAGCGCCTGGACCTGATCGCTCGCGTCATCGACAAACTCAGCGAGCGCCACGCCACGCCCGAAGGCTTTGTCGACGAGATCAAGGCCCAGATCCCCGCGCTCTCCGCCTGGGTCACAGAGCATGACCTGCTGACCCTGGACCCCAGCCGCCCCCTGCTGGTGCGCGAAACCCCGGCCTACATGCGCGGCGTGGCCGGCGCCTCGATCAGCGCGCCCGGCCCGCTGGACCCCAAGGGCATGACCTACTACAACGTCGACCCGCTGGACAAATACAGCCCGGCCGAGGCCGAGTCCTTTCTGCGCGAGTACAACCACTGGGCCCTGCAGGTGCTGAGCATCCACGAGGCCGTGCCCGGCCACTATGTGCAGCTGCTGTACTCGAACAAGTCCAGCTCCAAGGTCAAGAGTCTGTTCGGCAACGGCGCCATGATCGAAGGCTGGGCCGTCTACGCCGAGCGCATGATGATGGAAAGCGGCTGGGGCTCCGTCAACGGCCAGCCCAGCCCCGAGATGGGCCTGATGTACGCGAAGTGGAACCTCCGCGTCGTCTGCAACGCCATCCTCGATTACCAAACCCATGTGCTGGGCCAGGGCGAGGCCGAGGCCATCCAGCTGCTGCAACGCGAGGCCTTCCAGGCCCGGACCGAGGCCAAGGAAAAATGGCACCGCTCCCAAGTCAGCGCCGTGCAGCTGAGCAGTTACTTTGCCGGCTTCTCAGAGATCCTGGCTCTGCGCGAGCAGCTCAAACAAGCCCAAGGCCCGGCCTTCCAGCTCAAGGCCTTCCACGAGAATTTCCTCAGCTACGGCAGCGCCCCGGTAAAGGTGGTGAGCGAGGCGATGTTGAAGGCGGCCGGGGCCCGGCCGTGAGTCCCGCTGGCGCGGCTGCTGCAAATGGCTGAATTTTTTCAGCTAGGACATGCCATGTGCGGATCTTGGTGCCCTGCCTCAGCCCTAGCTAGGGTTGAGGCGACCGTTCAATGCTGGAGCTAAGCGGCCACATCAATCGCAAAGCGATTGATGTGGCCGCTTGAGAGAAATGTTAGGCACCACTTTACTGATCCTGAGCGTAGGGTGCGACCAAGCTACGGTGCCGCTTATCCAGCCTGCGCAAGAGGCTCGTAATCCTCTCAGCGCGAATGCTCAGCTCCTCAGCTAGGGCAATAAGCTCCTCCGAGCTGCAAGGTTGCCGGCGATAAAGGACCAAGAATGCTTGATGCGCTACTTGGTTCCTGTGCTGAACTTCCGCTTGAAGGTCCTCGACTAGGCTTGTATCGGGGCATGTTTTTGCGAAGACCTTTAGCAATGTTCCCAAGGCGGCATTGTCATAGTCGTGGCCCGAGAATCCGAAGTGCAGATCCGCTCCAACCCGGTGCTTGACGATCTCGAAGTAGTTTCGGAGATATGTCTTGAGCAAGGCCTCGATCAATTGGTAGCCACCAAGCGCCAAGCTCGCAATCTTCTGGAAGCTGTCTTCTCGGGCTTGCAAGTCGTTTTCCATGGCGCCTAACTTGGTTGTATCCGGATCGTTGACGAATTCTGCCGAACATTTGAGCAATCGATCGGTCTGCTGGCCACAGAATCTCAGAGCCGAACAGCAGCCGACCGACGTGGCCTGTCTTTTGTGGTGGGCAGCAGTTTCATACAGAGAATTGCCGGCTCGCTGAAGGCCCCAATTCAAAACGTTCAAGCGACTCAGGAACTGCTGCGCCAATTCAGCGGGGTAGCGAATTACGTCGTGCGCGACACGGGATCTGCCGGTCGGCGGCCTTGATTGAACCCGCTAGGGCCATGGGCCGCGTGGCAAGGCAAAGCCCGAGGCGTCGACTCCCAGCGTTAGCGCCGCATCTCGAAGCTGGCCTCGCCATGGGCGTCGATGCCCAGATAAGTCCAGCCCGTGGCACGGTAGAAGGCCTCGGCCCGGGTGCCCGGTGCCGTGCCCAGGCTCAGGCGCTCAAGGCCCTCGCTGAACAGCCAGTCCACCATGACGGCTTGTAACTGGCGGCCGAAGCCGCGGCCTTCATGCTCGGGGTCCACAAACAAGGCCCAGATATTGCCGGTCTGACCATTGCCCACGGCAAAGGCGCGCACCTCGCCGGCTTCCTCGATCACCCACCCACGACCGGTGTCCTCGATGGCGGGGATGTAATGCTCCTCGCGGATCACATCGCTGGTGAGCGGGTTCTCGCGCACGGCGCGGCGCACGCGGTGCATGCCGGGGATGTCGCTGCGCAAGGCCTGGCGCAGCAGACCGTGGGTGGCGGCGGTGTTTTCAGGCATGGGTCATGGGGTCTCGAAGAAGCGGTAGGCGGCACGGTAGCTGATGCGCGCTTCACGGCCGAGGGTTTCGGCGCTGCAGCCTTCGGCGGGCGCCTGGCCGGCCACGGTGTCGATGCGTTGGATGGCAGCGGTCTTGGCAAAGACGCCGCTGCCGCTGTTGGATTTTGCGCTCAAGAGCAGCCAGGGAATGGCCTTGGGATCGGGGCCGGCATCGCGCGCGCGCACTTCGCCGACGACCTTGCTGCCGTCCTGAAACTCCCAGCTCGGGCCGGCGTAATGCTTGCCCACGCTGCGGCCTTTGGCATCGAAGAGTTCCGCTTCGGGTGCTTTGAAGGCCCACTCGAAACGGGCCGGCACGGCATCCTTGATGGCTTTGCATTCATAGATCTGCACGCCGGTGGCTTGCAGTTCCAGGGTCTGCTGCTGCGAGGCCGCGGCTTTCAAGGCCTCGGGCAGCGCGGCTGCGTGAAGCAGGCTGGTGGCGAAGAGCAGGCCGGCGGCAGCCAGGGCCTGGCGGGTGGTGAAGTTCAGGGTATGGGTCATGTGCGCATCCTAGGTGTCGCCATCCGGCGGGGCTGGAAGTCATGAGGCCCGCCTACACTGGCCACATGAACAGCTGGCTCTGGATCAAGTACCTGCTCACCGCCGCCGTGGTGGTGGCGGTGTCGGAGTTCGCGCGGCGCAACGACAAGCTGGGCGGGCTGGTCGCCGCCCTGCCCTTGATCACGGTGCTGAGTCTGGTGTGGCTGCAGCTGGAGCAGCAGCCGGTCGAGAAGATCGCCAACCATGCGCGCTACACCTTCTGGTATGTGCTGCCGACCCTGCCCATGTTTCTGGTCTTTCCCTGGCTGCTGGCCCGCTGGGGCTTCTGGCCGGCCCTGGGCTGCAGCCTGGTGCTGACGCTGGTCTTGTTCGCGGCGTTTGCCTGGTGCATGGCCCGGCTGGGCGTGGTTGATCTGCTGTGAGTTCTGGCGCCCGGCTGGCCCTGGTTTAAGCTGGCCCTTCTCTTCTTTTCTCTCGGTGTTCTGGAGCGCGGTGATCCCCATGTTTGGCACGCAAGACCTGACCCTGTTCATCGTTTCGGGCCTGCTGCTCAATATCGCGCCCGGGCCGGATTCCCTGCTCATCATGGCCCGCAGTGCCAGCCAGGGCTTTCGGGCCGGTTCGGCCGCGGCGCTGGGCGTGGGCAGTGGCACCTTGGTGCATGTGCTGGCGGCAGCGCTGGGCCTGTCGGCGCTGATGGCGGCGTCGAGCTGGGCCTTCGGCCTGGTCAAGCTGCTGGGCGCGGCCTATCTGGTCTACATCGGCCTGAGCCTGCTGCTCCGCCGCGCCGCGGCCGAGGGCCCCCGCGAAGCCGCCGCGACGCTGCCGCCAAAGCAAAGCCTGCGCAGCATCTATCTGCAGGGCCTGCTGACCAATGTGCTCAACCCCAAGGTGGCCTTGTTCTTCCTGGCCTTTGTGCCCCAGTTCATTGCGGCCGATGCGCCGAGCAAGCCGCTGGCCTTTGTCTTCCTCGGCCTGGTCTTCAATCTCAACGGCATGCTCTGGTGCCATTTCTTGGCCTGGAGCACGGCGCAGGCCAGCCGCCGCATCACGGCCAGCCCGCGCGTGGTGAGCTGGCTGAACCGCGCGATCGGTGCCGTGTTCCTGGGTTTTGGCCTGCGCCTGGCGCTGGCCCAGCGCTGAGGATGGGTGCTGCATGAGCCTCAAGCGCTTCAAACTCAAGCACTGGCTGCTGGCCGCGCTGGCCCTGGCTGGCCTGGCCTTGTATGCCAGCCCCTACCTGGCCTTGATGCAGATCCGTGAGGCCGCGCGAGAGCGTGATGGCGCGGGCCTGGCGGCCTGGGTCGACTTTCCCAGCCTGCGCGCCAGCGTCAAGCAGGGCGTGCACGAGCGCCTGCTCTCCTCCGCCAGCGACCGCACGCAGCCGCCCAGCCCGGCCCGAGCCATGGGCGCAGCCGTGGCGGGCGCCCTGCTCGGCCCCATGGTCGAGGCCTTGATCACGCCGGCCAGCCTGGCGCGCCTGGTGCAAGGCGTGCCACCGGCCAGCGCGGCCCTGCCGCAGCCTTCAGCAGAGGGCTCAGGCGCTCGCCCGCGCGTGGAAACGCGCATGGGCTACGAGCACCCGCAGCGCTTTGTCTTCAGCATCCGCCAGGCCGGCGAAGACGAGGACCCGGTCGAGCTGGTGCTGCACCGTCAAGGCATGTTCCGCTGGCAGATTGCTGAGTTGCGCTTGCCTTGAGTGGTTTCGCTTCGGATCGGGTGTGAAACCACCCACGAAGGGTGATTCTCAAAAGTCCCGATGGTGTGGATACTGCACGCCGCTCGCAGTCTAGGGGTGAAGGCATGCGGGTGCATCTTGGGATGACCTGCTGATCCATGAAATTAGAGGGAGTCTCGCCATGAACAATGGATTCAAGAGGACCGTCTTGGTCCTGTCTTGCGTATGCATGACCGCATGCAGCAGCATGCAACTGACGCCGATCACCAAGGAAATGCCTGAAACTCAGCGCCCGGCGCTTGCAGTCAACGACCAAGTCACCGTCGTTTTGAACTCTGGGGAACAGCTGAAATTACAGGTCACCGCCACTGACAAAGACGCGCTGAGCGGCCGATTGGACGCCAGCGGTGAAATCCACCGCGTGCCTTGGTCAGAGATGCGTCAGGTCGAACACCGTGTGTCTGAACCCATCAAAACGACTTTGCTGGCGGTGACGATCTACGTTGTTCTGGGCGTAGCTTTGGCCAATTCGGTGGCCAGGGGAGTGGCCAAAAGCCTGGGTCTCTGATCCTGGCCGAGCCGCTGGGGCCGTAGCCGGGCTAGGCCCGCCGGATCCAATCGGCTCACACCTCCATCCGCTCCGGCGCCAGGTAGTGCTGGCGGTAGGTCTCGAACGGCAAGGTGTCGGCCTGCTCGATGCGCGTCTGTTCGGCCAGGGATTCGGCCGCTTGCGCGGCGAAGCGCTGGGCCAGTTCGGCGCTGTAGGGCAGGTCCAGCAGCTGGGCACGGGTGGCCTCGGACTGCTGGCGGATGAAACCGATGTAGGAGTCATCGAAGCTGCGCGCCATGGCAGCGAGCACCCGGGCCGAGGGGGTGCTGTCGGGTTCGGCCAGGGTGCGGCGGGCGGCGGCCAGGGCGTCACGGTAGTCGTGGCCGCCATGTGCGGCGTCGAGCGCGGCGGCCATGGGCGCACAGCCGTCCAGCAGCTCGGTGCCCCAGTCTTGCAAGGTGCGGCTGCCGCCGTCCGGGGTTTGCAGGCGCAGACCCGGCTCACGACCGCGTGCGGCCACCAGGTGCTGGTTCTGGCCCAGGGCGCGGATCTCTTCGGGGGTGTCCGGCGGGCTGTCGCTGAGCAGGCAGTGCAGCAGGAAGACATCGAGGAAGCGCACGGTCGGGGCCGCGATGCCCACCGGCACAAAGGGATCGAGGTCCATGCAGCGAACCTCCACATACTCGACGCCGCGCTCGCGCAGCGCGTGCAGGGGGCGCTCGCCCGAGCGGATCACGCGCTTGGGGCGGATGGTGCCGTAGAACTCGTTTTCGATCTGCAGCAGGCTGGTGCTGAGCTGGTTGTAGTCGCCGCCGGGGTTCTGCACGCCGATGGCTTCATAGGCCGGATAGGGCCGGGTCAGCGCGTCCTGCAATGAATCGGCATAGCTTTCCAGGCAGTTGTAGCTGACCGCCAGCGAGGCCTGCGCGTCGCTCTGGTAGCCCAGGCGGCCCATGCGCAGCGAGGTGCCATGCGGCATGTAGAGCGTGCCGCCATTGAGCGACTGCAGCTCGTGCTGGCGACCCTGCACAAAGCTGGAGCACAGGGCCGGCGAGGCGCCGAAGAGATACAGCAGCAAGAAGGAATGGCGGCGGAAATTGCGGATCAGGGCGAAGTACTGCTCGCTGCTGACGCCGGGCAGGGACCAGTTGTAGTGGATGCCCGAAATCGTCTGCATGCGCCGGCCGTAGCGCTGGCCCAGGCCCATGCGGTAGACGCTCTTGCTGCGGCCGACATTGGAGTGGCCATAACGGCCCAGGGGGATGGTCTCGTCGGTGGGCAGGCCGCAAGGCATGGAGCCGACCCAGAGCCGCTCCTCCTCGCTGCTCTGACCGCAGCAGCTCATCTCGTGCAGGGTCTGGTAGACGGCCTGGTGCACCTCGGTCAGCTCCTGCAGGCAAGACTCGACCCCGGCGTGCACGCCGGTGATCAGCTCGACCTGGGATTCGCTGAAATCGGTGGTGATGTGCGGGTGCGTCAGGGCCGAGCCCAGGGCTGCCGGGTGGGGGGTGAGTGCCAGCTGGCCGTTCGGGCGCGCGCGCAGGCTTTCCTTCTCGATGCCGCGGCGTATGCCCAACAAGTCAGCCGCACTCAGTTGCTCCAGACGCTTGTTGGTTTGGCTGTTCATGCTGTGTGTCCCCGATCACCCTCTTTGCAATCGCGCACGGTACCAGAGGGCAATGAATCTTGTCTCGGCGCGGGACACTTGTCTTTTGTGCTAGGGGCACACACAGGGCCCGGGTTTACCCGGCCCCCCAAGGGTGGGCTGGGCGTTGCGGGCGGGCCTGGGTACGCTGCGGCCTCCCATGAAGTCCTACAACCCCGATGCCGCCATCCGCTGGCTGCCCCTGACCGTCGTGCTGGCCCTGGCTTTGCAGCTGGGCGTGTTCTGGGTCGACCAGGCCAGCGAGCCCGACCCGCGCTGGCTGCCCGGCCTGGCCGAGCTGAGCCTGGGCTTCAACCTGGTCCTGGCCCTGCTGGCCACCCTGGCCCTGCGCCGCGCCCGCGAGCGCATCCGCGCTGCCAACCGCAGCTTGGCCGAGGCCATCGATGCCCTGCCGGCCAGCGTCGAGATCTTCGATGCCGACGACCGCCTGGTCGCCTACAACCAGCAGCTGGCCGCCAACTACCCGCATATGGTGCCGGACTTCCAGCGCCACGCCAGCTTCGAGGAGCTGGTGCGCCGCTCGGTGCGCGAAGGCGCCATCCCCGCCGCCGTGGGCCGCGAGGAGGAATGGCTGGCCCAGCGCTTTGCCGACCGTGCGCGCGGCCAGGAGGCCTTGCTGCAGCGCCTGAGCGATGGCCGCTGGCTGCGCATCTTCGAGCGCCGCACGCCTTCGGGCGGCATGGTCGGCGTGCGCCTGGACGTCAGCGACCTGATCCTGGAGCAGCAGCGCCTGGCTGCCAGCCAGGCCCATCTGCAAGCCTTTGTGCGCGCGGCGCCGAATGGCGTGCTGACCCTGGACACCGAAGGCCATGTGCTGGAGCTCAACCCCGCTGGCGAGCGCCTCTTTGGCTTCAGCGCCGCCGAGCTGCGCGGCAGCCACATCGACCTGCTGTTCGGCATCTGCATGGGCGACAGCCCGGCCGAGCTGCTGGGCGAGCCGCGCGAGCTGAGCACGCGTCGCCGCGATGGGCAAGAACTGACCCTGCAGCTGAACATGGCCGAGGTGCGCACCGACACCACCCACCGTTTCGTCTGCATCATCACCGACCTGAGCGAACGCAAACGCCAGGAGGTGGCCCTGCAGCTGGCCAATGCCCAGCTGGCCCGCCAGTCCACCACCGATGGCCTCAC
The DNA here is from genome assembly GCF_002885975.1 of Paucibacter aquatile. Lineage (NCBI taxonomy): Bacteria > Pseudomonadati > Pseudomonadota > Betaproteobacteria > Burkholderiales > Sphaerotilaceae > Roseateles > Kinneretia aquatilis. The sequence continues at coordinate 2,954,682 of NZ_POSP01000003.1, read as the reverse complement.
CGGCGTGGGCAACCGCCGCCATTTCGACCACCTGCTGCAGCAGGAATGGCTGAACAGCGCGCGCGAAGGCCACAGCCTCGCCTGCGTGATGGTCGACATCGACCATTTCAAGCAATACAACGACCACTACGGCCACATTGCCGGTGACGAGACCCTGCGCCGCGTGGCCGAGCTGCTGCACACCTGCGTGGGGCGCAGCGGCGGCACGGTCTGCCGCTTCGGCGGCGAAGAGTTCGTGCTGCTGCTGCCCGACACCGACCTGGCCCAGGCGCAAACCCTGGCCCAGCGCTGCCTGGACAGCCTGCGCCTGGCCGCCATCGAGCATGCCGCCTCGCCGCTGCGCCGCAGCCTGAGTCTCAGCATCGGCCTGGCCGCGGGCGTGGCCGAGGCCCATGCCAGCCCGCTGCGCCTGGTCGAGCAGGCCGACGCGGCGCTCTACGCCGCCAAGCAAAACGGACGGGCCCGCCTGGTCTGTGCCCCGACGGTGCGCGCGGCCTGAGCGGAGCCCGCCGCGCTGAGGCAGCCCTGAGCCTGCCCCGAGCCTGACTCATTGCGGTCCAGGCTCGCTACCATCGGGGCTTCCGTCTGCTTTCGTTCCGGCCCTTCGGAACCCCCTGCCATGCCCACTTCTGCCGCCGATGCCGCCATCGGTCACTACCTGCGCAGCCACATCCGCACCGTGCCCGATTGGCCCAGCGCCGGCGTGCAGTTCCGCGACATCACACCCCTGCTGTCCAACCCGCGGGTGTTCCGGGTGCTGATCGACCAGTTCGTGCACCGCTATTTCGACCTCAAGCCCGATGCCATCGCCGGGCTCGATGCGCGCGGCTTCATCATCGGCTCGGTGCTGGCCTACGAGCTGAACATCGGCTTCATCCCCATCCGCAAGAAAGGCAAGCTGCCCTTCACCACGGTGGAGGAAACCTATGAGCTGGAATACGGCAGCGCCACGGTCGAGATGCACACCGACGCGGTGCGCCCGGGCGAGCGCGTGGTGTTGATCGACGACCTGATCGCCACCGGCGGCACCATGGGCGCCGGCGCCAAGCTGCTGCAGCGCCTGGGCGCCGAGGTGGTGGAGTGCGGTGCCATCGTCGACCTGCCGGAGCTCGGCGGTTCCGCCCAGTTGCGGGCGGCGGGGCTGCCTTTGTTCACCTTGGTCGACTTCGCGGGCCACTGAACCGGGCCCAAGCAAGGGACAATCGCGCCATGGCCAAACCCATCCCCCGTCTCAGCGCTGAAGAAATCAAGCGCGTCATCGCCACCGCCTGGACCGATCTCCCGCCCTACAGCAAGGTGCTGATGGAGCATGGTCTGGGTCAGGGCGAGCTGGTGCAGCTGATGAAGCGCGAACTCACGCCCACGGCCTACAAGCAATGGGCCGCCCAGGGCAAGGGCGTGAAAGCGCCGACGCGCAAGGCCCAGTGGCCTTACGGCAAGTAAGTCAGCCGTTTCAGCCGCGGCCGGCTGCTGCCGGCGGGTCCAGCGGGAACTTGGTGCAGCCCAGCCGGGTCGAGATGTCGCGGCTGGCGGCCGTCAGCATGGCGATGATCTCCGGCGCCTTCTCCTCGTCGTAGCGGAAGGTCGGGAAGGAAATGCTCATGCCCGCGATCGGCTGGTTCAGCCGGTCGAAGATGGGGATGCCCAGGCAGCGGATGTGGTCGTCGAACTCTTCGCGGTCTTCGCCGTAACCCTGGGCGCGCACGCGCTCCAGCTCGGCCAGATAGGGACCGCGCTCGACGATGGTCTTGTCGCGGAAACGCTTGAACTCGGCACTGTCGAGGATGCGATCGCGCCGCTCCGGGTGTTCCCAGGCCATCAGCACCTTGCCGATGGCGGTGCAGTGCAAGGGCGCGCGGCGGCCGATCTTGGAATACATGCCCAGGGTGTGGCGCGAGTCGATCTTGTGCACATAGATGATCTCGCTGTCGATCAAGGTGCCCAGGTGCACGGTCTCGCCGGTCTTGTCGGCCAGCATCTGCATGTGGTGCTTGGCCAGGTCCACCAGGTCGGGGTACTGCAGTGCCTTGGCGCCCAGCTCGAAGGCCTTCATGCTCAGGCCGTAGCGCTCGCTGTCGGCCTGCTGGCGCACATAGCCCAGAGTCATCATGGTCTGCAGAAAACGGTAGACCGTGGCCTTGGGCATGGCCAGGCGCACCGACAGCTCGGAGATGCCGGTTTCGCTGCGCTCGGACAGGGCTTGCAGGATGGCAAACACCTTGAGCACCGCGGCCACCGATTCGGGCTGCTTGCCGCCGCTGTCGACTGAATCGTCATCCATTGTTTTGTTTTCCCCGGGCTGGTGTTTCATTTGAAGTGGATTGTCCACGGCTTGGCGTTTGCGCTCTACCGGGCTAGCCCGGCCCCGGCCCCAGCAAGAACTCGGGCCTCGACCTGCTCGGCCGGCTCGACCGGCGCCGCCAGCACCGGCTGCCAGCCCAGGTCGGCGGAAATCACCACGCCCGGGTTGGCCGCGCGCAACTCGGCCAGCAGGTCCACCGGCTGGCCGTTGTGCAAGGAGCCACGGTCGGCGAAATGCTGGCCCTTCCACCATTTCACCAGCTGCCGGCTCGACAGGCCCGGCGCGCTGCGCCAGACGTTGGCCTCGCTGAGGACGCGCGACTGCACGCCCACGCCGATGCTGTAGTCATAGGCTTTCAGGTTCGGCACGCTGAACAGATTGTTGTAGAGGTGCACCTGACCGTAGCGCACCCGCGGGGTGCGTGCCTGGGTGCGTTCCCAGTGGTTGTGGTGGAAGCTGACGCGCAGATGGCCGGCGTCTTCGCTGCGGCTGTCGCTGCTGCCGATCAGATGGGTTTTGTCGTGGTCGCGGAAATGGCTCCAGCTGACCGTCACCAGATCGGACTGCTGGGTGATGTCCAGCAGGCCATCGTGGTGCTGCATGGGCCGACCCAGGGCCCAGCGCTCGGCGCGGTCGGGGCGCTCGCCGTCGTCAAAGGTGCAATGGTCCACCCAGACCCGGCGCGCGCCGCGCAGCGAGAGGTTGTCGTACTCGGAGTTCCACTCGCCGCTGGCATTGTCCTTGGGGTCCCAGGCGGGGAAGAAATCGTAGGCATCGGAGAAATGCAGGCCGCGCACGATGATGTTCTGCACCCCGTCCAGCAGCAGCATGCCGTTCTTGAAGCCGGCCTCCGGGCCCAGGCCGACCAGGGTGGTGTCGGAAGGAATGCGCACCGTGGTGTGGGCCGATTGCCGGCGTGCCGAGCGCAGCCGCGCTTCTTCCATCGGCCCGCTCGGTGGCACCTTGCCCCAGGTGGCCGGGGCGTAGGCGGCTTCAAAGGCGGGCCAGCTGAAAGCCGGGTCGCGGAAGTCCTCTTCCTGCAGCGCCCGGCCCTGGGCATCGGCGCTGAGGTCGATGCGGCCGCGCACCTGGATGATGCGCGGCCGGGCCGGGCCAGCCAGCGCCGCCAGCAGCTCGCTGCGGCTGCTGACGGTGAACACATCGGCCGCGGCGGCATCGGCGCCGCCGCGCGTGCCGCCGTTCAAGGAGGCCCAGCCGTCGCCAGGCGCCAGCACGCTGCGGGCCCAGGGGCTGAGTTCGGTGCTGACGCGCTCGACCGGCAGCACGCTGCAAGCGATCAAGCTGCAGGCCGGCAGGATGAGAAGAAGGCGGCGGCGGAGGGGCTTCATGGCACATCCTGGTTGCGGTGTTCGAGCAGGCGGTTGGCGGCCTCGCCCTCGGTCTGGTGCGGCCGGCGTGCGGTGGAGGGGCCCCAGACGCCCTCGCGCCGTGCGTGGATGTGGGCGCCGATGCGGCTTTCGCGCACCACGGCCAGGCCATTCGGTGCCGAGGGGCCGGCGCGCCACTCGCCCTTGGCCACACCCTGGTCCCAGGCGCGGCCGAGCCAGACGCTGCCCGGTGCCAGGCCGGGCTCGGCCAGGAAGCGGCTGTCCTGCACGATGAAGCCGAGGGGCTCGTTCGCGGCCGTGCTCGGCGCCAGCACGATGCCGCCCTCGCCCGGCGTGCGCCGCCCGGCGCGGCTGAGCACGGTGCAGCGCTCCAGCAGCAGGCGGGCATCGCCGAAGATGAAATCGACATCGCCGGCGATCAGGCTGTCATGGACCCAGACGCGGCTCAGGCCCGAGCCTTCACTTTCACCCTCACGGCGGCGGCTGGCATAGAAGGTGTCCTGATGGCCCCAGAGCTGAACCCGGTCCAGCTCGATGCGGTCACCGCGCGTCATCAAGGCCACGGCCTGGGCGCCGCCGCCCTCGCCCACCTCGGGCGGGTAGCCTTGGCCGGCGCGCACGCCGTCCAGGGCGCTGTTGACGATGCTGAGATGGCGCAGCGTGACCTCGTCGCTGAACACCGCCACGCTGGCGCTGCCGGCCGTGCCGTGGCGGGCCGCGCTGCTGGCTGGAAAGCAGGGCGAGGCACTGCCGGGCTCGCGCGGCTGGGCGGCAAAGCGGCCGGCCACCAGGCGCACCTCGCCGGGTTCTTCGCCAGCGCCGTAGATCGTCAGCGGCGGCTTGTCGTGGATGCAGACGTTCTCGACGTAGCGGCCTGGCGCCAAGCGGATGAAGTAACGCGTCGGCGCACCGGCCACGGATGCTGCGTTGCGCGAGGGCAAGGCATCAATGGCCGCTTGAAGGCTGCGGTGGCTGCCGCTGCCGTCGGCCGCCACGCTGAAATGGGCGGGCAGCTCGCCGAGTGGTGGCGCCGCTGCGGGCTGCCAATCCGCGAGGAGGGCGGCGCGGGTGTGCAGCCGGGCTTGGCCTTCGCTCAGCTGCGGACGCAGCTTGGGGTTGGCCTGCCCGCTGCCGGCCAGCAGGGCAAGGGCCAGTGCAAGTGCACTTCGACCCATACGTAGTACCTTCACTCCAGATCAGCCAAATAGAGCGCCGGCTCGCCCTCCGCGTCCGAGCTGAACAGCACCTGGCGCTGGTCGGGCGTGAACGAGGGGTGCGGGTGGGTGACCTGGCGGTTGCCCTTGTGCACGCGCCAGGAGCTGTTGTGCCGGGCGATGGGCCGGGTGCTTCCGGCGCGCAGGTCGAAAAGGTGAAGGAAGGGGTCGTTCTGGATCTCGTGGCCGCGTGTGTTGGCCACATCGGTGGGCGTGCCGCTGCCGTCGCCCACCAGCAGGCTGCCGTCGCCATTGCTCATCAGGTGGGAGCAAGGCGGCATGGCGCTGAGGCGGCGGCTTTCCAGCGTCACCGGGTCGAGCGAGCAGATCCAGCGGTCCGTCTGGCCTTCCAGGTAGGAGACAAACATCATGGACGAGCCGTCGGGCACCCAGAACTCGTGCGTGATGCTCTCGCCCGGTTCGTGCTCGCGGCCGCAGCGCAGGCCGCTGCCGTCCTCGTTGATGAACCAGATGCGCGCGTCAATCAGGTCGTGCGGGCCCTCGTGGCAGAAGGCCACGGTGTGGTCGTCGAAGGGGCGGTACTGCGGGTGGCCGAGCCAGCCCTTCTTTTCGAGAATCACCTGGCGCTCGCCGGTGGCCAGGTCGATGCGGAACAGGCGGCAGCGCGGCTGCGCGTGGTACATCTGGTGGAACTTCTGCCAGTCGGACAGGGGGAACCAATCGTCGGCATGGATCTCGATGCCCACCATCTGCGTGCAGGCGCTGTTGGACACCCAGGTGCCGTAGCCGACCCAACCCTGGGGCACGGTGTAGACCACCTCCTCGCTGAGGTCGCCCAGGTCCAGGCGGATCAGCTGGCGCTCGGCGCGCACGAAGTAGAGGTGGCGGTCGTCGGGGCTGAGGAAGCCGCCAAAGGTGTTTTCACCCGCACCATCGCTGAGCTGGGTGGCGACCTGGCTTTGCAGGTCCAGCAGGTGGTAGTTCCAGTCCGTGCCCGGGCCGAACTCGGCGCCGAAGATCAGGCGCTGGCCGTCATTCGTGAAGCACTTCTGGTAGAAGTAGTTGCGATGGCAGGTGATGTCGGTCGGCGTCAGGCGGGTGACGCGGCCGCCCTCGCTGGCGCTCAGGCGCAGCTGGGGGCAGTCGGTGAAGTGGAGCTGGCGTTCGGTGCGTTTCATCGGGTCGTTCCAGGCAGGGGCGGGGTCACTTGATGCGCTGCAGCAGGGCATTGCCCTCGGTGATCAGGCGGCGCGCGGCGTCTTCGTCGCCGGTCTTGCCGTAGGCGATGGTCTCGAACACCTCGCGCATGAATTTGTGCAGGCGGGCATGTTCGAACAAGGGCGCCGGCAGGGCGATCTGGCCGGCCGCGCGCTGCTGGCGGATCTGCTCATGCGCTTGCAGCTCCAGCGGCGGCAGCTTCTTGGCGGCCAGCAGCACCTCGACCTGGGCCTTGGCGACGGGCACGCCGCGGGTGCGGCCGAGGATCAGCGCCGCCTCGCGGCTGGTCAGCAGATAACTGAGCAGCTCGGCGGCCAGCGCGGCATTCTTGCTGTTGCGGCCCACGGCCAGCATCACGGTGGGGCGGCCGAACATGCCGCTGTTCTTGGCGCCAGGCAGGGTCGGGTAGTCGCCCAGCACCAGGCGCTGCTTCTTGTCCAGGGTGGCGGCGCGCAGGCCGATCACGGAATCCCAGGTGTAGTTGCCGGCCCAGTTGCCGACCACCCAGTCCTGCTGCTGCTCGGTGGCCTTGTCGGCGCCGCCCAGGCTGGCGCGCAGCTTCAGCGGCGTGGCGACATGGCCGTCCACCAGGCGGCGGTAGGTGCGCACCCAGTCCAGCGCGGCGGCGAAATCCATGGCCACGCGCGGTGAGGCTGGGTCGACGTAGGGCGTGCCGTGCTTTTGCTGCACATAGCTTTGCGACAGCAGCATCATGTCGTAGAGCTCGCCGTCCAGCGGGTAGGCCTGGGGGCCCAGGCGGGTGCGCATCAGGGCGCCGGCGGCGAAGAGCTCTTCCCAGGTCTTGGGCAAGGCCATATTGGCGCGATCAAACGCCGCCTGGTTCCAGAGCAGCACGCGGGCGCTGTAGCTGACCGGCAGGGCGTTCAGGTGGCCGGCCACCATGCCGGTCTGCACGTCTTCGGCTTCGAACTGGTCCAGGGCCAGGTGCTGGCGCTGCTGCAGCAGGTCGGCAAAGCCATTGCCGCGCTTGGAGAACATGGCCAGCCAGGCCCAGTTGATCTGCATGAGATCGGGCTCGGAGCCTCCGGCGATCTGGGTCGTCAGGCGCTCCAGATACCCATTGAAACCCATGTACTCGCACTTGATCTTGACGCCCGGGTGCGCAGCCTCGAAGGCGGCCACGGCTTTGAGCGTGGCCTCATGCCGGCTGGCGCCGCCCCACCAGGCAAAGCGCAGCACGGTCGGAGCGCCTGTGCTGGCGCTGCCGTCCGGCCCGGTGGGCGAGCAGCCGGGCAGCAGGCTGCTGGCGGCACCGGCCATGCCGGCGGCCAGCACCGTTCGCCGTTGCAGCAGGGCGGGCTTCACAGCAGCAGGTTCGCGCCGGTGTCGGCGTCGAACAGGTGGGCGCAGGCCATCTGCAGATGAAACAGGTGGCTGTCGCCGCGTCGCTTGTCGGCCAGGCCGTTGAGCTGGTCGGCCGGCACGCGCGCGGTCAGCGGCTGATCACCGATGGACAGGTGCACGAAGACTTCGCTGCCCATGTGCTCCATGAAACGCAGCGTGGCCGGCACGGCCAGGCTGTCGCCTTGCGGCCGGGCCTGGGCGCTGATGTGTTCGGGCCGCAGGCCGAACTTGATGGCGGCGGCGCGGCCGCGCAGGCGTGCGGCCTTGGCCGGCGGCAGCGGCAGGCGCTGGCCGCCGAGCAGCACGGCCAGGCCGTCTTCGCCCGCATCTCCGCCGATGGCTTGCAGCTGGGCCTCGAGGATGTTCATCTCGGGCGAGCCGATGAAGCTGGCCACAAAGGCATTGGCCGGCCGGTCGTAGAGCGCGGTGGGTGTGTCCACCTGCTGGATCACGCCGTCCTTGAGCACGCAGATGCGCTGACCCATGGTCATGGCCTCGACCTGGTCATGGGTCACGTAGATGACGGTGGCGGGCTGGCCCGATTCGCGCAGGGTGCGGTGCAGCTCGGTCAGGCGCACGCGCATGGAGGCGCGCAGCTTGGCATCGAGGTTGGAGAGCGGCTCGTCGAAGAGAAAGACCTCGGGCTTCTTGACGATGGCGCGGCCCACGGCCACGCGCTGGGCCTGGCCGCCGGAGAGCTGCTTGGGGTAGCGGTCCAGCAGATGCTCCATCTCCAGCAGCTGGGCGGCCTGGCGCACGCGCTGGTCGACCTCGGCCTTGGGCGTGCCCGCCAGCTTGAGGCCGAAGGCCAGGTTGTCGTACACCTTCATATGCGGGTAGAGCGCATAGTTCTGGAACACCATGGCGATGCCGCGCTGCTTGGGCGCCAGATCGTTGACGCGCCGGCCGCCGATCTGCAGCTCGCCGCCCGAGATGGTTTCCAGGCCGGCGATCATGCGCAGCAGCGTAGACTTGGCGCAGCCCGAGGGCCCGACAAAGACCATGAACTCGCCGTCCTGCACTTCCAGGTCCACGCCATGTACGGCCTTGAAGCCATTGGGGTAGACCTTCTCGATTTTCTTCAGGCTCAGGTGGGCCACGTGTGTGTCTCCGTCTCGTGTTTTTCCTTGCAGGAGCTGGGTGACCGGACAGGCAGGCGCCTGCTTCCGCTCATGTCCCCCGTCGCGGGCCTGCGGCCCGCGCCTCCTCCTTGACTTCGCTTCAGCAGGCACCTGCCCGTCCGGTCTTGCGGCGCAGCGGCCATGTCGCTCATCCCTTCACCCCACTCGAAGTCGCGCCTTCGATGAAGTGCTTCTGCGCCAGGAAGAACACCGTCACCGAGGGCACCAGGGCCAGCACGGAGATGGCGATGACGCTGGCCCACTCGACCTCTTCGGTGGCGCCGATGCTCATCTTCAGCGCCAGCGAGACCGGGTATTTTTCGACCGTGGAGAGGTAGATCAGCGGGCCCATGAAGTCGTTCATGGTCCAGATGAACTGGAAGACGATGACCGAGATGATGGCCGGCTTGAGCAGGGGCACGATGATGTGCCAGAGCAGCTGCAGGGCGTTGCAGCCGTCGATCTGCGCGGCCTCTTCCATGTCGCGCGGGATGCCGCGCAGGAACTGCACCAGCATGAAGACGAAGAAGGTGTCGGTGGCGAAGGCCGAGGGCACGATCAGGGGCAGGTAGGAATCCAGCCAGCCCACCTCCTTGAACACCAGGTACTGCGGCAGGCGCAGGATGATGAGCGGCAGCATCATGGTGCCCACCATCACCGAGAACAGCAGCTTCTTGCCCCAGAACTCAAAGCGGGCGAAGGCGTAGGCGACCAGCACGCAGGAAATCACCGTCACGACGATGCGCGGGATGGTGATCAGAAAGCTGTTCAGAAAGTAGGTGGCGAAGGTGTATTCGGTGCTGGTCTTCCAACCCTTGGCGTAGGCGCCGAAATCGAAGTGGGCCGGCCAGAAGCCGATCTCGGTGTAGATCTCGGTGTTGCTCTTGAACGAAGCGCCCACCAGCCAGAGCAGCGGGTAGAGCATGACGATGGCCACGGCGCCCAGGGCCAGATAGCGCAGCCAGGGCCGGCCGCGCTCGCGCACCAGGATCAGTTCGGAGGCACCGCTCATCGCTTGCTCTCCTTCTCACCGGCGTAGAACACCCAGTAGCGTGAGCTCCAGAAGGACAGGCCGCTCAAGGCCGCCACCAGGGCGAACAGCACCCAGCTCAGCGCGGCGCCGTAGCCCAGGTTGAAGAAGCGGAAGCTCTGGTCGTAGATGTAGAGCGCCAGCACATAGGTGGAGCTCAGCGGCCCGCCCTCGGTGATCATGTAGGGGCCGTTGAACTCCTGGAAGGCGTGCACCATCTGCATGATCATGTTGAAGAAGATCACCGGCGTGATCAGGGGCACGGTGATGCGGAAAAACTGCTGGCGCTTGCTGGCGCCGTCGCATTCGGCCGCCTCGTAGAGCGCGATCGGCACGTTCTGCAGCGCTGCCAGAAAGATCACCATGGCCGAGCCGAACTGCCAGGTGAAGAGCAGCACGATGGTCCACATCGAAAAATGCTCGTCGGCCAGCCAGGAGATCGGCTCGATACCGAACTTGCCCAGGGCGATATTGACCAGGCCATGCTGGGAAAAGATGAAGCGCCAGAGCACAGCCACCGCGATCGAGCCGCCCAGGATGGAGGGCAGGTAGAAAGCCGAGCGGAAGAAGTTGATGCCGCGCATGCGGAAGTTCAGCACATGGGCGATGAAGAGCGCGAAGCCCACGCGCAGCGGCACGGCCAGCATGGCGAACAGCAGGGTCACACCCAGCGATTTGCGGAACAGTGGGTCCTGCGTGGCCAGCTCGCGGTAGTTGTCCAGGCCGACGAACTCAGGCGGGTTGATGATGTCGTACTGCGTGAAGCTGAGCGCCAGGCTCATCACGAAGGGAAACAGCTTGAACAGCAGCACGCCCAGCAAAAATGGCAGGACGAACAGAAAGCCCAGCTTCTTGTTCTCATACATACACCGTGTCTCCGGCGGTCTCGTCGTCTGTCGCGACGGTTGGGGGGGCAGGGCGCAGTCGCGCCCTGCGGGTGGGTCCAACTCAGCGGGCTAGCCAGCCGCCGTCGACGGCGACGGTATAACCATTCACATAATCGGACGCTTTCGAGGCCAGAAACACCACCGGCCCGGCCAGATCCTCGGGCAGGCCCCAGCGGCCGGCGGGGATGCGCTCCAGGATGGCGGCGCTGCGGCCTTCGTCGGCGCGCAGCGGCGCGGTGTTGTTGGTGGCCATGTAGCCGGGCGCGATGGCGTTGACATTGATGCCGTGGTTGGCCCATTCATTGGCCATGGCCCGGGTGATGCCCATGACCGCGCTCTTGGAGGCGGTGTAGGAGGGCACGCGCACGCCGCCCTGGTAGGACAGCATGGAGGCGACATTGATGATCTTGCCGCCGCTGCCCTGGGCGATGAAACAGCGCGCCACGGCTTGCGAGAAGAAGAACACCGACTTGAGGTTGAGGTCGATGACATCGTCCCAGTCGGCTTCGCTGAACTTGATGGCGTCTTCGCGGCGGATGATGCCGGCGTTGTTGACCAGGATGTCGACGCGGCCGGTCAGGCTCTTGGCTTGGTTGAGCAGGCCGTCGATGCAGCCGATGTCGCTGAGGTTGGCGCGCAGGTCGAGGAAGCGGCGGCCGGTGGCTTCGACCTGGGCGCGCGTGTCGGCCGGGTCGGTGACGTTGACGCCGACGATGTCAGCCCCGGCTTCGGCCAGCGCCACAGCCATGCCCTGGCCCAGGCCGGTGTTGCAGCCGGAGACGATGGCCACGCGGCCTTGCAGTTGAAATTGATCGAGGATCATGGGGTGCTTTCGTGTGAGGTGGCGTTCAGCGCAGCGCGCTCATGGGCACATGGTCCATGTCCTTGAAGACCTGGTTCTCGCCCACCATGCCCCAGATGAAGGTGTAGGCCTGGGTGCCGACGCCGGAGTGGACGCTCCAGCTCGGGCTGATCACCGCCTGCTCGTTGCGCACCACCAGGTGCCGGGTCTGGCTGGGTTCGCCCATCATGTGGAAGACGGCGGCGTTCTCGTTCATGTCGAAGTAGAAGTACACCTCCATGCGCCGGTCGTGCGTGTGGCAGGGCATGGTGTTCCACAGGCTGCCGGGTTCCAGCTGGGTCATGCCCATCAGCAGCTGGCAGGTGGGCAGCACATCGGGCACCAGGAATTTGTAGATGGTGCGGCGGTTGCTGGTCTCGGGCGAGCCCAGGGTCTCGGGCGAGGCTTCAGCCAGCGTCACCTTGCGGTGCGGGTAGGCGGTGTGGGCCGGCGCGCAATTGAAGTAGAGCTTGGCCGGTTGCGCCGGGTCCACGCTGCTGAAGGCCAGCTCGCGGGCGCCCTGGCCCACGTACAAGGCCTCGCGCGGGCCGATCTCGAAGACCTGGTCATCGACGCTGACGCGGGCGGCGCCGCCGATATTGATCAGGCCCAGCTCGCGGCGCTGCAGGAAGAAATCGGTGCCAGTGTGCTTGCCCAGCTCGGGCGCGAAGCGCACGGCCTGGCCGACCGGCATGATGCCGCCGACGATGATGCGGTCGATCTGGCTGTAGGTCAGCGTCGCTTGGTCGGGCTGGAACAGGTCCTGGACCAGGAAATGGCGGCGCAGGCCCTCGGTGTCCAGGGTTCGTGCGTGTTCGCTGTGGATGGGTTGGCGGATGTCCATGGCTGGGGTCCTAGCGGTCGGGCGGGAGGCCGGCGAAGCCGCGCGCGTCAGGCGGCGGTCGGGGTGCGGGGGGGGGGTGGCAAGCCCAGGCAGAAGGCCTGTGGCGTTGCGAATGGGTGCAAGCCTAACGCAGCTCAGGACTTTCCCGGAATTATGGTTTCTATTTAGTGAACCGCTGTTTCATTTATCAAGCGGAACGCTATAGTCTGAGCCATCGATGCGTGAAACGGCCGTTCGCGCCGCAGCAGGAGACCTCCCCGATGAGCACACCGTACTTCGACAACGCCAGCAGCGCCTGGACCGAGCTGGGCGATGGCATCCGCCGCAAGATCGTGGGCCACACGCCGGAGCTGATGTCGGTGCTGGTGCAGTTCGACCAGGGCGCCATCGGCAGCGTTCATGCCCATGATGCGCATGACCAGATCGCCTTTGTGGTCAGCGGCTCGTTCGAAGCCGATGTGGCCGGCATCAAGAAGATTCTGCGCGTCGGTGATGCCTTCACCGCGCCGCGCCTGACCCCGCATGGTGTGGTGGCCCTCGAAGCCGGCAGCACCTTGCTCGACCAGTTTTCCCCGCCTCGGCAGGACTACCTCTAAGCCTCTGCCACCGGAGGCGGCCGCACTGCAGCGGCCCGCCCCGGCTCTCCCGATGTAGCGGTGCCCTGCGTGCGCCCTCCAAGCCAGAACCGAACCGGCCAAGCCGCACAGACGGCGCCGGCTCGTGCGAACCCCGCATCAGAGCGTCAGCCGGCCCCGACCGAGCGACGCCGCCCCAAACCATTGGAGACAAGCCATGACCTCGCGCCCCGCTTCGCCGCAGACGCCCCAATTCACTTGCCGCCGCAGCCTGCTCTCGCTCGCCTCGCTGGCGGCCCTGAGCACCTGGGCCGCCGGCGCCCAGGCGCAGAGCGCGCCGCCAGCCGCCACCCAGGCCGCCCCGGCCGCCCCGGCCGCGCCCTCCAAGGCCAGCCTGGAAGCCGTGACCGTCACCGGCCTGCGCGCCTCGCTGGAAAGTGCGCTGCGCGCCAAGCGCGATGACAACAGCATCGTCGATGTCATCAAGGCCGAGGACATGGGCAAGTTCCCCGACACCAATCTGGCCGAATCGCTGCAGCGCGTGCCCGGCGTGGTGATCGACCGCGACGCCGGCGAGGGCCGTAACATCACCGTGCGCGGCCTGGGCCAGGATTTCACCCGCGTGCGCATCAATGGCATCGAAGGCCTGGCCACCACCGGCGGTACCGACAGCTCGGGCGGCGCCAACCGCTCACGCGGCTTTGACTTCAATGTCTTCGCCTCCGAGCTGTTCAACTCGCTGACCGTGCGCAAGAGCAGCTCTGCCGATGTGGACGAAGGCTCGCTCGGCGCCACGGTGGACCTGCAAACCACCCGGCCCTTCGACCTGAAGGGCTTCACCGGCATGGTGTCTCTCAAGGGCGGCTACAACGATCTGTCCGGCAAAACCACGCCGCGCGCCGCCTTCCTGCTGTCCAACACCTTTGCCGACAAGAAGCTCGGCGTGCTGATCTCGGGCGCCTACTCGCAGCGCAAGGTGCTGGAAGAAGGCTTCAGCACCGTGCGCTGGGACAACGGCCCCTCCTCCGGCGGCTGGTGCGCCCCGCAGGGCGTGACCCCGGCCAACCCGAGCAACTCCACCGCCACCACCTGCGGCCCCGCCGCCCAGGGCGTGCTGCGCCTGGCCAACACCGCGGCCAATATCGCGGCCTACAACGAGGCCAGCAAGGCCGAAAACTTCCACCCCCGCCTGCCCCGCTACGGCCGCCTGACCCATGACCAGGACCGCCTGGGTGTGACCGCCGCCGTGCAGTTCAAGCCGGCCGATGGCACCCTGCTGACCCTGGACCTGCTCTACTCCAAGCTTGACGCCACCCGCCAGGAAGACTTCCTGGAAGTGATCTCCTTCAGCCGCAACGCCGGCCAGGGCGGCAAGCCGCAGACCAGCGTGGTCTCGGCCAGCTACGCGCCCAACGGCGCCCTGATCAAGGGCGTGTTCAACGGTGTGGATGTGCGCGCCGAGTCGCGCTTCGACGAGCTCTCCACCACCTTCACCCAGCCCACCCTGACCCTGGAGCAGGACTTTGGCGAGCATGTGCGCCTGACCGCCCGCGCCGGCCGCGCCACCAGCAAGTTCCGCAACCCGGTGCAGACCACCACCACGCTGGATGCGCTCAATGTCAACGGCTACAGCATCGACTTCAGCGCCGATGACCGCGCTCCGGCCATCAGCTACCCCTTCGACCCCACCCAGGCAGGCGGCGCCCTGACCCTGGTCGGTGTGCCGGTGGCCAGCAGCGGCACCCAGGCCGGCACCATCACCAACACCACCAGCAGCGAGATCCGCATCCGCCCGCAAGGTGCCAGCAACACCAACGATGTGTTCCACCTGGACCTGGCCTGGGACGTGATGCCCAACAAGCTCATGCTCAAGGGCGGGGTGGATTACAAGAAGTACAGCTTCGACTCCTACGAGTTCCGCCGCGTCAACCAGAACGACACCATTTTCCCAGTGCCAGCCGGCAGCACGGTGGCCAGCCTGACGACCAGCCTGACCGGCTTCGGCAAGGGCCAGAACCTGCCCGCCGGCACGGCCACCAGCTGGGTCATCCCCAATCTGGCCGCCATCGCCCAGGCCTACGACATCTATTGCAACTGCATCAAGAGCGGCCCGGCCGGCGGCCCCGGTGACTTCACGCTCTCGTCCATCACCAACGGCAATGCGCGCGGCAACAACCGCAGCGTCACCGAGCAGGACGAGGCGGCCTTCTTCCAGCTGGACTTCAACACCCGCCTCGGTGACATCCCGGTGCGCGGCAATATCGGCACCCGCTATGTCAAGACCAAGCTGGCGGCCACCGGCTACCAGGCCGCTGGCGGCGGCACCGCTGTGACGGTGGACCATGTTTACGACGACCTGCTGCCCGCCGCCAACCTGGCCGCCACGCTGAGCAAGGATGTGATCGTGCGCTTCGCCGCGGCCAAGGTCATGGCCCGGCCGCAGCTGGGCAATCTGAGCCCGGGCGGCACCATCTCCACCACCGGCACCTTGTCGGTCACCAGCGGCAACCCGCTGCTCAAGCCCTTCCGTGCCACCACCTTCGATTCCAGCATCGAGTGGTACTTCGCCAAGAACGCCTTCCTGGGCCTGGGCCTGTTCCAGAAGAACATCAGCACCTACATCCAGAGCATCCGCAACAACGTCCCGTTCAAGCAGACCGGCCTGCCCATGAGCCTGCTGCCGAGCAACTTCAGCGGCGACGAGGTCTTCCAGGTCACCGCCCCGATCAACACCGACGGCGGCAAGCTGCAGGGCTTCGAGCTCAACTACCAGCAGCCCTTCAGCTTCCTGCCCGGCTGGGGCAAGAACTTCGGCGCCCTGCTGAACTACACCTATGTGAAGAGCAAGATCGAGTACGTGGTCTCGCCCACCAGCACGGCCACCATCACCGACGACTTGATCAACCTTTCGCCCAAGTCCTGGAACGCCACGCTGTACTACGACGACGGCGCCTTCAGCGCCCGCATCTCGGGCTCGCAGCGTTCCGGCTTCGTCACCCGCGTGCCGGGCCAGAACAACAACGATGTCGAGGGCAAGAACAAGACCTTCAACGTCGATGTGTCGCTGAGCTACAAGGTCAATGACAAGCTGGAAGTCACCCTGGAAGGTGTCAACCTGACCAACCAGGCCAACGACCAGTTCATCAGCCGGGCGCGTGACAGCGTGGTGGTCAACAACGTCACCGGCCGTGAGTTCCTGGCCGGCTTGCGCTACCGCTTCTGAGGCGGCGATGCGGCGGGTTTGGGGACTTGGGCTGCTGGCGCTGGCAAGCACTCACGCGTGGGCCGAGCCTGAGGCAAGTCGGGCGCCCCAGGCCCGCGTGGTCCTGGTGGGTGATTCCACCCTGGCCACGCGCAGCGGCTACGGCGACGCCTTGTGCGCCCGCTTCAAGCCCGAGCTGCAATGCCTGAACCTGGCGCGCGGCGGCCGCAGCAGTGCCAGCTACCGGGCCGAGGGCCTGTGGGATGCCCTGCGTGAGCGCCTGCGCCAGGAACCGTTGCGGCCGACCTGGGTCTTGATCCAGTTCGGTCACAACGACCAGCCGGGCAAGCCCGGCCGCTCCACCGATCTGGCGACCGAGTTCCCCGTCAACCTGGCCCGTTACTTGAGCGAGCTGCGTGAGCTGGGCGCCACGCCGGTGCTGTTGACCCCCTTGACCCGGCGCAGCTTCCGCGAGGGCCAGCTGCTCAATGACCTGCGCCCCTGGGCCGAAGCGACCCTGCGGGTGGCGGCTGAGGCCGCGCCGCCCGTCGCCGCCATCGACCTCAATGCCCTGAGCCATGCCCGGGTGCAGGCCATGGGCGAGGACGAGGCCGACCGCCTGGCCATGGCGCCCAAGCCCAGCGCGGCCGAGCCCGTGGCTTCGGCCGCGTCGCCGGAGCGTGCGGGCGCTGCCAAGAGCGCGTTTGATCGCACCCATGTGGGCGAGCGGGGCGCGCAGCTGTTCTCGGCCCTGGTGCTGCGCGAGTTGCTGCGTGTGCAGCCTGCGCTGGCGCCCTATGCCTTGAGCCCAGCCGCCGCCGAGTGAGACGCCAAAGCCGCGGCAAGGGGGAGACAGCCCAGGCCGCGCAGACTGTGCGCCACCGCCTCGTCGAGCGGTGTGTGCGGCTCTTCGCCGAGCACGGCTCGCAGGCGCGCGTTGTCCATGCTTACGGGCTGGCGCCAGAGGTAGCGCATCTCCTGCATCTCGCGCAGCGTGGCTTTGAACGGCGCGAGCACACGCATCAACCACCAGGGAAAGGCGCGCAGCCGCGGTGTCGGCAGGCCGTGCTGTGCCATCACGCGCTGAATGGCCTCGCCCATCTGGCGCCCGTCGGCGTCCCAGTGGCCGGCCATGTGGAAGCTTGCAAAAGCCGGCAGCTCCGCGCGCCGCTGCACCAGGGCCACCATGGTGCGCGCCACATCGGGCAAAAAGGCCCACTGGTGGCCCACGCCCGGCGTGGCCGGCAGCAGCACGCGCTTGGGCGGCCTTCCCGGCTGGATCAGGCCTTGTGAAAACCAGCTGTTGCCCGGCTGCGGGCCAAAGAAATCGCCAGCGCGCACGATCAGCACCTGGCAGGGGCGCTCGGCGGCTTCGCTTGCAGCTTCCTGCAGGCGCCACTCCATCTCCACGCGGATGGCTCCTTTGCGGCTGGGCGGCTGCTGCGGCGCGTCCTCGCGCAGCGGCATGGGCGCATCCGGCGCGTAGTTGTAGACCGTGCCGGGCAGCAGCAGGCAAGCGCCCTGCTCGCGCGCCGCAGCGATGCTGTGCTCCAGCATGGGCAGCACCAGCTCGGCCCAGCGAAGGTAGCCGGGCGGGTTGACGGCATGCACGATCAGCTGGCAGCCCTGGGCGGCCTGCCGCACGGCCGTGCCGTCCAGCGCATCGCCGCGCTGCCAGGCGATGCCGCTGCGGGCCTGGGCCTCGCTGGGCGGCTCGCGCTTGAGGCCGCGCACCTGCCAGCCGGCGGCCAGCAGCTGGCGAGCGACTTCGCCGCCGATGCCGCCGCTGGCGCCCAGGACCAGGGCGATGCCTGGAGTGGAAGAAAGAGAGACGGGGCTGGGTGTGGTGTTCATGGCCGCCAGTCTCGGCCGCCCGAGCCCCGCGCGGAACTGCCGACGATGTGCCAGCGGCTATACAGTTCTGCATGGATTCCAAGAACAAAGATCTCGACAACAAACCCGGCAAGGACATCGGCTGGGAGCTCTACCGCACCTTCCTCGGCGTGCTGCAGGAGGGCTCGCAATCGGGCGCCGCGCGCGCCCTGGGCCTGGCCCAGCCGACCGTGGGCCGGCACATCGAGGCGCTGGAGCAGGCCCTGGGCCTGCCGCTCTTCACGCGCTCGCAGCAAGGCCTCTTGCCCACCGAGGCGGCGCTGACCTTGCGAGAAGGCGCCGAGGCCATGGCCCACCAGGCGGCCTCGCTGCAGCGTTTGGCACAAGAGCGCCAGCTCGGCGCCCAGGGCCAGCTGCGCGGCGTGGTGCGGGTGACGGCCAGCGAGGTCATGGGCGTGGAAGTGCTGCCGCCCATCTTGGCCCGGCTGGCGCAGGAGGAGCCCGGCCTGGTGGTCGAGCTGGTGCTCAGCAACCGCATGCAGGACCTGCTGCAGCGCGAGGCCGACATCGCCGTGCGCATGACCGCGCCCACGCAGGAGCAGCTGATCGCGCGCCGCCTGGGCACGTTGGAGCTGGGGCTGTTCGCCCGCAGCGACTACCTGGACCGCGCCGGCCGCCCGGCCACGCTGGAGGATCTGGCCACGCACCGCCTGGTCGGCTATGACCAGGAGACGCCTTTCATTCGCGCCGCCCGCCAGGGCTTCCCGAGCTGGCGCCGCGAGGCCTTTGCACTGCGCAGCGACAGCGATCTGGCCCAGCTCGCCCTGCTGCGCGCCGGCGCCGGCATCGGCGTCTGCCAGGTTGGCTTGGCGCGGCGCAGCCCGGGTCTGGAGCGCGTGCTGCCCGAGCAGCTCAGCCTGCCGCTGGATACCTGGCTGGCTATGCACGAAGACCTGCGCCAAAGCCTGGCCTGCAAGCGCGTGTTCGAGGCCTTGGCCGAGGGCTTGAGTGAAATGATGGCGGCACCGGCCTGACGGGGCCGCGCCAAATCGCGGAAAATGCCGGCATCCAGCCCCACCCGGGGCCTTTTGTTTTTTGACGATTGCTGCCGCCATGACCGACACCGCCGCTCCCACCGACCGCCCCGCCATTCCCGACCATCTGTCGATCGACCCGCGCAGCCCGCACCACGATGCCGCCGTGTTCCAGCACGACATCGGCATCCGCCTGAACGGCAAGGAGCGCTTCGATGTGGCCGAGTACTGCATCAGCGAAGGCTGGGTCAAGGTGCCGGCCGGCCGCACCGTGGACCGCAAGGGCAACCCGGTGATGATCAAGCTCAAGGGCACGGTGGAAGCCTTCTACCGCTGAAGCCTCTCCGGCCAGGACGCGCGCCGCCCGCATGCTGGACCCCGCGTATTTTTCTGCCGCGCAGATTTTTGGTTATGTCGCGTTTGCCTGCGGCGTGGCCTGTTTTGCGCAGACCGACGATCGCCGCTTCAAGGTCTTCATGGCCCTGGAGTGTTTCGCCTATGTGCTGCATTTCTGGCTGCTGGGTCA
Organism: Paucibacter aquatile; assembly: GCF_002885975.1. Classification (NCBI taxonomy): domain Bacteria; kingdom Pseudomonadati; phylum Pseudomonadota; class Betaproteobacteria; order Burkholderiales; family Sphaerotilaceae; genus Roseateles; species Kinneretia aquatilis. Next base: position 2,935,380 of record NZ_POSP01000003.1, on the reverse strand, counting down.
GCCCACGGCTGTAGCCAGCAGCCTGGTTTCGCTGGGCCGTTCGCTGGCGTCGCTGCGCAGCCGCTCGCCCTGGGTGGGCCTGGGTTTCATCGGCCTGAGCGTCGGCCTGGGCCTGTGGCTGCAGCAGGGCTGGCTCTCGCTGCTGCCGATCGCGGCCTCCTGCATCGGCACGACGGCGCTGTTTTTCTTGAGCGGGCTGCGCATGCGCCTGCTGATGCTGCTGGGCACCTTGCTCTGGCTGGTCAACAACCTGGCGGTGGGCTCGGTGGGCGGCAGCTTGCTCGAAGCCACCATCGCCCTGACCAACAGCTGGACGCTGTGGCGGCTTTGGCGCCGCCCGCCGGAGGCCGCTCAGGCCACGTGAGCTTCAACCCGATTCAGCGCCCGCGGCGGAACAGCGAGGCCCAGCCGGCACGCGGGCTCATGTCCCCGAGATTCCAGGCCTCGGGCTGAAACGCCTGCTGGCTGGGCGCGTAGCGCGGGTAGCCGCTGGCGTTCTGCAGCTCGCTGTCGATGATCTGGCCACGGCCCTCGGCCACATCGGACAGCAGCTTGAAATCAATCGGGTCGCGGTCCCAGGGCCGGGCGCCCACGGCCAGAGGCAGCTCCGCCTCCAGGCGCCGCGCCGGCAGGATGCGGCTCAGCGGCAGATCGGCGGGCAGCTCGGGCGCTAGCAGTTGCAGGATGCGCGCCTGTCCTGCGCTGTAGATGCCGGTCTGGGCCACCGCGGCGCCGTACTCGTCCATCGCCAGGTTGTCGTGCAGGAACAGCGCCACGTCGCCGTGGCCGCCGAGTGCGAACAAGGGCGTGTTGGGCCGCGTGTCCGGGCCCTGGCGGTAGGCGTTGCCGATCAGGCTGATGCGGCCGGTCTGCCAGGGCTGGGGCGCCCACTCATGCGCGACCAGGTTGTAGTGCACCGCCTTGTTGCCGGGGTTGTAGATCAGGTTGTTAACCATGGCCGCCTGCACACCGCCTTTGAACAAGGCATTGCGCTCGCGGTTGGAGGCGTAGAGATTGGCGTAGAGCAGGATGCCGCTGGCGTTGTCGTGCACCAGGCTGCCCTTGGAATGCTCGCCCTTCTCGTGCACCGAAGTGCCCAGGCCTTCGTAGATCAGGTTGTGGCTGTAGGTGATGGCGTGGGAGGTGTTGCGGCGCCAGTCCTCGGGCGTGGCGCCCTCGAAACGCGGGCCGCCGACCGACAGGTTTTCGTCCGTGGCCCAGGACAGGCTGCAGTGGTCGACGATGACGTGGTGAGCCGCGCCCTGGGTGGAGATGCCGTCCTGGTCGGCGCCGCTTTTCTTGGCGCGGCCGAACTCACCAGGCCGGAACATCAGGTGCTGGACGATCACCTGGTGGGTGGCGATATTGACCTCGCCCTTGATCACGGTGATGCCGGGATTGGGGGCGGTCTGGCCGGCGATGGTCAGGTAGGGGTGGCGGATGTTGATCGTCTGGCCGGCCAGGTCGATGACGCCGCCGACTTCAAACACCACGATGCGCGGCCCTTCGGCCTCCAGCGCTTCGCGCAGCGAGCCGGGGCCGGATTCGTTCAGAGTGCTGACCCGCAGGATGCGCCCGCCGCGGCCGCCCACGGTGCCGGCGGCCCAGCCTTGCACACTGATGCCGGCACGGTCCAGCTGGGGCGGGGCTGGGCTCTCGGCCTCGGCGCTGGCGCTGAAAGACAAGGCCAGCAGGCAGGCGCTGGCGAGCAGATGGCGACGACGCATGGCGGTGCTCATGACTGGGGCTGCAGCAGGTCGGCCATCAGCGCCGTCTCGATCAAGGCGCCACGGTGCTGGATCACGCGCGCGGCCAGGCGGTTGCCGAAGCGGGCCGATTCCAGCGCCGGGCGGCCGCGCAGGCGCTGGCTCAGATAGCCGCCGGCAAAGGAGTCGCCGGCCGCGGTGGTGTCGACCACGCGCTCGACGCGCTCGGTGGCGGCTGCCTGCCAATCCGGGGCGCCGGCTGCGGGCGCGCGCACCAGGGTGGCTTCGGCGCCGCGCTTGATCAGCAGCTCGCGCGGGGCCAGGTCTTGCGCGGCGGCCACCGCCTCGGCCAGGCTGGGCAGTTCGAACAAGGCCTGGTGGTCGTCGGCCGTGATCAGGCCGACGCTGGCCAGGTCCAGGGCGCGGCGAAAGACCGCCTGCGCCTCGGCGCGGCTGGCCCAGAGCCGCGGCCGGTAGTTGTTGTCGAACACCACCATGGCGCCCCGTGCGCGCAGCGTCTCCATCAAGGCAAACACGCGCTCGCGCCCGGCCGCCGGCAGGATGGCCAGGCTGATGCCGCTCAGGTAGAACAGGTCCCAGTCGGCGGCCTGATCCTCCAAAGGTGTGCGCTCGCTCTCAAAGTAGGCCTTGGCAGCGCTGGTGTCGCGCCAGTAGTTGAAGCTGCGTTCGCCGCGCGCATCGACCTCGATCATGTAAAGCCCGGGCATGCGGCCGGGGATCTGGCGCACCAGATCCAGGGCCAGGCCTTCGGCCGCCCAGCGCTCCATCAGGCCCCAACTGAGGCGGTCATCGCCCAGGCCGGTGGCGTAGTGCACGGTGTAGGGCGCGGCGGTCTTGGCCTCGTTCTGGCCTGGGTCCGCAGCACAGCGCGCCAGATAGACGGCGGTGTTCAGGGTGTCGCCGCCAAAGCCTTGTTGCAGCGCGCCAAAGGCCGGGCCGACCAGCTCCAGCATGCATTCACCGAGCACCGCCACCTGCTTTGTTGAAGCTACCCTCATGGAATCCCTTAGTTATTTGGAACGCTGTTTCGTTATTCTATTTGCGAGCGAACAAATTTCGAAACAAGGGCTGACCCTGATGCGCCAAGGCTGAGGCCGCGCGCGGGCCGTGGCAGACCCTCACTCACTCGCCAGGAGACGCCCCCCATGTTTTGCCCCCGCTTCAAGATCCTGCCCGCCGCCGCCTTGCTGGCCTTGGCGCTGAGCCAGCCGGCCGCCCAGGCCCTGACCTTGCGCGCCGCCGATGTGCACAACAGCAATGAGTACCCGACCGTGCTGGCGCTCAAACGCATGGGCGAGCTGCTGGAGCAGCGCAGCGCCGGGCGCATCAAGCTCAAGGTCTTCAACAAGGGCGCACTGGGCACCGAAAAGGAAACCATCGACCAGCTCAAGATCGGCGCGCTCGAGCTCACCCGCGTGCACATCAGCCCCATGAACGCCATCTGCCCGCAGACCCAGGTGCCGACCATGCCCTTCTTGTTCCGCTCGGTCGCACAAATGCGCCGCGCGCTGGACGGCCCGGCCGGCGAGGAGATCCTGCGCGCCTGCGAGCCGCAGGGCTTCATCGGCCTGGCCTTCTACGACAGCGGCGCCCGCTCCATCTATGCCCGCAAGCCGATCAAGACCCCGGCCGATGCCAAGGGCTTGAAGATCCGCGTGCCGCAGTCGGACCTCTGGGTGGCGGTGGCCGCGGCCCTGGGCGCCAATGCCACGCCCATGCCGGTGGGCGAGGTCTACACGGGGCTCAAGACCGGCTTGGTCGATGCGGCCGAGAACAACCTGCCTTCGTTTGAAGGCTTCAAGCATTTCGAGGCGGTCAAGTTCTACTCCCGCACCGAGCATTCCATGGCGCCCGAGCTGCTGCTGATGAGCAAAAAGGTCTACGACGGCCTGCCGCCCGCCGACCAGCAGCTGATCCGCGCCGCGGCCAAGGAGTCGGTCGCCTTCCAGCGCCTGCGCTGGGACGAGCAGGAGGCGAAATCGCTGGCCTTGGTGAAAGCCGGCGGCGCGCAGATCGTCGACGTGGACAAGAGCGCCTTCCAGGCCTTGATGCCGCCGGTCTACGCCCGCTTCATGAACACGCCCGAGCTGCAGCGCCTGGTCAAGACCCTGCAGGAGACACCGTGAACGTCCCCGCATTCACGCGCTTGTGCGCCGCCCTGTCCAAGCTGGCGCTGGTGTCCGCGGTGGTCTGCCTGATCGCGGTGCTGCTGTGCGTGCAGTTGCAGGTGCTGGGCCGTTATGTCTTCAACGACACGCCCACCTGGACCGAGGGCCTGGCCATGCTGCTGGTGCTTTATGTCACGGCCTTTGGCGTGGCCGTCGGCGTGCGCGATGCCGGCCACATCGGCCTGGAGTCCTTGCTGGTGCTGCTGCCCGAGCGCTGGCGCCTGCGCCTGGAGCTGTTGGTCCATGCCCTGGTGGCGGGCTTTGGTGCGCTGATGGCGCAGTCGGGCTGGGTATGGACGCAGCTGAAGTGGAGCGAGCCCAAGCCCATGCTGGGCGTGCCCGAGGGCCTGGACTACCTGCCGCTGCTGATCGCCGGCGTGCTGATCGTGCTGTTCTCGCTGGAGCATATGCGTGCGCTTTGGCGAGGTGAGGCGGTGCGCCCGTCCTGGTACTGAACCCAGCGCAGCACGCCGCCTGGCGAAGCCTGCCCCCCTTTTGATTCACAAGGATTTGATGCGATGGAACTCTGGGTTCTGGGCCTGAGCTTTGCCCTCTTGCTGCTGCTGGGCGTGCCGGTGGCTTTTGCCATCGGCCTGTCTTCGGTGGCCACCATGCTGGCGGCCGATCTGCCGCTGGCCCTGGTCTTTCAGAAGATGGTCGGCGGCATGCAGGTCTTCTCCTTCCTGGCCATTCCCTTCTTCGTGTTCGCCGGCGAGCTGATGCTTTACGGCGGCATTGCCGACCGCATCGTGCGCTTTGCCAACAGCTTGATCGGCCATGTGCGCGGCGGTTTGGGCATGAGCAATGTGCTGGGCTGCACCTTGTTCGGCGGGGTGGCGGGCTCGCCGCTGGCCGATGTCTCGGCCATGGGCTCGGTGATGATTCCGCTGATGAAGAAGGAGGGCTACCACGCCGACTACGCGGTCAACGTGACCACGCATGCGGCCCTGGTCGGCGCGCTGATGCCAACCTCGCACAACCTCATCATCTTCGTGCTGGCCGCCTCCGGCATCGCCTCGGTCAGTGTCTTCGGCCTGATCCTGGCGGCGCTGATCCCGGCCCTGCTGCTGACCCTGGCCAATCTGGCCGCGGCCTACGGTGTGGCCGTGCGGCGCGGCTACCCCACGCATGACGCCTTCCCCGGCTGGGCGGCGGTGGGCCGCGCTTTTGTCGGCGCCCTGCCGGGCCTGCTGGTGGTGGTGATCATCCTGGCCGGCATCCTCAGCGGGGTCTTCACCGCCACCGAGTCGGCCGCCACGGCGGTGTTCTGGGCCTTGGGGGTGACGGTCTTTGTCTACCGCTCGCTGAGCTGGCAGAACTTCCTCAAGGCCTGCGCCAAGGCCTGCAAGACCACGGGCGTGGTGCTGCTGCTGATCGGCATCTCCTCGGCCTTCGGCTACTTCATGGCCTTGTACGAGGTGCCGCAGCGCACCGGTGAGCTGATGCAAAGCGTCAGCCAGAGCCCCTGGGTGATCTTTCTGATGGTCAACCTGCTGCTCTTCGTGCTCGGCACCTTCCTGGACATGGCGGCCACCATCCTGATCTGCACGCCGATCTTTCTGCCCATCTGCCAGCAGTACGGCATGGGCCCGCTGCAGTTCGGCATCCTGATGCTGATCAACTGCGCCCTGGGTCTCAACACCCCCCCGGTCGGCAGTACCCAGTTCGTCGGCTGCGCCATCGGCGGCATCTCGGTCGGCCAGGTCATGCGCTCGATCTGGCCCTTCTACGGCGCCTTGCTGGCCACGCTGGCGCTGGTGACTTTTGTGCCGGCGATCTCGCTCTGGCTGCCGGCGCTCATGAAGTGAGCGGGCCCCTCACTTGCCGATGCAAAACTTGCTGAAGATTTCTCCAAGCAAGTCGTCGGCCGAAAAGGCCCCGGTGATCTCGCCCAGCGCATCGTGTGCCAGGCGAAGTTCTTCGGCCAGCAGGTCCAGTGCCGGCGGCTGCTGATGGGCCACGGCTTGGGCCATGTCCAGGTGTTCGCGAGTGCGGCGCAGGGCCTGCACATGGCGCTCGCGGGCGATGTAGAGGCCTTCGGGCGTGGCTTGCCAGCCCACCTGCTGGAGCAGGCGCTGGCGCAGGGCTTGCAGGCCGGCGCCAGACTTGGCGGACAGGCTCAACGCGCCCTCGGGCACCGGCGCGGCATTCGGCGCATCGCTCTTGTTGAACACTTGTAGGATGCGCTCGGCTGACACGTTAGCGAGACGGTCTGAGATCAAGCGGTCTTCGGCCTCGTAGTCGGCCTGGCCAACACGGGTCAGGTCGTGCAGGAAGAGGATCACATCGGCATCGGCAATCGCCTCCCAGCTGCGCGCCACGCCGATGCGTTCGACCTCGTCCTCGGTGTCGCGCAGGCCGGCGGTGTCGCTGATGTGCAGGGGCACGCCCTCGATTTGGATGGTCTGGCTGACCTTGTCGCGCGTGGTGCCCGGGATGGGCGTGACGATGGCCAGCTCGGCGCCGGCCAGGGCGTTCAGCAGCGAGCTCTTGCCCACATTGGGCTGGCCGGCCAGCACGACCTTGATGCCCTCGCGCAGCAGGGCGCCCTGGCGGGTGCGGTCCAGCACGGCGTCCAGGCGCTGCTGCAGCCGGCTCAGGCGGCCGAGTGCATCGGCCTGCTGCAGGAAGTCGATCTCTTCCTCGGGGAAGTCCAGGGTCGCCTCGACCAGCATGCGCAGCTTGATCAGCGCGTCGCGCAGCTCGCCCACCTCGCCCGAGAGTGCACCGCCGAGTGCCCGGCTGGCGCTGCGGGCCGCGGCCTCGGTGCTGGAGTCAATCAGGTCGCTGACGGCCTCGGCCTGGGCCAGGTCCAGCTTGCCGTTGAGAAAGGCGCGCTGGGTGAACTCACCCGGCTCTGCCAGGCGCAGGGCCAGGCCCTGCTCACGCCCCGCTTCCAGGCAGCGCGCCAGCAAGAGTTGCAGCACCACCGGGCCACCGTGGGCCTGCAGCTCCAGCACATGCTCGCCTGTGTAGGAATGCGGCGCCGGGAACAGCAGGGCCAGGCCCTGGTCGATGGCCGCGCCGGCTGCGTCGCGAAAAGGCAGATACGTCGCCTCGCGCGCCTTCAGGGCTTTGCCGCAGACGGCGGCCACCAAGGGGGTCAGGTCTTGCGGGGAGGACACCCGGACGATGCCGACGGCCCCTCGACCCGGGGCGGTGGCAATGGCGGCGATGGGGTCGTGGTGGCGGGAGAGCATGGCGGAATTATCGGGCTGCCGCAGCGGGCAAAAAAATGCCGGCGCTGAACGGCAGATCAGCGCCGGCTTGGGGCCTGGCGGCTTGCGGCGCGATGGGCCCAAGATATGGCGCGGGGGAGGCCGGGTTCCAGCGCTCGCGTGAGGCTGGATCTCGGGCCTGGGTTCACCGACCGGTGTGGCGATGAAGCACTCTGCCCCGCATGACTCGATTGAAGGCTTGTTTCGCCCAAGAAAAAAGCCCTCAGTTACGGGGTAACTGGGGGCTTCGTGAACTATTGCAAGTGCCGGGCACTTGCGAAAGGCGGGGGCAGCTCTAGTTCTGCACGCCCAGTTTCTTGTTGATGTACCACTGCTGGGCGATCGACAGGATGTTGTTCACCAGCCAGTACAGCACCAGACCCGAGGGGAAGATGAAGAACATGAAGCTGAAGGCCAGCGGCATGATCCACATCATCTTGGCCTGCATCGGGTCCGGCGGGGTCGGGTTCAGCCAGACCTGGAACAGGCTGGAGGCCGTCATCAGCAGGGGCAGGATGAAGTAGGGGTCCTTGACCGACAGATCGGTGATCCAGCCCAGCCAGGGCGCGCCGCGCATTTCCACGGTGGACAGCAGCACCCAGTACAGGCCCATGAAGAAAGGCATCTGCAAGAAGATGGGCAGGCAACCACCGATGGGGTTGACCTTCTCCTCGCGGTAGATCTTCATCATCTCCTGCTGCATCTGCTGCGGCTTGTCCTTCAGGCGCTCACGCATTTCCTGAATCTTGGGGCCGACGGCCTTCATCTTCGCCATGCTCTTGTAGGCGCTGGCGTTCAGCCAGTAGAAGGCGATCTTCAGCAGCACGACCAGGGCGATGATGGCCCAGCCCCAGTTGCCCAGGATGGAGTGCAGCTTCTCCAGCAGCCAGAACAGCGGCTTGGCCAGGATGGCGAAGATGCCGTAGTCCTTCACCAGCTCCAGGCCCGGGGCCAGAGCGGCGAGCTTGTTTTCTTCCTGCGGGCCGACGAAGAGTTGGTCCAGCTTGGTGGCGGTGGCGCCCGGAGCCAGCTGGGGCAGGGTGAAGACCATGCCGACGGCGAACTGCTCGGGCACGGCGCCCTTGAGCTTGTTGACGAAGAACTCGCGCGGTGCGGCATCGTTGTGCAGCCAGGCGCTGGCGAAGTAATGCTGGACCATGGCCACCCAACCGTCGTTGGCGGTCTTCTCGTGCTCGGCCTTGCCCTTGGCCAGGTCGCTGAACTCGAACTTCTGGAACTTGTTCTTGTCGGTGTAGATGGCCGGGCCGGTGAAGGTGCCGGTGAAGGCCGTGCCGCCCGGGCCGGCCACGCCGTCGCGCACCAGCTGCACATAGACCTGCGGGGTCAGTGCGGCCGCGCCCTTGTTGATGACCTCGTGCTTGACGCCGATGACATAGTCGCCGCGCTTGAAGCTGTAGGTCTTCACATAGGTCACACCGCCGACTTCGGCCGACTCCAGGCGCACCAGCAGCTCGTTGGCGCCGTCGGCCAGCTTGCGCTCGGGCGTGGTCACCGTCATCAGCGTGTTGTGCGTGGGCAGCTGCTCTCCGCGCGTGCCCACCAGGCCGGTCTGGGCCTTGTAGCTTTGCGAAGCGGCATCCAGCAGCACGATGGGCGTGGGCTCCACCTTGGGCTTGTCCTTCAGGCCCACGGCTTGCAGCAGCGGGTCGAACAGGCCCGGTTCGGGCGAGTGCAGGTACTTGGGCAGCTCGACGCGGGTGACATCACCGCCCTGGGTGTCCAGGGTGACGGTCAGCACATCGGTGGTGATGGTCAGCTTCTCGCTCTTGGCGGCGAGCGGCGCACCCGGCACGGCCGTGGCACCCGCGGCCTGGCCGGCGGTGGCTGGCACGCCCGCTTGCGCGGCCGAACCGGCGGCGGCCACAGGCTTGGCAGCCGGCGGGCTGAACATCGACGGGTGTCCGTTGTGCTTTTGCCAGCCGTCCCAGAGCAGGACGAGAGACATGGTGAACACCACCCACAGGACGGTGCGGCGAATATCAGTCATGAGGAGGCTTCTGATTGGGTGGAATTGCGGGGGGAAGGGGAAGGCGAACTCGGCGCGCACAGCCCGAGTCGGCTGAACAGCGCAGGCGGATTGTCAGGCACAGCGTCATGGCCGCCCGCGCAAAAGGGGTGGCAGCGCAACAGACGGTGCACGGTGAGATAGCTGCCGGCCGCCGCGCCGTGGCGCTGCAAGGCTTCGATCGAGTAGACCGAACAGGTCGGCTCGAAACGGCAGGCGCTGCCCAGCCAGGGGCTCAGCAGCAGGCGATAGCCACGCACCAATCCGACCAAGGCGCGCTGGGCGAGCGAGGGAGCGGTGGGGTCGTGGGCCATGGCGAGTGGAGTGGCAAGGCAGACCGGGTGGAAGGCGAAGCGCTGCGCCGCGCTTCAGGGCTGGGCCGCGGCAGGCGCAGCGGCACTGGCCGCGGGCGGCGTCGGCGTGGTTCTGGACAGCAGCCGGCCCACCAGCTGGCTCAGTTCGGCGCGCGCAGCAGCGCGCAGCGCGTCAGAGGCAGCGCTGGGGAACAGCTTGCGATCGAAAGGCGTGCGCAAACGCACCACCCACAGGCCGGGCGGCAACTGCGGCTGGTCGGCAAAGGCGGCGCGAATCTGGCGCTTCAGCAGGGAGCGCGTCACGGAGCGACGGGCGTGGCGCTTGGGTACGATGACCCCCAGCCACTGGCCGTCCGGCCGTGCTTCATCCACAGGGCTGTGGGCTTCTTGTGCATCACCTGTTGATAACTTGGCTGCGTCGGTGGATAAGACCTTGGCAGGCAGGCTCGGCGAGGCCGACAGATGGTGCACGGCGAAGTGGGGGCTGCGCACGCGGCTGGGGCGACCCAGCACGCGTTCAAAGTCGGCCGATCGCACGATGCGGCCGATCATGATTCAGGAAGGAAGAACCTGAATTAGACAGCCAGACGCTTGCGGCCCTTGGCGCGGCGCGCAGCGATGACGGCACGGCCACCGCGGGTCTTCATGCGGACCAGGAAGCCATGGGTGCGGGCGCGACGGGTCTTGGATGCTTGGTAAGTACGTTTCATGATGGAGGCCTCTTGAGAAGGTCTAAGGACGTCGGATGACGCTTTAGCTGTGGTTGGCGATCAATCGCCGGGTGCAAAACGAGTTGCGGATTGCACCTCAAGCGTCGGCTGGATCGGGGGCTGGTGCTCTGCGGGGCGGATCGCCCGGCGGTTTACAGCTCTTTCACCAACAGCCACTGATGTGTGCCGCGCCGGGGCGCCGCTCATGCGTTTGCAACAACAAACCCTGAGCCAGTCGCTGACCTGTGAACAAGTCGGCGGCCCCGCCTGGGGTTTGATGCTGCGACGATCGCCAAGTTCGGCCCAAGCCAAAGTCAGCCAAAGCCAGCCTGGTCACGAGGATGATTGCCTGGCGCCGGCTCTGGGCTTGAGCCCACCGGGGCAGCGTGCTGCGCCCGAGAGTTGGCACCAAACACCCGACCCAAGGTCCGCAGCGTCCGGAAAACCCGCGATTACACCAAAGAATGCCCCTTCGGTCAATGCCCGGGGATTTGCCAGCCGGGTTTGCCGGGGATTGACCGCGCCGAAAAATCTGTGGATAACCTCTAAATTTGCGGCCCCGAACCCGTACAATCCGGCCGCTCAAGAACAAGTTTTCCACAATGAGCGCAGACATGTTTGGGGCAGAGGGCCTGAGCCCGCAACCGATGCAGCAAGACCCGGGTTTCGACCTGTGGCAGCGCGGTTGCGAGAGGTTGGCCGCCGAGTTGCCCGAGCAACAATTCAACACCTGGATCCGGCCCTTGCCGCCCGCCGTGGTGGCCGATGGCGCGGGTGCCGAGGGCCTGGTCGTGTCCCTGCGGGTGCCCAACCGCTTCAAGCTGGACTGGATCCGCAACCAGTACGCCGGCCGCATCGAATCCATTCTCAGCGAACTCGCCGGCAAGCCCGCCCGCCTGGAGCTGGCCCTGGCTGCGCGTGAGCCGCTGGCGCCGATGAGCCGTTCGGCCGCGGTGAGCTCGCCGTCCAGCCAGCCCATCACCGTGGGCCAGGTGCTGCACAACGGCCTGCGCCCGGTCAGCCACCCTTCTGCCTCCCCCGCCGCCCCAGCTGCGGGCCCCGTGGTGGCTGGCCAGCCGCTTGCGGCCGCGCCGCAGCAGGCGCCTTCCGCCGCTGCCAACCTGCCGCCGAGCGCCAGCCGCCACCGCATCAACAGCGCGCTGACCTTCGACAACCTCGTGCCCGGCCGCGCCAACCAGATGGCGCGCACCGCCGCCCTGCACGTGGCTGGCGCCCCGGGCCAGATGTACAACCCGCTGTTCATCTACGGCGGTGTCGGCCTGGGCAAGACCCATTTGATCCACGCTGTGGGCAACGCCCTGCTCAAGGACAAGCCCGATGCGCGCGTGCTCTACCTGCACGCCGAGCAGTTCATCTCCGACGTGGTGAAGAATTACCAGCGCAAGACCTTTGACGAGCTCAAGGCCAAGTACCACTCACTCGACCTGCTGCTGATCGACGATGTGCAATTCTTCGCCGGCAAGGAGCGCACACAGGAGGAGTTCTTCAACGCCTTCGAAGCCCTGCTGGCCAAGCGCGCCCACATCATCATGACCAGCGACACCTACCCCAAGGGCCTGGCCGACATCGATGAGCGCCTGACCAGCCGTTTCGACGCCGGCCTGACGGTGGCCATCGAGCCGCCCGAGCTGGAGATGCGCGTCGCCATCCTGATCAAGAAGGCCGAGGCCGAACAAACGCCCATGCCCGAAGACGTGGCCTTCTTCATCGCCAAGAACGTGCGTGCCAATGTGCGCGAGCTGGAAGGCGCCCTGCGCAAGGTGCTGGCCTACAGCCGCTTCAGCCACAAGGAAATCAACATCCAGCTGGCGCGCGAGGCGCTGAAAGACCTGCTCTCGATCCAGAACCGCCAGATCTCGGTCGAGAACATCCAGAAGACGGTGGCCGATTTCTACAAGATCAAGATCGCCGACATGTACAGCAAGAAGCGCCCGGCCAGCATCGCCCGGCCGCGCCAGATCGCCATGTACCTGGCCAAGGAGCTGACGCAGAAGAGCCTGCCCGAGATCGGCGAGCTCTTTGGCGGCCGCGACCACACCACCGTGCTGCACGCCGTGCGCAAGATCGGTGGCGAGCGCCAGAAGAACACCGAGCTGAACCAGCAGCTCCACGTGCTCGAGCAGACCCTGAAGGGCTGAAAAACCGCCGGGAACGGCCCGCGCTTCGGGCCTCAGCCCCTCCCGGCGCCCCCACTGTGCAAAGACAGGGTTCCCACCCCCGGGAAAGACCCCAATCCTGGGTCAAAATGCGGGTTGTTTCCGCGCGCGCGACTGACTGACTGGTGAAGGATGGAGCCCATCGCGCCGCCTGAGCCCGTTCAGAGCTCTTGGCCCGGAAACGCCGTACCGACGAACAGACAGACAGACAAGCAAACAAGCGACAGAGCGAGGTTGACATGATTGTGTTGAAAGCCACCCAGGACAAGGTGCTGAGCGCCCTGCAGGCGGTCGCCGGCATTGTGGAGCGGCGCCACACCCTGCCCATCCTCGCCAATGTGCTGATCCGCAAGACCGGCGGCCAGCTGGAGCTGACCACCTCCGACCTGGAGATCCAGGTCCGCACCTCGGCCGAACTCGGCGGTGATGCCGGCGACTTCAGCACCACCGTCGGTGCCCGCAAGCTGATCGACATCCTGCGCTCCATGCCTGCGGACCAGACCGTCTCGCTGACGGCCAATGGCTCCAAGCTGACCCTGCAAGGCGGCAAAAGCCGCTTCACCCTGCAGACCCTGCCCTCGGATGACTTCCCCCTGGTGCAAGAGGCCGCCGATTTCGGCCCCGCCTTTGCCGTGCCGCAGAAGACGCTCAAGCACCTGATCAACCAGGTGCACTTCGCCATGGCGGTGCACGACATCCGCTACTACCTGAACGGCATCCTGTTCGTGGCCGAAGGCAAGAGCCTGACCTTGGTGGCCACCGACGGCCACCGCCTCGCCCTGGCCCAGGCCGAGCTGGAAACCGAAATCCCCAAGCAGGAAGTCATCCTGCCGCGCAAGACCGTGCTCGAGCTGATGCGCTTGCTGAAAGACGGCGCCAAGGCCGACAAGAGCGGCGACAGCGAAGAAGCCCCGATCGAGATGCGCTTCGCCGGCAACCAGGCCAAGTTCAGCTTCTCGGGCATGGAGTTCGTGACCAAGCTGGTCGAGGGCAAGTTCCCTGACTACAACCGCGTCATCCCCAAGAACCACAAGTTCAACGTCACCCTGGGCCGGGTGCAGTTGCTGTCCAGCCTGCAGCGCGCCGCCATCCTGACCAGCGAGAAGTTCAAGGCCGTGCGCCTGTCCTTCGAGCCGGGCCTGCTGAGCATTGCCTCCAGCAACGCCGAGCAAGAGGAAGCCAAGGAAGAAATCGAAATCGATTACGGCGGCGACCTGATCGAAACCGGCTTCAACGTGACCTACCTGATGGACGCGCTGCAGAACATGAGCCAGGACATGGTCAGCATCGACCTGAACGACAGCTCCGCCAGCGCCCTGATCACCATCCCCGAGCAAAGCGGCTTCAAGTACGTCGTGATGCCGATGCGGATCTGAGCTCGCGGGCGCGAGCCCAGATCCGCTGCGCGGTGAATATTGCGCTCCCCCCTGCCCCCCGCCAAGCGGGGGGTTCTAGTTTGAGAGTTGTACTGGCCGCACGGCGGCCTTGAAAGAGTCCCCGATGAGTGATGTGCCGAACAACGAGATGAATCCCGACGGTCTGACCGACAAGCAGCAGGCCGCCGCCGATGCGGACGTGACGGCGGGCGCGGTTTACGGCGCCGATTCCATCCAGATCCTCGAAGGCCTGGAAGCCGTGCGCAAGCGCCCCGGCATGTACATCGGCGACACCTCGGACGGCACCGGCCTGCACCATCTGGTTTTCGAAGTGGTGGACAACTCCATCGACGAATCCCTGGCCGGCCATTGCGACGACATCGTCGTCACCATCCACACCGACAACTCCATCAGCGTCAGCGACAACGGCCGGGGTATCCCCACCGATGTGAAGATGGACGACAAGCACGAGCCCAAGCGCAGTGCCGCCGAAATTGCACTGACCGAGCTGCACGCCGGCGGCAAGTTCAACCAGAACAGCTACAAGGTCTCGGGCGGCCTGCACGGCGTGGGCGTGAGCTGCGTGAACGCGCTGTCCAAGCACCTGCGCCTGACCGTGCGCCGCGAAGGCAAGATCCACCAGGTCGAGTTCAAGAAGGGCGTGCCGCAAGACCGCCTGCTCGAGATGCGCGACGGTTTTGAAGTCAGCCCGATGAAGATCGTCGGCGACACCGACAAGCGCGGCACCGAAGTGCACTTCCTGCCCGACGACGAGATCTTCACCAACGTCGATTTCCACTACGAAATCCTGGCCAAGCGCCTGCGCGAGCTGAGCTTCCTGAACAACGGCGTGAAGATCCGCCTGGTCGATGAGCGCAACAACAAGGAAGACAACTTCGCCTACGCCGGCGGCGTGAAGGGCTTTGTTGAGTTCATCAACAAGGGCAAGAACACCCTGCACCCGACCATCTTCCACGCCCAGGGCGACAAGATCAGCGAGCAAGGCACCAACGTCGGCGTGGAAGTCTCCATGCAGTGGAACGAGAGCTACAACGAAAACGTGCTCTGCTTCACCAACAACATCCCGCAGCGCGACGGCGGCACCCACCTGACCGGCCTGCGCGCCGCCATGACCCGCGTGCTGAACAAGTACATCGCCGACAACGACCTGGCCAAGAAAGCCAAGGTCGAGGTGGCCGGTGACGACATGCGCGAAGGCCTGGCCTGCGTGGTGAGCGTCAAAGTGCCCGAGCCCAAGTTCAGCTCACAGACCAAGGACAAGCTGGTCTCCAGCGAAGTGCGCGCCCCGGTGGAAGACATCGTCGGCCGCCTGTTGACCGACTTCCTGCTCGAGAACCCCATCGACGCCAAGATGATCTGCGGCAAGATCCTCGACGCCGCCCGCGCCCGCGAAGCCGCCCGCAAGGCCCGCGAAATGACCCGCCGCAAGGGCGTGCTCGACGGCCTGGGCTTGCCCGGCAAGCTGGCCGACTGCCAGGAAAAAGACCCCGCCCTGTGCGAGATCTACATCGTGGAGGGCGACTCCGCCGGAGGCTCCGCCAAGCAAGGGCGCGATCGCAAGTTCCAGGCCATCCTGCCCCTGCGCGGCAAGATCCTGAACGTCGAGAAAGCGCGTTATGAAAAGCTGCTCACCAGCAACGAAATCCTGACGCTGATCACCGCCCTGGGCACCGGCATCGGCCGCGGCGCCGGCAGCGATGACTTCAACCCCGACAAGCTCCGCTACCACCGCATCATCATCATGACCGACGCGGACGTGGACGGCGCCCACATCCGCACCCTGCTGCTGACCTTCTTCTACCGCCAGATGCCTGAGCTGGTCGAGCGCGGCCACATCTACATCGCCCAGCCGCCGCTCTACAAGGTCAAGGTCGGCAAGCACGAGCAGTACCTGAAAGACGGCCACGAGCTCGACGGCTTCCTGCTCAAGATCGCCATGCAAGACGCCTACCTCCACACCGGTGTGGGCGACAACGTGCTCAGCGGCGACGCGCTCGAAACCCTGGCCCGCCGCTACGTGGCGGCTGAAAGCGTGATCACCCGCCTGTCCAACTGGATGGACTTTGAAGCCCTGCGCGTGCTCTCTGGCGGCTTGGCCATCAACCTCGACAGCAAAGACGCTGCCGAAGCCGCCGCCGCCGCCATGCAAGGCGCGCTGCACCAGGCCGAGGTGTCCAGCGAGTACGACGAGCGCAGCGACAAATACCTGCTGCGCATCAGCCGCAAGCAGCACGGCAACACCCGCTCCAGCGTCATCAACGCCGACTTTTGCCACAGTGCCGATTACGAAGTGCTCAGCGCCGCCGGCGCCTCCTTCAAGGACCTGCTGACCGAAGGCGCCACCGTCCGCAAGGGCGAGGGCGAGAAAGCCAAGGAAAGCAAGGTCAGCGACTTCCGCGCCGCCATGGCCTGGCTGATGCAGCAAGCCGAAAACTCCGTCGGCCGCCAGCGCTACAAGGGTCTGGGCGAAATGAACCCCGAGCAGCTCTGGGAAACGACGATGGACCCCAACGTCCGCCGCCTGCTGCGCGTGCAGATCGACGACGCCATCGAAGCCGACCGCGTCTTCACCATGCTGATGGGCGACGAGGTGGAACCGCGCCGCGACTTCATTGAGACGAATGCGTTGAGGGCGGGGAATATCGACGTTTGATTGCACTGTGAGGCTCTATGGCCCGCAAGCAATTGAAAGCGCCCGGCCCCGCCCGGGCGTTTTCAATTTGAAAATGGGGTGATGCGCTCGGTACCGCAGTTGCTTGGCAGGTCTATCGCAGCAGAATGAGGGTACGAACATGCGGGGTGGCGTTGCTGCAAGAGGGGTACCACTCGCGTACGACTTCTCCGGCAGTGTCAGTCTGACCGCACTCATCAACAGTGCACGGCTCACTCGCTCCACAAATGGCGCCTTCAATGCCCCGCACTGCAATAGCTAACGGTCACAATCCATAGCAACCTAGCGCTCACTCGCATTGCCCCTTGGGCTAAAGCCAACGCACGTTACTCCGCCATGCCTTCATCCAAGTTCACCTACGACCTGCCGTCCGGAGCCCCGAGCCCTGTCGTCAAAGAAGAGCACATCGAACACGGCTTCATTGGCAAGCTTCAGGACCTGAAGTACGAATACCGCGCAGACATCCGCGATCGCGCCGCTCTGGAAAGAAACTTCCGCGAGAAGTTCAATGCGCTCAATCGGGTCACGCTGACAGATTCCGAGTTCGCCCGGCTGCTGGATGAAATCGTCACTGCCGATGTCTTCACCGCTGCCAAGACCCTGCGAAGCATCAATGCCTTCACCCGCGACGATGGCACGCCGCTGAACTACACGCTGGTGAACATCAAGGACTGGTGCAAGAACCACTTTGAGGTCATCCACCAGCTGCGCATCAACACCGACTACAGCCACCACCGCTACGACGTCATCTTGCTCATCAACGGCGTGCCCTGTGTGCAGATCGAGCTGAAGACCTTGGGCGTGAACCCGCGCCGGGCCATGGAGCAGATCGTTGAGTACAAGCACGACCCGGGCAACGGCTACACCAAGACGCTGCTGTGCTTCATGCAGCTCTTCATCGTCAGCAACCGCGACCGCAGCTACTACTTCGCCAACAACAACGCCCGCCACTTCGCCTTCAATGCCGACGAGCGCTTCCTGCCCATTTATGAGTTCGCCGGCGAAGACAACCGCAAGATCACCCAGCTCGACGAGTTCGCTGAAGCGTTCCTGAAGAAGTGCGACCTCGGCCGCACCATCAGCCGCTATATGGTGCTGCTGGCCGGTGAGCAAAAGCTCATGGTCATGCGGCCCTATCAGGTCTATGCCGTGCAGCACATCGTCCAGTGCATCGCCGAAGACAACGGCAATGGCTACATCTGGCACACCACGGGCAGCGGTAAGACGCTCACCTCCTTCAAGGCCGCCACGCTGCTGAAGGAGAACGAGCACATCCACAAATGCGTGTTCGTCGTGGACCGCAAAGACCTCGACCGCCAGACGCGGGAGGAGTTCAACCGCTTCCAGGAAGGCTGCGTCGAAGAAAACACCAACACCGCCGCCCTCGTGCGCCGCCTGCTGTCAGAGGACTACGCCGACAAGGTCATCGTCACCACCATCCAGAAGCTGGGCCTGGCGCTGGACGAGAACAGCAAGCGCAACAAGCAGCGCAGCAAGAACGGCCAAGCCACTTACAAGGAACAGCTCGAAACGCTGACGGACAAACGCATCGTCTTCATCTTCGACGAGTGCCACCGCTCGCAGTTTGGCGACAACCACAAGGCCATCAAAGCCTTCTTCCCCAGGTCGCAGCTCTTTGGCTTCACCGGCACGCCCATCTTCGACGCCAATGCCGCCTCGCAGAAGATCGAGGACAACCAAGCCTCGATGCGCACCACGGCTGACCTCTTCGAGAAGCAGCTCCACGCCTACACCATCACCCATGCCATCGAGGACGGCAACGTCCTGCGCTTCCACATCGACTACTTCAAGCCAGAGGGTAAAAAGCCGCCCAAGCCTGGCGAGGCCATTGCCAAGAAGGCCGTTGTCGAAGCCATTCTTTCCAAGCACGATGCCGCCACCGGCGGGCGCCGCTTCAACGCCGTCCTGGCCACCGCGTCCATCAACGACGCCATCGAATACCACGCGCTGTTCAAGACTCTGCAGGCCGAAAAACTGGCGGCCGATCCCGAGTTCAAGCCGTTGAACATCGCCTGCGTCTTTTCGCCTCCCGCTGAACTGGCAGAGAACGACGAGGCCAAGAAAGACATCCAGCAGCTCTCCAGTGATCTGCAGCAGGAGCAGGAGGACAACAAGGTCGAGCCAGAGAAGAAGAAGCTCGCGCTTCAAGGCATCCTGGCCGATTACAACGCCCGTTACGGTAGCAACCACCGCTTGAGCGAGTTCGACCTCTACTACCAGGATGTTCAAAAGCGCATCAAAGACCAGCAGTGGCCGAACAGTGACTTTCCTGCAGCGCAGAAGATCGACATCACCATCGTGGTGGACATGCTGCTCACCGGTTTTGATTCCAAGTTCCTGAACACACTCTATGTGGACAAGAACCTCAAGCATCACGGCCTGATCCAGGCCTTCTCGCGCACCAACCGCGTGCTCAACGGCAGCAAGCCCTACGGCAACATCCTCGACTTCCGCCAACAGCAAGATTCGGTCGATGCCGCCATCGCGCTGTTCAGCGGAGAGAAGACCGCTGAGCAGGCTCGCGAAATCTGGCTGGTGGACAAGGCCCCCGTGGTCATCCAGAAGCTGGAAACCGCCGTGCAGAAGCTGGACGAATTCATGAAGTCTCAAGGCCTGAGCTGCACACCCTCCGCCGTGGCCAACCTGAAGGGCGACGCAGCCCGCGCCGCGTTTGTTACGCACTTCAAGGAAGTGCAGCGGCTCAAGACCCAGCTGGACCAGTACACCGACCTCAGCGAGGACAACAAGGCCAGCATCGAGCAGGTGCTGCCCAACGAAAACCTGCGCGGCTTCAAAGGCCAGTACCTGGAAACCGCCAAGCAGCTCAAAGCGCAGCAGGGTAAGGGCGGCAAGGAAGGCGGCAGCCCTGGCGAAGAGAAGGAAGTGGACCAGCTCGATTTTGAGTTCGTGCTCTTCGCTTCCTCCGTCATCGACTACGACTACATCATGGGCCTCATCGCCAAGTACTCGGCGGGTGAGGGCAAAGGCCGGGGCAAAGCCAAGATGAGCCGCGATGAACTCATTGGCCTGATCAGCGCTGATGCCAAGTTCATGAATGAGCGCGACCTGATCGCCGAGTACATCGGCACGCTCAAGGCTGGTGAGGGCCTGTCCGAGGCGGCAATTCGCGACGGTTACGTCCGCTTCAAGGCCGAGCAGAGTGCCAAGGAGCTCGCTGCCATCGCTGCCAAGCACGGCCTGGCTACCACCGCGCTGCAAGCCTTTGTGGACGGCGTCCTGGACCGCATGATTTTTGATGGCGAGCAGTTGAGCGACCTCATGGCCCCACTGGACCTGGGCTGGAAGGCCCGCACGCAGGCTGAACTCGCTCTGATGGGAGACCTGCATCCTCTGCTCACCAAGCGCGCCGGTGGCCGCGACATTTCAGGACTCAGTGCATATGAGTAGTAAGAACCAGACCACCTCGGCAGAGGACCAGGCAAGGCATGCACTGGCACCAAAGCTGCGGTTTTCAGGATTCAGCGCTCCGTGGACTTTTGAGCCGATTGCCAAGGTCCTCAAGGAGCACAAGCTCAAGAACACTGCGGGCCGGGACGTCTTCTCAGTGTCGATGGAGTTCGGCGTAGTCAACCAGATCGAACTCTTGGGCCGCAGCTTCGCTGCCGCTGACACCTCCCACTACACGATCGGCAGGCGCTACGACATCGTCTACACGAAGAGCCCTCTCAAGGCATTTCCTTTCGGCATCGTTAAGCAATGCAAGTTCGATGGGGAAGTCGCACTTTCTCCGCTGTACGGTGTCTTCACGCCGACCAACCCGCATTTGGGTTTGCTGATCGAGGCGTACTTTGAATCGCCAAACCGGGCAAATTCGTTTCTTTCTCCGCTTTGCCAAAAAGGCGCGAAGAACACGCTTCAAATCA
Source organism: Paucibacter aquatile (assembly GCF_002885975.1). Lineage (NCBI taxonomy): Bacteria > Pseudomonadati > Pseudomonadota > Betaproteobacteria > Burkholderiales > Sphaerotilaceae > Roseateles > Kinneretia aquatilis. Next base: position 2,915,067 of record NZ_POSP01000003.1, on the reverse strand, counting down.
CAAATGCCACGTTCCTTTCGGGCCGTTTGCCACTTCCTGCACCGCCTCTCGAGCAACAAAAAATCGCCGAATGCCTGAGTTCGGTGGACGATCTGATCGCCGCGCAAGCGCGGAAAGTGGATGTGCTCAAGACCCACAAAAAAGGGCTGATGCAGCAGCTTTTTCCCCGCGAAGGAGAAACTCAACCCCGCCTTCGCTTCCCCGAGTTTCGAAACGCCTGTGAGTGGCAGCAGAAGAAGCTTGGTTCCGTCTGCGACATTCAACGTGGCAAGTTCTCACATCGGCCACGCAACGATCCGCGGTTCTTCGGAGGGCAATATCCCTTCATCCAAACTGGAGACGTTGTTAAATCAGAAGGCGGAACGGTGATTGCCAGCCAGTCCTTGAACGAAGAAGGCCTGGCAGTTAGCAAGCTATTCAAGCCGACGATCGTGTTGATAACAATCGCCGCAAACATTGGAGACACGGGGTTGCTTCAGACCGAAGGATGTTTCACTGACAGTGTGGTCGGTCTGATTCCCAAAAGCGACGTTATTCCCGTCTTTCTCGAACTCATCATGCGGGGTCAGAAAGAGAATCTGAACAAGGTCGCGACAACAGGCGCACAGAAAAACATCAACAACGAAATCCTGCGTGACGTCAGAGTGTTGTTGCCGTCCGTTCCCGAACAACAACGCATCGCCTCTTGCCTGAGCAGCCTTGACGCCCAAATCACCGCCGAGACCCAAAAGCTTGAAGCCCTTAAGACCCACAAGAAAGGGCTGATGCAGCAACTATTCCCGTCGCCGGAAGAAGCTGACGCATGAGCACCAAACCGAAGATCAACAAGTACGCCAACCTCAGGACTCTTGCGAGAAAGCTGCGTGACGATTTAGGCGGTGTCGAACTCATCCTGCTTTATGCCTACAACCGCACCGGCAAGACGCGGCTATCGATGGAGTTCAAGGACGAGGGCAAGCGCAAGAACAAGGGCACAGCCGACACGCTTTACTTCAATGCCTTCACCGAAGACCTGTTCACCTGGGACAACGACCTGGACGGTGATGCGGTGCGGACGCTGCAGCTCAACCCCGACTCCACGTTCTTCAATGGCCTGAAGGACCTGGCGCTCGACGAAACGATTGCCGGCTACCTCGACCGCTACGCGGACTTCGATTTCGACATCGACTACGACACCTGGAAGGTCTCATTCCGCAAAGACGATGCCGACAGCATCAAGATCTCCCGGGGCGAGCAAAACATCTTCATCTGGTGCCTCTTCATGGCCATCTGCGAGCGCATGCTCGATGGCCACGTCTCGTATCAGTCGATGAGGTACCTCTACATCGATGACCCCATCTCATCGCTGGACGACAACAACGCGATCGCCGTTGCCTGCGACCTTGCACAGCTCCTGCGTCGGGCTGCAAACCGTAAAGATCAGCAGGGCGCTTCTGCGCCCATCAAAGTGGTGTTTTCGTCCCATCACGCGCTGTTCTTCAACGTGATGTGCAACGAACTCAGCAGGGCGAAAGAGGGCGAGGCTAGGGTGAGCCACAAGCGCTTTTTCCTGCATCGCCCGAACGGCGACGGTACCTACACGCTGCGTGCCACTGAGGACACGCCGTTCTTTCATCACGTTGCGTCACTCGCTGAGCTCCAGCGAGCCGCGGATCCCAAGAACGGCAAGCTCTACACCTTCCACTTCAATGCCCTGCGCAGCATCATGGAGAAGACCGCGTCGTTCTTCGGCCATGCGGATATCTCCTTCTGCCTCAAGGCCTTGAACAACGAAGAAGACTTGGCGCTTTACAACCGTGCCCTCAACCTCCTGAGCCACGGCAAGTACGCCATCCACGAACCAACTGAAATGGGCGAGGACAACCAGGATTTGTTCAGGCGCATCCTGGGCGACTTCGTCACCAAGTTTCAGTTTGACCTGCCAGAGATCATGGGGGCCGAGGCTGTCGCAGCGGCACCCGCAAAGGCGGCTGCGGCATGAACGACCTGATCCTCTACACCACGGAAGACGGCCGCAGCCAGATCAAGCTGCGGGCGCAAGAGCAGACCGTCTGGCTGACGCAGCTGGAGATGGCGGAGCTCTTTGATGCCACCAAGCAGAACATCTCGCTGCACCTGAAGAACATCTTCGAAGACGGGGAGCTGGATGCGGTGGCAACTGTCAAGGAATCCTTGACAGTTCAAATCGAAGGCAACCGGGAGGTGCAGCGTTCCATCACGCTCTACAACCTTGATGCCATCCTGGCCGTGGGCTACCGCGTGCGCTCGCCGCGCGGCGTGCAGTTCCGCCGCTGGGCGTCCACCATCCTGAAGGAGTACCTGACCAAGGGCTTCGTGATGGACGACGAGCGCCTGAAGAACCCGGACGGCCGCCCGGATTACTTCGACGAGATGCTGGCGCGCATCCGCGACATCCGGGCCTCGGAGAAGCGCTTTTATCAAAAGGTGCGTGACCTCTTTGCGCTCTCCAGCGACTACGACAAGACGGACAAGGCCACGCAGGTTTTCTTCGCCACGGTGCAGAACTTGTTGATCTATGCCGTGACGCAGAAGACCGCCGCCGAACTGATCACCGCCCGGGCGAACGCGGCAGACCCGCATTTCGGCCTGCTCGTCTGGAAGGGCGACAAGGTGCGCAAGACCGACATCGTGGTGGCCAAGAACTACCTGAGCGAAGACGAGATAGACACCCTGAACCGGCTCGTGGTCATCTTCCTGGAAACCGCCGAACTGCGGGCCAAGGGCAAGCAAGAGACGCGCATGGCCTTCTGGAAGCAGAACGTGGATCAAATCATCACGTTCAATGGCTTCCCCTTGCTCACTCACGCCGGCAGCATCAGCCATCAGCAGATGGAAGCGCGCACGGGCGAGCTTTACCAGCAGTTCGACCAAGAGCGCAAACGGCAAGAAGCCATTGCAGCCGACCAGCAAGACGAAGCCGATCTCGCTGCGCTCGAAACCAAGATCAAACGACGCCCGAAGCCATGACCGAAGCCAATCAAAAACAACTGGGCAACACCCTCTGGAGCATCGCCGACCAATTGCGCGGGGCGATGAATGCGGACGACTTCCGCGACTACATGCTGTCCTTCCTGTTCCTGCGCTATCTGTCTGACAACTATGAGACGGCAGCGAAGAAGGAACTGGGCAAGGACTACCCCGATGTGGGCGGGGACGCGCGCAAGGTGCCGCTGGCACTGTGGTATGCCAACAATGTGGACGACATCCCGGCCTTCGAGAAGCAGATGCGCCGCAAAGTGCACTACGTCATCAAGCCCCCGCACTTGTGGAACAGCATCGCCAATATGGCGCGTACTCAGCATGAAGAGCTGCTGGGTACGCTCTATGCGGGTTTCAAGTACATCGAAACCGAGTCTTTTGAGAGCACGTTTCAAGGGCTTTTCTCGGAGATCAACCTTTATTCCGAGAAGCTGGGAAAGACACAGTCAGATAAGAACAAGAAGCTCTGCGCCATCATTCAGAAAATCGCTGAAGGGCTGGCCGAGTTCTCGACGGGCGTGGATTCGCTGGGCGATGCCTACGAGTACCTGATCGGCCAGTTCGCTGCAGGGTCTGGCAAGAAGGCAGGCGAGTTCTACACCCCGCAGCAGGTGTCGGACATCCTCTCGGCCATCGTCACGCTGGACAGCCAGGAGCCCAAGACCGGCACCAAGAAGCGGCTGGACAGCGTGATGGACTTTGCATGCGGTTCGGGCTCGCTGCTGCTCAATGTGCGCAAGCAGGTCGCCAAGGCCGGTGGAACCATCGGCAAGATCTACGGCCAGGAAAAGAACATCACCACCTACAACCTCGCGCGCATGAACATGCTGCTGCACGGGGTGAAGGACACGGAGTTCGAGATCTTCCACGGCGACACCCTGCTCAACGAGTGGGACACGATGCGCGAGCAGAACCCGGCCAAGAAGCCGAGCTTTGACGCCATCGTCGCCAACCCGCCCTTCAGCTACCGCTGGGAGCCGACGGACGCGCTGGCCGACGATGTTCGCTTCAAGAGCCACGGCCTCGCGCCCAAGTCCGCCGCCGACTTCGCCTTCCTGCTGCACGGTTTTCACTACCTCAAGGACGAGGGCGTGATGGCCATCATCCTGCCGCACGGCGTGTTGTTCCGGGGCGGGGCGGAGGAGCGCATCCGCACCAAGCTGCTCAAGGATGGGCACATCGACACAGTGATCGGCCTGCCCGCCAATTTGTTTTATTCCACAGGCATCCCCGTCTGCATCCTGGTGCTGAAGAAGTGCAAGAAGCCGGACGACGTCTTGTTCATCAATGCGGCCGAGCACTTCGACAAAGGCAAGCGCCAGAACCAGCTGTCCGGCGAGCACATTGCCAAGATCATCCAGACCTACCAGTTCCGCGAGGAAGAGCAGCGTTACTCACGCCGCGTGGGCATGGCAGAAATCGAGAAGAACGATTTCAACCTGAACATCTCGCGCTACATCAGCACCGCGGTGGGTGAGGCGGAGATTGATCTGGACAAGACGCATCAAGACCTGGTGGCGCTGGACAAGCAGATCAAGGCAGCGACTGAGCTGCACAACAAATTCCTCAAGGAGTTGGGGCTGCCGTTGCTGCCTTGACCAGGGACAGTGAGCCTATGAGCGACATCAAACTCTTCCGCCTCCAATCCGGCCGCGCCACCGAGCTGCAAGGCGACGCCCCCGATCTGGAAAAGCCGCTCCAGAACCTGATCGAGGCCAATCTCGAAACGCTGCTGGGTATTCGCTTCCTGGCCACGGAGTACTCCACCGGCAAGACGCATGGCGGGCGCATCGACACGCTGGGCCTGGACGAGAACCACTGCCCGGTGATCTTGGAATACAAGCGCTCGGTGGGCGAGAACGTCATCAACCAGGGCCTGTTCTACCTGGACTGGCTGATGGACCACCAGGCCGAGTTCAAGCTGCTGGCGCTGGAGAAGTTTGGTAAGCAAGCGGCTGACGCCATCGACTGGAGCGCGCCGCGCTTGGTGTGCATCGCAGCCGACTTCACCAAGTACGACGGCCACGCGGTGCAGCAGATCAACCGCAATATCGAGCTGATCCGCTATCGCCGCTTTGGCGATGAGCTGTTGTTGTTTGAATTGGCCAATGCGTCTTCCGCCTCCGCTTCCTCCAAGAACGGGGCAGGCATTCACAAGGTCGGAAAGCTGATCAAAGACGTGAAGGATGCGCCGGCCGAGAAAGCCATCGGCCCCGACAAGCCGTATGCGGAAGTCGTTACGGGCTTGCCTCCGGTGTTGACCGATCTGCTGGCCTCTCTGGAGGACTACACCTTGTCGCTGGGCGACGATGTGCAGCGCAAGGAGCTGCGCCTCTACGTGGCCTTCAAGCGCTTGAAGAACTTCGCCACGCTGGTGCTGCAGCAGAAGCGTCTTTTGCTGTACTTGCACCTCCCTCCAGCGCCGGTGGTTCTGGCTCTGACGAATGCCCGGGATGTATCGGACATAGGCCATTGGGGCACCGGCGATGTGGAGATCTCATTGAGCACGCTCGCGGAACTAGAAGCGGCCAAGCCCTTCATCGCCGCGGCCTACGAGGGGCGAGTACAAGCGGCGGCCGCCTCATGACTGTTGGTTGGTAGGGCGTGTCGATGCATTCTTCAACTACCCAGCAATCCGCACAGCACCTGAAACTGTTCGATCGTGGCCTTGCTCTTGGCCTTTGCCTTGCGCGGGTATCGATCAAGGTACAAGGCGATCGATAGGGATTCTTGATGCCATCTCCGTTTGAGATGCCTCTGGCGCCGCCTCAGGATAATCCCGCCAATCCCGCCAATCCCGCTTCCCCACTTCAGCCGCCTTCAAGCCCCATGACCTCCTCACCCCTCCCCGAACGCCTGCACGCCCTGCTCGACGAGCGCGTGTTCAACTTTGCGCAGGCGGCGCAGCGGCACTTCAAGACCAATGACTTGGTGGTGCTGCTGGATTTCCGCGCCGAGACGCCGGAGCTGGAGGCGCTGCCGCGGCAGGCGCTGGCTGAGGCGGAGGAGCTGTCGCTGGAGGCGAAACTGAAGCTGGCGCGGCCGGCCTCGGCCTTGAGCCCGGTGTTCGGGGCGCCCGAGCAGGTGTTCTGGTTTGTGGTGATCCACGAGGATGAGGATGCCGACTGCGGCGCCATCAGCGCGGCGGTTCAGGGCGCGCCGTTTGCGGACAAGCTCTCGGCCCAAGGCTGACGGGCTGGCGCTGGCGACCTTTTTGCAATCTGGCACTCTGGCACGTTTGCTCGCTGGCCTGCTTCCCGTACCGCATCGATGAACAAACCCTCCCCTCTGCGCCGCCTGCTCTCCCTGCGTGCCCGTTCTCCTGCGCCCGCGCCGGCCGGGCCGGTGGACGAGCTGGCGCAGGCGCGCGCCCTGATCGCGGCCATCGATGCCGGCGGCATTCCGCTCTACCCGGGCAAGGTGAACCAGATCGCGCGGGCGCTGGGGCTGGAGGTCTCGCGCGAGGCGCCGGTGGAGGCGACCGTGGCGCGGATACGGGCGCTTGTGCGGGCGGGCCGCTGATCGCGCGGAGCCACCAGGACAAGAGGTGCAGGCTCTTGCTTCGGCACCTTTTGCGCCTGCCGGCCGGGCTTGATGCAATGAAACGCGGCTGGGCGTGGCGCCCGATGCCACCGCACCGGGCGCCATCGCGGGCTTGAGTTACCAGCTCAGGCTCAGCGAGTAAGGCACCGCCGTGCTGCCGCTGTAATAGACCACGCGGACGAAGAAGTTCTGCGTCGTTGCGCTGGTGTTGCGGTAGCTGGCGTTGTCGGTCACGCCGACATCGAGCTCGCTGCGTGCCACCACGGTGCCGGCGCTGTTGTAGATCTGCAGGTCGTAGTCGGTGCTGCCGTTGGGCATGGGCAGGCTGGCCCTCAGCGTGCTGCCTGCCGGCAGGCTGACGCGGAAGTAGTCGGTGTCGCTGCTGGTGCCCAGGGCGGCGCGCAGGGTGCGCGGTGTCGTCACGGCGTTGGCTTGCGCTCGCGTGTTGTTGGGCTCGACTTCATCGAATGGCGGCGGCAGGGTGTCGCTCATGGCCAGCACGGCGGCGTTGGCGTCGAGCAGGCCGCTGCCGCATTGGCTGCAGCTGCCGGGGAAGGGGCGGGCGCTGCTCTTGAGCTTGCTGGCGATCTCATCGGGCGTGGCCGTGGGCTTTTTGCTGAACATCAGCGCGGCGACCCCGGCCACATGGGGCGCGGCCATCGAGGTGCCTTGGTAGAAGGCGTAGCTGTCGGCCCCGGGCGAGCTGGTGCCGGCGTTCAGTGTGGACAGGATGCCGTTGCTGGTGCCGGCGCCGGTGTTGCCGCCGGGCGCGGCCAGGGCCACGACCGAGCCGTAGTTGGAGTAGGGCGCGCGGGCGCCGTAGCGGTCGGTCGCGGCCACGGTGATGACGCCAGAGCAGTTGGCCGGGGTGAAGTTGGCGGCGTTGGCATTGGAATTGCCCGCGGCCACCACCACCACGGCGCCGCGCGAGCGGGCGCCGTTGATGGCGTTCTGGCTGGTGTTGTCGCAGGCGCCGCTGCCGCCCAGCGACAGGTTCAGCACTTTGGCCGGCGTGGCATTGGCCGGCACGCCGGGCACCGTGCCGCCCGAGGCCCAGATCATGCCGTCGGCGATGTCGGAGTTGTAGCCGCCGCAGCGGCCCAGCACGCGCACGGCCTGCACCTTAGCGTTGAAGGCAATGCCGGCGATGCCGGCCGCGTTGTTGGTGCGCGCGGCGATGGTGCCAGCCACATGGGTGCCGTGCCAGGAGCTGTTGCGGGCACCGCCGCCGCCGCATTGGCCGGCGGTGTTCCAGTCACCGGGGTCGCTGGGGTCGCTGTCGCGGCCATTGCCATCGTTGGCGGTGGCCACGTCGGCAATCATGTCGTAACCGGCCACGGTTTGGCCGGCCAGGTCGGCGTGGGGGCGGATGCCGGTGTCGATCACCGCCACCACCACGCCGCTGCCGGTGGCTTGGTCCCAGGCGGCCGGGGCGCGGATGCCGCCGGTGGCTTCAGACAGATCCCATTGCTGGTTGTACTGGCTGTCATTGGGGGTCAGCAGGGCGTACATCTTGCGGTCGGGCTCGGCGTATTCGACCGTGGCGTCTTCGGCCTTGATGCGGGCGGCCAGGGCTTGCACCTCGGCCAATGGCAGGGGGCGGTCCAGGCTCAGCACATGCGACCCCAGGCCGCTCTGGCGCAGCATGCGGAGCTGCAGGCCACGCTCGGCGGCCAGCTGGCGGGCACGGTCGACGCGCTGGTTCAGCGTGTTCGTGTCCAGGGCGCGGGCCCGAATCACCTTGCGGCCGTCTTCCATCGCAGCTTCGCTGGCGTCGAAGTATTTGACGATCAGTCGGTCGGTGTCGCTGCTCTGGACGACTCGGGAGCCGGGCGCATCAGCCTCGGCGACCGATTGGCCGGCCTGTGCGGCGCTGGTGGCTGCCAGCAGGGCCAGGGCGAGGGCCACCGGCTTGGGGCTGAAGCGGTGGGGGCGGCGTGAGGACGAAGAAGAGGAAAGGGACTTCATGGGGCAACTCTCTCTCGATCAAGCAAGACCGGCGCGCAAGGGCAGTTCAAGTCGATGTTTGTGCCGAACGCGTCGAGGCGCTCCCCGCGGGGGAGCCTGAACCCGCCGACACGGGCGATTGCCCGGCAGCGGCACCACTCGCGGCATGCCGGAGGGGTGCGCCGGCAACCGAAAGCGGCCGCAGTGTAGGCAGGCTTGGCGGCGCGCAAACGCCCCACCTGTCAGAGCTGCCGAGGGGGGAAATCCGGTGTCGAAAAATGGCACACCGGCCCGTGCCGCTGGCTGCAGTGCTGCTTTGATCTGTGTCAAGCGCCGCCAGGTGGGGGCGCGTTGCCGTGTCAAATTGCGCGTTGTTCGCCCATGTTCAATGCGCTTTCAGCTCATTTGCTGGCCCGAGAATCCATGCATGCTTGCTTGCTCGCCTGTGCCCGTCTTGCGGGCCAGGCTGAGCGGCGTTCATTCAATGGAGTTGGACGATGCTGAATCAATGGCGGATCTCGCAGCGCTTTCTGGTCATCATGGGCCTGTACTGGCTGACCTTTGTGCTGTTGGCCGGTTTGGCGGCCTGGGGCCTGTCGGGCAGCGCCCGCGCCTTGCGCGAGGTGGCCGACCAGCGCATGGGCGCGGTGTTCGAGTTGAACCAGCTGATCAAGAACAACCAGGCCAACCGGACCGAGGTGCTGCTGGCATTCCAGCATGCGCCGGACAGTGTGCTCGCGGGCATTCACGACCATGAGACCTCGGTGCATCTGCAGGCGCTGGAAAAACGCCGCAACGAGAACGACAGCGCCTGGCCCAAGGTCAAGGCTGCCGCTGCCATTGACGCGGCCGGTGCCGCCTTGGCCGCCGATGCCGACGACAAGCGCCAGGCCTGGACGCGCAAGTCGGACGAAGTCTTTGCCGCGCTGCGAGCCGGCAACTTTTCGCCCCAGGTGATGGCCGACTTTCTCAAGGCCGGACGCACCGAGGGTGCAGCCCTGTTTGCCGCCTTGGACAAGATGGCGCACCACGAGCAGGAGCAGGCCAGGTTGGCCGCTGTGGCTGCGGCCAACCGTGTACATCAACTGCAGATGGTATTTGCGCTGATGGCCCTGGGCATTGGCGCGCCGACCACCTGGATGTTCTTGACTTTGCTGCGCCGCATCCGTGGCGGCTTTGCCAAGGCCGACGAGCTGTCCACCGCCATCGCCGAGGGGGATCTGACGGTCGATGTCCAAGGCCTGGGCGGCGATGAGATCGCCCATCTGCTCAACCAGATGCACACCATGCGCGAGCGTCTGATCCAGCTGATCAGCGCCGTGCGCCAGACGGCCGATGGCGTGCAGACTGCGGCCGTCGAAGTGGCAGCGGGCAATATGGACCTCTCCAACCGCACGGAGCAGACGGCCAGCAATCTGCAGCAGACCGCCAGCACCACCGACCAGCTGCGCGTGACGGTGGCGCGCAATGCCGAGCACGCGGATCAGGCCAACCAGCTGGCGGTGGCGGCGAGCGACGTGGCCGAGCGAGGCGGGGCCGTCGTGGGCGAGGTGATCAGCACCATGCGCGGCATCAACGAGAGCAGCCGCAAGATCTCCGACATCATCGGCGTCATCGATTCGATCGCATTCCAGACCAACATCCTGGCCCTCAATGCCGCTGTGGAAGCGGCTCGCGCCGGCGAGCAAGGCCGCGGCTTTGCTGTTGTGGCCTCCGAGGTGCGCAGCCTGGCGCAGCGCAGCGCCGAGGCGGCGCGCGAGATCAAGTCCTTGATCTCGGCCAGTGTCGAGCATGTGGAGCAAGGCAGCAGCCAGGTCAATCGCGCCGGCGAAACCATGCAAGAGGTGGTGGACTCGATCCGCCGCGTCACCCAGATCGCCGGCGACATCCGCATCGCCAGCAAGGAGCAGAGCGAAGGCGTCAACACCGTGGGCCAGGCTATTTCGCAAATGGACCAGGCCACCCAGCAGAACGCGGCCCTGGTGGAAGAAAGTGCTGCCGCCGCGGCCAGCTTGCGCGATCAGGCGCAGCAACTGGTCACGGCTGTGGCGGGCTTTCGCATGCCTTGAGCGCGAGACCGCGCCGGTCGTGGTCCGTGGTGATGCAGGGTGGCGGCCCGCTTAGGCGCCGCTGGAGGACACCGGCAGGCTGGTGCGCGCAATCACCTGTTGCAGCACAAAGCTGGAGTGCACGCCGGTGACGCCCTGGATGCGGGTCAGCTTGCCCAGCAGCAGGCTTTGGAAATGGTCCATGTCGCGGACGATGATCTTGAGCTGGTAGTCGGCCGCCTGGCCGGTGATGAGCAGGCATTCCAGCACCTCGGGCAGCACCCGCACCGAGGCCTCGAAATTGGCAAAGCGCTCGGGCGTGTGCTGGTCCATGGAGATGTGCACCAGGGCCATCAGCGACAGGCCCAGTTTCTTGGCGTCAAGCAGGGCGCGGTAGCCGGTGATCAGGCCGCTCTCTTCCAGCGCCCGCACCCGGCGCAGGCAGGGCGAGGGCGAGAGGCCCACCCGGTCAGCCAGGTCCTGGTTGGCGATGCGGCCGTCTTCCTGCAGCACATCGAGAATCTGGCGGTCAATGCGATCCAATTCCATGGCGATGCCTTTGAATTTTAGATTTGAGCAATTTTCTGCCAAACAAACACCGAAGTCTGCCATCTTCGCAATTTTCTGCCCGAGCCCGCGGCCTACACTGAAATCACTGCGAGAGATCGCAAGACACCACCGCCGAGCCGGACCCCGGCCCGACGGACATGCAGCCCCGCGGCACCCCCGCGCGGTGCAGGGCCGGCGCCAAGAGCGCCGCAACTACAGCCCCTGCAGCCCCGAGAACCCCGAGCACCACAAGCGCTTGGGGTTTTTTCTTTGCGGGGCCTCGTTTTACTGGCGCGGGGCGTGCGCTTTGCGCAGAAGCCCCGGCCCGCGGGCGCCGGTGCGCTGGCGAAGCTGGGCACAATGGCGCGCGCGCAACCGTTTGCGCGTGGATGGCGAGCCGCTTCGGGCTGTGCATCCCGGCCCTCCGTTTTTCTCCGCTTCTCTCCGTTTCTTTGAGCTGGATTTCTCTTGCAGATCGCTTTCCGCCCCCACGCCTCCCCCGCTTCTTCAGCTCCCTTCGCCCTCTCCCTCTCGCGCTTTCGCCCGCTGGCGCTGCTGGCCGGCCTGGCCTTGGCCGCACCGCTGCTGCTGAGCAGCGCGCCGGCCCAAGCCTGGGGCGCCGAGGGCCACCGCCTGGTGGCCAGCGTGGCCGAGCAGGGCCTGAGCCCCGCCGCTCGCGCCGAGGTGCAGCGCCTGCTGGCGCTGGAGCCCGGCAGCACCCTGGCCTCCATCTCCACCTGGGCCGATGAGCACCGCTCGCCGCAGACCGGGCCCTGGCATTACGTGAACTTCCCGCGCGACGGCGGCTGCAACTACGAGCCGGCGCGCGACTGCGAGGACGGTGCCTGCGTGGTGAGCGCCATCGAGCGCCAGGTCGAGGTGCTCAAGAACGACAAGGCCTCGGACGAAGCGCGCTTGAAGGCGCTCAAGTACGTGGTGCATCTGGTGGCCGATGTGCACCAGCCCCTGCACGCCGGTTTTGCCGACGACCGCGGCGGCAACAGCTACCAGGTGCAGGGCTTCGGCCGCGGCTCCAATCTGCATTCGCTGTGGGACTCGGGTCTGATGCGCAACCGCGCCGGTGGCGCCGAGGGCTTGATGCAGGATTTGATGCTCAAGGCCGGCTCGGGCAGCCAGCGTGTGCCCGCCACCGACAGCCGGGCTGCGGCCCAGTGGGCGGTGGAGTCCTGCCGTCTGGTGTCGGCTCCGGGCTTCTACCCCGATGGCCACAAGGTCGACCAGAGCTATGCCGATGCCCACGACCCGGCGCTGCGTCAACGCCTGGCCGAGGCGGCCCGCCGCCTGGCCGGGGTCTTGAACAGCAGCCTGCAATAAGCGAGGCCGCTTGCTTACTTGCCGACCCGCAACTCCACAAAATCGGAGCCGCGGCGCTGTTGCGGCCCCAGCTGCAGGCGGAAGCCGCCGAGGTCGAGGCTGCCGATGGCATCCAGGCCTTGGCCCACGCTTTCGCGCGACAGCGGCAGGTGGGCGCGGCGCAGGCCTTCGGCCATCACGCGGGCGGCGATATAGCCTTCCAGGCTGATGGCGTCGAACTGCCGGTCGCCATGGCTGCGCATGGCCTGCTGGTAGTCGGCCACCACGGGCAGGTGGCGGTTCTCGGCGTCGGGCACCACCTGGGCCAGGGTCACGCCCTTCATGGCCGGGCCCAGGGCTTGGCGCAAGGGCTCCAGACCGGTGAATGACAGGGCGTAGAAGCGGCCGCGATAGCCTCTGCGGCGCGCCAGCTTGATCGCCGCGGCGCAGCTGCCGTAGGTGCTGATCATGAAGATGGCCTCGCCGTGGCCATGGGTCAGCAGGCGGCCGATCGCTTCGTCCATGTCTTCGCTGTTGCGCTTGTGCGGAGCTGCCACGCCCAGGCTCAGGCCCAAACGCGCTGCCGCCTCGCGCATGGATTCCAGGCCGGCGCGGCCGAACAGATCGGCCTGGTAGAGCAGGTCCACGGTCTTGACGCCGTCGTCCTTCATGGCGCGCGCCAGGGCCAGGCCTTCTTCGTTGTAGCCGGCGCGGATGTTGAACACCTGGGTTTGCTGCGGCTCGCGCAGAAAGCTGGCTCCGGTGTAGGCGCCGACAAAGGGGATGGCTGCGCGTTTCACCAGCGGCAGCACCGCCATGGTGGTGGGCGTGCCGACATAGCCGAACAGGGCCAGCACGCGCGGGTCGTCCAGCAGCATGCGGGTGTTGGCTTCGGCACGTTCAGGTTCGTAGGCATCGTCGCGCACATTCAGCACGACGCTGGCACCGTGGATGCCGCCCAGGTGGTTGATGTGGGTGAATGCGGCCTGCGCGCCGGCGTGGAAGCGCCGCCCCAGGCTGGCGGCCGGGCCACTGAGCGCCGCCGAGGCGCCGAGATGGATGTCGCCCACCGTGGCCGCCCGCAGCGGGCCCGTGACTACCGCGGCCGACACTGCCGCCAGATCGGCAAACCAGCGACGCCGGGTGGTGTCAGGGGAGGAGAGCGAGGTCAGGCGGGTTGGCATCAGGCGTGAGCGGTGGAGGGCGTGCAAGCCAAAGGGGTGCGAGCCGTGGGCGGGCAGGTGTGCGGGACAGTGAGGCGGCGACACAGCTCAGTCTACGCGCTGGCCTGGGGCTTGTTCCGGGCGGACTGGCCCGCGGGTGTGCAAGCTTTCGCGCTCCGGTGGGTGCCGCAGTGGCAGCGGCTCCGGGCGCACGGCTCTCGGCCCTCGGCCCTCAGAGGTCGGGTGGTTCCCAGACCCCGGCGCCGCCCGGCGTGTGCGCCGCTTGCTGGCGGTAGCTGGATGGCGCCATGCCGACGATGGACTTGAACTGGCGGCTGAACTGCGCCTGGTCGTAGAAGCCGCAGGCCAGGGCCACCTCGAGCAGGGGTTCTTGCGTGCCGCGCAGCAAGGCACAGGCGGCGCGCACGCGGCTGCGCAGGATGAAGGCCATGGGGCTGAGTCCGTAGATGCGCTTGACCAGGGCCGACAGGCGCTCCGGGCTGAGGCCGGCTTCCTCGGCCAGCTCGGACAGCAGCACGCGCCGCTCGCTGTGCTTGGTCATGCGGTCCACGGCCTGCACCAGCCCGGCTTCGGCCGCGCCGCGCGGCACGCCAGGCACATCGCGCGACAGGCAGAGCAGGCCGGCCAGCTCGCCTTCGCGGCTGCACAGCGGGTACTTGTGGGTGACGCACCAGCCGGGCTGTCGGTCGGGCAGCAGGATGGGGTCGAGCTGGTAAAGCAGCGGCTGTTGGCGCGTCAGCACCCACTCATCCTGCTCGCGGTAACGCGCCGCCAGATCGGCGGGCCAGATCTCGGCCGCCGGGCGCCCGTGCAGTTGCTCGTCGCAACTCAGGCCCAGACGCTGCTGCAGCGATTGATTGAAGGACACATAGCGCCCGGCGCGGTCCTTGACCACAAAGAGGTAGCCCGGCACGCCGTCAAACAGCAGAGCGGTCTGGGCCGCACCAAACAGCAAGGCTTGCTCGGCCGCGGAGGGCGCTGCGGCGGCCGGTGCCGCCGCGCTGCGAGGAAGGGGTGGCATGGAATCACGCCTCGAATTCTTTCGATGGCCGCATCGTCGCTGAAAAATCCGGATCTCGCCGCCCTTGCAGGGCAAGTCCCGATGTCGCTTTCCCTGCGTCGGCAAGGCCTGGCCGGGTGGGCTTCGGCGGCGACGGCGAGCAGCCGCGGCGGGCGGGCTTGAAACATGCGGGTGGTAGAACCTCGCCATGCCGATTTCCCTTCTTGACGCCCGCCACCGCACCGTCGCCGCACTGGGTGTGGCACAAACGCTGGCCTGGGCGTCCAGCTACTACCTGCCGGCGCTGCTGGCCCAGGCCATGGCGCGGGAGCTGGGCCTGGCCCCGGCGACGGTGTTCGCCGCCTTCTCCGTAGCGCTGCTGGCCTCGGCCGTGGTTGGGCCCTCTGCCGGGCGCTGCATCGACCGCTGGGGCGGGCGGCCGGTGCTGATGCTGAGCAATGGCGTGTTCGCCCTGGGTCTGCTGGCCCTGAGCCAGGCGCAAGGGCTGTGGAGCTTGTTCGGGGCCTGGCTGATTCTCGGCCTGGCCATGGGCGGCGGGCTGTACGAAGCCGCGTTTGCCACCCTGGTGCGCTTGTACGGGCGCGAGGCTCGCAACTCCATCACCGGCATCACCTTGATTGCCGGATTCGCCTCCACCGTGGGCTGGCCCTTGACCGGCTGGCTGGAGGCCCACTGGGGCTGGCGTGCCGCTTGCCTGGCCTGGGCCGGCCTGCATCTGCTGCTGGCCCTGCCGCTCAATTTCAGCGTGCCTCGGGCTCAGGGCTTGGCGGCGGCCGCGCCCGAACCGGCGGGCGCCCAGGATTCGCCGGTGGTGGAGGGCGTCCCGGCCGGCGCACCCGCCTGGCGCGCGGTGCTGATCTTGTCCTGGGTGTTCGCGGTGACCTGGTTCATCAGCACCGCCATGGCCGCGCACCTGCCCCGCTTGCTGATGGCCAGCGGCGTCAGCCTGGCGGCGGCGGTGGCCGTGGGCGCCCTGATCGGGCCAGCCCAGGTGGCCGCCCGGCTGCTGGAGTTTGGCGTGCTGCGCCATGTGCACCCGCTGCTGTCGGCGCGCCTGGCCACACTTTTGCATCCGGTGGCCGCGGCCCTGCTGGCGCTGTTGGGCGCGCCGCTGGCCTCGGCCTTTGCCCTGCTGCACGGGGCAGGCAACGGCATCCTCACCATCGCCAAAGGCACCCTGCCCCTGGTCTTGTTCGGCCCGCAGGGCTATGGCCAGCGCCAGGGCTGGCTGATGGTGCCCGCGCGTGTGGCGCAGGCGCTGGCGCCCTGGTGGTTCGGCCTGTGTCTGGACCGTTGGGGCGCCCAGGCGCTGTGGCTGTCCTGCGGCCTGGGGCTGCTGGCCTTTTTGGCCTTGCTGGCGCTGCCCAAACCCCTGCCCGACCGGACCTGAGCGGTCTGCAAGGGTTTACGGCGCGGCGAACTCCTGCTCGTGCAGCCAGGCCGCGTGCTTGACGGTGCGGCGGGTGCGGCTCCACTCTTCGATCATGGCCGGGGCCAGTTCGCGCAAGCGCTCCAGCTGGCCGGGCTTGACCGTGTTGGCGGCCAGCTCGATGCGGTGGCCGTTGGGGTCGTGCAGGTAGATGGACTGGAAGATCTCGTGGTTGGTCGGGCCCACCACGTCGATGCCCAGGGCTTGCAGCTTGGTCTTGGTGCGCTCCAGCGTGGCCACATCTTCCACCTGAAAAGCCAGGTGCTGCACCCAGGCCGGGGTGTTCTCGTCGCGGCCTTGCGGCGGCGACTCGGGCAGCTCGAAGAAGGCCAGCACATTGCCGCGACCGGCGTCGAGGAAGATGTGCATATAGGGGTTGGCCTCCTTGGTCGAGGGCACTCGGTCCTCGGAGATGGCCAGCAGCAGGTCCATGTCCAGCGCCTCTTTGTAGAAGCGGATGGTTTCCTGCACATCGCGGCAGCGGTAGGCGACGTGGTGAATGCCTTGGGTCAACATGATGGTTGTAGCTCCGTCAGGATTTTGAGTTAGATGACGCCGCGGCGTTCCTGGTCTTTTTCCAGCGATCGGAAGAGGGCACCGAAGTTGCCTTCGCCGAAACCGAGGTTGTTGCTGCGCTGGATGATCTCGATGAAGATCGGGCCGATGATGTTCTTGGTGAAGATCTGCAGCAGATAGCCTTGCTCGTCGCCATCGACCAGCACCTGGTGCTGCTGGATGCGGGCGTGGTCTTCACGCACGCCTTGCACGCGGTCGAAGACCTCGGCGTAGTAGTCCTCGTCGATCTCCAGGGTCTCGATGCCGCTGCCTTGCAGCTGGTCCAGCGAGCCGAGGATGTCGTTTGTGAGGAAGGCCAGATGCTGAACGCCGGGGCCCTTGTACTCGCGCAGGTATTCGGCGATCTGGTCCTTGTCGTCCTTGGGCTGATTGATGGGGATGCAGAAGCTGCCATCGGGCGAGCGCAGGGCGAAGCTGGTCAGGCCGGTCTTGGCGCCCTGGATGTCGAAGTAGCGCACTTCCGTAAAACCGAAGATGCCTTTGTAGAAGGCGGCCCATTTGTCCTGCTCGCCCGGGGGCACGTTGTTGGTCAGGTGGTCCACGGTCAGGAAGCCCTTGTCCGGCTGGATCACCGGGGCATCGAGCGCCACGAAATCGCGCTCGTAGATGCTGGCGCCGGCCGGGTTAGGCTCGATGAAATAGATGAGGGATTCGCCGATGCCCCAGACCGCCGGATAGGGGTGGTCCTTCATCGCTTCGGGCACGGCCACGGCGCCGCGGGCCACGGCGGCAGCCAAAGCAGCCGCTGCGTTCTCGACACGCCAGCCCATGGCGCTGATCGAGGGGCCATGGCGGCGCGCGAACTGGGCCGAGTGGCCCGCGCGTTCGCCGTTGAGCAGGAAGTGGATGTCGTTCTGGCGGTAGTAGCTGATGGCCTTGCTCGGGTGACGGCGCAGCTTGGAGAAGCCAAACGAGAGGAAGAGTGCGTCGAGCGACTCCAGGCTCGGGCCGCAGAACTCGGTGAACTCGATGCCGGTCAGGCCGACGGGGTTGCTGGGGCTGATGATGCTCATGACGCGGGTCTCCAGGTGTTGGTGTTGGCTTGTGGCTTCGCCCCTCGTGGCGATGGGGCGCATTCTTCGTCGGCCTCTATTTCGAAGAAAGCGAATTTCTTTGCAGATCTCGATCAATAATTTCGAACATGAAATTGGATCTCGAAGCCTTGGCGGCCTTGGACGCAGTGGTGCGCCACGGCAGCTTTGCGCGCGCCGCTGAAGCGCTGCACAAGGTCACCTCGGCCGTCAGCTACCAGGTCAAGAAGCTGGAAGAGCAGCTGAACCTGACCCTGGTGGACCGCAGCGCCTACCGTGTGCGCCTGACGGCTGAGGGCGAGGCCGTGCTGGCCGAAGGCCGGCGCTTGCTGCGCCAGGCCTATCAGGTCGAGGCCCTGGCCCAGCAGCTGGCTTCGGGGTGGGAGGCGCGCCTGCTGGTGGTGGTGGATGGCATCCTGCCGCTGGCCGACACCTTGCGGGCGCTCAAGCAACTGGCGGACGAAGGCGTGCCGACGCGCGTGCAGCTGAAGATCGAGTTCCTGCGAGGCGTGCAGCACCGCTTCGAGAAAGAGCAGGCCGATCTGATGCTGGTCAAGGAGTACCATCCCTCGGCCCAGCTGCACGCCCAGGCGCAGGCCGAGGTTGAATGCGTGCTCTGTGTGGCGCCCGAGCATGCGCTGGCCCGTTTGGCCGCAGAGGCCGGTCGCCCGCTGTGCCTGGATGAGCTGCAAGACCATGTCGAGCTCAGCGTGCAGGACAGCAGCGACCAGGGCAGCGACCGCCAGATGTTCGGTGGCGAGCGGGTCTTCTATCTCTCCGGTTTCGTCGCCAAGCGCCAGGCCCTGCTGATGGGCATGGGCTTCGGCTGGATGCCTCGCTACCTCGTCGACGACGCGCTGGCTGCCGGCCAGCTCGTCGAGCTGCCCTACCAGGGCGGCTCCCGCTTCCGCTTCACCCCCTGGCTGGTCCAGCGCCTCGACCGCCCACCCGGCCGCGCCGGCCAGCGCTTGATCGAGTTGCTCAGTCGGGCTGCTTGATTGGCGCGTTAGCCTCTGGCGACTGTAATCGCCGCGCGGTCGTTCGCTGAGGTTTCAGTTCGAACGCAGAGTGCACGGAGGACCGCAGAGGTCGCAAAGAGAGAAGAAGAGCGACGATTGTGTTCTCAGCGTCCTCGGCGGTCCTCCGTGCACTCTGCGTGCTGAAACTTCTCCGCGAACGACGGCTCACTGCCGCGACCTGCCACTCGCGCCAACCAAAAAAGAGGCGCAAGCCGCTTGAAGCTGCTTGCGCCTTGAGAAACCGGGCAGGTGGTGGAGTCGGGCCGGAGCCCGGCCCGCCCGGGCCAGGGAAACCTGGGTTGGAGTTCTGTGCAGCGGATCAGGACTTGGCCGGGGTGGCTTCAGTCTTGGTTGCGGCCGGGGTGGCGCTGGGCGTGGTCACCGCAGCAGCAGCTTCGGTGGCGGCCTTCTTGGGTGTGGCCGGGCCGGCGCCGTCGGTCTTGTTCACCGGGCTGGGCGTGGCCGCCACCGGGGCGGTGGTTGCGGCGGGCGTGGCGGCAACCGTGGTGGCAACCGTGGTGGCCGGCTTGGCCGCGGGGGCGGCGGCCACCGCCGGCGTGGCCGGGGCAGCAGCCGTGGTCACCGGAGCTGCAGCCTGGCTGGTCTTCGCAGCGGCCGGGGCTGTCTTGTGGGCGTGGGCCTTCTTGTGCTCGCCCTTGTGCTCCGTCTTCGCAGCAGCGGTGTGCTGCTCAGTTTTTGCGTTAGCGTCCTTGGTGGCGGTCGCCAGGGGCGCCGCAGTCGTTGTGGTGGCAGCCGGTGCAGGGGTGGTGGCTGCGGTGGCCGTGGGGTTGGCGCTGACCGGCTTGGTGGCTTCGGCGGCCATGGCGCTACCCAAGGACAGAGCCAGCAGCGCGGGGATCAGAGCGGTCTTCAGAGCGTTGGACTTGGTGTTCATCAGGATTTCTCCAAGGGTTGCGAAAGGTACCTGCACAACGACGCCCGATGAGCGCTCGTTGACCCTGTTTCTTGGCCCTTGCAAAGCGTTACACGTGTCACATATCGGCACTTTGATGGGTTGATGCAAATAAAAAGGGGCGCGAAACGCGCCCCTTGTGGGTGTTGGCCACCGCAGCGGTGATCACCAGATCTTGCAGCGCTTGCTCTCTTCCTTGACCATTTTCTGGCCCGGCTTGCAGGCGAAAGCCTGGGCAAACTCCGGCATGTTCACGGCCACACCGTTGATGCGGTAGCGGCCCGGCGAATGCGGGTTGGTCAGGGCTTGCACGCGCAGGGCCTCGGGGCGGGCGGTGTTGCAGTCCCACTGACCGAAGCCGATGAAGAAACGCTGCTCGGGCGTCAGGCCATCGATGGGCGCCAGCTTCTGCGTGGCCGTCTGTTCGCGCCAGGCGGCCAGGGCCAGCACCATGCCGCCCAGGTCAGCCAGGTCTTCGCCCAGGGTCAGGCGGCTGTTGATCTTGATGTCATCGACGATGGTGTACTGCGCGTATTGCTCGACCACGCAGGCGGCGCGCTTCTCAAACGCGCGGCCGTCCTTCTTGGCCCACCAGTCCTTGAGATTGCCCTTGGCATCGAACTGGCGACCCTCGTCGTCGAAGCCGTGGATCAGCTCATGGCCGATGGTGCCGCCGGTGTTGCCGTAGCTGGGCGCGTCGTCGAGCTTGGTGTCGAACAAGGGCGGTTGCAGCACGCCAGCGGGGAAGTTGATGTCGTTCATCTGCGCGTTGTAGTACGCGTTCACCGTCTGCGGCGTCATGCCCCATTCGCCGCGGTCCAGCGGCTTGCCAATCTTGGCCAGCTGGCGCCGTGCCTCGAAGGCATGGCCGCGCTGCACATTGCCGAGGAAATCATCGCGCTTGACCTGCAGCGCGCTGTAGTCGCGCCAGACATCGGGGTAGCCGACCTTGTTGACGATGCTGTGCAGCTTCTCGAGTGCACGGGTCTTGGTGGCCGGGCTCATCCATTCGAGCGCCTGCACGCGCTGGGCCATGGCGCGCTCGATCTGCTCGGTCATCTGCACGGTCTTGGCCTTGAGCTCGGGGCTGAAGTTACGCGCCACGAACTCCTGGCCCAGGGCCTCGCCCATCTGCACATCGACCAGCTCGACACAACGCTTCCAACGTGCCTTGAGCTGCGGCACGCCGTTCAGTGTCTGGCCGAAGAAATCGAAGTTGGCCTGCACCAGCGCCTGGTTCAGATGCGGTGCCTGGCTGCTCAGGGTCTGCCAGCGCAGGTAGGTCTTGATGTCGTCCAGGCTGCTCTTCTTGAGCAGGCCGGCCAGGGTCTTGAAGAAGGCCGGCTCGGTGACGTTGAAGACACGCGTGTCCGCCGGCACGCCCAGGGCTTGCTGGTAGGCCGCCCAGTCGAAGCCGGGGGTCAGGGCTTGCAGGCCACGGGCGTCGAATTTGTGGAAGGTCTTGTAGGGATCGCGCTTGTCCACCCGGCTCAGGGTGGCGCGGGCCAGGGTGGTCTCCATGGCCAGCACGCGCGCAGCGGCCGCCTGGGCTTGCGCCGGGCTGCTGCCGCTGAGCTCGAACATGCGGGCGATGTGAGCGTTGAACGCTTCCCGCATCTTGAGCGACTTCGCATCGCGCTTGAGGTAGTAATCGCGGTCCGGCAGGCTGATGCCGCCGGCCATGGCGAAGGCGATCAACTGGCTGGAATCGGCCAGGTCCTGGCTGGAGGAGAAATAGAAGAACAGGCGCTCGTTGTTGCTGGCCAGCTGCAGGGCGGCCAGCAGGGCCGGCAGCTCCTGCTTGCTGCTCAGGCCGTCGATGCGGCTCAGCAAGGGCTGCAGGGGCTGCAGGCCCAGGCGCTCGGCTGCGCCCTCGTCCATGCAGGCGGCGTAGTAGTCGGCCATCTTGGCCTGGCTGGCGTTCAGCTCGGCGGCCGGGCTGGTTTTCAGCCGCTCCAGGATTCCCCAGAGATAACGCTGGTTTTCATCGGCCATCTTGGCGTAGACCGACCAGCGCGACTGGTCGGCCGGCACCGGGTTCTTTTCCATCCAGCCGCCGCAGACGTACTGGTAAAAATCTTCGCAGGGGTCGACGCTGCGGTCCATGGCCGTGAGGTCCAGGCTGGGTGTGTAGGGCAGCTGGCTCAGGGGCTGCTCAGCGGCAGCGGCAACGGTGGCGGCCGGCGTGGCTGCTGCCGGCTGGGCTTGCGCCAGCAGGCTCAGCGTGCCCAGGCTCAGGGCGCTGAGCAGGGCTTTTAGGGGCGTGGACATGGGGGGCATGGGGGAGGCATCCTTGGCGACCGCGGGGGGTCGAAGCCTGGGATTCTCCGCCAAGCTCGTGAGCGTCAGCGGCTGCGCTTCCTGAGCACTTCGTCCTGCCAGGTCTGGCGCAGCTTCTTCAGCTCCCAGGCCCAGACAAAAGGCCGCAGCGCGCGGGCCGGGCGGTACTGGGCCGGGTCGAGCAGGCGCTGCCGCACATCGGCCGGCAGATCCAGATGCTCCAGGCGGATGGGCCGCGCATAGCCGCGCGCCAGCTGCAGCTGGCCGGGGTCGCTGAAGATGTACTCGCGCGCCAGGAGAGCGGCATTCGGGTGCGGGGCGTGGCGGTTGATGAGGGTGGTGTAGCCGCTGGTCACCGAGCCGTCGCTGGGGATCAGCACCTCGTACTCGCTGGGGCGGCGCACGCGGCTGCGGTGGCCCAGGGCGACGAAATCCCAGAGCAGGTAGACATCGGCACTGCCACGCTGCAGATCGGACACCATGGCATTGCTGTGCACCAGGCGGCCTTGCCGCTCCAGCTTGGCAAAGGCCTCCAGGGCTGGCTGCAAACGGGTTTCGTCCCCGCCCAGGGCAATGGCGGCGGCCAGCACATTGGCGCTGGCCTGGGCCGAGCTGCCGACGCCGCCCACCTGCACGGTGTACGGTCCCTCGAACAGGGCGCGCCAGCTGCCCGGCACCCGGCCACCGGTGCGCCGGGTGTTGACGGCAAAGGCTATCGTGCCGGTGTAGGCCAGGGCCCAGAAGCCGTCCTCGTCACGCGCCCAGGCGGGCAGTTGCGACCAGACCATGGGCTTGTGCGGCCGGCTGATGCCACGCCCACGGGCCACCGCGCCGTATTCGAAGCCGACATCGCCCAGGTCGGCCGTGGCGCGGCTGCCCTCGCTGGCCATGCGCTCGATCTCGTCGGCGCTGTTCATGTTCTCGTCGCTGTGCTCGATGCCGTAGAGCCGTTTCAGATCGGCCCAGATGCCGCCCCAGTTGGCCCAGTGGTCCGGCATGCCGAGGGTGTGCAGCCGGCCCTCGGCGCGGGCGGCTGCCACCAAGGCGGGCGGCGGATTGAACAAAGCTTCAGCGACCGGAGGCGCCATCGGCTGCGCCAGCACCCGTCCGGTGGGCAGGCCCAGGGTACCCAGCAGCAGGTGGCGGCGCTTCATGCGCGGATTGTTACAGCTTGCGCGCTGGCCCGGCTTCGATGCCGGCGTGATCGCGCGGGTCTCAGCCCAGAACGCGCAGGATTTCCTCTCCGTAGGCTTCCAGCTTCTTGGCGCCCACGCCGCTGATGCCCGCCAGCTCGTCCAGACTTTGCGGGTTCTGGCGCGCCATCTCGGCCAGGGTGACGTTCTGGAAGATCACATAGGCCGGCAGGCCATGTTCCTTGGCCACCTCGGCACGCCAGCTCTTGAGCTGCTCGAAGCGTTCCAGCGCGTCCTCGTCCAGCTCGATTGGAGCCGTGCTCTTGCCCTTGCCAGTTCCGCCGCTGCGGCTGAGCTTGCCGCGCTTGGGCGCCACGCTGGGCACGCGCAGCAGCAGCTGCACCTCGCCCTTGAGCACGGCGCGGGCGCTGTCGGCCAGGGCCAGGGTCATGTACTCGCCCTCGGTGAAGACATGGCCCAGGGCGATCAGCTGGCGCAGCACGGCGCGCCACTGGGTTTCAGGCAGGTCAGCGCCAATGCCCCAGGTGGACAGGCTTTGGTGGCCGTACTGCGTGACCTTGTCGGTGACCTTGCCGCGCAGCACATCGATCAGGTGGCCGGCGCCAAAGCGCTGGCCGCCGTTCTGGTGGAAGCGGTAGATGCAGCTGAGCAGCTTGCGAGCGGCATCGGTGCCGTCCCAGGTGGCGGGTGGGACCAGGCAGTTGTCGCAGTTGCCGCAAGCCGAACTGAGCTCCCCGAAATAGGCCAGCAGGCGCACGCGCCGGCAGTCGGTCGCTTCCGCCAGGGCCAGCAAGGCGTCGAGCTTGCCGCGCTGGCCTTTCTTGAACTCCTCGCCGGCCGGGCTCTCGTCGATCATGCGGCGCTGGTTCACCACATCGGCCAGGCCGTAGGTCATCCAGGCGTCGGCCGGGGCGCCGTCGCGGCCGGCGCGGCCGGTCTCCTGGTAGTAGCTCTCGATGTTCTTGGGCAGGTCCAAATGGGCGACGAAGCGCACATCGGGCTTGTCGATGCCCATGCCGAAGGCGATGGTGGCCACCATGACGATGCTGTCTTCGCGCAGAAAGCGGTCCTGGTGGCGCTGGCGCACGGCGGCGTCCAGGCCAGCGTGGTAGGGCAGGGCCTTGATGCCGGCGCTGACCAGCCAGTCGGCCGTCTCGTCCACCTTCTTGCGGCTCTGGCAGTAGACAACACCGGCGTCCTCGCCATGCTCGTCCTGGATGAAGCGCAGCAGCTGATCGCGCGGCTTGCTGTCCTTCTCGACGATGGTGTAGCGGATGTTCGGCCGGTCGAAGCTGCTGATGAAGATGCGCGCCTCTTCCAGGCGCAGGCGCTCGATGATGTCGGCGCGGGTCAGGTCGTCGGCGGTGGCGGTCAGCGCGATGCGCGGCACCTCGGGGTAGCGCTCGTGCAGCAGGCTGAGCGCCAGGTACTCGCTGCGGAAGTCATGGCCCCATTGGCTGACGCAATGCGCCTCGTCGATGGCGAACAGGCTCAGCAGGCCGCGCTCCTGCAGCGAATCGAGCTGGGCCAGGAAGCGCGGGTTGGTGATGCGCTCGGGCGCGGCGTAGAGCATGACCAGGCGGCCGCTCATCATCTCGCGCTCGACATGGGCGGCCTGCTCGCCGCTCAGGCTGCTGTTCAAAAAGGCGGCGTGCACGCCGGCCTCTTCCAGCGCACCGACCTGGTCGTGCATCAGGGCGATCAGGGGGCTGACCACCACGGTCACGCCTTGCTGGCTGCGGTGCCGGGCGATGGCGGGGATCTGGTAGCAGAGGCTTTTGCCGCCGCCGGTGGGCATCAGCACCAGGGCGTCGCCGCCAGCCACCACATGGTCCACGATGTCGGCCTGGGCGCCACGGAAGGCGCTGTAGCCGAAGACTTCATGCAGGATCTGCTGCGGGCGGGCGTCGGAGGAAAGGTCGGCTGATTTCATTGAGGCCGCAATGGTACGCCCCCGGCTCCCCATGATCCGTTAGGCCTTGTGCCGTCATGGCCCTGTCGTTTGAGTTCTGCACATTCCGCGCTGCGCCGGTTGGAACCGGCCATCACCCCGTGAGCCATCCTTTTCAAGCTCACCCCACAGAACGCAGCAGGAGCCAGCCATGAAGGGCATCAAACACCCCCGCAATGACGAGACGATCAACCCGTCCGGCAATGCGTCCATCTACGACGTGATCGATCGCGTCGACAGCAAGCGCCGCAATTTCGTCAAAGGCAGTGTCGGCGTGGCCGCCTTGCAGGCCGCGGGCGGTCTGACCCTCTCGGGTCTGGTCAACACCGTGCAGGCCGGTCCCGTGCCGGCGGGCCTGGGCTTTCCGGGCATCGGTTTTGAAAGCGTGCCGGCCAGCGTGTCCGTGACCAGCGCACCGGCTGCGCCGGCCGTGGCCGACCGCATCACCGTGCCCGCGGGCTACACCGCCGAGCTCTTCGTCGCCTGGGGTGACCCCATCATGCCCGGCGCCGTGCCTTTTGCCTCGGACGCCAGCAACACCGCCGCCGAGCAGGCCAAGCAGTTCGGCGCGCACAACGACGGCATGGCCTTCTTCCCCTTCTTGGGCACGGACGGCCGGCCCAGCGTGGACCGCGGCATCCTGGCCATCAACAACGAGTACACGCCTGAAGAGATCCTGACACCCGCCGGCATTGCAGGCGCCAACCTGGCCGCGGTGCGCAAGTCGCAGGCCGCCCATGGGGTGTCCATCCTGGAAGCCCGCCGCCGCAACGGCAAGTGGATGGTGGTCAAGAACTCCGTCTACGGCCGCCGCCTGACCGCCAACACCAAGACCCGCATCTCCGGCCCGGCCGCCGGCCATGCCCTGATGAAGGTCAACGAGTACCTGATCAGCGACACCGGCAGCCATGCCACCGGCCGCCTGACCGACGGCTACACCGCCTACGGCACCATCAACAACTGCGCCAACGGCGTGACGCCCTGGGGCACCTACCTGACCTGTGAAGAGAACTTCAACGGCAACTTCGGTTCCAACACCGCGGTGCCTGCGCCCACCGCCGGCGAAGTCGGCAAGATGTTCAACCGATACGGTCTGACCAAGGACGGCTTCAACTACAAGTGGCACACCCAGGATCCGCGTTTTGATCTGAACGTCAACCCCAACGAAGCCAATCTGTTTGGCTGGGTGGTGGAAGTGGATCCCTACGATCCGAAGAGCGTGCCGGTCAAGCGCACGGCCCTGGGTCGCTTCAAGCACGAAAGCGCCCAGTATGTGGTCGATGCGCAAGGTCATCTGGCCGTCTACATGGGTGACGACGAGCGCAACGAGTACATCTACAAATTCGTCAGCGCCGGCAAGTTCAACCCGGCCGATCGCGTGGCCAACCGCAATCTGCTCGATGACGGCGTGCTCTACGTCGCCAAGTTCGATGCCGATCTGAGCGGCCAATGGTTGCCCCTGCTGCCGGGCACCGTGGGTGTGGACGGCGTGGCCCTGCGCGACAACCCGAACTTCGCCGGTGCCAATGATGCCGAGGTGCTGGCCAAGATCCTGATCAAGACTCGCATGGCCGCCGACGCTGTCGGCGCCACGATGATGGACCGCCCGGAGTGGACCGGCGCCCGTCCGCGCATCGGCGGCTTCAACAAGATCGAGATCTACTGCACGCTGACCAACAACAACCGTCGCGGCAGCAGCGCCACGCCTTCGTCGAACAAGGCCGATGGCACGACAGCCGCCGGCTCGGCCCGCCCCGCCGTCGACGCCGCCAATCCGCGTGAAGACAACATCTACGGCCACATCATTCGCTGGCAAGAGACCGGCGACACGGTCAAGGCCACCACCTTCGCCTGGAGCTTGTTCCTGCAAGCCGGTGACACCAAGACCACCAAGCCGGCCAAGGCCACCAACAACTACAAGGGCAATATCGTGGCCGACCCCTACGGCAGCGCCGATTTCGGCGCGCCGGACGGTTTGTGGTTCGACCCGTTCGGCCGCCTCTGGGTGCAGACCGACCAGATCGGCGATGCCTCGGGCGACTGGAAGAACATCGGTGCCAACTGCATGGTCTGCGCCGACCCCAACACCGGCATGGCTCGCCGTTTCCTGACCGGCCCCAATGGCTGCGAAGTGACAGGCATCGCCATGTGCCCGGATGGCAAGACCATGTGGGTCGGTGTTCAGCACCCTGGCGAAGACGCCACGCCGAGCAATCCCGAGTTGAAGTCGCGCTGGCCGGCCAACCAATGGGGCGTGGAGTCCGACGGTGTGACCTCCCTGCCCTTCGGCCGCCCGCGTTCCGCCGTGGTGGTCATCACCAAGGACGACGGCGGCGTCATCGGCAGCTGAGGCGCCAGCGCCGGTCGCCTGGCGGCGGCCGGCCTTGTTGCCCAGCCGTGCATCTCATCTCTCCATTGGAGCAAGTCATTTCATGAAAACCTGTCTCAAGACCCTGGCCCTGGCGGCCTGCTTTCTGGCCGGCGGCGCCCATGCCGATGCGGTCGATTCCGATGCGGCCTTCAGCTCGGCCCTGCGCGTGAGTTTCAACGGCTTTGACGGCCTGATCACCCGCGACCCCGTGGAGCTGGGCCTGGCCGAAACCGGCCGTCGCGTGGTGCTGAACCCGGGCGAGGGCACGGAAATTGGCGCCAATGCGCGCGATCTGGGCGAGAACGGCCTGTGGGGCGCCCGCGGCAACCCGCTGGACGGCCTGACGCCCACGCCCACCGGCAGCGGCAACTTCCTGGCCAGCAGCAGCGGCCCGGTGCACTTCAGCTTCGGCGAAGCCGTGCAGAGCGTCGGTGCCTATCTGAATCAGTTCCGCCTCGACGGCGAGACCCCGAGCCTGCTGCTGACCGCCTACGGTCAGAACGGTGCCGTGCTCGAGTCCTTCAGCTACAGCATCCAGACCGCCTTCGACAGCTACAACGAAGGCAAGTTCCTGGGCTTTGTGCGCGCCCAGGCTGACATCTACGGCTTCAGCGTCGCCGGCAGCAACGTCAGCCTCGACGAGCTCAGCTTCGCCACCCCGGTGCCGGAGCCGCAAAGCGCGGCGCTCTTGCTCGGCGGACTGGGTCTGCTGCTGGCCTGGGCTCAGCGTCGCCGCCCCCAGGCCTGAGCGGCGCTTTCGCTTCGCTTGGATTCGCAAGGGGCTGATGGCCCCTTGCGGTCATTGGAGGGCGCAGGGTTTTCCGTCAAGATGGCTCACCCCGCATCTGCAAGGAAGGAAGGCGCCCGATGGCTGAGGACTCCCACGACAAGGCCGCAGATTTGCGGCACAAGCTGATCCGCAATTTCAACCAGGTACCGCGCGAGCGCTACACGCGCCCGCCGCTGTACGACAGCCTGGTCGGTGCCGTCTCGGACGGCACGCTGGCGCGCAAGCTCGGTTGCGGCATCGACACGGTGGCGCCGGGTCAGCAGAGCTGCCCTTACCACTTCCATCACACCCAAGAGGAGATGTTCATCATCCTCGAGGGCCAGGGCACGCTGCGGGTGGCCGGTGAGCGGCTGCCCATCCAGGCCGGCGATGTGATCTTCATCCCCTGTGGGCCTGAATACCCGCACCACATCCTCAACACCTCGGAGGCCGAGCTCAAGTACCTGAGCATCAGCACCCAGGAGCGGCCCGAGGTCTGCGAGTACCCCGATTCAGGCAAGCTCGCGGTGTTCTCGAAAGGCCCGGCCTTCATCCAGCGCCGAGACAAGGGCCTCGATTACTGGGACGGCGAGCCCTGAAGATCGAGCGGCGCGCGGCCCTCGTTGTTGCCGCCGCCATTGCTGCTGGCCGCCCCCCTGGCGTTGACCAGCGCCGGCTTGTCGCCACGGGCGTTGATGCGCGAGATGCCCGACGATTGGCGCTGCACCTCGGGCCGGCCCCAGAAATCGACCTGGCCGAAACCGGAGACCGACACCGCCAGCTGCTCGGTGGCCCAGACCTCGGCGTCGCCGATGCCGCTGATGCTGATGCCGGCGCGTGCCACTTGCAGGTTCTCGGCCTGCAGCCGGCCCTTGCCGGAGACGCGCAGGGTCAGCTCATGGGCCTGGCCGCTGATGCGGCCGGTGCCGGCGCCCGAGATGCCGAAGTTCAGCTTGTCGGCTGTGAGCTCGTCGAAGCGCGCGCTGCCGGCGCCCGAGATGGTGATGGTCAGCTGGGCGCAGCGGAAGGCGCCCGGCGCGTGCAGATCACCGGCGCCGGACAGGATCAGGTGGTTGAGTCGGCGCAGGGTTACATCGATCTGCGGGCGCTGGCTGCGCCACATCTTCCAGCCGTCGACCGAGCGGATCTGCAGCCTGTCGCCGCTGTAATCGAGCTCGATCTGCTTTTGCGCCTCGGCGTCGCCGGCCACGAAGACCTGGTCGCGCTCGCCCTGGATCAGGCGCACATTGGCCGTGCCCGACAGCTCCAGCCGCTCGAAGGGGCGTGAGATGTAGAGCTTGCCCTCGGCCGCCGGTGCGGCCGCTGCTGCGGGGGCTGCGGGCGCCGCAGGGCTGACGGGGGCCACCGGCGCCGCACCGGGCTGCGCCATCACCAGCTCGCTCATCAAACAGGCCAGCAGGCCTGTGCTCAGCAGCTTCCAGCTCATATCGATTGCTCCCTCAGTTTCTTGGACACATCGCGGTTGGCGGTGAAGCGGGTGCCGTCCTGCATCTGCACGATCAGTTGCGAGTTCTCGTCGGGTGTCATCGACACCACGAAATCGAGGTTGACGATGCAGCTGCGCTGCAGCTTGATGAAGCGGCTGGGGTCCAGGCGCTGCTCGAAGGCGGTGATGGGCAGGTTGACCAGGTACTGGCGGCCGCCGCTGGCCACGGCGGTGTACTTGATGTCCGAGCGCAGGTACTCGACCGTGTCCACCTGGATGGGAAAGATCTTGCCCTGGTCGCGCACCAGCAGCCGGGTCATGGGCGAGGTGTCGGGTTTGGCCGCCGCTTCCAGCGCCTGGGTGCTGCTGGGCTGGGCGCCACCCTCGCTGCCGCTGCGCTGCAGGGCGTGCTGCACCGCCTCATTGAAACGCTCTTGCGAGAAGGGCTTGAGCAGGTAATCGGCCGCATGCAGCTCGAAGGCGGTGATGGCGTGCTCGTTGTAGGCGGTGGTGAAGATCACCCGCGGCACGGCGCCCTCACCTTTGGCGCCATCTTCGGCCAGGGCGCGCAGCACCTGCAGCCCGGTCAGGCCCGGCATATTGATGTCCATGAAGACCAGCTCGGGGCGCAGGCTGCGGATCTGCTCCAGCGCGCTCAGGCCGTCGGCGCAGCTGGCCACCAGCTCCAGCTGCGGCAGCTGGGCCACCCAGTCGGCCAGGGCTTCGCTGGCCAGGGGCTCGTCTTCGGCAATCAGGGTGCGGATGCGGGGTGGGGTGGTGGCGTTCATGAGGGTCAAGCAAGTGGGTCAAGCAAGCGGGGCCTGGGGAATCCATAGGTCGACGCGGAAACCGGCGCCCGGTGCGGTGTGGATGTGCATGCGCGCGCGGCCGTTGAAGTCGAGCGCGAAGCGGCGGCGCAGGGCGCCCAGGCCGATGCCGCCGCTGCGGTGGCCGCTGGGGGCCGTGCCCTCGCCGGCGTCGCTGGGGTTCAGCCGCGCCGGTTCGCAGCCGGCGCCGTCGTCCTTGACGGTCAGCGCCAGGGCCTGGGTCAGCGCATCGCGGCGCGAGCTGATGCTGATGCAGCCGCCTTTCACGCTGGGCGAGATGCCGTGGATGATGGAGTTCTCCACCAACGGCTGCAGGGTCAGGGGCGGAATCTCGTCTTGCAGCGTGTCCGGGTCCAGCGCCCATTCCACGCTCAGGCGCTGGCCCAGGCGCAGCGATTCCAGGGCCAGGTAGTCGCGCACAAAGCCCAGCTCCTCTTCCAGCGTCACTCGGTCGCTGACGGCGCGTTTGCTGTCCAGCACATAGCGCAGCATGTCGGAAAAGCGCAGCAGGCCTTGCTCGGCCGCTTTGGCATCCTTCCGGGTCAGGGCGATCAGGGAGTTGAGGGTGTTGAAGAGGAAATGCGGGTTCAGCTTGCCGCTGATGGCGGCCAGCTCGGCGCGGGCCAGGGCGCTCTCGGCCTGGGCGGCGGCTACGGCATTGCGGCGCGCCCGGCGTGCGTTCAGCACCGCGGTGAAGCCGGTGGCCACCGGCACATAGACAAATACCCCGGTGATGGCGCGCCAGAGCGCTGTTTGCATCAGCGTGGCCTCGGCATGCTCGGGGCCAAAGAGCAGGCTGGCGAGCACAAAATCGCTGGCCATCCAGCCGCCGCTGAACAGCAGCGCCGCCGCACCGTGCAGACCGGCCAGGCTGAGCAGGCCGAACTCGCGCTCCTGCAGCCACTGCGCCCAGGGGTAGACCAAAACACCCATCAGCATGGGCGCCCACAGCGTCAGCGTCGCTTCGTAAATGGCCGACCAGAGCTGCCACACGCCCTGCTGGCCGCGCTGGTAGTCGAGCCCGGCCACCACGTAAAGCAACCAGGTCAGCAGGCAGGCGCCGCCGTAGGCCAGCCAGAAGCGTCGGCGGCTGCCGGTGTTCCAGCTCTGGCTCGGGTTCAGGGGCGTGGTGCTGCTGCGGTCCATGGCGGCATCTTAGGCAATGCCCAGGTCCGCCCGGCGCCTGGCCTGACTAAGTGCAAGAAGCAGGGCGCCAACTGCGGCGCCCTCGGTCCGGCGTGGGCGGTCGCCAGCCGCCCAGGGCTCCCTGGGGCTTGCCCGCCCTGGGGCCGGCAGCCGGGGCGGCATAATCCGGGGGTTTGGATATCAGCAGCTTGCGGAGCAGCGCCTATGGCCTCGGTCAATAAAGTCATTCTCATCGGCAACCTGGGGCGCGACCCCGAGTTGCGCTACAACCCCAGCGGCGTCGCCTTCTGCACCATCAGCCTGGCCACCACGCGCAATTGGAAGAACCGCGAGACCGGCGAAAAGCAGGAAGAAACCGAATGGCACCGTGTGGTGTTCAACGACAAGCTGGCTGAGATCGTCGGCCAGTACTGCAAGAAGGGCCGCCCGCTCTACGTCGAAGGCCGCCTGCGCACCCGCAAGTGGACCGACAAGGAAGGCAAGGACGTCTACACCACCGAAATCATCGCCAATGAAATGCAGCTGCTCGGCGGCCGCGATTCCGGTGATGAAGGTGGTGGCGGCGGTGGTGGTGGCTACGGCGCCCGCGAAGCACGTGGTGGTGGCGGCGGTGCTGGCGGCTACGGCGGTGGCGACGACTACGGCGACGCCCCGGCCCCGCGCGCTCCGGCCCGCCCGCCTGCACGCCCTCCGGCAGCTGCCCGCCCGGCGCCCGCCCCGGCACCGCGCCCGGCGACCGGCTTTGACGATATGGATGACGACATCCCGTTCTAAAGAACGCCCGCTTCGGCGAATGGTCTAAAAGGCCTCGGCTCCTTGGGAGCCGGGGCCTTTTTCTTGGCCTGCGCCGCGCCAAGCCGTGTGGATTTGGCACTTGACCTGCCGGGCGCAGGGTCCAACCCTTGACCCGGGCCGCCACGGCCGCCAAGATGGGTCGCTATGTTGGCCACAGTCATGGAAGTCGAACGTTGGCGGCGAGCCGTCCAGCAAGGCTGGTTCGGTGTCTGGGACCTGGACGCGCGCCAGGACACCGTCCACTACTCGCCGCGCTGGAAAGAGCATCTGGGCTTCCCCTATGCCCGCTCGGCCGACCACACCGCCTTCTGGCGCTGCCGGGTCCACCCCGAGGACCAGGCGGCCATGCTGACGGCCTTGCGCGCCCATCTGGATGGCAGCGAGCCCAGCTACGAAGCGCGCTTCCGCTTGCGCAGCAATGGATCGGGCTACCGCCAGATGTTTTCGCGCGGTTTGGTGCTGGAGCGTGATGCGCAGGGTGAAGCCGTGCGCGTGGTCGGCACCATGATCGACCTGAGCGAACGGCCCGCCTCACCGACGCCGGCGCAATGGGTGGAAGACGCGGCTGGTGCGCCTGGCGTGGGCATCAGCGCCACCCCGCCTTTTCACCAGCTGCTGGGTGATGCCCGGGCGGCCGCGCCGAGCTTCAACCCCAGCCGCATGCTCGATCGGGTCGGTGATTTGCTGGATCAGACCTTGCGCCAGGCTCTCGTCAGGGCCTGAGCAGGTTTCGGGCTCGCCGGTTCACCGGCTTTCAGGCCGCCTCGGCGCGCACGCGCTTTCGGCCGGGCGCGCGTTGCCGGGCTGCTCTGTTCCAATCGCGCTTTCTGCCTGAAAACGCCTGCCCCATGTCCGCTGCTGATCGCCTGCCCGCATCCGACGACACTTCCGCTTGTGCTCCGGCGCGCTGGCAGGTCTGGATCGACCGCGGCGGCACCTTCACCGACCTGGTCGGCCGCGCGCCGGATGGCCAGCTGCACACGCTCAAGCTGCTGTCCGAGAACCCCGAGCAATACCGCGATGCCGCGGTCGAGGGCATACGCCGTCTGCTGGGCCTGCGGCCCGGCGAGGCGATCACGCCGGCCCAGCTCGAATGCGTGAAGATGGGCACGACGGTGGCCACCAATGCCTTGCTGGAGCGCAAGGGCGACCCGACCCTGCTGGTCACCACGCGCGGATTTCGCGATGCCCTGCGCATCGCCACCCAGGCGCGGCCGCAGCTGTTCGCACGCCAGATCGTGCTGCCCGAGCTGCTCTACAGCCGCGTGGTCGAGGCGCAGGAACGCATGGCGGCCGACGGGCAGACGGTGCAGGCTCTCGACGAAGCCGATCTGCGCGCGCAGTTGCAAGCGGCCTTCGATGCCGGCCTGCGCGCCTGCGCCATCGTCTTCATGCATGCCTATCGCTACCCGATGCATGAGCAGCGCGCCGCGGCCTTGGCGCGCGAGATCGGCTTCAGCCAGGTCTCGGTCTCGCACGAGGTCAGCCCGCTGATGAAGCTGGTGCCGCGCGGCGACACCACCGTGGTCGATGCCTACCTGTCCCCTATTCTGAGGCGTTATGTTGAGCAGGTGGCCTCGCAGATGCCGGGCGTGCCGCTGTTCTTCATGCAGAGCTCGGGCGGCCTGACCGAGGCGCGGCGCTTCCAGGGCAAGGACGCGATCTTGTCCGGCCCGGCCGGTGGCATCGTCGGCATGGTGCGCACGGCCCTGGCCGCCGGCCATCGCCAGCTGATTGGCTTCGACATGGGCGGCACTTCCACCGATGTCAGCCACTACGCCGCCACGGCCGCAGAGGACGCTGCGCCGGCCTACGAACGCGCCTTTGACACCGAGGTGGCCGGGGTGCGCATGCGCGCGCCGATGATGAGCATCCACACGGTGGCGGCCGGTGGCGGCAGCATCGTGCGCTTCGATGGCGCACGTCTGCGCGTTGGCCCCGAGTCGGCCGGTGCGAACCCCGGCCCGGCCTGTTACCGGCGCGGCGGGCCTTTGACCACCACCGACGCCCAGCTGTTGCTGGGTCGCATCCAGCCCGATTACTTCCCGCGCTTGTTCGGCCCGCAGGGCGATCAGGCGCTGGATCTGGCGGCGTCGCGCGCGGGCTTCGAAGCCCTGGCGGTGCAGATGAGTGTGGCCAGCGGCCGACCGATCACGGCCGAAGAGGTGGCCAGTGGGGCGCTGGAGATCGCCGTGGGCGCCATGGCCAATGCGGTCAAGAAGATTTCGGTGGCGCGCGGCTACGACGTCAGCGGCTACAGCCTGCAGTGTTTTGGCGGCGCCGGCGGCCAGGCCGCCTGCCGCGTGGCCGATGCCCTGGGCATGAGCGTGGTGCTGGCCCACCCGCTGGCGGGCGTGCTGAGCGCCTACGGCATGGGCCTGGCCGATCAGATCGCCTTGCGTGAGGCCTCGCTGGAGCTGCCGCTGGATGCGGTCGGCCTGGCCGCCGCGCGTGCCCTGGCCGACCGCCTGCACAAGGCGGCCCGCACCGAGCTGCTGGCCCAAGGCCTGGCCGGAGATCGGCTGCTGCAGCAAACCAAGCTGCAGCTGCGCTACCAGGGCACGGACACGGCACTCAGCTGCACACTCGATGACGGCGCCACGCTGGCCCGCTTGCAGGCCGCTTTCGAGGCGGCTTACCGCCAGCGCTTTGCCTTCCTGATGCCGGGTCGGGCTCTGGTGATCGAGGCTGTGGCGGTGGAGTGCAATGCGCCCGGTGCCGCCTTGGCGGCCACAGCCCCGGCGCAAGACCTGACCCCACATGAGCCACGGGCGACGGCCGAACTGGCCATGTACTGTCCGGCCGACGAACAGCCAGCCGGCTGGCGCCCGGCACGGCTCTACCAACGCGAGCTGCTGCAGCCCGGTGCCCGCATCGCCGGCCCGGCCATCCTGGCCGAGCGCAATGCCACCACCGTGGTCGACCCCGGCTGGCAGGCCGACCTGCAAGCCGACGGCTTGCTCCTGCTGCGCCGCGTGCGCCCGCGCGTGGCTGCCCAGGCCGTCGGCACCGAGGCCGACCCGGTGATGCTGGAGGTCTTCAACAACCTGTTCATGAACATCGCCGAGCAGATGGGGCTGCGCCTGCAGAACACGGCCTACTCGGTGAACATCAAGGAGCGGCTCGATTTCTCCTGCGCCCTGTTCAGCGCTGCGGGTGAGTTGATCGCCAACGCGCCCCACATGCCCGTGCACCTGGGCTCGATGAGTGAGTCGATCAAGACCGTGATCGAACGCAACCCGGACATGAAGCCCGGGGATGTCTATGTGCTCAACGACCCGTATCACGGCGGCACCCACCTGCCGGATATCACCGTGGTGACGCCGGTCTATCTCGAGACGGCTGTTTCGGATGCCAGCCCCGACTTCTACGTCGCCTCGCGCGGCCACCATGCCGACATCGGCGGCATCAGCCCCGGCTCCATGCCGCCGTTTTCCACCGACATCGACCAGGAAGGCGTGCTGATCGACAACTTCAAGCTGGTGGAAGCGGGCCGCTTGCGCGAGGCCGAGCTGCTGGCGCTGCTGGCCAGCGGCCCGCACCCCTCGCGCAACCCGCAGCAGAACCTGGCGGATTTGCGCGCCCAGATCGCCGCCAACGAGAAGGGCGTGCAGGAGCTGCAGGCCATGGTGGCCCAGTACGGCCGCGCCACCGTGGCGGCCTACATGCAGCATGTGCAGGACAACGCCGAGGAATCGGTGCGCCGCGTCATCACCGCCCTGCATGACGGCCAATTCACGCTGAATCTGGACAATGGCGCGCAGATCCAGGTGGCGGTGCGCGTCAATGCCGACGAGCGCAGCGCCTGCATCGACTTCAGCGGCAGCAGCGCCCAGCAGCTGACGAACAACTTCAACGCACCCAAGGCCATCACCATGGCAGCGGTGCTCTATGTCTTCCGCACCCTGGTGGACGATCAGATCCCGCTCAACGCCGGCTGCTTGAAGCCCCTGCAGGTGATCGTGCCTGAGGGCTGCATGCTCAACCCGCGTGCGCCGGCGGCCGTGGTGGCCGGCAATGTCGAGACCTCCAGCTGTGTCACCAACGCGCTTTACGGCGCCCTGGGCGTGCTGGCGGCCAGCCCGTGCACCATGAACAACTTCACCTTCGGCAACGCGCGCCACCAGTACTACGAGACGATTTCAGGCGGTTCCGGCGCCGGCCCGGGCTTTGACGGGACCAGCGTGGTGCAGACCCATATGACCAACTCGCGGCTGACCGACCCTGAGGTGCTGGAGTTCCGCTTTCCGGTGCGCCTGGACGGCTACGAGATCGTGCCCGGCAGCGGCGGCGCGGGCCGCTGGCGCGGCGGCAATGGCGGCGAGCGCCGCATCCGTTTCCTGGAGCCGATGACGGCGGGCATCTTGAGCAATGGCCGCGAGCGTGGCGCCTTCGGCCTGGCCGGTGGCGCTGCGGGTGCGCCGGGTGCTAACTGGGTCGAGCGGGTCGACGGCCGGCGCGAAGTGTTGCCTCACATCGGCCAGGCCGAGATGCAGGCCGGTGATGTTTTCGTCATTCGCACCCCCGGAGGCGGGGGGTATGGGGCCGATGCCGATGAAAAAACCGCCTGAGCCAGAGAGAATGTGAACAAGACCGAACACGTATTTGTGGTCTGGTGTTTTGTAGCCAAGAGGCGTAGAGGAAGTTCACGGTGAAGCCAAGCAGCTCGGGCCGGCAGAGAAATGCCCTCGCAGTCCACGCGCGACCCCTGGTCGGGCTGCTGCTTGCCTGCACCCTGGGGGTGTCTTCCGCAGACCCGGTGGTGAACCCGGCTCTGGCGCCGTTGGATATGAGCAAGCTGCTGCAGGCGCCGCAAACGGGCTTGGTTCCCGGAACGGGTCTGGGCATGGGGGTGGGCGAGAACGCCCGAACCTGGTTGCCCAAGACCGAGTTCGGCCTCAGCGCCGCCGGCGGCGGCGCGGAATGGAACCCGAGTGGCAACGCGGCCGACGATGCCCGAGCCGAGGAGCAGAACGCCAGCAAGCCGCGCCCGTCCAGTGCCGCCGAGGCGCGCGGCTCGGCCCGACCCGATGCACAAGGGGGCGCCAGGGCTGCGCCCGCCGTGAATCGCCCCATGGCGGTCGATGACGGCCTGTTTGGCGAGGCCTTGCGCGAGCTGCATGACACCCACGAGTTCAAGGACCTGAAAGAGCTGTGGCGCGATGCCAATGCCGGGGTCAACAAGTTTCGCGACGGCTTTCTTTTCGAAACCCCCAGTGAAGAAGAGCTGGCACAGCGCCGCAGCGCCCGCGAGCGGGTGGACGGGCCCGGTGGTGCCACGGGGTATGGCGGCGGGGCCGCCAACTCCAGCTACCGCCCGCGCTCAGCGGCGGAGCTGGAGCGAGACGACATCCTGATCTCGGTGATGATCAAGCGCATGATCGAAGAGATCACGCCCTGGGCCATTGGCCTGGTGCTCAGTCTCTTGATCCTGCGCGCCGGTCTGGGCTACTGGCGCGCCCAAGCGCGTCAGCTGAATCGCTCGCAGATGGGCGGCC
The DNA here is from genome assembly GCF_002885975.1 of Paucibacter aquatile. Taxonomy (NCBI): domain Bacteria; kingdom Pseudomonadati; phylum Pseudomonadota; class Betaproteobacteria; order Burkholderiales; family Sphaerotilaceae; genus Roseateles; species Kinneretia aquatilis. The sequence goes on along the minus strand of NZ_POSP01000003.1, from coordinate 2,877,255 downwards.
GGGGCGGCGTCTATCGCCCCTGAGCTTCAGCCTCAGGCTCAATCCTGCCGCAAGCACTCGATCGGCAGCAGGCGTGAAGCGCGCCGCGCCGGGTAGTAGCCGAAGAACAGGCCCACGCCGCTGGCAAAACCGATCGCCACCATGATGTGCTTGGGCGCCAGGCTCATGGCGAACGAGGTGTTGGCATTGACGCCCCAGGCGCCCAGGGCGGCGATGCTCAGGCCGATCAGGCCGCCCAGCAGGCACAGCACCACGGCTTCACCGAGGAATTGCCAGAGCACATCGCGCGGCTTGGCGCCGATGGCCATGCGGATGCCGATCTCACGCACCCGCTCGGACACGCTGACCAGCATGATGTTCATGATGCCGATGCCGCCCACCAGCAGCGAGACCGCGCCGATCAGGCCCAGGCCGATGGACAGGCCGCCGGCAATGGCCGCGCCTGATTTGGCGATGCTGGCCAGGTTGGTGACGGCGAAGTCGTCGGGCTTGTCGCCGGTGATGCGGTGGCGGTCGCGCAGCAGTTCTTCCACATCGAGCTGGGCCTCGGCCAGGCCGGCGGCGCTGTGGGACTGCACGCTGATGTAGTGCACGCTGCCCGGGCGCTGCAAGCGCATGGGCATGGCGCTGATGGGCACCAGGATCAGCTCGCCAAGCTCGGTGCCGTCCAGGGTGCGGCCGCTGCCGCCCAGCACGCCGATGACGGTGAAGGGCTGTCCGTCCAGGCGTACGGTTTGGCCCAGGGGGTTGCGGTTGCTGAAATGGTCGGCCGCCAGCTTGGAGCCGATCACCGCCACCCGGGCGGCGGCCTGCACATCGCGTTCATCCAGCGGCACGCCCTGCTCCACCTGCCAGCTGCGTAGGGCCAGCATGGCCGGTGTGGTGCCCAGCACCGTCTGGTTGCTGTTGCTCTCGCCGTACTGCACCTGGAAAAATCCCTGCAGCGCCGGCGCCGCGCCCTTGAGGCTGGGCAGCTCCGCCAGGGCGCGCGCGTCGGCGACCGTCAGGGCCGGCACCTCGCCGGTGCGGCGCTTGACGCCGCCGCCGTCCACCGGCGTGCCGTTCTGCACGATCAGCTGGTTGCTGCCCAGCACGGCCAGCTCCTTGTCGATGAAGGCGCGCACGGCATCGCCGACGCTGAGCATCAACAGCACCGAGGCAATGCCGATCACCACGCCCAGCATGGTCAGGGCGCTGCGCAGGCGGTTGGCGTTCAGGGAACGCAGGGCCTCGAGAAAAATCTGCATCGGGTTCATGCGTGCGCCTGTTCGGAAGGCAGGCCATCGAAGGCGACGCGGCCGTCTTTCAGACGCACCAGGCGCTTGGCATGCAGGGCCACATCGGGCTCATGGGTCACCAGCACGATGGTCAGGCCTTGTTCACGGTTGAGTTTTTCCAGCACGGCCAGCACTTCCACCGTGGTCTGGGTGTCGAGGTTGCCGGTGGGCTCGTCGGCCAGCAGCAGGGGCGCTTCATTGGCCAGGCTGCGGGCGATGGCCACCCGCTGCTGCTGGCCGCCGCTGAGCTGGTTGGGCATGCGCTTGGCCAGGGCGCCCAGGCCCACGGCCTCCAGCAAGGTCTGCGCCCGCGCCTTGGCCTCGCTGCGGCTGCGCCCGCCGTAGATCAGGGGCAGGGCCACGTTCTCGAGCACGCTCATGCGCTTGAGCAGGTTGAAGCTCTGGAACACAAAGCCGATCTCGCGGTTGCGCAGCGTGGCGTGCTCGGTGGCGCTCAGCTGGCTGACGTCGCGACCCTGCAGCAGCAGCTGGCCGCTGTCGCAGCGGTCGAGCAGACCCATCAGGTTCATCAGCGTGCTCTTGCCCGAGCCGCTGGAGCCCATCAAGGCCAGGTAGTCGCCGCGCTGCACGGTCAGGTCGATGCCGTGCAAGACTGGCGTTCGCACATCGCCGCTGAGGTAGCTCTTGGTGATGCCGCGCAGCTCCAGCACCGGGGCGGCGCCGAGGCTCACAGCTCCTCCTTCTTGTCCTTGGACGCGCGCCGGGTGACCACGGCATCGCCGCGCTTCAGGTCGCCGCTGAGCAGCTCGGTGAAGCGGGTGTTGGAGATGCCGACCGTGATCTCGTGCGCTTTGAGGTTTTGCTCGGCGTCCACGGTGTAGACCTTGTAGACACGGGCGTTGCCGCGCAGATTGCTGAGCACGCCGTCGTCGTCGGGGCGGGCGGCCTCGCTCTTGGGGGCTGAGGCGGCGGACGCGGCGGATGCGGCAGCTTTGGCGGCCTTGCCCTGCGGCTTGAGGTCGTCTTCGTCGGGCTTGAAGCGCAGGGCGGCCGTGGGCAGGCGCAGGGTTTTGCCTTTGCTGGCCACCACGATGCGGGTCTGCGCCGTCATGCCGGGCTTGAGGATGCCGTCCGGGTTGGGCACGTTCACGATCACGGTGTAGGTGACCACGCCCTGGGTGTTGGTGGCGTTCAGGCGGAACTGCTCGACCTTGCCCTCGAACTCGCGGTTGGGGTGGGCATCGACCACGAAGCGCACCACCTGGCCGGTCTGGATCAGGCCGGCATCGGCCTCGCTGACATTGGTCTGAATGACCATCTCGCGCAAGTCCTTGGCGATCAGGAAGAGCTCGGGCGTCTGGAAGCTGGCGGCCACGGTCTGGCCGACATCGACGCTTCGCTTGATCACCACCCCGTCCACCGGGGCGCGGATCACGGTGTTGCCGAGGTCGGTCTCGGCCGCATCAAGCTGGGCACGGGCGATGCCCAGGTTGCCGCGCGCCACCTCCAGCTCGCGCAGGCTCTGGTCGCGCTGCGGCGCGGCGATATAGCCCTGGGCCTTGAGCGCCTCGTTGCGCTCCAGATTGCCGCGTGCAAACGCCACCTGGGCCTCGGCCGAGGCCAGCTGCGCCTTGGCCTGGCGCACCCGGGCCTGGAAATTGGCCGGGTCGATGCGCAGCAAGACCTGACCCTTCTTGACCGTGTCGTTGAAATCGACCAGGCGCTCGGCTACCGTGCCGCTGACCGCTGCGCCGACCACCACCGTGGTCACCGGCTGCAGATTGCCGTTGGCCATCACGACTTGGGTGATGGCGCCCTCGTCGATGGCGGTGCTGCGGAAGCGCTCCGGCGGCGGCTTGTGCTCTCCGCGGTTGAAGGCCACCCAGCCGGCGCCGGCCAGACCGAGGACCACGAGGGCGACGACGCTGCGCCGGGCGAAGAGTTTTTTGAGCGAGGTGGAAAGTGCCATGGCGGCTTTCTAACCGCGAAGGCCAGGGCGGGGAAGCATGCGCAGCGATTTTTGCGATCAATCGACAGATGGGCTGCATCAATGGCGGGGGCGCCGGCTGCCCCCCGGGTATTCCCCGGGGCGATGACTTCCGACGCGCGCGCGCCCGCACGACACAATTTCGAGATCGGGAGTCACCCTGTTTGTCTGTGCGCGCCGCCACTGGCAGGCACGTCGCCGGGGCCCTGAACAGACCCGGGGCCACCGCCCCCGCAAAGGAAACCATCCATGTCCTTGAAATTCCCTGGCCCCGTGGCCACTGCCACTGCCTCCGCGATTGCCCTGGCCATCGCCGCCCTGCCGGCTCTGGCCGCCGACCCCAAGCAAGCGCCCGAGGCCCCGGCCGGCGCGGCCGCGCCCGCAGCCTCGGCTGCCCGTCCGGCCACCCCACCGGCTGCGCCCGACGCCAGCGAACCCAAGCCCTTTGACAAGGTCATCACGGCCGAGGCCAAGAGCCAGACCGGCCTGTTCAACATCCACAGCCTCAAGGGCAAGACCTATTTCGAGATTCCCAAAGCCCTGCTGTCCAAGCCCCTGCTGATGGTGGCCACGGCCACCGCGGTGCCGGCCAATGTGGACCATGTCGGCAAGGAGCTGAACACCGAGGTGGTGCGTTTCACCCTGCAAGGAAACCGGGTCTATCTGCAGGTGATGTCGCATGCCTTCGTGGCCGACCCGAGCCGGCCGATTGCACCTTCGGTGGACGCCTCGCAGCGTGACACCATCGTGCTGAGCTTCCCGGTCGAGGCTTTTGCCAAGAGCGGCGCGCCGGTGATCGAGGTCACCCGTCTGTTCAACAGTGAGGTCGGTGATTTCTCGGCCCGTGGCATCGTGCGCGGCAACTCGGTGGACCCGAGCCGCAGTTATATCGACAGCACCAAGGCCTTTGCCGGCAGCTTGCGCATTGACGCGGTGCACACCTACGGCGTGACGCCCACCCCGGTCACTCTGCCCCCGGGCCTGCCGCCGGGCTTCCAGCTGCCGCCGCAGCCGCCCAAGTTCGCCAGCGTCAATGTGGCCTACAACCTGGTGCGGCTGCCTGAAGTGCCGATGCAGCCGCGCATCATGGACGACCGCGTGGGCTTTTTCAGCATCGCCCGTGTTGACTTTGGCAGCGATGCGCAAGAGAGCAAGCGCGAGCGCCTGATCACCCGCTGGCGCCTCGAGAAGAAGGACCCGAGTGCCGCCCTGAGCGAGCCGGTCAAGCCCATCGTCTGGTACATCGACAGCTCCACCCCGAGCAATCTGGTGCCCTATGTGAAGAAGGGCATCGAGGCCTGGAATGTGGCGTTTGAGGCCGCCGGCTTCAAGAACGCGGTGCAGGCGCGCACCTTCCCGAGCAAGGAAGAAGACCCCGAATTCGACCCCGCCGATGTGCGCTACAGCATCATCCGCTGGGTGCCGAGCCCGATTGCCAATGCCTACGGTCCCCACCTCAGCGACCCGCGCAGCGGCGAGATCCTGAACGCCAACATCGTGATGTATCACAACATCATGCAGCTGCAGCGCGACTGGTACATCACCCAAGCCGGTGCTGTCGATCCGCGCGCCCAGCAGCTGCCGCTGCCCGACGATCTGATGGGCGAGCTGGTCGGCTATGTGGTGACGCACGAAGTCGGCCACTCGCTGGGCTTTCCGCACAATATGAAGGCCAGCTCGACCTACCCGGTCGACAAGCTGCGCGATGCCAAATGGCTCAAGGAAATGGGCCATGTGCCCACCTTGATGGACTACAGCCGCATCAACTATGTGGTGCAGCCCGAGGACAAGATCGACCCGGCTCTGCTGATCCCCAAGATCGGCCCCTACGACATCTTCGCCACCAAATGGGGCTATGCGCCCATTCCCGAGGCCAAGACCGCGGCGGCCGAGAAACCGGTGCTGGACAGCTGGATCCGCGAGCAGGACAGCAAGCCCTGGCTGCGCTTCACCTCGCCCAAGGGCGAAGGCGAGTACGGTGATACCACCGAAGCCGTGGGCGACGCCGATGCCGTGTACTCCACCGGCCTGGGCATCAAGAACCTGCAGCGCATCGTCAAGCAGCTGCCCAAGTTCGCGCTCAAGGATGGCGACAGCGACAAGAACCTGGAAGACCTGTACCGCGCCAGCTGGGGACAGTGGGGCCGTGAGCTCGGCCATGTGACCGCCATCGTCGGCGGCTACAACTATCACAACAAGCATGGCGGCCAGGCCGGCGCCGTCCACAGCCCGGCCCCCAAGGCCAAGCAGGCCCAGGCCGTGGCTTTCCTGAACGAGCAGCTGTTCAAGACCCCGAGCTGGTTGTTCGAGCCCGCCATCCTGGAGCGCGTCAAGCCCTCGGAACCCGCGAACATGCTGCTGAGCGCTCAGCGCAACACCTTGCGTGCCCTGCTGGATCGCAGCCGCAGCGCCCGATTGCTGGCCCAGGAAGCCGCCGCGCCCGAGGGCAAGGCTTACCGCCTGGACGAGCTGCTCGCGGATCTGCGCAGCGGTGTCTTCAGCGAGCTGAATGCCGGCGCCGCCAAGGTCAGCGTGCCGCGCCGCAATCTTCAGCGCGCCTACGTCGAGCTGCTGGCCGAGCGCCTGGCGGCGCCCGGTGCCTCCGGTGCGGAAGAAGGCCGCCCGGCGGTGCGCGCCGAGCTCAAAGGCCTGAAGTCGCTGTTCAGCGCCAAGGCCGCTTCGGCCGGGGACCGCGTGATCAAGGCCCACTTGGACGAGCTGGCCGATCTGGCCGGCAAGGCCCTGGACCCGCGCGCTTCTGCCGCCACGGCCAGCGCAGCCGCCCTGCCGGTGGCCCGCCCGGGCCTGGACGAAGAAGGCCGCTTCGGCCACCAGCACAGCGAGGCCTGCTGGCCGCAGCTGGCACCCTGAGCGATCGGGCTTGATCCGTCCACCTGCTGGTGGGCGTGAATGAAGAAGAAAAGGCGGGCCGCAAGGCCCGCCTTTTTTCATGCCGGCCCATGGCCTCCGGGGTTTCAGCCCGGCCAGCCTTCCAACACCAGCTTGCCCTCGGTGTGCTGGCCTTCCAGGCGCTGGTGGGCCTGCTTGAGCGTGGCGGCCGAGATCGGGCCGAGCACTTCGGACAGGGTGCTGCGCAGCGCGCCGGTGTCCACCCGCCGCGCCACCTCGGCCAGCAGGGCGCCGACCTCGGCCACATCATGGCTGGCGTGCAGGGCGCGGGCGAACATCAGCTCCCAGTGCAGGGACAGGGCCTTGCCCTTGAGCGCCATCACATTGATGGCCTCGGGCGGGAAATCGTCGATCAGGCCCAGCCGGCCCTGCACCTCCAGCGCCTCGACCAGGTCGGCGAAATGCTGGCCGGTGTGGCTCAGGCTGGCGGCGTAGCGGATCGGAGGAAGTTGGTGCTGGCTCACCAGCTGCTTCAGCTGTGGCGCCAGAGGCTGGCGGTGGTCCACCACATGGTGGGCGCCCAGGGCTTGCAGGCGGGCGGCGGTTTCGGGCCGGCTGGTGCTGGCGATCAGGGTCAGGTGGGGCAGTTGGCGGGCCAGTTGCAAGAGGATGGAACCCACCCCGCCATTGGCTGCGGTGACCAGCAGGCTGACCGAGCGCTCGGGCTGGTGTTGCACCTGCAGGCGGTCGAACAGCAGCTCCCAGGCGGTGATGGCGGTCAGCGGCAGGGCGGCCGCCTCGGCGTCGCTGAGCGAGGCCGGTGCCCGCGCAGCCAGGCGGTGGTCCACGGCCTGGAACTGGGCATAGCTGCCCGGCCGGTTGATCTCGCCGGCGTACCAGACCCGGTCGCCCGGCTGGAAGCCCTGCACCTCGGTTCCGACCTCGCGGACGATGCCCACCGCATCCCATCCCAGCAGCACCGGCGTCTGCGCCTCGGCGGCCGGCCGGCTCAGGCGAACTTTCACATCGACCGGGTTGACGGCGATGGCGCTCACCTCGACCAGCAGGTCGCGCGGCCCGGGTGTGGGGCGGGGCAGCTCCAGGTCCAGCAAGGACTCGGGGGCCGAGAGGGGCAGGTTCTGGAAATAGCCAACAGCTTTCATGGGATGACTCCGGTGAGGCCGGGACCATCCCGGCGATGGACGCTATCCTCCGCCTGATTGGCTTTCTGAAAAAGCCATGAATCGAAGCGACTGTTTCAAATGAAAATTGAAAATACCGACGAGCTGCGCCTGCTGCTGGAATGTGCCCGGGGCGGCAGCCTGACGGCGGCCTCCAAGGTCATGGACATCACGCCGGCGGCGGCCAGCGCCATGCTCAAGAAGCTGGAGGCCCGCCTGGGTCTGCGTCTGGTGGAGCGCAGCACGCGGGCCCTGCGCCTGACTCAGGCCGGCGAGCAGTTGCGCGAGCATGGCCAGCGTGCGCTGGAGCTGCTGGACGAGGGCCTGGCGCTGGCGCTGGAGGCCGACCCGGTGGCCGCCGCCGGCAGCCGTGCCGCGGGCGCCGACACCCCGCGCCTGCGCGGCCGCATCCGCGTCTCGGCGCCCAGCGATCTGACCCGCCAGCTGCTGCTGCCCTTGTTCGACGAGTTTCTGGCACGCCATCCGGCGGTGGAGCTGCAGCTGAGCGTCAGCGATTCCGTGCTGGACCTGCTCAAGGACGAGGTCGATCTGGCCCTGCGCTACGGCCAGCTGCCCGACTCGGGCCTGGTGGCGCGCCGCCTGGCCTCGGCCCACCGCATGGCCGTGGCCAGCCCGGCCTATTTGGAGCGCCATGGCCGGCCCCGCCATCCGAGCGAGCTGAGCCAGCACGCCTGCCTGAGCTTCAAGATCCGCAACCGGCTGGAGCGTAGCTGGCGCTTTCGTCCGCGCGGGCAGGAGGCCGCCACGCCCCTGGTGGTGGCGGTGCAGGGCCCGCGCAGCTGCGATGACGCATCCATCGCCCATCTCTGGGCGATCCAGGGCCTGGGCGTGATCTACAAGAGCGCCCTCGATGTGCGCCTGAGCCTGGCCCGCGGTGAGCTGGTCGACCTCTTCCCCGACTGGCAGGGTGACCACCTGCCCCTGCACGCCCTCATGCCCAGCCAGCGCTTTCTGCCGCAGCGGGTGCGGGCGCTGGTGGAGCATCTGGCGCAGGGGCTGGCGGCGGACTGAGCTGCGAACGAGGACATCGCGACCTGGACACAGCGGCCTGGGCACCGCTGTCATTGGTCGGCCTCGGTGTCGATTCGCGCCCGCAGCCCGCACTTGGTCTCATGACAGTGGCTCGGCGTCGGCCCCGCCGCGACGATGGCGCCACATCAGCACCCACAGCCCAGGAGCGCCGCATCATGAACCACAGCCTGCCTTCCTCCCATATCGACGCCAGCGACGCGGTCGACACCCCAGAGACTCGCTTGCTGCGCGAAGCCCGCGAGCGCGTCGATGCCCAGATGGGTTTCCTCGGCCACCTGATGGTGTTTCTGGCCGTCAACGCCGGCCTGTTCCTGCTCAGCGGCTTGCAGCAAAGCTACTGGAGCTTCTTCCCGCTCTGGGGTTGGGGCCTGGGTCTGGCCATCCACGGCCTGGCCACCTTGGCCAAGCTGCACGGCCCCAACCTGCGCCAGCAGCTGATGGCGCGCGAGCTGGCGCGGCTGCGCGGCGAGCAGCGCCAGGCCTGAGGAAAGCAAGTTTGACCGATCGGATCAGGGCGGCTGTCACGAAGACGGCAAGCCGCAGTCACGGGTGGGTCATGCGGGCTGGATAGCGTCCAGGCATCTGCATCGATGGGGTGGCTGGCGCCGCCCGGGTCATGACTATGGCTGCGACCGATCTGCTCCTGACGCTGAATGCCGGCTCGTCTTCGCTCAAGTTCGCGCTCTACGGCCTGAGCCAGGCGCTGCCCTTGCTGGCACATGGCCAGGTGGAAGGCCTGGGTGATGAACAACGCCCCCGCCTGCATGTCAGCCTGGCCGATGGTGAGCGTCACACGCAGTCCCTGGCGCATCAGGCAGGTCGCCCCGACCATGACACCGCGCTTGATGTCTTGCTGGCGCTGCTGCAGGCGCAGTTCCCGCGGCGCAAGGTGCGCGCCGTCAGCCACCGCGTGGTGCATGGCGGGCCTGAGTTCGCGCAGCCGGTGCGTCTCGATGCGGCGCTGCTGCAGGCCTTGGCGGCCTTCTCGCCGCTGGCGCCTTTGCACCAGCCCCACAACCTGGCGGGCGTGCGCGCGGCGCAGGCGGCCTTTCCCGCCGCCGTGCAAGTGGCTTGCTTCGACACGGCCTTCCATCGCAGCCACCCGTTTGTGGCCGACACCTTTGCGCTGCCGCGCCGCTTCTACGAGCAAGGGGTGCGGCGCTACGGCTTTCACGGCCTGTCCTACGAGTACATCGCCCGGCGCCTGCGCGAAGCGGACCCGCTGCGGGCGCAAGGCCGGGTGGTGGTGGCGCATCTGGGCAATGGCGCGTCCATGTGCGCCTTGCTGAACGGCCGCTCGGTGGCCTCCACCATGGGATTCACCGCGCTCGATGGCCTGCCCATGGGCACGCGCTGCGGCCAGCTGGACCCCGGCGTGCTGCTGTACCTGATGAGCGAGCAGGGCATGAGCGCCGCCGAGATCAGCGAGCTGCTGTACACGAATGCAGGGCTCAAAGGCTTGTCCGGTGAATCGCACGATGTGCGGGTGCTGGAGGCCTCGGGCTCGGCCGCAGCGCGCGAAGCCCTGGCCTATTTTGTCGATCGCGCGCGGCGCGAGCTGGCCGGCATGACCTCGTGCCTGGGCGGACTGGACGCCCTGGTGCTGACCGGCGGCATTGGTGAGAACGCCGTGGGCGTGCGCGCTGCCCTGCTGCGCGATCTGGCCTGGATGGGCATCCATTTGGACCCCGAGGCCAACCGCGACAACGCCGCCGTGATCAGCAGCCCGAGCTCGCCCGTTTGCGTGCGGGTCATGCCCACCGACGAAGAACGCATGCTGGCCGAGCATGCGCTGGAACTGCTGGCCCGCGACGCCGGCTCCACCCTGCCTCCCGAACTCACCTGTTCCCTGGACTAGCCATGAGCCCCAAATTCAGTGTCAGCCATGCCGCACAGCGCCACCGCGAGGAGCTGGCCACCTGGTCGCGCCTGACGGAACGTCTGGCCCAGGCGCAGCAGCGCCAGACCGAGCGCATGCGCCACAGCCATCTGGCGCGCAGCCAGGCGCTCTGGGATCAGGGCTTGAGCCTGGCCCAGTCCTTTTGGGCCATGGCCCTGGGTGGCCAGCTGCCGCAGCAGGCTGGCAGTTATGCGGTGGATGCGGCGCAGCGCCTGTGCCTGACCCTGGACACCCTGCGTGAGCGTGGCAACCAGGACCAGGCCCACGAGGCCGCCGGCACGCCGCCGGTGCTGGACTACGACTACGAGGAAGTGGTCGACGGCCGCCAGCTGCCGCGCCCGGTCAACTACCGCCTCTTGCGCATCACGCCACCGGCCGGTGTTGAGGTCAAGGACTGGAAGCGGCCCTACATGATCATCGACCCGCGCGCCGGCCATGGCGCCGGCATCGGCGGCTTCAAGCATGACAGCCAGGTGGGCGTCGCCTTGCGCGCAGGCCACCCGGTCTACTTCGTCGTCTTCCGCCAGCACCCCGAGCCGGGCCAGACCCTGGCCGATGTGATGCGCGCCGAGGCCGGCTTCATCCAGGCCATCCGCCGCCTGCACCCGGAGGCGCCCAAGCCGGTGGTGGTGGGCAACTGCCAGGGCGGCTGGGCCACCCTGGTGCTGGCGGCGGCCAACCCCGAGATCTCGGGGCCCCTGGTCATCAATGGCGCGCCGGTGGCCACCTGGTCGGGCAAGCTGGGCGAGAACCCCATGCGCTACAACGGCGGCCTGCTTGGCGGCGCCCTGCCGGCGCTGCTGATGTCGGACCTGGGCCATGGCGAGTTCGACGGCGCCCATCTGGTCTCCAACTTCGAGCAGCTCAACCCCAGCCGCAATTTCTTCGGCAAGTACTTTGACCTCTACCGCGAGGTGGACACGCGGCGCCAGAGCTTTCTGGAGTTCGAGCGCTGGTGGGGAGGTTTTCATTTCTCCAACGAGGCCGAAATCCGCTGGATCGTCGAGCAGCTCTTTGTTGGCAACCGCCTGTCGCGCGGCGAGGCCCAGCTGGAACCGGGCCGCCATCTGGACCTGAAGGCCATCCGCTCGCCCATCATCGTGTTCGCCAGCCGCGGCGACAACATCACGCCGCCGCAGCAGGCGCTGAACTGGATCGTCGACACCTATGCCGACGAGCACGAGATCCGCATCCGCGGCCAGCGTATCCTCTACATGGTCCACGACAAGGTCGGGCATCTGGGCATCTTTGTGTCTTCCTCGATCGCCAACAAAGAGCACACCGAGATGGCCTCGACGCTCAAGACCATCGAGTCCCTGCCGCCCGGTCTGTACGAGATGACCATCGATGCGGTGCAGGGCGAGGGCCATGCCGAGCATTTCACCGTCAGCTTCCACGAGCGCCGGCTCAGCGATATTGTCGAGAGCGAGGCCCACGAAGGGCGCGAGCAGGAGCACGACTTCGCCGCCGTGGCCCGCCTGTCCGCCCTGGGCACCGATGCCTACGAGCTGGCCCTGCGCCCCGCAGTGCAGGCCCTGGTCACGCCGCAGCTGGCCCAGCTGATCCGTGACGCCCATCCTGCACGCATCAGTCGCCGGGCCTTTGCCGACTCGCACAACCCGGCCATGAAGTGGCTGGGCCAGATGACGCCCCAGCTGCAGGCCAACCGCCGGCCAGCCGCGCCCGACAACCCCTGGCTGGCGCTGGAGCAGCTCTCGGCCCAGGGCCTGATGCAGGGCATGGACCTGCTGCGCGATCTGCGCGACGCGGCCTACGAGAACAGCTTTCTGGCGATCTACGGCACGCCCTTCATGCAGTGGCTGGGCCAGCCCTTCGCGCGCGAGCGCATCCACAAAGACCCGGCCGAGTTGCGCTACCTGCCCGAGGTGCAAGCCATGCTGCTGGGCCTGGACAACGGCGGCTACCGCAGCACGGTGATCCGCATGCTGATTCTGCTGGCCGAGTCGCGCGGCTCGGTGCGGCGCGACCGCCTGGAGCGCTCCGCCGAGGTGCTGACCCAGCGCGAGCCCTTTGCCTCGCTGACGCCCGAGCGGCGCGCGGCCATGATCCGCGAGCAGTCGGTCATCATCGAGTTTGAACCCGAGGCCGCGCTGGCGGCCCTGCCGCGCCTGCTGCCGCAGCGCGAGGAACGGGTGGCGGCCTTGCAGGTGGTTGAGTACATCCTCGGCGACGTCCGCGAGATGGAGCCCCGCACCGTCGCCCTGCTACAGCGCATGCGCGAGCTGTTTGAACTCGCCGCGCCCGCGACTTCTCCCGCGCCGCAAGCGCTCACCCATGCAGAGGAGGCCTGAAGCCATGAGCCACGACAACAGCGCCCGCGACCCCCTGCCCAAGATCTGGGACGAGGACACCCGCGTCGGCGACATGCTCAAGGGCAAGCGCGGCCTGGTGGTCGGTGTGGCCAATGGTGACAGCATCGCTTTCGGCTGCGCCGCCAAGCTGCGCGCCTTTGGCGCCGAGATCGCACTCACCTACCTCAACGACAAGGCCCGCCCCCATGTCGCGCCCCTGGCCGAGGCCCTCGATGCACGCCTGCTGATGCCGCTGGACGTCAGCCAGCCTGGCCAGATGCAGGCCGTGTTCGAACAGCTGCGCGAGACCTGGGGAACGCTGGACTTCGTCATCCACTCCATCGCCTTTGCTCCGCGCGATGACCTGCACGGCCGAGTCATCGACTGCTCGCAGGCCGGCTTTCTGCAAGCCATGCAGGTGTCCTGCCATTCCTTCATCGAAATGGCGCGTTATGCCGAGCCCTTGATGAACCCCGGTGGCGCGCTGATCACCATGAGCTACCACGGCGCCGACAAGGTCGTGGACCACTACAACCTGATGGGCCCGGTCAAGGCCGCGCTTCAATCCAGCGTGCGCTACCTGGCCAGCGAGCTGGCCGAGCGCCAGGTCCGCGTCTTCGCCGTCTCGCCCGGCCCGCTGCGCACCCGCGCGGCGTCCGGCATTGATCATTTCGACGCGCTGATCGACATGGCCATCAGCCGCGCGCCGGCCCACCGCCTGGTCGACATCGCCGAAGTCGGCCGCCTGGTCGCCTTCTTGGTCGGCGGCGGAGCGTCGGGGATGACGGGGGACACGCTGTATGTGGATGGGGGGCTGCACCATATGGCGTGAGGGGCGAGCGTTCGCTCGCGCGGCCTCGCGCCTTCATCAGCGCGCCGCAGCCTGCGCCGCCAGCTGCACCAGCAGGGCCGAGGAGGCCCGCGCCATGGGCCCGTCGGCCCGGCTGGTCAGGGCGATGGGCACGCGGGCGCCGAGCACGATGCCGGCTCCGGTGGCACCGGCCAGGTATTCGAGCTGCTTGGCCAGCATATTGCCGCTCTCCAGGTCGGGCACGGCCAGGATGTCGGCCTGGCCGGCCACCGGCGAGGCAATGCCCTTGATGCGGGCCGCGTCGGCCGAGATGGCGTTGTCAAAGGCCAGCGGGCCATCGAGCACGCCGCCGCGGATCTGACCGCGGTCGGCCATCTTGCACAGCGCAGCTGCGTCCAGGGTCGAGGGGATGTTGGCGTTGACGGTCTCCACGGCCGAGAGCAGGGCCACATGGGGCTGTTCGACGCCGAGGATGCGGGCGAAGTCAATGGCGTTTTGCACGATGTCGCGTTTCTCGTCCAGGCTGGGGCGGATGTTGAGCGCGGCGTCGGTGATCAACAGGGGCTTGCGGTAGAGCGGCACATCGAAGCGGAACACATGGGACATGCGCCGCCCGGTGCGCAGCTCCTTGCGCGCCAGCACGGCGTGGATCAGCTCGTCGGTGTGCAGGCTGCCTTTCATCAGGCTGGCCACGGCGCCGCTGGCGGCGAGCTCGGCCGCATGCTCGGCGGCAGCGTGGCTGTGGGCCATGTGGACGATCTGCAAGCCGCCCAGGTCCAGCCCGCAGGCCTCGGCGACGGCGCGGATGCGCGCTTCGGGGCCGATCAGCACGGGCTCCAGCAGGCCCTGGCGCGCGGCATCGACGGCGCCGGTCAGCGAGGCCTCATCGCAGGGGTGAACCACGGCGCAGCGCACGGCTGGCATGCCCTGCCCCAGGGCCAGCAAGGCCTGGAAGCGCGCTTGCGGGTCGAAGAGATGGATCTCGGGCCGTGTGCGGCGCGGCAGGCGAATCTTCTCGGTGGGCGCCAGCACGCGCGCCAGGCCTTGCGCTACGCGATCGCCGCGCTGATTGAGCAGCTCGCAGGTCAGGTCCACGGCGCCGCGGCTGCGGTCCTTGGCCGTCACGGTCACGCTGACGCTCAAGGTGTCGCCGATGCGCACCGGCTGGATGAAGTGCAGGCTCTGGTCCAAGTAGCGGGTGCCGGCGCCCGGGAACTGGGTGCCCAGCAGGGCTGAGATCAAGGCGCCGCTCCACATGCCATGACCCACCACCTCATGCATCAGCGGTGTGCCGGCCTCGCCGCTGTCCAGATGCGCGGGGTTGCTGTCGCCCGAGACCGCGGCAAAGGCCGCGATGTCCTGGGCGCTGAGCGTGCGCATCAGGCGGGCGCTCTGGCCAATCTGCAGTTCGTCAAAGGTCAGGTTTTCGACCAGGTCGGTGTCGGCGTTGTTCATGGCGGGCCCGCGCAGCAAGAAAGCACAAAGGACAGGAGGAACCAGTCCCATGGTCTGCGATGCGGATGGCAGGGGAATGACAGGGGCTGCAGTCGGCACGAAGCAGATTTCGGGTTTTGCTCGTGGGGCCCTGCAGCCCGTGCCGCCACCGGGCTCATGGTTCCGGGGTCGGCCCTGGCGGGCCGACTTCCCTGCGCTGCTCGCACCTCGGGGCTGGCGCATAACTCACTGCGCTCCCTGCGTTCGCTTCGTTCAAACAGAAGCGCCAAGTCAGAGTTTGAAGCGCACGCGTACGTGCGCGCCCCGAGGCACTGTGCTGCTCGGCCCGGCACAAATCGCCCGGCAGCGGCACGGGCTGCAGGGCGCTTGCATCGCGGTCGATGTGCCCCATCAACGGTGAAACACGCCACCTCCGGAGGTGACTCGGCCCGCCGACGGGCGATTTGTGCGCGGCCGAGGGCGCAGCGGAGCGGCTCAGGCGCGCGTACTCGCGCGCTTCAAGCGCTGACTCGGCGCCACTGTTTGACCACAGTGAGCGCAGCGAACGGAGGGAGTTTGGCGCCGCTGAGCCGGGCAGTGAGCACCGAGGGCAGTCGGCTCACAGAGCCGACCCGCGAACCATGAGCCCGGCGGCGGGGCGAGCCACCGCAGCGAGAACGACAAACCCAAGAGAGGTCGGCAATGTGCCGAAATCCGCCGCTCAGCCGCCACGGATTGGCAGGCGCAGATCGTCCAGGTAGTCGCGCTTGATGTCGACGCTGCTGCGTTGGCCCAGGTCTTTGAAATGCTGGCGCAGCCAGTCTTGCGCGTGGCTGCGGCCCAGGTCACGCAGCTGGTGGATGAGGCTGGCGCGGGTGGAGCTTTTGCTGGAGGCACTGAAGGCTTCGAGCGTTTCACCGCCGTCGATGCGGTGCATCAGCACATCTTTGTAGTGCGTCGGGTCCACCTTGCCCTCGGCCAGCAGGCGCTTGACGAAGTCGATGGCGCGCATCTCGGCGATCAGGGCGGCGTTGAAGCTGATCTCGTTGAGCCGGTCGAGGATCTGGGCGCTGCTGGTGGGCAGGGTTTCGCGTTCGATCGGGTTGATCTGCACCAGCACGATGTCACGGCCGCTGCATTGGTAGATCAGCGGGTGGATGGCCGGGTTGCCCGAGTAGCCACCGTCCCAGTAATGCTGACCGTCAATCTCGACGGCTTTGAACAGGGTGGGCAGGCAGGCCGAGGCCATCACCGCATCGACGCTGAGCCGGGTGCCCGAGAACACCTCGGCCTTGCCGTTGCTGACGCGGGTGGCGACGACAAAGACCTTGGGGGCCAGTCCAGGCCGGGCCAGGGCTTCGAAGTCGATGCGGCTGGCCACGAAGCTGCGCAGCGGGTTGATGTCAAAGGGGTTGACCTGGTAGGGCGAGACGGTGCTGGTCCAGAGCGCGCTCATGGCGTCGAGCCAGGGGGCGGCGGGCGAGCTGTCTTCGTCCACAGGGCCGAAGAGAAAGCCGAAGGGCGCGCGCTGGGCTTCGCCCAGGGCGCCCATGGCGATCACGCCGTCCCAGAAAGCGGCCAGCGATTCTCGGGCGGCATCGCGGCCATCGCCATGACCGTGCAAACGCGCTTGTGCAAAGCCGTGCGCCAGGGCCACGGCATTCATGGCGCCGGCGCTGGTGCCGCTGATGCCTTCGAAGCTCAGCCGGCCGTCCTCCAGCAGCGCGTCCAGCACACCCCAGGTGAAGGCACCATGCGAACCGCCGCCCTGCAGGGCGAGGTTGATCGGAGGCGGTGGCGGTGTGCTGGGCGTTCGGCTCATGCCTCAGTCGCCGAAGACGACCTTCTTCCTTTTGTTCACCCAGCTCTCCAGTTGCGGACCGTAGACCTCGTCGACGCGGTTGCGCTTGACCTTGAAGGTGGGGGTGATGAAGCCGTTGTCCACCGTCCAGGGCGTCTTGACGGCGACCAGGCAGTCCAGCTGCTCGTGCGGATCGAGCTGGCTGTTGACGGAGGCCAGGTGCTCGCTCAGCGACTGCACCAGGGCGGCCCGGTCGGTTTCGTTGGCGCTGTGTTCGATCGCGTTTTGCGACAGCATCACCACGCCGACGGGCTGGCCCATGTTCGCGCCGGTCACCACGCAGGCTTCCACGGCCGGGTGGGCACCCAGGCGGTCTTCGATCGGCGCGGGGGCCACGTATTTGCCCTTGCTGGTCTTGAACAAATCCTTGACCCGGCCCGTGATGCGCAAGCAGCCGCGGCCGTCGAACTGGCCTTTGTCGCCGGTGCGCAGCCAGCCGTCTTCGGTGAAGGCCTGGCGGGTCAACTCGGCTTCTTTGTAGTAGCCGCTCATGGTGGCCGGGGTGCGCACCAGCAGCTCGCCGCTGTCCGGGTCGAGGCGGGCTTCCACACCTTCAAAGGCCGGGCCCACGGTGCCGATCTGGTTTTGCCCGGGTACGGTGATGTGGGAAATGGCCAGGTTCTCCGTCATGCCATAGCCTTCGCAGATGGCCAGGCCGAGCTTGCGATACCACTCGAGCAAGGGCACGGGCATGGGCGCAGCACCGCCGGCGCAGACGCGTGCCTGGTCCAGGCCCAGGGCTTTGAGGATCTTGCGTCGCACCAGACCGCCAATCAGGGGCAGGCTGAGCAGCAGGTCCAGCTTCTTCTGCGGCATCTTGGCCTGGATGCCTTGCTGGAACTTCACCCACAGACGCGGCACCGAGAAGAAGATGGTCGGACGGGCACGTTGCAAATCGAGCGTGAAGGTGTCCAGGCTTTCAGCGAAATAGACCGCAAAGCCGGTACGCAGCCAGCCATGCTCGATCAGCACGCGCTCGACCACATGGGCCAGGGGCAGGTAGGACAGCAGGCGATCCTCCGGGCCCATGGGGATGCGCTTGAGGGCGGTGCTCATGGCCCAGGCGAAATTGCCAAAGCTGTGCATCACGCCCTTGGGTGCGCCGGTGGTGCCCGAGGTGTAGATCAGGGTGGCCAGGTCTTCGGCCGCGCGCACCGGCTCGCCTTGCAGCGGCGCCGTGCGGGCGCAGATGGCATCCCAGCCCTCGTAGGACTTCTTGGCATCATCGGGCGACAGCGGGTAGCTGATGCAGGGCATGGTGGCCGGCACGCCGGGCTTCATGCCTTCCCAGCCATCGAGCTTGCCGATGAAGCAGGCGCGGGCCTCGCTGTGCTCAAGAATCTGGCGGATGGTGTCGGGCGCCAGGGTCGGGTAAAGCGGCACCGAGACATAGCCGGCCATCCAGATGGCCAGATCGCTGAACAGCCACCAGGCACAGTTCTTGGACAGGATGGCGACCTTGGCGCCGGGCTCCCAGCCTTGGTCCTGGCCCAGGGCTTGGAGGTGGGCGGCCATGCGCCGCACCTGGTCGCCTACTTGGGCCCAGGTGAACTCTTGCGTCTGGCCCTGGCCCATGGGCTGGGTCAGCGTGACGCGTTCGGCTTGGGTTCGCTCCAGCAGGTAGAAACGCTGCAGGGCCAGGTGGTCGGTGGGGATGGCGGGCATGGGCGGGTGTCTCCTGTTTTTCGGACGGCGGAACGCGCAGCCGTCGGCATGTTTGAATGCCCAGGCTACGCAGTACCGCCTTAGCAGCCTAGCGGGTTTTCGCGCGAAATGCGCGTTTCAGGGACAGCTCTCTATTCGCCAGCAGGGTCAGGCCGCGTCGGCCGCCTGCAGGGCCAGCAGAGCAGCGTGGACCGCTGCCTCGTCCACGCCTTCGCCGCGCTGCACCGGGGCTTCGGCCAGGGCCGCGGCGCCTTCACGCTTGAGCCGTGCCACCCACTGGCCAGCATCGCGGCCGCCGGCGAAGGCGGCGCTTTGCAGCAAGACCTGACCCTCGGCGCTGACCAGCTTGAAGTAGAACTGGCCGTCGGCCTCGCGGTACTGCTTGAACACCGGCAGGGCGGCCTTGGCGGCCTTGGCCGTGTCTACCACCGGTGCGGCCACGGCATTGAAGCGGCGCAGACCCACGGCCTCGCGGGCGCGGGCCAGCAGCGGGCCGGCGATGGCGCGCGCTTTTTCGGCGCCTTGCTGCAGGATCTCCTCGATGCGCTCGGGGTGGGCCATCAGGGCGTCGTAGCGTGCGCGCATGGGGGCGATTTCGGCCTCGATCAGCTCGAACAGCTGCTGCTTGGCCTCGCCCCAGGCCAGGCCGGCGCGCAGGGCGGCGCGGAAATCGGCGCGCTGCTGCGGCGTGGCGAAGGCGTCGTAAATCGTTACCAGGGCCTGGCCTTCGGGCTCCTTGGGCTCGCCGGGCAGGCGGCTGTCGGTGACGATGCGGGCGATCGCCTCCTTCAGGCCTTTGCTGCCGCCTTCGAACAGCGGGATGCTGTTGTCATAGCTCTTGCTCATCTTGCGGCCGTCCAGGCCGGGCAAGAGGGCCACGTCTTCCTCGACATTGGCCTCCGGTAGGACGAAGAACTCCTCGCCCTTGCCAAATTGGTGATTGAAGCGCTGCGCCACATCGCGCGCCATCTCGATGTGCTGCACCTGGTCCTTGCCGACTGGCACGCGGTGGGCGTTGAAGATCAGGATGTCGGCCGCCATCAGGATGGGGTAGCTGTACAGGCCCATGGTGATGCCGGCGTCCGGGTCTTCGCCGGCCGCCACATTGGCATCCACCGCGGCCTTGTAGGCATGGGCGCGGTTCATCTGACCCTTGGAGGTGATGCAGGTCAGCAGCCAGGTCAGCTCGGGGATCTCGGGGATGTCGCTCTGGCGGTAGAAGGTGACGCGCGAGGTGTCCAGGCCAGCGGCCAGCCAGACGGCGGCGATCTCCAGGCGCGAGCGGTTGATGCGCTCGGGCTCGTCGCATTTGATCAGGGCGTGGTAATCCGCCATGAAGAAAAAGCTCTCCACCCCAGCCTCGCGGCTGGCGGCGATGGCCGGGCGGATGGCGCCGACGTAGTTGCCGAGGTGCAGGGTGCCGGTGGTGGTGATGCCGGTCAGGACGCGCTGGGTCATGGTGTGTGCGGAGATGTCGGTGAGCAGCCAGGGCAACAGGCCCTCGCAAGGTCTTGAGCGCTTATTGTCACTGCAAGCTAGCATCGGGGCTCGTGTCGCCACAGCCGCCCCTGTCTTGCCCGGGGGTCGAATGCCTGTCTCTCATGACTTCGCTGATGCTGATCGGATCCGGGTTGAACGCGATGCTGGGCATCGCGTTGCTGCTGCTGTGGCGGCAGGACCCGCGTTTCGTGCATGTGCGGCTCTGGGGCTACAGCTGGATTCTGCTGTCCACCGGCCTGACCCTGGGCATCGCCCTGGCGCCCGAGCAATCGCTGACCTGGCAGGACGATCTCCAGGCCCTGGCCGCCTCCTGCAGCATCATGGGCTCGCTGATGTTGCTGGTGGCGGGGGCCCGGGTCTACCGCAACCTCAGCTGGCCGCGCAAGTTCTGGCTTCCGGCCTTCGTGCTGATGATGGTCAGCGTGGCCTCGCTGGCGCGCGTGGACCATCGCCATGCCGTGCTGCTGGCGACGGTCTATCTGGTGACCGGTTCCTGGGCCTGCGCCTGGTGGATGGGCCAGGGCGGCAATGCCGGCGAGCGCTTTGTTGCGCTCTGCTTCGTGGCTGTGGGCCTGGTTCATGGCAGCAGCCCCATGCTGCATCCGCTGGGCCGCTCGAACATCACCCACACCCTGGGCCTGTTTGTGCAGACCACCTTGTCGCTGGGCCTGATCCTGCTGTCGGTGGCCCGCGCCCATGCCGAGACGCGGCGCCAGAACGAGCGCTTCACCCAGCTGACCCAGCATTCCCTGCAAGGCCTGGTGGTGCTGCAGGACCACCGCGCCGTCTATGCCAACCCGGCGGCCATGAGCATGTTCGGCTACCAGCCTGGTGAGGCGGCGCTGCTGCTGCAGCGGCCGGTGGAGGTGCTGTCCGAGCTGGTGCCCATGGAGCAGCAGGCCAGCGCCCGCGAGCGCCATGCCCGGGTGCTGGCCGATCCGCAGGCCCGCATCGAATGGGAGGCCACCCGCCTCACCCGCGAGGGCCAGCTCATCCATGTGCGCGGTCTGTCCAGCCATCTGGAGTGGGACGGTGCGCCGGCCGAGCTGCTGGTGATGGTCGATGACAGCTCGCGCCAGCGCGCCGTCGACGCCCTGCGCCGCCAGGCCCTGCACGACGAGCTGACCGATCTGCCCAACCGCAACTTTGCCGTCGCCCGCTTGCGCGAACTGACGCGCACCGGCGGCGCGCCCTTCGCGCTGATCTCGGCCGATGTCGACCGCTTCCAGCTGATCAACGAAAGCCTGGGCCATGCCGTCGGCGATGCCCTGCTGCACTCGGTGGCGCGCCGCCTGTGCCGCCAGCTGCCGGTGCAGGCCATGCTGATGCGCCTGGGCGAGGACCAGTTCCTGGTGCTGCTGGAGGAGGTGGCCGAGCGCCGCGAGGTGCAGCCGGTGCTGGACCAGATCCTGCTGTTGCTGGAGCAGCCCTTCGAGGTGGACGGTGAGGCCTTGTTCGTGCATCTGTCCATGGGCGTGGCCCGTTTCCCCGAGGACGGCGAGGATGTGGACAGCCTGCTGCGCGCCGCCGATTCGGCCATGCACCGCGCCAAGCAGCGCGCGGGCAGCGCCTGCGAGTTCTTTGAGCCGCGCATGAATGTGCGTTCGCGGGCGCGGCTGGAGGCCGAACAATCGCTGGGCCGGGCTATCGTCGAGCGTGAGTTCCTGCTCGAGTACCAGCCCAAGTTCCGCGCCGACAGCCGCAAGCTCTGCGGCTTTGAGGCCTTGGTGCGCTGGGAACGCCCGGGCCTGGGCCGGGTCAGCCCGGCCGATTTCGTGCCCGCCGCCGAGCGCACCGGCCAGATCAGCGCGCTCGGCCAGCTCATCATCGACACCGCCACCCAGCAGCTGCGCGACTGGCTGGACCGTTGGGGCCTGCTGGTGCCGGTGGCCGTCAATGTCTCGCCCCTGCAGTTCGACGACATCGGCTTTGCCGACCGCCTGCTGGCCCGCCTGGACGAGCTGGGCCTGCCGCACCAGAGCCTGGAGATCGAGATCACCGAAACCGCCGCCATCGGCCACCTGGGCCGCGTGCTGCCCCAGCTGCAGCGCCTGCGCAAGGCCGGCGTGCTCTGCAGCATGGACGACTTCGGCACCGGCCAGAGCTCGCTGACCATGCTGCGCCAGCTGCCCATCAGCACCATGAAGCTGGACCGCAGCATGATCGACCCCCTGCCCGAGCCCCAGGCCAGCGCCATCGTCAAAGCCACCTGCGCGCTCGGCCGCTCGTTGAGCCTGGAGGTGGTGGCCGAGGGCGTGGAAAACGAGCAGCAGGCCCAGGCGGCCCGCGAGCTCGGCTGCACGCAGCTGCAGGGTTATCACCTCAGCCGGCCGCTCGGGGCCGTGGCGGCGGGCGAGCTGCTGGGGCGCAGCTTGGCTTGAAAGATAGATAGAAAGAAGGAAGTGAGGCGCGCCGTTCAGCCGCGCGCCGACTCGATGCCCACCCAGCCCAGCTCGGTGTAGCGCGAACCGGCCACGCTGCCCGGCGCGAAGAGGCGGTTCAGAGTGTCGACCTGGGCCGGGTCCAGATGGATCTGGCCGGCGGCCCAGTTGCTGAGCAGGTGCTTCTGCCGCCGCGTGCCGGGGATGACCAGGGTGTGGGGCTGCTGGTGCAGCACCCAGGCCAAGGCCAGCTGGGCGGCGCTGTGACCCCAGTCTGCCGCCAGGCCGGCCAAGCGCTCGGCCAGGGAGCGGTTGTGCTCTCCGGCCTCGCCATTGAAGCGCGGCAGGGTGCGGCGGAAGTCATCGGGGGCCAGGTCTTGCGTGGCGGGCAGCTGGGCGCTCAGCAAGGCGCGGCCCAGCGGGCTGTAGGCGACGAAGGCCACGCCCAGCTCGGCGGTCACGGCCAGCATGGCCTGCTCGGCGCTGCGCTCCCAGAGCGAATACTCATTCTGCAGCGCCGCCACCGGCAGCACCGCATGGGCGCGGCGCAGCGTCTCTTCGCTGACCTCGGACAGGCCCACGGCGCCGATCTTGCCCTCGGCCTTGAGGTCGGCCAGGGTCAGCATCAGCTCCTCGATCGGCACGGCCGGGTCGCGGCGGTGCACATAGAACAGTTCGATGCGCTCCAGCCCCAGGCGCTGCAGCGAGGCCTCGCAGGCGGCGCGGGCATAGGCGGCGGAGTTGTCGATGTGGCGCTCGTAGGTGCCCGGTGGGCGCTTGATGCCGAACTTGCTGGCTACCACCATGTCCGCCCGCTGCGCCGGGCTCAGCCCGGCCAGGAAGCGGCCGAGCAGGCGCTCGTTGTGGCCGGAGCCGTAGGTGTCGGCGGTGTCGAGGTGGCGCACCCCGAGCTCGCGCGCGGCATGCAGGGTGGCCAGGGATTCGGCGTCGTCGACGGCGCCGTAAAACTCGCTCATGCCCATCAGGCCGAGGCCGATGGCGGGGATGTCGCGGCCGGCCAGGCGGCGCTGCAAGGGGGTGGTAGATTGGCTGTTCATGCGGTGGGGCTCACGGTGGGGGGTGGATCGAGTTCTGCATGGTGGCGATGGCGCCGCGCCGCCACAAGCCGCCGCCGGCCGCACGGGCTGTGCAGCCCTGCTTCACAATCGTCGGGTGTCCAGCGAAACCGAACTCCACACCCTGCGTGTCTTTGCCGCCGTGGCCGAGGCGCGCAGCTACCGCCGCGCGGCCCAGCAGCTGGGCCTGTCGCCCTCGGCCGTGAGCCAGGCCATGCGTCGCCTGGAGGCACAGCTGGGCGTGGCCTTGCTCAACCGCAGCACCCGTAGCGTGGCGCTGACGGCGGCCGGCGAGCGCCTGCTGGCCGGCGCCTTGCCCGCCATGCGCAGCCTGGAGCGGGCACTGGACAGCGTGGTGCAGCTGAGCGGTCGGGTGTCCGGCAGCCTGCGCCTCAGCGTGCCGCGCAGTGCGGCGCGGCTCTTGATGACCCCGCTGCTGGCGCGCTATGTGGCCGCCCACCCGCAGGTGCAGGTGGAGCTGTGCACCCAGGATGGCCTGGTTGACATCGTCGAGCATGGCTTCGATGCCGGCGTGCGATTTGCCGAACGCCTGCCGGCCGATATGGTGGCGGTGCCGCTCGGGGGCGCGCAGCGTTTCATCGCGGTGGCCTCACCCGAGTTCTTGCAACGCCGCCCGGCACCGCAGCAGCCGCAGGACCTGCTCGCCCTGCCCTGTGTGCGCCAGCGCTTCGCCAGTGGCGGCTTGTTCCGCTGGAGTTTTCTTGAACATGCGGCCGGCTGTCGCTGCGCTGGCCCTGCTTGCGCGCGAGCGGGCCTGACGACCGATCTCGACGTGCCGGGCCCGCTGACCGTGGACGACCAGGCCGTGGCCCTGCAAGCGGCGCTGGACGGGGCCGGTGTGGCTTATGTCTACGAACTGGCGGCTGCGCCCTTGCTGCAGAGCGGCCAGCTCGTCGAACTGCTGGCCGACTGGTGCGTGCCGGGCACCGGTTTCGCGCTCTACTACCCCGGCCGGCGCCAGACCAGCCCGGCCTTGCGAGCCTTGATCGAGCTCATCCAGGCGCCGCCGTTCGCGTGGCCCGCGCCGCTCAAGCCTGCATCGACTTGAGGGCCGTTGCCCGGGTGTCCCCACGGCGCTGGCGCGCCAGCAGGGCCAGCATCAGCAGGCCGCCCAGCAGCATGGCCGAACTCGCGGCTTCGGGCACGGGCGTGAGCAGGTAGCTCAGGCCATTCTGGTCGCTGACCAGGAGTTGGCCGGCGTCGTTCAAGCCCCAGACTTCGTTGAGGTAGAGCCCTTCGCCCACGCTGACCAGGCTGTTCAGGTCCACCATGCCCTGGCCGTTGGCGCCGGTGATGAAGGCGTGGCCTGCGATGTACGAGGCGCCATCGGTGCCGTTGAACAGATTGCCGGCCACGATGCCTGCGTTGTTGATGAAACTGGCTTGGCTGTGCACCCAGCCCAGGGTGCCGAGGTCGCTCATGCCCTGGGCGCCGGCACCGGTGATGAAGGCATGCAGGCTGCCATCGGCCACGCGCGATGTGCCCGCCACCTGGGCGATCTGATTGAGGGCCAGGGCCGAGCTGCTGAAGCCACCCAGGGTTCCCAGATCGGTGATGGTGGCGCCGTTCAGGCCCCAGATCACGGCATGGACGCTGCCATCGCTGAGGCCTGAGTTGCCGACGATCAGGCCGCTGCCGTTGATGGCTTGGGCACTGCTGGTGTTGCCGCCCAGGGTGAGCAGGCGCTCGGCTTCGGTGCTGTTGGCCTGCCAGCGCAAGGCATGGAACTTGGTGCTGCCGCTGCCGTCGCGGCCCATGCCGATCACGGTGCCGCTGTCATTGATGCCGCGGGCCGTCGTCACATTACCGCCAATGCCGCCGAGCAGGCGGGCGTTCTGACCTTGGGCGTCGGTCACGAAGGCTTCAACCCGGCTCGGATTCATGCCGGTGATCACTTCTCCAGCGATTTGGCCTGAGAAGTTGATCGCGTTGCCGGTGGCATCACCCGGCAGCTGGGTCATGGTCAACAGGCCCTGGCCATTGGGGCCGGTGAGGAAGGCCTGGTAGATGCCGTTGTTGTCCAACAGGCTGCCGCTGACCTGGCCGCGTGCGTTCAGCGCATAGGTGAAGGCGCCGTTCTGGCTGAGGGACTGAACCTGGTAGCTCTGCGCCTGAGCCTGGCCGCTGCAGAGCAAGCCGGCACCCAGGGCCAGCAAGGTGATCAAGGGCAGGGCGCGACGCAGGCGCGACAGGGCTCTGGAGGGGCGAGCCGAAAGCAGTGTGGTCATGAGCAGCAGGCGCAGATCAGCGACCGGACCGGCGGACTGCTGCTGGTGGATGGGGGCGCTGCCCACGCCAGAGTTGAATTGGCGATGGCCGCGATTCTCAGCACGCCCATCTTGTGCGTCGCTCGGTGCTATCCCTGCGTGTTGCGCACAAACTCCCCCCGGTTTGAGGGGGGCACCGGTGTGTCGCAGCCTCAGCGCGCCATCACCTCACCCAGCCGCACTGCGCTGCCGCGCTGCCCCAGGCTTTCGCCCTGCCAGGCCGGGTTGAACTCCAGGCCCTGGCTGGTCGGGAAGAGCATCACCACGGTGGAGCCGAGCAGGAATCGGCCCAGTTCATCGCCTTTCTTGAGGCTGACCTGGCCGGGGGCGTAACTCCATTCGCGCACGGTGCCGGGACGCGGCGGGTTGACCACGCCGTGCCAGCTGGTGGCCATGCTGCCGACGATGGTGGCGCCGACCAGCACCATCACCCAAGGGCCTTGTTCGCCTTCGAAGACGCAGACCACGCGCTCGTTACGGGCGAACAGGCCCGGCACGCCGCGGGCGGTGACCGGGTTGACCGAGAACAGATCGCCGGGCACGTGGATCATGCGCGTCAGGCGGCCATCGCAGGGCATGTGGATGCGGTGGTAGTCCTTGGGGCTGAGGTAGATGTTGGCGAAGTGACCGTCGCGGAACTGGGCGGCCAGGCTGGCGTCGCCGCCGACCAGGGCGGTGCAGCTGAAATCGTGGCCCTTGGCCTGGAAGATCTGCTCGCCGCGGATGCGGCCGAACTGGCTGATCGCGCCGTCCACCGGGCAGATCAGGGGGGCGTCGGCCAAGGGGCGGGCGCCGGGCTTGAGCGCCCGGGTGAAGAATTCGTTGAAGCTCGGGTAGGCGGCGATGTCGGGGTTGGCTGCCTCGGCCATGTTGACCTGGTAGCGGGCTACAAAGCGGCGGATGACGGCCGTGGTCAGGCCGCCCAGGCGCGCGCCCGCGCCCCAGCCGGCCAGGCGGGTCAGGGCCTGTTTGGGCAGCAGGTATTGCAGCAGCACGGCAAATCGGTCGGGCAGGGCCATCGTGAATCCGGGGGTGATCCGGTGAAAAGAGGGGCGGGCGATTGTATCCAGCGGCCCCCGGATGCTCGCCGCCTATATGTGAAACGTATATGTTTCGCATATACTGCCGCCATGGGAATCGTCAAAATTTCAGATCCGATGCACGAAAGCCTGCGCCTCGCCAGCCAGGCCTTGTCGCGCTCCATCAACGCCCAGGCCGAGCATTGGATGCGCATCGGTCTGCTGTCCGAGCTCTACCCCGACCTGGATCACCGCGAGATCTGCCGCCTGCTGATCCGTGCCGAGCAGTCCGGCGGGGTGGACTTGCTCGCCCTGGCTGCAGGTGGTGAGCTCAGTGGGGCGCGCGAAGCCAAGCTCAAGCCGGCGCTCGGAGGCGTGCAATGAGGGCGGGCGTCAAGATTCGCACGGCGGAAGAGATCGCCAAGGCGCGCGAGTCGGGCCGCCTGGCCGCCCAGGTGCTGCAGATGATCACGCCCCATGTTCAGCCCGGCGTCAGCACCGACGAACTGGACCACATCTGCCGCGAGTACATCGTCGACGAGTTGCGCGTCACGCCGGCCAATATCGGCTACCACGGCTACCCCAAGACCCTGTGCAGCTCGGTCAACGAGGTGGTCTGCCACGGCATCCCTTCGCCGACCAAGATCCTGAAAGAAGGCGACATCGTCAATCTCGATGTGGCCCTGATCAAGGACGGTTGGTTCGGTGACACCAGTCGCATGTATTTCGTGGGCCACCCCAAGCCGGCGGCACGCCGCCTGGTCCAGGTGACTTACGAAGCCATGCGCGCCGGCATCCGCAAGGTGCGGCCCGGCGCGACCCTGGGCGATGTCGGCTATGCCATCCAGAGCGTGGCCCACCAGGCCGGCTACAGCGTGGTGCGCGAGTACGGCGGCCATGGCATTGGCGACATCTACCACGACGAGCCGCACGTCAATCACTTCGGCAAGCCCGGCGAGGGTCTGCGCCTGCAGGCCGGCATGATCTTCACCATCGAGCCCATGATCAACGCCGGCAAGCGCGGCGTGAAGCAGCTGGCCGATGGCTGGACCGTGATCACGCAGGACCGCTCGCTCTCGGCCCAGTGGGAGCATATGGTGCTGGTCACCGAGACCGGCTTCGAGCTGCTGACGGCCTGGCCCGAGGGCACGGGGGACTACCCCGCGATCGAGTGAGGCTGGTATGCGCCGCCGGGCCCTGCATCGGGCGGCGGCGTGCGGCGGCCGGCAAAGCGCTGGTGGCGCTGGCGCAGCTCGGCCAGCAGCGGCCGCAGCTCTTCGCTGGGTTGCGGGTTGAGGCGCTGGTAGCGGCGCCCGCCGTCTTCGCGTGTCAGCAAGCCCATGGTGACCAGCTCGCGCCGCAGCGTGCAGTGGTCACCGAAGTCGTGCAGGGATTGCAGCAGCCGATTGACCTCGCCCTCGCTGTAGATGCGGCGGCTGTCGAAATGCAACCACAAGCCCCACAGTGCCAGGCGCTGCACCTGGTGCTTGCTGGGCCAGCGTGTCAGGCGCCCGCGCTCGTCAAACTGGCGCAGGGCACGGTCGGCCAGCGCGCTCAAACCCGGATGGCGCGGCCCCCGAGCCGGCGCGACCGTGGCGATCGGTGTGGGCTGCAGCAGCGGCGAGGGCTTGATCGGCGGCGCGGCCAGCACAGGCTGGTCGGCCTGGGCGCGCAAGGCCTGCAGATTGCGGTGGCCGGCGGCGCGCGCCAGCATGTTCAGCAGGCTCAGGTGCGAGGGCAGTTCGGCCGCTTGGGCCTGATGTTGCTGGAGCTGCTGGCGCAGCGATCTGGCCAGGGCCGAAAGATCGTCGGCATGGAAGGGAATGGCCTGTCGTGTCATGACGTGAAGTTCTCCACAAAGCGCGCACGCCATGTTTCGACCCAGGGGTCGAATGACGCTGGTGCTTGCCGACTTCCAGACGGGCGCGCGCATGAACTGGGGATTCACGTGCGGGATGTGATGGGCCGCGGAGCCGCGGCGCGCCACACTCGGTCTGTGGACTGGTGCCAATGGCAGGTTTAGCTCGCGGGGATGCCGCGCGGCAAGGCCTGGGTGTGCTGCCGACCCGGGGCCGCAGTATAGAGGCCCAACGGTCAGGCGGGTACCATGGCGGCTTCGCGCCACGCGCCTGTTGTGCCTGCTCAGCCAGTTCTTCGCCATGGAAATCTATCTCGACGCCAATGCCACCACGCCCGTGTTGCCGCAGGCCAAGGCGGCGGCCATTCAGGCCATGGTGGAGGATTACGGCAACCCCAGCAGCATCCACAGCACCGGCCTCAAGGCGCGCGCGCTGATCGACGGCGTGCGTGCCCGCGCCCAGCGCCTGCTGGATACCGGCGCCGGCCAGCTGCTCTTTGTCAGCGGCGCGACCGAAGGCATCCAGACGGCCGTGCTGTCCGCCCTGCACGCCCTGCGCGCGCGCCGCGAGGCCGGTCAGGCCATCGGCAGCCAGCTGCTCTACGGTGCCACCGAGCACAAGGCCGTGCCCGAGGCGCTCAAGCACTGGAACGCCGTGCTGGGCCTGAACCTGGCGATCCGTGCCATCCCGGTGGACACGCAGGGCCGCCATGATCTGGAGTTTCTGCAGCGTGAGGCGCCCGAGGCCGGCCTGGTCTGCACCATGGCCGCCAACAATGAAACCGGCGTCATCAGCGATCTGACCGGCATCGAAGCCGCCCTCAATGCCAGCGGCAGCAGCGCCTTCTGGATGGTGGATGGCGTGCAGGCCCTGGGCAAGCTGGTGCTGCGCCTGAGCCAGAGCCGCATCGATTACGCGCCTTTCTCCGGCCACAAGCTCTATGCGCCCAAGGGCATCGGCCTGCTCTACGTGCGCGCCGGTGCGCCCTTCACGCCGCTGATGGCTGGCGGCGGCCAGGAGGGGGCGCTGCGTTCGGGCACCGAGAACATGTCCGGCATCGCCGCCCTGGGTGCGGTGCTGGAAGCTTTGGAAGACAAGGAGGGCAAGACCTTCCGCAGCCATGCCGAGATGAGCGGTTTCCGCACCCGCCTGGCGGCTGCGCTGGAGCAGGCCTTCCCTGGCCTGGTCTACAACGCGCCGCTGGTGCAGAGCCTGCCCACCACCCTCAATTTCTCGGTGCCGGGCCTGAGCTCGCGCCTGCTGCAGGACCTGTTCGACGCGGCCGATGTGCGCGTCAGCGGCGGTTCGGCCTGCAGTGCGGCCAAGGCCGCGCCGAGCTTTGTGCTGCAGGCCATGGGCCTGCCCGATTGGCAAGCTGCCGGTGCCGTGCGCCTGTCCATCGGCCCAGCCGTGGATGAGGCCTTCATCACCGAAGCCTGTGCCCGCATCGAGGCCTGCGGTGAGTCGCTGCGCCGCAACTGCATGAGCCCGAGCGACAACCTGCCGACGGTCGGCCAGGGCGTCAGCCGCTTCATGCTGGAAGGTGCCTGCTGCTATGTGCTGGCCGATGCGGCCGTGCAGCGCTGCGTGCTGATCGACCCGCAGCCCGAGCAGGTCAGCCGCCTGGCCCAGGTGCTGCGCTGCCAGAACTACCCGGTCACCGCCGTGCTCAGCAGCGATGGCGCCGCGGCCCACGGCGAGGCACGGGCCCTGCTGGCGGCCGAGCTGCCCGATCTGCTCGCCGCATCGGCGGAGGTCGATGCGCTGGGCTGGCCCTTGACGCAGACGGAGCTGGAGTTGGGCGCCAAGCGCTTGCGCCGGCAGTTGCTGGAAGGCGGGGGTCAGGCCTTGCTGCTCAGCGAAGGTGGGCAGGGACAAGCCTGCTGTCTGGCCTTTGTGGCGCCGCAGCACGCCCAGGCCTTGGGCGAGCAGATCGGTGCTCAGACCCTGATCGCACCGCCCAGCGACGAAGCCCAGCTGCTGGCCAGCAACGTGGCCCTGGAGCGCGGTGAGGCCGTGGCGGCGCCGCTGCTGCAGCTCTCGGGCACGCAGCTGCAGCAGTTTGTCGACGCCCATCCGGATGCGCTGCTGATCGATGTGCGCGAGCCCTACGAGCAGTTCCTGAGCCAGACGCCCGAGCTGGCCGGAGTGGCTTTGCAGGCCATGCCCTTGTCCCGCTTTCTCAATGCCATTCCCGGCTGGCTGGCCGAGCAGCGCCCCTTGTTGTTCTTCTGCCGCAGCGGCAACCGCAGCCGCCAGGCGGCGCAGGCCCTGGCCCGCCTCGGCCACAGCCAGGCCTGGACGCTCAGCGGCGGCCTGGCCCTCTTGCCCGACGCGCCCGTACGCGCCGCGGCGGCCGACCCGGCTCTGCTGGTCTGAGGACGGGGCTTGATGAGCGTGATGAACGAGCCACATGTCCATTCCTCCTTCTACCGCTTCGTGGCTCTGGCCGAGCCGGAAGCGGTGGCCGCGCGGCTGCGCGAACTGAGCGGGCCCGAGACCGGAATCGGCGGCAACATCCTGGTTGCGGCCGAGGGCATCAGCGGCGCCATCGCTGCGCCGGCCGCCGCCCTGGCGGCGTTTGAGCAAGCGCTGCAGCAGGATGCGTTGTTTGGCGGCGCCTTCGCGGGCATGGCCTTCAAGCACAGCGCCTGCACCACGCGGCCTTTCACCTTGATCAAGGTGCATTGCAAGCCCGAGATCGTCGCCTTCGGCGTGCCCGGCGTCAGCGGCCTGCCCGACCCGGAGCTGCCCGACACCCATGTCTCTCCGCAGCGCTGGCGCGAGTTGCTCAACGAGCCCGATGTGCTGGTGCTGGACAACCGCAACAGCTTTGAATACCGGCTGGGCCGTTTCAAGAATGCGGTCGACCCCGAGGTCGCGCATTTCCGCGATTTCCCGGCCTATGTGGCCGCTCACGCCGAAGCCTGGAAGGCCGAGGGCAAGCGCATCGCCATGTACTGCACCGGCGGCATCCGCTGCGAGAAGACCAGCGCCTGGATGCAAAGCCAGGGCCTGGAGGTCTACCAACTGGACGGCGGCATCGTCAGCTATTTCGAGCAGATGCCCGATGCTGCGGCCGATTGGCAGGGCGAGTGTTTTGTCTTCGACAAGCGCATGGCCATCGACACGCGCCTGCAGGAAACCGCCACCACGGCCGAGCAGGTCTATGGCGATGACCCCAAGCAAGCCTGGCGCCTCGCGCGTGCGCGCCGGCTCGACCCGGGCGCCTGACCCGACATAAAGGACGGTGAGATGCGGCAATTTGTACTTCTGCTGGGGCTCGGGCTGCTGCTGTACATCGGCTGGCAGCTGCTGGCGCCCGCTCGCCGCCAGTCTCTGTTGAGCCTGGCTTCGCGCCATGCCTGGCGCCTGGGCGTGTTGTTCCTGGGCTTGCTGGCCCTGCTGCTGCTGGCCTATTTCTATCCTCCCATCCACTTGCTCTGAAAGCTCTCCATGAAGCGTTTTGTCCGGACTTTTGGCCTGATCGGCCTGTGCGCCTTGATGAGTGCCTGCAGCCAGATCGACACCGGCAACGTCGGTGTCGAGCGTACGCTGGGCAAGGTGGGCGCCGAGTCCTTGCCGCCCGGCGTCTACTTCACCCTGTTCAAGTCAGTGGATGAGTTCACCACCAAGGAAGTCAGCTTCTCGCTCTACGACATGACGCCCAAGAGCCGGGACAACCTGACCATGAAGGATGTGGACCTGGACATCTACTTCAAGACCACGCCCAGCGCCGTGCCCGGCTTGTATGTGAAGTACCAGGGTGATGTGGTCAAGCATGGCGACATCGTCAAGGGCGGCACCAAGGATCTGGTGATCGCCTTCAGCCGCGTGTCGCGCGAGGCGCGCGAGGCCGTCTACAAAGCCATCGCCCAGCTGGATGCCACCACCATGCACACCAAGCGCACCGAGCTGGCCGAGATGGTGCGCTCCGAGTTGCAAAAAGAGCTCGATGCCAATGACAAGGGGGCTTTTGTCATCACCGCGGTCAATGTCCGCAACCTGCTGACCGACCCCGCCATCGAGGCGGCCATTCGCCAGCGCGCCGAGACCGATCAGGCGATCGAGAAGAAGCGCAAGGAGATCGAACTGGCCAAGGCCGAGGCCGAGCGCCTGATCGTGCAGGCTGAGGGCGAGGCGCGTGCCAATCGCATCGTCAGCGAATCGCTGACCCCGGCCTTGAAAGAGATCAAGCTGGCTGAGATCCACCGCGACACGGCCATTGCCGTGGCGGGCAAGGCCGGCAACACCGTGCTGATGAGTCCGGGCGCCCAGCCCCTGGTGCCGGTGCGCTGAGCCCCGCCGGGGTTTTTGCCAGGGCAACGATAATCGGGCTCACCGCTTCGGTGCCCCTGCGATCCTTTCTCCGTCCATGTCCAATCTCATCGTCCACGGCGGCACGCCTCTTGCCGGCCGCATCGTTCCCTCGGCCAACAAGAACGCCGTCCTGCCCATCCTCTGCGCGACCCTGCTGACGCGCGAGCCGGTGCGCCTGCACGGGGTGCCCGACATCACGGACGTGAAGAAGATCCTCGAGGTCTTCCGCAGCCTCGGCAGCTCGGTCGAGATGGACGCCAAGACCCGGGTGCTGGACCTGCACCACCGCGACACCTGTTTCGACGCCGCGCGCGACCGCCTGCCCGAGGAAATGCGCAGCTCCATCATGCTGGTGCCGGGCCTGCTGGCGCGCTTCTGCTCGGCCCGCATCGAGGACGATGTGACCGGCTGCACCCTGGGCGTGCGCGAGATCGACCCCCATGTCGAGGTCTTCCAGCGTTTCGGTGCCAGCGTCGAGCGCCAGCCCGATGGCCTGGTCCTGGCCGTGCCGGCCCGCCTGCGGGCCAACGACCACTGGACCGACTACGCTTCGGTCACCACCACCGAGAACTTCGTGCTTTGCGCCGCCCTGGCCCAGGGCCGCTCGACGCTGATGAACGCCGCCTCCGAGCCCCATGTGCAGGAGTTCTGTGCCTTTCTGAAGATGTTGGGCGCGCAGATCGAAGGCCTGGGCACCTCGCGCCTGACCATCCACGGCGTCGAGCGCCTGGGCGGCGGCGAGTTCACTTTCGCCGAGGATTTCCACGAGATCGTCACCTTCCTGGCCCTGGGCGCCATCACCGGCGGCCGGGTCGAGGTGAAGAACTCCACACCCGAGCAGTTCCCCCTGATCGACCGTACCTTTGCCAAGTTCGGCGTGCAGATCGTGCACGAGAACGGCTGGTCGCGCGCCGAGACGCAAGGCCCGCTCAAGGTCAAGGAGCCCTTCACCCGCAACATCCTGCAAAAGGTCGAGGCCGCGCCCTGGCCCTACCTGCCGGTGGACCTGCTGCCCATCTTCGTGGCCCTGGGCATCAAGGCCGAAGGCAGCGTGATGTTCTGGAACAAGATCTACGACGGCGCCATGGGCTGGACCTCGGAGCTGAGCAAGTTCGGCGGCCACGCCTTCCTGTCCGACCCGCATCGCATGGTCACCTTCGGCGGCAAGCCGCTGCACCCGGCCGAGGTGGAGAGCCCCTACATCATCCGCGTGGCCATTGCCCTGCTGATGGTGGCGGCCAGCATCTCGGGCAAATCGGTGATCCGCAACGCCACACCGATCCGCCGCGCCCACCCGCAATTCGTCGAGAACATCTGCTCGCTGGGTGCCCGCATCGAGTGGGTCGACGGCGAGTGAAACACGGGGTCCAGGGCGGCCGGCGCTGGCGCTGGTGCTTGAGCGCATGGCTGTGCTTGAGCCCGATCTGGGCGAGTGCGCAGACGGCGCCCACCGACCCAGGCCCCGAGCCCGGCGTGATCCGCTGGATGGTGCGCGATGTGCCGCCCCATTTCACCTACCCCGGCGGCAAGCCGCCGCAGCGCGCGTCTGAGCTGGTGGGCCATGGCGAGATCGACGGCTTTTTGCGCCTGCTGATCCAGCAGCTGCCGCAGTACCGGCATGAGTTTCTCGATGCCGGTTTCCCGCGCTTCGAAGCCCTGGTGCGCCAGGGCCAGACCCTGTGCTCGCCCCTGCATGTCAGCACGCCCGAGCGCCTGGGCTGGCTGTACTTCACCCATGTGCACCCGCCCCTGGTGTCGCGCCAGCTGGCGGTGATTGCACGGCGCGAGCTGGCGCCGCGCCTCGAGCGTTTCGAACGCGCCGGCCGGCAGGTGCTTTTGTCCGAGCTTTTGCAAAGCGATCTGGTCGGCCTGCTGCCACGCGACCGCGCTTTTGGTCCCAAGATCGATGCCGCCCTGCAGGCCGCGGGCAGCAAGGCGCCCAAGTCCGTGGTGGCCGGCCGCCATATGCATCTGCTGGCCATGCTGCTGGCCCAGCGCATGGACTACACCCTCGACTACCCCAGCGCGGTCGATGAATACCTGAAAAGCCAGGGCTTGCCGAGCACCGAGCTGATCAAGCTGCCGGTGCAGGAGGGCATCAGCACCCAGCTGGCCACCTACGCCTGCAGCCGCACGCCCGAAGGGCGCAAGCAGATCGAGGCCATCGACCAGGCGGTGCGCAAGATGGCAGCCGACCCGCAGCGCGAGGCCTGGATCCAGTCCTGGCGCGGCAGCAGCCTGGACGAGGGTGACCGCCAGCGCCTCAAGCGCTACCTCGACGAACGCGCCCGCGGCGGGCCGCAGATCGACTGAGGCGAGCCCGCCATGAGCCGCCCGCCCAAGCTGGCCCTGCCTTTGCGCGATGGCGTCGGGGCCAGCGTGCTGGCCTGTCCGGCAGGGCGCTGGGCCAGTCTGCTCGATTACCTGGTGGAGCGCCTGCCGCGCCTGAGCCGTGCGGAGTGGTGCGATCGCTTTGCCCAGGGCCTGGTGCTGGACGAGCGGGGTCAGGTCTTGCCCATCGATGCACCTTACCGGCCGGCCACGCGCATCTACTACTGGCGCCAGCTGGAGCGTGAACCGGAGGTGCCCTTCGAGGCGCAGATCCTGTTCCAGGACGAGTTGCTGCTGGTGGCCGACAAGCCGCATTTCCTGCCGGTGCTGCCCAGCGGCCGCTTTGTGCAGCAGACCCTGCTGACCCGGCTGCGCCGCGCCACCGGCCTGGCCGATCTCAGCCCCATCCACCGCATCGACCGCGAGACCGCCGGCCTGGTGGTCTTCAGCCTGCAGCCGGCCACGCGTGGCGCCTACCAGGCCCTGTTCCGCGAGCGCGCCGTGCACAAGGTCTACGAGGCCGTGGCCGGCCTGCCCGAGCCGCTGGGCCTGAGCCTGCCGCTGACCCGCCGCAGCCGCCTGCAGGAGCGCAGCGAGGCCTTCATGCAGATGGAAGAGGTGGCGGGCGAGCCCAATGCCGAGACGCAGGTCGAGCTGCTGCAGCGCCACCCCAGCCTGCCCCTGGCCCGCTACCGCCTGAGCCCCAGCACCGGCCAGAAGCACCAGCTGCGCGCCCATATGAACGCCCTGGGCCTGCCCTTGCTGGGCGATCGCATCTACCCGAGCTTGCTGCCGCCCGAGCCCATCGAGGCGCCGGACTACAGCCAGCCCCTGCAGCTGCTGGCGCGCAGCCTGGCCTTTCGCGACCCGATCAGCGGCGCGCAGCGCGAGTTCGAGAGTCAGCGGCAGTTGCTGGCCTTCTGAGGGCCGGGTGGCCTAGAAATCCAGGAGCAGCTGGGCGCTGAACATGTCGCCGCGCCGGCCGTAGGTGCGGCCCCAGAGGTAGGCGGCGTTGAAGCTCAGGCCCTGCTGGCCCTCGGGCACCCAGTGCAGCATGGGCCCGGCGCGCTGCGACTGCCGGGCGGCGGGCAGCCAGTGGTTCCAGCGCCCCAGCTCGCCAAAACCTTGCAGGCCCAGACGCAGGCCCGGCTGCAGCGGCCGCGATACCTGCCACTGCAGCTTGAGCTGGGTGCCCTCGCGGCGGGCCCAGTCGTGCTCCAGCAGCAGGTTGAGGTTGAGGCGGCTCAGGCCCCAATCGCCTTGCCAGCTCGGGCCGATCTCCAGCGCCGTGCCGGCGTGGCGGCCGCGGTTGTGGATCAGCTGGGTGTGCAGGGCCAGCTCATGCTCGCTGTCGGGGCTGCTGAGCAGCCACTGGTTCATCCAGTTCAGCGAGCTGAGCTTTTGCGAGCGCCAACCGGGGCCGATCCAGCTGAGCAGGATCTCGCTGGTCCAGCGCTCGCTGAAGCCGTGGCGCAGGCCCAGCTCGGGCCAGAGCAAGGCCGCCTCGCCCGGGGCCTGCACGCTCCAGTAGCGCAGGTCCAGCGAGCTCTTGCCGGCGGCGGCGTAGGGGCGCACCAGGTAATAGCCCGGATCGGCTTCAGCGCCAAAGACTGCTGAGGCGAGGCCGATGAGTAGCAGGGCCCGGCGTTTCAGCCCCGGCCAGGTCCGCTGTGGGCGATCAAAGAGGCGTGCCATGGTGAGGCGGGAGCATAGCGGCTTGTTTCCACAGATGGGGGGTGGCGCACGCCCGCTAATATCGGGCCCATGATCACTGCGCTCGACCTGGCCCTCATCTACCTGATTGCTGCCGTGCTGGGCGTGGTCGCTTGCCGCTTGCTGAAGCTGCCGCCCATGCTGGGCTATCTGGCCGTGGGCGTGCTGATCGGCCCCAATGCCCTGGCCCTGGCGGGCGACACGGTGGGCATCCGCTACCTGGCCGAGTTCGGCGTGGTCTTTCTGATGTTTGTGATCGGGCTGGAGTTCAACCTGCCCAAGCTGCGCAGCATGCGCCACCTGGTCTTCGGCCTCGGGCTCTTGCAGGTGCTGATCACCATCGTCGCCACCATCGCCGGCCACTACCTGCTGCGCGCCGGCTTGCAGCTGCTCGGCCTGCCCTGGGATCTGAGCTGGCAAGGCGCCCTGGTGCTGGGCGCGGCCATGGCCATGAGCAGCACGGCCATCGTCGTCAAGCTGATGGCCGAGCGCCTGGAGCTGGAGAGCGAACATGGCCGCCGCGTGGTGGGCGTGCTGCTGTTCCAGGATCTGGCTGTGGTGCCTCTGCTGGTGCTGATTCCGGCGCTCAACAGCGACGGCTCGGCCATGGCCCAGTCCCTGGGCTGGGCCTTGCTCAAGGCGGTTGCCCTGCTGGCCTTGCTGCTGGTGGGCGGCCAGAAGCTGATGCGCTGGTGGCTGACCCTGGTGGCGCGGCGCAAGAGCGACGAGCTTTTCATGCTCAATCTGCTGCTGGTCACCCTGGGCCTGGCCTGGTTGACCGAGCATGCCGGCCTGTCGCTGGCGCTGGGCGCATTTGTCGCCGGCATGCTGATCGCCGAGACCGAATACAAGCACCAGGTGGAGACCGACATCCGGCCCTTCCACGATGTGCTGCTGGGCCTGTTCTTCATCACCATCGGCATGAAGCTGGACTGGAGCACCCTGACCGAGCAATGGCTGCTGGTCATCGTGCTGAGCCTGCTGCCGGTGCTGGCCAAGTTCGCCCTGATTGCCGGCCTGGCCTGGTTGTTCAAGGCGCCCACCGGCGTGGCCTTGCGCACCGGCCTGTACCTGGCCCAAGCGGGTGAGTTTGGCTTTGTGTTGCTGACCCTGGGCGCCCAGCACCAGCTGATCGCGCCGCAGTGGGTCAGCGCGGTGCTGGCGAGCATGGTGCTGTCCATGCTGGCCACGCCGTTCTTGATCATGTACAGCAACCGCATCGTCATGAAGCTGTCCAGCAGCGACTGGATGATGCAGTCCCTGCAGCTGACCACGATTGCCAAGAAGTCCATCAAGGCGCAGGCCCATGTGATCATCTGCGGCTACGGCCGCAGCGGCCAGAACCTGGCCCGCTTGCTCGATGGCGAAAACATCCCCTATATGGCCCTGGACCTGGACCCCGACCGGGTGCGCCAGGCGGCCGCGGCCGGGCAGAGTGTGGTCTTCGGTGATGCCGCCCGCCTGCAAAGCCTGATGGCTGCCGGCCTGGCCCGCGCCAGCGCCGTGGTGGTCAGCTACCCGGACACGCCCTCGGCCCTGAAGATCCTGCATCTGGTGCATTCGCATGCGCCCCAGGTTCCGGTGGTGGTGCGCACCATCGACGACAGCGACCTCGAGCGCCTGCGTGCCGCCGGCGCCACGGAGGTGGTGCCCGAGGCCATCGAGGGCTCGCTGATGCTGGCCAGCCATGCGCTGGCTCTGGTGGGCGTGCCCATGCGCCGGGTGATCCGCCTGACCCGTGACGCGCGCGATGCGCGTTATGGGCTCTTGCGCGGCTATTTCCACGGCGCCGATGACGACACCGGCGAAGAACGCCAGCATGCCCGCCTGCGCTCCGTCACCCTGCCCACCGCCAGCCCCTATATGCACACGGCGCTGGGCCTGCTGGCCCTGCATGCGACCGGGGTGTCGGTGGTGTCGGTGCGGCGGGTCAACGGCGCGGTGGTGCCGGCCGATGAGCAGCTGCTGCTGCAGGGCGGAGACACCCTGGTGCTCTCGGGCGTGCCCGAGGCCCTGGCCCTGGCCGAGGAAAAGCTGCTGCGCAGCGATTGAAGCGACGGGCGGCTTGGCGGCTCAGCCGCGCAGCAGGGCCGCCAGGGCCTGCGCATCCAGCACGGTGGCCTCGTCCTGGCCTTCCAGAATGCCATCGGCCAGGCCGCGTTTGTCGCGGTGCAGGTCGATGATTCGTTCCTCCACCGAGCCGGCTGTCACCAGGCGGTAGACCGTGACCGGCCGCTGCTGGCCCATGCGGTGGGCGCGGCCGGTGGCCTGGTCCTCGGCGGCCGGGTTCCACCAGGGGTCGACGATCAGCACATAGTCGGCCATGGTCAGGTTGAGGCCGAAGCCGCCGGCCTTGAGGCTGATCAGGAACACCTCGCCCTCGCCGCGCTGGAAGGCGGCCACGCGCTGGCTGCGCTCGGCCGCCGGCGTGCTGCCATCGAGGTACTGGAAGGGCACGCCCATGGCCCGCAGTCGCTCGGACAGCAGGGCCAGGTAGTCGGTGAACTGGCTGAACACCAGGGCTTTGTGCGAGCCCTCGACCAGCTCGCGCACGATGCGTTCAAACTCACCGAGTTTGGCGCCGATCAGGCCCAGCTCCGGCGCCACCAGGCGCGGGTCGCAGGCGGCGCGGCGCAAACGCATCAGCTCGGCCAGCACCTGCATGGGCGCGGGCTGGCCGGCCTTGGCGGCGGCGGACACGGCCTCTTGCGCGTTGCGGCGCAGGGCTTCCAGAAAGGCTTTCTCCTCAGCGCTGGGCTGCACCAGATGGACAATCTCGGTGCGGGGCGGCAGGTCTTGCAGCACCTGCTGCTTGGTCCGGCGCAGCAGGAAGGGCGAGACCAGGCGGCGCAGGCGCTGGCGGGCGGCGCCGTCTTTCTGCTTCTCGATCGGCGTGGCGAAGCGTTCGTTGAACTGGCGCGTGCTGCCGAGCAGGCCGGGGTTGATCAGGTTCATGATGGACCAGAGATCGGTCAGGCGGTTCTCGACCGGCGTGCCCGAGAGCGCCAGGCGGAAGCCGGCCTGGAACTCAGCCACCGACTGCGCTCGCTTGGTGGCCGCGTTCTTGAGTGCCTGCGCCTCGTCCATCACCAGGGTGGCCCAGGGCTTGGCAGCCAGCAGCTCGCCATCGATCTGGGCCAGGGCATAACTGACAATCAGCACGTCACCGGCCGCGGCATCGCTGATCAGGCCGGCGCGGTCAGCGTCTTCGCCGTAGATGCTGCAGCGCAGGCTGGGCGCGAATTGGGCGGCCTCGGCCAGCCAGTTGCCGCAGACCGAGGTGGGCGCCAGCACCAGGGCCGGGCCGAGTGAGGCGCGTTCCAGCAGCAGGGCCAGGGTCTGCACCGTCTTGCCCAGGCCCATGTCATCGGCCAGGCAGGCGCCCAGACCGGCTGCGGCCAGGCGGCTCATCCACTGGAAGCCCTCCAGCTGGTAGCCACGCAGCTCGGCGCGCAAGGCCTTGGGCAGGGCCGGTGTTTGCTGTGCGGCCTGGGACAAGGCGTCCATGCGCGCGCGCCAGGGCGCGTCACCGGCCACGGCCATGCCGTCCAGCGTGTCCTCCAGCCAGGAGGCGGCCGCGGGCGGCAGCTGCAGCTGGTCTTTCTTGCTCTGCAGCACGGCATCGAGCTCGCGCAGCTGCTGGCGCAGCTGTTCGCTCAAGGCCAGATACTCGCCCTCGGCCAGGCGCACAAAGCGGCTGCGCGATTCGCGCGCCAGCTTCATCAGCTCTTGCAGGCCGAGCACGCGCGATTCATCGAGCTGGGCGCTGCCGCTCAAGCCCAGCCAATCGCGGCCGCTGCTCACCGAGACGCTCATCGCCGGGCTGGCCAGGGGCGTGACGCGCAGTGGCTTGCCTTTGGGCCAGTCGAGCGCGGCGATGCCGGGCAGGCTGGGCAGGCGCTCGACGGCGCGCAGCGCGTCCTCGGCATCGAGCAGCTGCCAGGGGGACTCGGGCGCCTGTTCGGGGTCGAGGAAGGGCAGAGCCTCCAGCACGGCCGCGCGCGCCTCGGCCTCGGCCTGCAGGTCGCGCTCGGTGGCCAGGCTCAGGCCTTCGTGCATGCACATCAGGCGCGCCCGGCCCTGGCCCGGCGTGACCGCCGGCCCGAAGTGGCCGAAGGGCTGGGCCACCA
Organism: Paucibacter aquatile; assembly: GCF_002885975.1. NCBI lineage: Bacteria > Pseudomonadati > Pseudomonadota > Betaproteobacteria > Burkholderiales > Sphaerotilaceae > Roseateles > Kinneretia aquatilis. The sequence continues at coordinate 2,836,346 of NZ_POSP01000003.1, read as the reverse complement.
GCTGCAGCTGCAAGCCCTCGCCCAGGGGCTGAAGCCGGGCCCGCAAGCGGCTGTTGCCCGGCACCAGCTGGCCGGCGGCGGCATCGCTGTGCAGCTGGAAATGGGCGCTCAGCACCTGCAGCGCGGCGCCCAGCTCGGCGGTGGCGCTGACCGGCACGGTCCAGCCCTGGGCGACCAGCTCGGCGACGCGGCGCTGGGCATTGCTGATGCGGATCAGGCGCGCATGCTGCGGCCCGTCGCGCAACACGCGCAAGGCGTCGCGCTTGGCCAGCTCGGTGTCGTGGCTGTTGCCCAGCCAGCCGAACAGGCGCGGTGGCTCGCTGGCGATCAAGGGTGGGTGGATGTGGAACTCAAAGTGCTCGGCGCCGCTGGCCGCATCCCGGCGCCGGCGCACCTCCAGCTCGGGCTGCGCTTCGACCAGCTCCACCCATTGACCCGGCGCGTCGGCAAACATCAGGGCGGGGTGGCCGATCAGGGCGACCGCGGCTTGCGACACATCGAGCTGCCAGCTGTTGGCGCCGCCGTAGAGGCTGCGTTCGATGTGGCGCAGCACGGCGTTGTCACGCGCATGGGCGGCGCCGTTCTTTTTCAGCTTGCCCAGACTGATCTCCTTCAGCTTGAGCGCGGCGCGCGCGCCGATGCTGCGTTCGAAGGGCTCGACATCCTGCACACGGCCGTGGGCGTCCAGGCTCAGGGCCCAGGCCAGCTCGGGGCCGTCGGCGCTGGTCTTGCCACCCTTCTTCTCGTCACCCAGGGTGGCGATGGCGGCCAGGGCGTCTCGCCAGGGCTCGCGCGGGGCGCCGAGAAAACTCTGCGGCGGCGCCTGGCTTTGCAGGTCCAGTGCGATAGGCCCCAGCTCCAGGCGCTCGGCCGCGGCGGCCACCCAGGCCGCCAGCCAGAGCTGGCCGCTGCCGGCCAGGCGCTGCACCAGGGCCTGGGCCGCTGCCGGCGCCCATCCCGGGGCTTCGGTCTGCGCCCAGGCGGCCAGCAGCAGGCGGTCGGCCGCCTGGCCCAGGCTGTGCTCGCGCGCCTCCAGCGCGGGCAGATAGGCCAGGCAGCTGGGGTCCAGGCTGTCGGCCCCGAGGCGGCTGCCGATGACATGGGCCCAGCGGCCCCAGCCCTCGTGGGCTGAGGGCTTGCGCGAGCCCGATTCGGCGATGCAGAACTTGTGCGCCAGGGTCCAGGCCCCGGCATCGGCCTGGGCCAGCAAGCACATCACATAGACCCGCGACAGCTCGGGCGACAGGGCCTCGCGGCGTGCGCCGCTGGCCTTGCGCACGTCTCTCATGGTCTGTTCAAACAGCGCGGCGGCCTCGGCCCAGCGGCCCTGGGCTGCGGATTCGGCCGCATCGAAGCCGGGCCGGCTGGGGCCGTGCACGCCCTCCAGCAGGCTGCGCATGCCGCTGAAATCGAGCGCTTGGGCGCGGGCCTCGGCCAGCTGGCTGCGCAGCTCGGGCGTCAGCTCCCGGCTGCGCGAACTTCCCCCGTGGCCGTGGCTGTCGAGCAGCCAGGCTTGCATCTGCCGGGCGCGCGGGTCGGCGGCGGGCAGCAGGTCCAGGCAGAGGGCCAGCAGCTCGCTGCGCAGCGCGCTGTCCATGCGCGCCATGGCCTCGGGCAGCCAGGGTTCGCTGAGGACTTTGCAGATCAGCAGGGGCTGGTCGAGCAGCTCCAGGCTGCCTTGCAAGCCCTGGCGGAATGCCGCCTGGCTGAGGCCGGCGTGCAGGTAGAGGCGCAGCAGCACGGCTGCTTCTTCGTCGGTGCGCAGGGTCAGCCAGCTGATGGGGCGGGTCACCTCGCCGTAGGCGCCGCTGAGCATCCAGGCCAGACGCTGCCAGTAGGGCGGCTGGGCGGCGGGCGGGTGCCGCAGCAGCTCTTGCAGGCGCGCGGCATGCTGCTGCAGATCGGCACGGTAGCCCTGGCCGGGGCGCTGTTCGATCAGGCCTCGGGCCTTGAGCAGCTTCAAGGCTTCGCCGATTTCGACGGCATGCAGATCGGCCCCGCCCGCGGCCAGCCACTGCGCCAGCCCGGCCGCACCGCGCGTGCCACCGCTGAGCAGCAGCGCATCGAGCACGGCCTGCTCGATCTCGCCCAGGCCCGGCGTGGCAGTGGCGTCAAGGGGCAGGGCAGCGTTGGAGGTCATGGGGTGGGCCGGAGGGAGACATGCGAACAGCACGAGGGGCGCGCGAGGGGCGCGAGCGTGCAGCAGCACAGTATGCCAAGCGGCCCCAGTCACGCCTCGATGCCGCAGACCGGCCTATCGGTCCCGTGCAGCAAATCACGGCGCCGCGCTGCCCGGCAAGGGCCGGAGCACTTTCTCAGTCGCAAGCCGGTAATGCTCCCTTGTTTCGATGCCGGGGCTCAGTACATTGGAGGGCCCTGTCAACGGCACCGGTTTTTTCCCCTCCGGGATCGGCGCCAAGACGGCTTTCCCGCCCACTGATGCTCCCCATGAAAATTCGCGTCCTCGGCTGCTCGGGTGCCATTGCAGCCGGCTTCAAGACCACCGCTTTCTTGCTCGACGACGATGTGCTCATCGACGCCGGCACGGGCGTGGGCGACCTGGCGCTCGACGAGCTGGCGCGCATCGACCACATCCTGGTCACCCATTCCCATCTGGACCATGTGCTGTCCATCCCGCTGCTGGCCGATTCGGTGCTGCGCCTGCGCGCCGAGGCGGGCCGGCCGCCGATCCAGGTGCATGGCCTGCCTCAAACCCTGCAGGCGCTGCGCCAACACATCTTCAACGGCGTGATCTGGCCCGATTTCACCCGGCTGCCCAGCGCCGAGCGGCCGGTGCTGAGCCTGCATGCTTTTGAAGTGGGCGAGGTGCTGGAGCTGGGTGGCCGCCGCGTCGAAGTGCTGAGTGCCGCTCACACCGTGCCGGCCTGCGGTTTTGCCATTGCCGGCCTGCGCGGCCATTGGGTCTTCACCGGCGACACCGGCCCCAATCCGGCGCTCTGGGCCCGCCTGGCCCAGTTGCAGGTCAGCCATCTGGTGATCGAAACCGCCTTCAGCAACGACGAGCAAAGCCTGGCCGACCTCAGCCGCCACCTCAGCCCCGCCCGCCTGGGCGTGGAACTGGCCCAGCTCGCCGGCAGCGTGGCCGTGCAGATCACCCACATCAAACCCGGCGAAGGCCTGGCCGTCATGGAAGAAATCGCCGCTCTGGCCAGCCGCCACCGAATCGAGGCATTGGTGGCTGGGATGGTGATGGATCTGGATTGAGTGGAGTGCCCGCCGGCGTTCGCCGAGCGTGATCTCGGCGCCACTCCTTGGCCAAGCCTCAGCCAAACACGGCAACCTCCGGGTTGCCGTTTGCTTTGGCACTTCGTCTTCTGACCGACTGCGGGCAGTCAGCACAGGCCTGACAAAAATTGTCAGCTCACCTTTTGCGTCACCGGCCATCAGGTCTCAACTGACCAAAATTGTCAGTCGCACCGCTCGCCGGCCCTCTGTTCGTGCCAAATTTCACGCCAAGTCGCTCTGAGCATGCTGGCACGACCCCTGCATTCAGGGGGTGCGTTCCCTCTTCTTTGTTTCTTTCATTCGTTCCCTGTCCCGTTCAACCCCGTAGGAGTACCCATCATGAAGCGCGTTCAACAAGGTTTCACACTGATCGAACTGATGATCGTCGTGGCGATCGTTGGTATCTTGGCTGCGGTCGCTCTGCCCGCGTATCAAGACTACACAACCAAGGGCAAGGTGGCTGAAGCCCCGTCGCTGGCTGCGACGGCCATTCGAAATGCTCAAGTCCTGTTCAATGAAGGTACGTTGTCCAGCTCTGCGACGAATGCAACCTTCGGCTTGTCTGCCACGGCAACCGATATCAATGGCAAATACGTTGAAAAAGTCGAAGCGGCTGGTGTTTCTGCTACCCAGGCAACGGTCACCGTTACTTTCAGAGCTGGTGTGACCGGCAATTCGGACGTGGATGGAAAGACCGTGGTCTACACCATCAATTGCACGGCAGGCGGATCGTGCAAGACGACGGTTGGTGGTACGGTCGCAACCAAGTTCTTGCCGAAGACTTGATTGACCGAATAGTGAATGCCGAGCAACGGCAATAAAAAAGGGCGACCTCAGGGTCGCCCTTTTTTTGTGCATTTCTAGCTGCAGTTCGAATGTAATTTCTTGGTCTTTGCCCTACACTGCACCTAGTTTTTTCGAGTAAGGGTGGATATTGTGAGAGCTTCTTCAGACGGATTTACTCTGGTTGAGTTGCTGATTGGTATTTTGATAATTGGAGTGCTTGCAGCGGTTGCAGTGCCAATATATCGTGACTATGTGGATAGAGCGCGAATCAGTGAGGCAGTCACGATGGTGCAGCCGGTGTTTTTAGCTGCTTCAGAGATGTGCGTGATCAATGCGCTTGGCAGTGCGACGTCTGCCCAATTGGGCACAGATGCTCCAGCAGTCTTCGCGACGGAAAAGGTTGTTGCTTCGATTTCAACCACGGATGTCAGCAATGATGGCCTGCTTGTAACTGTAGTATTCAAGAGTTTTGGTGGAGTTTCTGCTGGGAGTACATTGGTTTACAAGGGTGTTTGCACCAATCGCTCAATGAATTGGTCTGTGGATCCGACGAGTACTTTGCCGACCAAGTTGCTGCCTAAGCAGGCGTGATTTTGGAAGCTGATGCTTTGATGCTTCTGATACCCGCTCGATAGTCATGCAGGCTCTGCAAGTACCTGTGCCAGAACGAAGGCACGCTCCGAATCTCTCCATACTTATGAGTATGGTGTGCGCCTGTGCGATTCCGCCCCTGATTGCATACAACCCAGTTTCAACGTCATCGGTTTTTTGTCAGCTACTCGCTATCGCAGGTTGGGGTCTGGTGATGATCTCCATGGGTGCGAGACCTTTGCGCTGGTCGGGGGAGGCCATGAACTGGGCCCTGCTCATTCTTGCGCTGGCCCCATGGGCATCTGTTGTGAACGCGGGATTCCCCGTTTCTCTTGCCTTGTCGAGCAGCGGGATTCTTGTCTTGGCACTGTTGATTTACCAGCTGGGACACGGCTTGGAGGTAAGAGCTGGCGCCTCCTTTTCACGGGCAGTGTGGTTTGAAGCTGTGAGTTGGGCTTTCTTCGTGGCGGCGTTCTTCTGCTCGCTGGTCGCCCTGATTCAAGTTTTTCTGCCTGCCTTGGCCGATGGTGATTTGATCGCCCGAACGAGTATTCCGGGTCGAGCCATCGGCAATATGCGGCAGCCCAATCATCTCGCCCTGTTTTTGATTTTGGGTGTCTCCGGCGGCGTTTACCTCGCCGATCGTGGGCGATTCCAATTTGTATTCGGGCGCGAACTTTTTGGTTTGCTGCAATTCGGATTCGTGCTTGGAGTGGCCTTGACAGCGTCTCGCGCTGCGCTTGCCTGCCTTTTGATGCTGAGCGCTTGGGGGTGGATAGACAAGCGTTTGGGGCGAAATACCCGCTGGGTCCTGAAGACCATACCCGTCGCGCTCTTTCTGTCCTGGGTCTTGATTGCGATTTGGGCTCAGAACAGCCAGGTGCAGTTTCACGCTGCGAGTCGCTTGAATGAAGGTTTGGGGTCTCCAAAGCGTTGGCTGGTTTTGAGTGATGCGTGGAGTCTTTTAAAGCAACATCCATGGGCGGGCATAGGTTGGGGCGAGTTTAATTTCGCCTGGACTATGGTTGAAAATAGCAGTCGCGTCACGCCAGTATTTGATCATACTCACAATTTGCTGATGCAATTGTTGTTGGAGCTGGGCTGGCCAGTGGGCGGGCTGGTTCTGTTTTTGGTGTTCAGAACGCTTTTTCAACTGTTCAAATCTTCAGTGAATGAATCAACTGAAGATGCCAGCTTGTATCGTTGCGCGCTTTTGATGGTCGGCTCGGCCTTGATATTTAGCATGGTGGAATTCCCACTTTGGTACGCGTATTTCTTGTTTCCGATGGTTTTTGTTCTCGGCATGACAGCGAGCGGCGCGCGCTGCGTTCGCCTTCGTGACCAAGCTTATGCTGTCATCCCGACAAAGTATCTGGGTGCTTTGGCCCTGGTCATCTCAGTTACTGCTTATTTGGACTATCTGCGCATCGTTGTCATTCGAGATGAATCGGGTCTCGATATACCGATTTGGGAGAACGTGGTCGAAGCGCAGCAGCGCTCGGTGCTATTTCCCGTGTACGCGGATCGATACGCGGCGCTGATGTTGTCACCAGGGCGAGACGCCTTGGTCGCCGCGCGCCGTGCCGCTCACCTGATTTGCGATGAGCCTCTTTTGATGTCGTGGTCCAGATCCCTGGCCGCAGAGGGTGATCTGGACCGGGCCCGTTATGTCGCTCAAAGACTGCGAGAGTTCAAGACCCCGCAAGTCAACGATTGGTTTGAGGTCTGCAACAAGCCACCGGGTACGGCGCAGGTCTTGCCATACCAATGCCAAGCTCCGGAGCGTCGCTACGACTTACATGAGATGCGCTGATCTGTAGCGTGGCTGTGTCTCAGTTCAGGCTGTCCACAAACCTCCACCCATCCCTCGTGAATGGATGCCGGATAAACCCCCTCACCCCTGCCTGACATAGATCCACCCGCAAGGGATGGTTGTGGGGCTGATAGGGCATGTAGCTGAGCAGCAGGCGGTTGAGTTGCTGGAGCAGTGCCCAGCGTTCAGGGCTGTTGGCCAGCAGGCGTTGGCGGGCGTAGAGCGCGTCGTAGGCGGGCAGGCGGAACTGGGCGTCGTTGCTTTGGCCGGCGTTGGGGCCGTAGCCCATGCCGAGGATGAAGTCGCCGTCAGGGTCGCCCACGCTCCAGATGTAGCCCCAGATCATCAACTGCTTGGCCAGCGCTTTCTTGATCAGTTCACCGAAAGTGGCGGATTCGAACTCGATGCGCAGGCCCAGCGCGTCCATCTGCTTCTTCCAGAGCTCGTCGATCATGCGCTGGCGTGAACTGCCCGCGGTACCGGCGCGGCGCAGGGTCAGGCGGCTGCCGTCCGGTTGCAGGCGGTAGCCTTCGGCATCGCGCTGGTCGTAGCCGTACAGATCCAGCAGGGCGCGCGCTCGCGCCATATCGTGGTGCCCGGCCTCGCTGCGCAGGGCCGGGTCGTGGCCATAGGCCATTTGCGGCAGCATCGTTTGCGCTGGCACCGCCTGGCCCTTGTAGACGATGCGGATCTCGGCCTCGTTGTCATAGCCCAGCACGATGGCGCGGCGCAGGGCCACGCGTTCCGGCGACAGGCCCCCGACCACCGGGTCTTCCATATTGAAGAAGCTGAAACCGATGTCGGCGCCATAGCTGGTGAAGGCCTGCACGCCGCGCTTGCGCAGATTGGGTGCCAGCTGCCCGCCCGGCAGGGCCAAAGGGGCCACCTCTGTGGGCATCTCCAGCAGGTCGAGCTCGCCGCCGTTGAAGGCCAGCCAGCGCGGCTGGGTCTCCACGATGATGCTGATCTGCACCTCGTCCAGGAGCGGCAGGCGCCGCCCTTTCAGCGCCTGGGCGATGGCCTGGCTCTGGGCATCGGGCGGTACCTCGCCGGGCGCGAAAATTTCCTCACGGAAGCCGGGGTTGCGTTCCAGCACGATCTGCGAGCTGCGCCGCCAGTGCTTGAGTCGGAAAGGGCCGGTGCCCACCGGATGCGCCAGAAGGTCCTCGGCATAGGCCTCCACCACCTCGCGCGCCACGGCGCCGGTGTAGCCGGCATTGGCAAACAGGTACACAAAGCGCGGGTCCGGCTCGGCCAGGCGCACCTCGAAGCGGTAGCGGTCCAGCGCCCGCAGGCCAGTCACTTCGCGGTCGTAGTCGAAGGCGGTCTTGCGCTCGATGGCGTGTTGGCGCAGCTCGCTCAAACCCAGGATCTTGGCGTTCTCGAACTGGTAGAGATGTTCGGTCTTGAGCCGCGGGTCGTAGAAGCGTTTGACGGTGTAGACGTAATCCTGCGCCACCAGCTCACGCCGCCGACCCTGGAACACCGGGTCGTCGGCGAAGAAGATGCCGGGCCGGATGGTGAAGACAAAACGCTTGAAATCGGCGGATACCTCGGGCAGGCCGGCCGCCGTCTGCGGCCGCAGCTGCACCGGCCGGGCCAGCAGGTCGTAAGTCAGTGGAGATTCAAAGATATGGGCGTTCACCGCGACCGAGGTGCGGTCGGAAACTTGGGGCGGGTCAAAGCCCACTTCGGCGGAGTTGAAGGCGGTGCGCAAAACCTTGCGCTTGGGTTTCGCCGCGCTGTCGGGCAGGGCCTGGGTCCAGGGGCTGGCCGCCAGCAGGCCGGCGGCGGCCATCAGCTCACGTCTTTGCATGGTCCTCGCTCCCTGGTTCCGGTTGCCTCAGCGTGCGGCCGGCTGGCGCGCCGTGTCAATGTCCAGGTACTGCCAGAAGTCGTAGCGGAACAGGGGCCGGCGATAGCCGATCAGCCAGGGCTGCGAGATGTCGGACACCAGGCGGTGGACATGCGTCTTCATGGGCATCAGGGCCGCCTGGATGCGCTTGGCCTGCAGGAACAAGGCTTCGCGTTCGGGGCCGTCGGGCATCAGCTGCAGCCGATCGTAGAGGGCATCGAATTCCTCATGCTTGAAGCGCGCCAGGTTCTGGTTGCCGGACTGCGGTCCGTAAAGCCGCTGCAGCGCGGGCAGGCCATCGGGGGCGGCGGCCACGGTGCCCAGGTACCAGAGCATGAGCTTGCCGGCCCGCGCCATCTTCAGCTGCTCGGGCCATTTGCCATGCATGAAGCGGGCCTTGATGCGCACGGCATTGAGGTTGCGCTGCCAGAGCTCGTCATACTGGCGCGACAAGGCATCGGGCTGATTGGCCACCTCGATCACCAGCGGGCTGCCATCGGGCATGTCGCGCCAGCCATCGCCATCGCGGTCGACATAGCCGTACAGATCCAGCAGGGCGTTGGCCCGCGCCGGGCTGTAGTCGCCCATGCTGCTCTTGTAGCTGGCCGAGTAGCCGCTGGTGTGCGGCAGCATCAGGGATTGGGCGATGATGGCTTGGCCCCGGCGCACGCGGCGGATCTCGCCCTCCACATCGATGGCCAGCGAGAGTGCGCGCCGCAGCGCCACCTTCTCGGCGCTGTAGCCGCCCACCGTGGGGTCTTCCATATTGAAGAAGGTGAAGGCGCTGTCGGCCGCCAGCACGCGGCTCAGCTGCATGCCCTGCTTGGCCAGGTTGGGGGCCAGCTTGCCATGGGGAATGGCCACGTTGACAAAATCCGGTGGCAGCCGCTCCAGGAAATCATGCTCGCGGTTCAGGAAGGACAACCAGCGCGGCTGGCTCTCCTCGATGATGGCGATCTCCACCCGGTCGATCATGGGAATGCGCCGCCCCTTGAAGCGGGCGGCCAGGGCCTGGCCCTCGGCGTCATCGGCATTCGGTTCGGCGTCGTAAAAACGTTCGCGGTAGCCGGGATTTTTCTCGAACACCATGCGCGAGCTGCGCCGCCATTCCTTCAGCACAAAAGGACCGGTGCCCACCGGGTGCTCCATGGTGTCGCGGCCGTACATCTCGGCCACTTCCCAGGCCACGGCACCGAACAGGTCGCTTCGCGCCAGCTGCTCCAGCAGGCGCGGGCGCGGCTGGTCCAGCTTGATCTGCAAGGTGTAGCGGTCCAACGCCCGCAGGCCCTCGATCGGCTGCTTGGCATTGAAGGCCCGCTTGCCATTGAGAGCGCTCAGGCGCAGGGCGGCCAGGCCGCTGACGCCCCACTCGTCCACGGTGTTCCACATCGGGCTCTTCAGCGCCGGGTCGGCAAAGCGCTTGAAGCTGTAGATGTAGTCGGCGGCCACCAGCTCCCGCTTCTGGCCCTTGAAGGCGGGGTGTTCGGTGAAGTAGATGCCGGGCTGGATCTTGATCGTCCAGGTCTTGAAGTCGGCCGACACCTCGGGCATGGCGGCCGCCGTCAGCGGTTTGGCCTTGACCGGGCGGGCCAGGTAGTCGTAGCTGTAGAGCGCCTCAAAAATGTGTGGCGTCACCGTCAGCGAATAGGTGTCGCTGATCTGCGCCGGGTCAAAGCCTGTTTCGGCCACCAGGAAGGCGTAGCGAAAGACCTTGCGCGCCGCCGGTTCCTCAGGAGCGGCTGTCGCAGCCGCACTCATGGCGCTGATGTGCAAGAAACCGAGGCACAGCAGGCTGCCAGCGGCACGCAGGAACTTCTGAATCGGGGTCATGGCGTCAAGGGCTCGGGGTCGAAAGGGGGCGACGTTCTGCGGCCGAAGGATCGATGTCCACATACTCCCACCAGTTCAGCCAGAACGGTGGGCGGCGATAGCCGATCAGCTGCGGCTGAGCCAGGTCGGTCAGCAGGCGGTGGCCGCGCGCGCGGTAGGGGGCATAGGCTGTCGCCACGCGTTTCGCCTCTGCGAACACCGCGCTGCGCTCGGGGCCGTCGGGCAGGCTGTTGGCCTTCTCGTACAGACGGTCCATCTCGGGCAGGCGGAAGCGCGCGTAGTTGCTGCCGCCGATGCGGGGGCTGTAGTACAGGCCCAATGAATCCTGACCGTCCGGCGAAGCGGCCGACATGGCCAGCGACCAGATCTGGAAGCGACCGGCCCGCATGGCCTTGAGGTTCTCCGGCCATTTGCCGGTCTTGAACTCGACGCGGATGCCGATCTGCGCCATGGCCTTCTGCCAGATCTCGTCGATCTGGCGCTGGAAGCTCTCCGGCGTGCTCAGGCTGACCAGCTGCAGCGGGCTGCCATCGGGCTGCTCGCGGAAGCCGTCGCCGTCGCGGTCGCGGTAGCCGTACAAGTCCAGCAGCGCGCGGGCGCGCGCCGGGTCGTGGTCGCCGCCCTCGCTCTTGAAACGCGGGTCGTAGCCGGTGGTGTGCGGCATCAGCAGCGATTGCGCGGCAATCGCCTGGCCGCGCCGCACCACGCGGATCTCGCGCTCGGAATCGGTGCCCAGGGCCATGGCGCGGCGCAGGGCGATGCGTTCGGGTTGGTTGCCGCCGATCACCGGGTCTTCGTGGTTGAAGACGGTGAACAGCACATCGGCCGTCAGCACCTGGTAGCCCTGGATGCCGCGTTTGGCCAAGCCTGGCGCCAGGCGGCCGCCCGGCATGGCCTGGTTGATGAAGTCCTCGGGCACGCGGTCGATCAGATCGAACTGGCCGTTCAGGAAGGACAGCCAGCGCGGCTGGTTCTCCTCGATGATGGAAATCTCCACCCGGTCGATCATGGGGATGCGCCGGCCCTTGAAGCGATTGAGCAAGGCCTGACCCTCGCTGTCATCGATGCGCGGCTGGGCGTCGTAGTAACGCTCCCGGTAAGCGGGGTTGCGCTCCAGCACGATCAGGGAGCTGCGCCGCCAGGCCGCCAGGCGGAAGGGCCCGGTGCCGACCGGGTGCTCCATGCTGCGATCCGGGTAGGCCTCGATCACCTCGCGCGCCACCGCGCCGAACAGGCTGCCATCGGCCAGGGTCTGGTCGAAGCGCGGGCGCGAACGCGCCAGGCGGATCTGCAAGGTGTAGCGGTCCAGGGCGCGCAGGCCCTCGATCGGGCGTTCGTAATCGAAAGGTTTCTTGCTGCGCTCCAGCTCGGCGCGGTACTCGTTCAGACCCAGCACATGGTTTTCTTCCAGCGTGTCCCAGGCGGGGCTGTTGGTCTGCGGGTCGGCAAAGCGCTTGAAGCTGTAGACATAGTCGGCCGCCACCAGCTCACGGCGCTGGCCTTTGAAGGCCGGGTCGTCGGCGAAGTAGATGCCGGGCTGCAGGCGAATGGTCCAGGTCTTGAAGTCCGCACTGACTTCGGGCAGCGCCGCCGCCGTCAGCGGCTTGAGCCGTACCGGGCGGGCCAGATGGTCGTAGGTGAAGAGCGACTCGAAGATGTGCTGGGTGATGGTGCGCGAATAGATGTCCTGCACCTTGGCCGGATCGAAGCCGGTCTCGGCGATGCGGAAGGCGTAGCGCAACACACGAGGCGGCTCTTCGCTCGGCGCGTCTGTTGCAGCCCGCAGCGGCCCGGCCGCAGCCAGAAGCAAGCTGGCGCCGAGCAGCCGCGCGGCCCAACGCCCAGCTACAGCGGCCAGGGCCTGCCGCCGCGTCGAGAGGCGATTCACGGTGCCCACCACCGTTTCAGGACTTCTTGCCGGCCGGCGGCTGGCTGTCCAGGAAGCGCCAGAAGCCTTGCAGGAAAGGATGGGGCAGATAGCCCTTCAGCCAGGGCTGGGCCAGGCGAAGGCGGATGCGGTGTACATGGGCCTTCATCGGCATGTAGGCGGTCAGCAGGCGCTCGGCTTCCTGGATGACCGCCTGGCGCTCCGGGCCGTCGGCCATGCTCTGGCTGCGCTGCACCAGGCGGTCGTACTCGGGCAGGCTGAAGCGGCTGAGGTTGTCTTCGCCCTTGGCCGGGCCGTAGGCGGTGGCCAGCAGGGAGTCGGCGTCCGGCATATCGGCCGTCCAGCTCAACATCCAGATCATGAGGCGGCCGGCCCGGGCGGCTTTCATATGGTCGGGCCAGTTGGCGACCTTGAACTCGATCTGGATCTGCAGCGCGGCCATGTGCTTGCGCCAGAGCTCGTTGAATGCGCGCGAGTTGCTGTCGGGCTGGGTGTGGTACTCCAGGCGCAGCGGGCTGCCGTCGGGCAGGTCGCGCCAGCCGTCGCCGTCCTTGTCGGTGTAGCCGTAGAGATCGAGCAGGGCCCGGGCCTTGGCCAGCTTGTACTCGCTCATCTCGGTCTTGAACTGCGCCTGGTAGCCGAAGGTGTTGGGCGTGACGATGCTCTGCGCCGGAATCGCCTGGCCGCGCCGCACCGAGCGGATTTCCTCTTCGTTGTCGTAGCCCAGGCCGATGGCGCGGCGCAGCGCCACTTTCTCCGGCGTGTAGCCGCCCACGACCGGATCCTCCATATTGAAGTAACTGAAGATCACATCGGAGAGCAGATTGCGGTGCAGGCGCATGCCCCGCTTGGCCAGGTGCGGGGCCAGTTGGCCTCCCGGAGCGGCCAAGGCTGCGTACTCATTCGGCACGACCAGGAAGTCGAAATCGCCCCCCAGGTAGGCCAGCCAGCGTGGCTGGTTCTCGGTGACGATGGACAGCTCGACCCGGTCCACCAGGGGCAGGCGCCGGCCCTTGAGCTCACGCGCCACGGCCTGGGCGGCGGCGTCATCGGGCGCCGGGCTCTCGTCGAAATAGGCCTCGCGGAAGCCCGGGTTGCGCTCCAGCACCAGGCGCGAGGCGCGCCGCCAGTCCTTGAGCACAAAGGGCCCGGTGCCCACCGGGTGCTCACCGATGTTGTCGCCGTAGGCTTCCACCACCTCGCGCGCCAGGGCCAGGCTCATGGGCTGGGCCAGGCGGTGGGCGAAGCGCGGGCTGGGCCGGCCCAGCTTGATGACCAGGGTGTAGCGGTCCGGTGTTTGCAGGCCCTCGACCGGGGCGTCGTAGTCGAAGGGCTTGCCGCTCTTGACGCTGCGCTCGCGCAGGGCCGCCAGACCCAGGATTTGCTCACTTTCCAGGTTGGCGAAATGCGGGCTGCGCAGGCGTGGGTCGAAATGGCGCTTCAGGGCATAGGCATAGTCGGCCGCCACCAGTTCGCGCTTTTCACCCGGTTTCAGGCCTTTGAAAGCCGGGTCGGCCGCGAAATGGATGCCGGGCTTGATGCGCAGGGTGAACTGCTTGAAATCGGCGCTGACCTCGGGCAGGGCGGCGGCCGTCAGCGGCTTGAGTTGAACCGGCCGGGCCAGGTAGTCGTAGACCAGGGGCGACTCGAAGATGTTGGAGACGATCTCGCTGGAGTACTCGTCGTTGATCTGGGCCGGGTCCAGGCTGGTCTCGGCGATCGGGAAGGCCATGCGCAGCACATGGGCCGGTCCCGTCTCGGGCGCGGCCAGTGCGGCACTGCATCCGAGCAGGCCGGCGGCCAGGGCCTGCACAAGCCGCCGCGTACTCGCGGGCAGGCGTTTCCACAACATTCGCGTCTCCTCAGTCCTCGCCGGTGTCGTCTCTTGGAATCGACCGCCTGCGGCGACGCGCGGGTCTCGGGGCTGGCCGGTCTCAACCGGTGTGCCCAGAATCCCGCATATGTCACCCAGCGCGGCGCGATGCGAACGCGTCTTCGGCAAACAAACGCGCCGGCAAGCTTGTGGCCGCGGCGCGTTCGGTGGGGTGAACGATGAAGCGAAACAGCAAGTCGCTTCATCGTCCTGGTCTGGGCGGGAGTCTAGTGCCAATAGCTGGGGGCGACCATGCAGTCGAACCCCAAGGCGGCGGGCCGGGCCTCGGTCCCGGGCGCATTCCCTGGCTTACTTGTTCTCGCGCTGGAAACGATCCAGATCGATGTCCACATAGTTCCAGAAGGTGCGGACGAAGACATTGCGTTCGTAGCCGATTACCCAGGGTTGGGCCAGGTCGGTGAAGATGCGGTGGATGTCCATCTTGTAGGGCATGTAGGCGATCAGCAGGCGCTGGGCCTCGCGCATCACGGCCTGGCGCTCGGGGCCGTCCGGCAGGGCCTTCTGCTTCTGGTAGAGCTCGTTGAAGGCTGGCAGATCGAAGCGCGCCTTGTTGGCCTTGCCCTTGGCGCGGCCGTCGCCGAGCGCCAGGAAGGTGTCGTTGTCCGGGGTCGAGGCGACCCAGCTGACGCCCCACATCTGCAGCTTGGCCGAGTTGGCCGATTTGAGGTTCTCGGGCCATTTGGCGGTCTTGAACGTCATCTTGATGTGCAGCGCGTCCATGCCCTTGTTCCAGAGCTCGACCAGCTGGCGGCTGGTGCCGTCGGGCTGGGTGGCGTACTCGATGCGCAGGGGCGAGCCATCGGGCATGTCGCGCCAGCCGTCGCCGTCCTTGTCGGTGTAGCCGTAGAGGTCGAGCAAGGCCTTGGCCTTGGCCAGGTTGTACTCGCTCATCTCGGACTTGAAGCTCGGGTCATAGCCGAACACGCCCGGGATGGACGGGCCCTGGGCCGGAATGCCCTGGCCGCGGCGCGCGATGCGGATCTGCTTGTTGACATCCATGCCCAGGGAGATGGCGCGGCGCAGCGCGATCTTCTCGGGCGTGTAGCCACCCACCACCGGGTCTTCCATATTGAAATAGGAAAACGCGATCTCGGGGTAGACGAAGCGCGTCATCTGCACGCCCTTCTTGGCCAGATTGGGCGCGAGCTTGTTGTTGGGGATGGCGATGCCTGCGAACTCGAAGGGCAGCTCGGGCAGGAGCTCGGCCTCATTGCCGAGGAAGGACAACCAGCGCGGCTGGTTCTCTTCGATGATGGCGATCTCCACCCGGTCGATCATGGGCAGGCGTCGGCCCTGCAAGGCACGCACTTGCGCGGCCAGCTCGGGCTTGTCGGCCGGCGGCTGCTCCTGGTAGAACTCTTCGCGGTAGTTGGGGTTCTTCTCGAGCACGATGCGCGAGCTGCGGCGCCACTCGGCCAGGCGCCAGGCGCCCGTGCCCACCGGGTGCTCCATGATCTTGTCTGCATAGGCCTCGACCACCTCTCGCGCCACGGCGCCGAGGAAGCCGCTGTCAGCGAACTGGTTGATGAAGCGCGGGTCGCCCACGCCCAGCTTGATCTGGAACTTGTAGCGGCTGAGCTGCTGCAGGCCTTCGACCGGGCGCTCGTAGTCAAAGGGCTTCTTGGCCGCCATCAGCTCCTTGCGAAGCTCCGAGAGGCCGAGGATCTTGACGTTCTCCAGCAAGTAGAGATTGGGGCTCTTCCACTGCGGGTCGTAGTGGCGCTTGATGGAGTAGATGTAGTCGGCCGCGGTCAGCTCGCGCTTGGCCCCCTTGAAGGCCGGGTCATCGTTGAAGTAGATGCCGGGCTTCACTTCAAAAGTCAGGGTCTTGAAGTCGGCCGAGATCTCGGGCATGGCCACCACGGTGTTGGGCACCAGCTTGGCCGGTTTGGCCAGGTACTCGAACTTCAGGGGCGCATCGAAGATGCCGGCGGCCACGGTCTTGGAATAGGTGTCGCTGATCTGGGCCGGATCGAAGCCGGTTTCGGCGATGCGGAAGGCGTAGCGCAGCACCTTGGGTGTGGCTGCCGCTTTGCCTTCAGCGGCGCCGGCATCTGGGGCGGCCCAGACGGGCAGGCCGGTGGCACCGGCCATGGCCAGGCTCAGGCCGATCAGGGCGCGACGGACGGCGGCGGGGCGGGCCAGGGGCGAGAAGGTCGGGCGTGGCAGGTGGCTCATGGTCATGCTCAGTAAAGGTCTCGGGGCGCCAGGGGATCACCCAGAGCGCCCAGGGGGCATCGTCGGGCGCGTCGCATGCCGGGATCGGGCAGGGTGACAGACGAGGGCGCGCGCAAAGTTGCGGAGTCTAGGGCCTGTGGGCGATCCGGCGTCACAGCGGGGTCATGCAGATCGTGCATCAGTTGCTGCAATTTTCGCCCAGCTCCCGCGGGCGCTGTGCGCGCGCGCCCTGAGACGGCTGACCAGCAAAAGCCCCAATCCATGGGGCGCTCAGGGCAAATGCCGTGAAAACCGGCCCTGGCTTCGCTTAGACTCGCGCAACTTTTCCCGCAAACCCCGTCCGCCACCCGCGTGCGGGGTTTCTTTTGTCCAACCGACGACGCGTTAACTGGAGCCCGACAGCAATGGCGGCATACCTGCTCAGGCGCTTGTGGCAAATGATTCCGACTCTGCTCGGCGTCGTGCTGCTGGTGTTCTTTCTCTTCAAGTACTTTGGCGGCGATCCCGCTGAAATCATGGGTGGCCTCAACGCCAGCCCCGAGCAGATCGACGCGATCCGCGAACAGCTGGGCCTGAACAAGCCGGTCTGGGAGCAGCTCTGGATCTTCATCAAGCAGATCGTCACCTTCGACTGGGGCAAGAGCTGGGCGACCAATGAATCGGTGGCCAATCTCTTCAGCAGCCGCCTGCCGGCCACGCTGACGGTGATGCTGCCCATCCTGATCCTGGAAGTCTCGCTGGCCATTCCCTTCGCCCTGGCCGTGGCCGCCGTGCGCGGCAGCCTGACCGACCGCACGGTCATGATCCTGAGCACGGTGGCGGTGTCGATCTCGCTGCTGGTTTACGTGATCGTGGGCCAGTATGTGTTCGCCTTCCGCCTGGGCTGGTTCCCGGTGCAGGGCTGGACCGACAGCGTCTGGACCAACCTCACCACCTACGCGCCCCTGCCCATCATGGTGGCCGTGGCGGTGGCGATTGCGCCCTACACCCGCCTCTATCGCACCTTCTTCCTCGACGAGATCGGCCATGACTATGTGCGCACCGCGCGCGCCAAGGGCATGACCGAGCGCACCATCCTGCTCAAGCATGTGCTGCGCAACGCCATGATCCCCATCATGACCAACATCTCGGTGGCCCTGCCGGGCGTGTTCGTCGGCAGCTTCCTGCTCGAGGTGTTCTTCTCCATCCCGGGGCTGGGCCGCGAGATCCTGCTGGCCGTGAACCGCAGCGACTACCCGGTCATCCAGGCCTTTGCCATCTACATCGCCTTCCTGACCATGGTGGTGAACCTGATCACCGACGTGCTGTACAAGCTGGTCGACCCGCGCGTGGTGCTGAAATGAGTGCAGTGATGTCTTCTCCGACCCCCGCCGCATCCGGCAACAACAAGGCGCAGAAATCTGAAGGCGTGTGGGCCGCTTCCTGGCGCCGCCTGAAGGCTGACAAGGTGGGCATGGTCTCCATGGCCATCGTCGCGGTCTTCCTCTTGATGGTGATCGCCTCGGCCAGCGGCTTGCTGGCCAAGAACTGGCAGAAGGAAGTGGGCGTGCCCAATGCGCCGCCGACCTTCATGGGCCCGGCCCCGGCCGAAGCCACTGGCGTGATCGCCCAGCCCAAGGGCCCCAATGTCGACCTCAGCGACATCGACCCCCTGGCGCCCAAGTACAAGGAATGGGAAGAGCGCGCCAGCCAGTTCAAGACCGAAGAGGTGGTCAAGGCCGAGACCCTGCCCCTGGGCGGCGACCGCCTGGGCCGCGATGTGCTGGCCAAGGTGATCAAGGGCGCGGAAGTGTCCATCCTGGTGGGCGTGCTGGCGGCCGTGGTGGCCACCATCATTGGCACCGTGCTGGGCGCGATCTCGGGCTTCTTCGGCGGCAAGATCGGCGACTTCCTCGAGTGGCTCTACAACGTCTTCACCGCCATCCCCAGCATCCTGCTGATCTTTGCCTTCGCCGTGATCTTCGGCAAGGGCGTGATGTCGGTGGTGATGATTCTGGGCCTGGCCGGCTGGCCCGGCATCTACCGCCTGATCCGCGCCGAGTTCATGAAGCACTCGGTGCGCGAGTACGTGCGCTCGGCCGAGGCCATCGGCGCCTCGCGCTACTCGCGCATGTTCAAGCACATCCTGCCCAATGTCTCGCACGTGGCCCTGGTGCAGCTGAGCCTGCATGTGGTGAGCTTCATCAAGAGCGAGGTCATCCTGTCCTATCTGGGCCTGGGTGTGGGCGTGGACCAGGTCTCCTGGGGCACCATGCTGAGCGAATCGCAGAGCGAGCTGATCCTCGGCTACTGGTGGCAGCTGGCGGCGGTGACCGCCCTGATGGCGGTGTTCGTGACGGCCTTCGCGCTGTTCACCGATGCCTTGCGCGATGCGCTGGATCCGAAGTTGCGAGGGCTAGAGTAATTGTGGGTTGGACCTTGCCGTACTCGGCAAGCTCCGACCCCAAGTGACTGTAGCTGTTAGGTATTTGTCGGTCGGTGTGAACGAAGTGAACACCGATCCTCCATGAAAGCATTTATGTTGCTGAGCATTCAAGACCTCAAGGTCGCCTTCCGCATGGGCAAGGTGAACGGCCAGATGCAACGCGCGCTGGCCGTCAAGGGCATCAGCTTCGACATTCCCGAGAACTCGACCGTGGCCCTGGTGGGCGAGTCGGGCTCGGGCAAGTCGGTGACGGCCATGTCCATCCTCAACCTGCTGCCCAGCAATGCCGAGCGTCAGGGCAAGATCCTGTTCCAGGGCCGTGACCTGCTGCAGACCTCGCTGCCCGAGCTGCAAGCCATCCGCGGCCGCGACATCGCCTGCGTGTTCCAGGACCCCATGACCTCGCTGAACCCGGTTTTCACCGTGGCCGACCAGATCATGGAGCCCCTGATCAAGCACATGGGCATGAGCAAGAAGCAGGCCCTGGCACGCGCCGAGGAGCTGCTCAATGAAGTGGGCATCCCCGAGCCCAAGCGCCGCCTGAAGGCCTACCCGCACGAGATGTCCGGCGGCCAGCAGCAGCGCGTGATGATTGCCGTGGCCCTGGCCTGCAGCCCCAAGCTCTTGATCGCCGACGAGCCGACCACGGCCCTGGACGTGACCATCCAGCGCCAGGTCATGGAGCTGATGGCCAAGCTCAAAGAGACGCACAAGATGAGCCTCTTGTTCATCTCGCACGATCTGGGCGTGGTGGGCGAAATCTCCGATCAGGTGGTGGTGATGCGCCATGGCGAGATCCGCGAGAAGGCCTCGGTGGCCGAGATCTTCAACGCCCCGCAAGACAGCTACACCAAGGCCTTGCTGGCCTGCCGCCCCTCGCTGAGCGAGAACCCGGCGCGCCTGATGGTCATCGACGACCACATCGCCGCGCAAAAGGGCGAGGTCCGCGCCCAGGCCGTGGGCAAGGCCAAGGACCCGAACGCCCCGGTCATCCTGGAAGCGCGCGGCCTGCAGAAGAGCTTCTATTTCAAGGCCGGCCTGTTCAGCAAGAAGGAGTTCAAGGCCGTCAAGCAGGTCAGCTTCAAGCTGCGCAAGGGTTACACCCTGGGCGTGGTGGGCGAGTCCGGCTCCGGCAAGACCACCATGGGCCTGACCCTGCTGCGCTTGCACGAGCCCACCGGCGGCGAGGTGCTGTTCGAGGGCAAGGATCTGCTCAAGATGAGCGGCAACGACTGGCAGAAGATGCGCCGCCGCATCCAGGTGGTGTTCCAGAACCCGTATGCCTCGCTGAACCCGCGCTTCACCATCGGCCAGACCCTGGTCGAACCGATGGAGATCCACAAGATCGGCAAGGACCACGAGGATCGCCTGGCCCGCGCCAGCGCCCTGCTCAAGAAGGTGGGCCTGGACGACACCGTGCTGAACAAGTACCCGCACGAGTTCTCGGGCGGCCAGCGTCAGCGCATTGCCATCGCCCGCTGCCTGACCCTCAACCCCGAGGTGCTGGTGCTGGACGAAGCCGTGTCGGCGCTGGACGTGTCGGTGCAGGCCCAGGTGCTCAATCTGCTCAAGGATCTGCAGGACGAGTTCGGTCTCAGCTATGTCTTCATCAGCCATGACCTGGCGGTGGTGAAGTTCATCTCCGACGAGGTGCTGGTGATGCAGAACGGCGATGTGGTCGAGCAGAATGAGACCCAGGCCCTGCTCGATGCGCCGCAGCAGGAGTACACCCGCCGCCTGCTCGGCGCGGTGCCGCGCGGCTACCAGGGCGAGGCCCCGGTCTCGGCCGCTGCCGCCGCCTGAGGAGGCGATGCAGCCCGGCACCGCCCCTTCGGCCGAGGCCGGCCCGGGGGCGGCCGCCAGCGATGCCCGCCCGCTCACCCGCTGCCGCAACTGCGGCGCCGAGGTCAGCGGGCTTTTTTGCGCCCAATGCGGCCAGGAGACCCGGGTCGAGCTGCCCACGCTGCGGGAGTTTGTCGGCGAAGCCACCGGCCGCCTGCTGGCCGTGGATGGCCGGCTCTGGCGCAGCTTGTTCCTGCTGGTGTTTCGCCCGGGCCAGCTGACGGTCGAGTACTTGAACGGCCGGCGCAAACACTATGTGCGCCCGGGCCGATTGTTTTTCGCGCTTTCGGTGCTGATGTTCGCGGCCCTGAAGTTCGGCTCGGAGCCGGTCTTGCTCCAGAGCCCTGCGGCCCGCTCGGCGCCGCAGACCCAGCCCCAGGCCGCCGGCAGCTCCGGGACGCACGATTGGACCCTCAGCCTGGTCGATCACCTCCAGCCCTGGCTGCTGCGTCACGCGGACCATCCGGTCCAGGCGCGGGCGCTGCAGCGGCTGGCGCATTTCCGCACCTTGCCCCAGGCCCAGCGTGCTCGCGTGCTGAGCGAGGGTTTGCTGCGTTATGGCTCCTACGCCCTGGTGGCCATGCTGCCGCTGTATGCCGCCCTCTTGCAGCTGGCGCATCGCCACTATCGGGTGCCCATGCCAGGACGGCCGCAGCGCTATATCGCCCATCTGGTCTATGCCACCCATGTGCACTGCATTGTTTTCTTGCTGGTGCCCCTGGCCTTGCTGATGCCCAGTGGCGGTGGTTCGCTCCTGGTGCTGCTGCCGCTGGCGTGGCACGGTGTGCAGGCCGAGCGCCGGGTTTACGGTGGCGCATTCTGGTCGCGCGCCTTGCGCAGTGCTTTCGTGGGCCTGGGCTACACCACCTGCCTGATCGGCGCGCTCGTCTTGATGTTGTACGGCTCCATGCTCACGGCGGCGTGAGCCTGCGACGCTCGACGCAGCACGGACCAGTCGCTGTCCGTGTTTGATGTCATGAGCGCATCGCCTCGGTCTGTGAAGCTGGGTTCAACCGTGCTTCGCCAGGCGATCCGCCGTGCCGGCCTTGGCAAAGCGCCGCACTGTGAACGTGACCAGGGGCCGGTACAGCCAGCGCAGAAGCCAGCCGGGCAGCCAGCGTCCGCGTTCTTCATGCGCCACCCGTGCGCGTGGATGGTCCATGAAGCGCCAGGCGCTGCTTCGGTAGCGGCTCAGGTCGCGGCAGAACTCCAGGCGCTCCAGATGTTTGACGCTTTTGTAGCCGTAGTGAGCCGGCGCCACCAGGCGCAGCGGTGCCCCATGGTCCAGGCCCAGGGCCTGCCCGTTCAGCTGGTCGGCGAGCAGCACATCTTCGGCCAGCAGATCGGCCAGCGGCAGGCAGGCACGAGCGCCATCGCTGCCCCTCATGAGGACGTAGGCGACCTGATCGTCCGGCTCAGCCTGCGCTTGGATCAGGGCTTGGTACACATCGCGCATGCGCACCCCGCTCCAGCTCAGCCCTGCGCTGGACCAGCCGGTGACGCAGTGGAAGTCGCATTGCAGCGTCACGCGCTGCAGGCCGGCCCAGGCGGCCGCGTCGAGCCACAGTTCTTTCCTGACGAGGCCGCAGACCCGCAGCCGCAGCGGCGGTGCCTGGGCAGGCATGCGCTGCGCGAAACGCAGCAGGCCGAAGCGGGGGAAGTCGAGCCGCCGATGCTGGCCCGGTGGCAAGGTCTGGGTCATCCGTGGATCCATGGGTTGCCGGTGCGCACCCGCGCGCCCAGCTGGCGCAGCAGTTGCAGCAGGCCCAGGTAGGCGCGGTCGAAGAAAGGCAGCTCGGGGGCCATCTGCCGCAGATAGCTCATGGCGATGCGCTGGTGCTCGGCGCTGGGTCGCGGTGGTGGCGGGTGCTGGCCGAAATCGAACTCGGCGTCACGGAAGGGCCTGACCTGCCAGTTCAGGACGGGCGCCAAGGCCGGCAGCAGCCGAGTGCCGAAATCGGCGGCATTCAGGCCCGGTGTGATCAAGCCCAGCGTCTCGTAGGCCCTCTGCAGGGCCGGCTTGTCACACGGTTGGCTCAGCAGGGCACACCAGGCGGCGGCCAGCGACACACTGAACTGCGGTCGCAGCTCCCGGGTGCAACCGAAGTCCAGCAAACCCAGGCGTCCGTCGGGCATGAAGAGATAGTTGCCGGCATGAGCGTCGGCCTGCAGCCTGTGCAGGCGGAAGCTGCTGTGCATGAACAGGTCGAACAAGGTCTGGCCGTGGCGATTGCGCTCCGCCTGGCTGGGCCCGGTGGCCAGCCATTCCTTCAAATGCAAGCCAGGCAGGCGTTCCATGCTCAGCACGCGGGCGCTGCACAAGGCGTTGATGGTTTGCGGCAGCACCAGGTCCGGCAGGTCTTGCAAGCGATCGCGGAACCACTCCAGCTGCTGGGCCTCGCGCCGGTAGTCGAGCTCCTCAATCAGGGTCTGCTCGATGCTGCCCAGCACCGTGTCCAAGACCTCGGGCCGAGGCGCCGTGACTGAGCCCATCCCGCCCACGCTGCGCAGCAGCAGGCGCAGCAGTGCCAGATCGCTGTGGACCGAGGCCGCCATGCCTGGGTATTGCAGTTTGACCGCCAGCG
Organism: Paucibacter aquatile; assembly: GCF_002885975.1. Lineage (NCBI taxonomy): Bacteria > Pseudomonadati > Pseudomonadota > Betaproteobacteria > Burkholderiales > Sphaerotilaceae > Roseateles > Kinneretia aquatilis. Next base: position 2,813,413 of record NZ_POSP01000003.1, on the reverse strand, counting down.
CCCGCCCGTCCTGCAGCGTGGCGCCATGCACCTGGCCCAGGCTGGCCGCAGCAAAAGCCTGCGCCTCGAAGCTGGCGAACAAGGACTCCGGCCCGGCACCGAACTCCTGGCGCAAGAGCTTGATCACCAGCGCCCGGTTCAAGGGCGAGACCTGGTACTGCGCGCGGCTCAACTCCTGGCGCAGCGCCTCGGGCAGCAAGTCCAGTTCCATGCTGAGCAACTGAGCGGCTTTCAGTGCCGTGCCCTTGAGCTGATTCAGCGCCCCGAACAGGATGCGGCCGAGCTCCGCCTCATGCGTCTGCTGTGCCAACTGGGCACGAGGGTCCGCGGCGCTGGTCGCTGGGACTCGAGGCTTCAGTTTGTGGCTCAGGTGGGCCACCCCTGCGCGCGCCACGGCGGTGCCGGCGATGGCGCTTCGGGCCAGCCGGCTGGTGCGAGGGGCTTTGGCCATCACGGCAGCTGATCCCAGACCTGGCGCAAGCCGATCAGGTGCACCACACCATACGCCAGACAGATGAGCGAGCTCCAAACCAGGAAGGGCGTGCTGTGCTCTGGGGCAAAGATGCGCAGGGGAATGATGGCGATCCCGCGCAGGCAGTAGATGGCGGTGATCAAGCTCAGTGCCAGCTTTGGCCACGGCAGCTGGAGGCTCAGCAGCCCACTGGCCGCCAGGGCGTAGAGCGCCCACAAACCCAGCACCATGGCAATGCCGCAGGTCAGGAGTGCCGGCCACCAACTCCCCGCTGCGCTCATGCGAGCCAGGTCTTCGCCGGCGCCGAAAAAGCGATACCAGGACGGGCCGCCCAACACGATCAGCACATGCAAAGCTGCGGCGATCGCGCTCAACAGGCCACCCAGCAGCAGCCAGCCGTTGCTGAGCCCGCTCATCGCGCTGCCACCCCGGCACTCAGGCCGCGCTTGGTCAGGGCCAGCAGTTCCAGCAATCCCCCCCCCGGCCCGTGTTGCAACAGCCTGGCCAACTGGCTGCGCAGCACAAAGCCGCCCAGATCGAGCAGCTTGTTGATCAGGCCGCTTTGCAAAGCCAGGACCAGCACGCCCAGGCTCAGGTCGACCAGCTGGTGGGTGTTGCCGAACTCCTCGGAGTCGTCGCGCAGCCAGTAGGCCACCAGGCCGTAGACGGCATCGGCCATCAAGCCAGCCAGGCTGTTCTTGAAGCCGCAGGGCGCGATCTCAGCGGAGACCTCCGCCTGCTCCAGCATCTCCACAAAGGCCTGGCGAAGCTTGGCCTTGCCGGGCAAGTCCTGGCTGAGCAGCAACAGCGGCGCGCCCTGGATCAGGCGGTGAGCGATGGCGACGAACTCGCGGTCGGCCAGCAACAGCTCCAACAGGCTGTCCAGCAGCAGCTGCAGGCGCTCCTGCAGGCTGAAGTCCTGCTGTCCCCGGGTCTTCTGCATCAGGGCAATCGCGTCGCCTGCCTGCTGTTCGAAGTACGCCAGCACCAGCTTTTCTTTGCTGGGGAAGTACTTGTAGATGGTGGCGTCACCGAGCTCGGCGGCACGGGCGATCTCTTTCATGGTCGTGCCATCAAAGCCCTGGCGACTCATCAGGTCCACGGCCACGCGCAGCAGCAGGCGCCGGGTTTTGTCTTGCTGGGTTTTGCTGGTTCGCATGTTTAATAAATACTGACTATCTTTTGATATGGAATTTACAGGAGTTTATTGTGTAGTACAAAACTTTAATCGGCTGAGAACGGGGGCTTGCGTCCGCGACCAGGCATGCCTGACGCGGACCTGTGCCGGTGGTCATGGGTGATTTGGCTGCTCAGCCCGAGGTCTGCGCCGTCGCGGTGCGTGGGCCTGCGCTTCGCCGAGTTCGGTGGCGGTGACGGCGACAAGTACGCACAGTGCGCCCTGCCGGTCGGCCAGCCCCAATGGGGCAGCGGTCCGGCACCGATCAACCCGAGCGAAGCTTCCGCCCACCATGAACCCAGTCAAGAACCATCATCTCAACCTCAAGGCCACGCTGGCCCTCGCCGTGCTGGCCTTGTCCGGCCTCGGCGCGCAGGCCGCCGAGTCGTCGTCGCCCAGCGAGGGCTTGCATGGCCTGATCGGCATCGGCGCCGTCTACAGCCCCACGTACGTCGGCGCCAAGGAAAGCCGCAGCCATGCCGTGCTGCTGCCCGATCTGCGCTATCGCAAGGGCGCCTTCGAAGCCTCCACCCTCGGTGGCCTGCGCTACTGGGCGGTGGAGAAGCCTGACTTTCAATTTGCGCTGACCCTGGGTGTCGACGCCGGCCGTGAGGACCACAAGGTCAAGGGCTTTCTGGGCCAGAGCGGCAGTGACCGCCTGCGCGGCATGGGCAAGATCAAGGCCAGTGGCGAGCTGGGCGTGGCTGGCAGCTGGAGCGGCCTGGGCCTGCCTTTGAACTTCGAGCTCAAGACGGCGCTGGGCAAGCAAGGCCATGGCGGCACCCTGGCCAGCATTGGCAGCAGCCTGCCCTTGCTGGCCAGCGGCCCGCTGGAGCTGGGCGCCGAGGTGTCGCTCGGTTTTGCCGACAAGCGCTATCTGCAGTCCTACTACGGCGTGAGCGCCGCCCAGGCGGCAGCCACCTCGTTCAAGGAGTTCCACCCCAAGGCCGGCCTCTACGGCGCCGACCTCGGCCTTTCGGCCCGCTACAAGCTCAGCGATTCCATGAGCCTGATGGCCAATGCCAGCTACCACCGCGTGCTCGCCGATGCGGCCAAGAGCCCGTTGGTCGAGCGCAAAGGCGCACCGACCGTGCTGGTCGGCCTGGGCTACACCTTCTGATGAGATGGGGCGTCAGCGATGGCCGCGCAGCAGGGCGCGTGTGGTCTGCTCCTGCTCGTTGTAACGCTGCTGGGCGCTCAGCGGCTTGATCTTGCCGGCCTGCAGGGCGGCCTGGTCGAGGTTGGCACCCCAGCTGCTGCCGGTGCGCAGGGCCAGCGGTGCGCCCAGGCCATCGGCGAAATCGGCCGGCAGCCAGGGCATGATCTCGGCCAGCACCAGCTTGAGCCGTGGTCGGATGGCCGCCTCACCGATGCGGCCACGCTGGCCCCAGGCGACGGTCAAATCAGCACTGTTTGCGCCGGATTGCAGTTTGTCCGTGATGGCGAAATCGCGCCAAACGTTGAAGCGCCGCTGCATCAGCGCTTCCTCGATCAGCATGGCCGTGTCCTCGCGTGAGAAGCTGGCGCCGCTGGCCACGGAGTAGCTGTAGTCGTCATTGACCCGGTCCTGGCTGAAGAAGCGCACCACGTCGAGCGGCTGGTAGGCGATCTGGGTGGCGGTGGGCGCATCGCCGTAGGACAGCACGCGCGCCAGGCCGCGCATCTCCAGCGAGAAGAAGGGGTAGCGCTGGTTCAACTGCTCCGAGGCAGTCAGCGCCGGGATGGCTTCGTAGACCCGGCTGCTGCTGCCCAGCAGGCTGGCATGCACGCGCGGCGGCAGGAAATCGCCGGCATGGCTGAGCTCGTGGTACAGCAGCGAGCCGAGCGCGTTCTGCACATCCTCCAGGCTGCGTGAGGCGCGCTTGGCCACGGCCAAGCTGGTGATGGCGTGGCGGTTGTCCTTCACATAACGCCAGGGGCTGGCGTAGTTGAGCAAGACACCGTTGTCGCTGCGCGGGTCCGGTGTCTCGCTGACCGTGTCGCGCTGCTCGGGTGTCAGCCAGAGGTTGGCGGCGTCCAGGTAGATGGCGCCGGTGGCACTCCAGTAGAACGCCGGGCGGACCCGGCCGCCGATCACCACGGCCGTCACCGAGGCCAGCATGCGGCGGAAATCGCCATGCACATCCTGCTCGCGCAGAAAGCGCTCGAAGTTGGCACCCATCCAGTCGTTGGAGACCAGCACGCGGTCCATGATCTCGTCCACGGTCGGCGTGCCGTTGCTGCTGGCACTGCCCAGCAGGGGCAGCTTGCTCAGGGTGCAGAGGTTGTTGGGGTTGCTGGAGCTGAGGCCCGGGTGGTAGATGCACTCGCTCAAGGCAGCGGCCCGGGGGCTGCTGGCTTTGTAGGGGTAGACGCGGCTGGGGGTCTCGTCGCTGCCGAACAGGGGGTTGGCCGGCAGCGGTGGCAGGGCCTGCACCAGCAGGCTGAACTCGCCGCTGGCGCTGCGGCCGTCGCCGAGATCGGCACTGGCGCGCAGGCGCAGCAGCGTGTCGCTGCCGGCGGCTGGCGCCGAGGCCACCAAGCGCGCGCCGCTGGCGCCGCTGAGGTTCAGTGTCGGCCCTTCCAGCTGTTCCCAGCGCCAGCTGGCGGCGGCCAGCTCTGTTTCACTCAAGCCGGGCAGCCAGGCGCGCAGCGAGAACTTGCCGCCGGCGTAAACGCTGGGCTCGCCGCGCAGCACCGCGCGCAAGGCCGCCGGGTTGGCGTCGGCCGCCACGGTCAGCGGCAGGCTGGCGCTGTGGCTGCGGCCCAGCTCATCCTGGTAGCTGAGATCGAAACGGTGGCTGCCGGCGGCGCCGGGTTCGAGCGTTAGCGCCTGCGAGCGCGCGGACAGGGTGGCCAGGGCCGCGCCCTCCTTTTGTTCCCAGCGCAGCTGGCTCAGGCGGTGGCCGGGGCAGGCCAGGAGGCTCAGCTCCTGGTTGCGCCCGGCCTGCAGCGTGGCCGGCTGGGCCAGGCGGGCGACCGAGTTGCTCTGGCACTGGCTGCTCAGCGGCGGCACCTCGGCCACCGGCGGCACCGGCTGCACTGGGGTAGGCGGGCTGTCACCGCCGCCGCCACCGCCGCCGCAGCCCGCCAGCAGGGCGGCCAGCGCCAGGGCCATGCCGCCCGTGGCGGCGAAGAAAGCGCGGCGGTGCGAATCCGTGTGAATCGGGCGTTGGGGCATGGCGTGGCGTGGTCCAAGTTGGCGGCCTCGGGGTCACGGCCGCGCCGGCCCCGCGTGTCAAACTGGCGCGATGTTACAAGCGACCGCCCGACGCCTGGCTGCCTTCAGCGGGCCCTTCCGCCTCTTGCTGATCAGCGACTCCCTGATGTTGTTGTCGCTGATGGTCGGGCGCGTGGCCACACCCTGGTGGGTGGCGCATGAGGGCGGTGCCGCGCACCTGGCCCTGTTTGCCGGCGGCCTGGCGTTGGGCTCTTGCCTGGCCCTGCCTTTGCTGTCACCGCTGGGCGACCGGCTGGACAAAAAGCTCCTGATCTCGGCAGGCCTTGCCTTGATGGCGCTCGAAGCCCTGCTGCTGGCCTCGCTGGCCCAAGCCGGGTTCTATCGGCTGCACTGGGTCATGGCGCTGGAATTGCTGTCGGTGGTGGCGATGGCGGCCATCATGCCGGCCTCCTTCAGCATCGTTGCGGAGCTGCTGCCGCCCAGCCAGCTGACCGAAGGCCTGGGCCTGCAGAAGAGCGCGCAGGCGATCGGCCGCTTGCTGGGCCCGGCCCTTGGTGGCGCGGTGTTGGCCCTGGCCGGCACGGCGGCAGCACTGTGGTTGCACGCCGTGCTGCTGGCGCTGGCTGCGGCCCTGGCCTGGCGCGTGCAGACACCGGCCCTGCGCCCTCAAGCGCACGCCCGCCACTGGCTGCGCGAGCTGCGCGCCGGCCTGGCGGCCAAATGGAAGATGCCGCTGGAGCGCGGCTGGACCACCGTGTCGTTTCTGGTGATGGTGTTCTTCGGCCCGGCCATCGGCATGCTGGTGCCTTTGAAGGTGCAGTCCCTGGGCTTGTCCGGGGCCTGGCTGGGCGCCTGCGAGGCGGGCCTGTCGGCCGGCATGTTGTTGGGCTCGCTTGGTGGGGCGGTTTGGCTGGCTGAGCGCATGGGTCGTTTCAGGGCCAGCCTAACGGCCATCTTGGTCGAGGGCTTGTGCATGGCCGTCATTGGAGTGAGCCACCAGGGGCTGGTGATCGTGCTCTGCTTTGCCGTGCTTGGGGCCTGCATTTCTACCGTGCAGTTGGTGGGTCACACCCACCGCATGTTGGCCATTCCACAGGCGTATCGATCACGGCTGATGGCGGTGAATCTCATGGTCATGCACATCGCTGGGGTGCTGGGGCCAGGTCTTGCCGGCCTGGGCTTGCTGCGCCTGGGCGTGGACTGGATCTACCTGCTGTTCGGCCTGGGCCTGTTCCTGGTCGGTCTGGCCTATCGCTGGGTGCCGGGCTACCGCGATTTCCTCAACCTGCCGCATGAGCAGGCCGAGGGCTGGTACGCGCGTCAGCACCCGCAGCTGTTTCGCTGAGATCAGCTCTTGGTCACGGGCAGCAGGCTCTGGCTGAGCTCGACGCTGCCGCTGACACGCAGCGACGGCTGACCTTGCTCTTGCTGCGCGGCCGGTTCGGCCTGGCTCAGGGCCAGCACCGCGGAGGCGGCGACGGCGCCCAGGGCGGTCAACAAGGTGGTCAGAAGGCTGGTGTTGCGGGTGTCCATGATGCAGATCTCCTTGGTGAGGGTGGGTCCTCTCAAGCACGTGAAGGGCCGCTCCCGAACTTGCTTGACCGCCCCCTCGGGGGGGGCTGACACGCAGTGGCAGCTTGGGGGCGCTGTGTATCGATGGTTGAAGTGTCGGCAATCTCGCCGGGCCTTTCCAGGCTCGGGCGACGAGCTGCAGGCCGGAGCGCGCGAATCGCCATCCAGGGCGACGAAAAGCGGGCTTGAACCCACCTCAGCCGGCCGCGAATCCCTAGAAATCCCGAGGACAGAACGGCGGCCAGCCACTATGGTCGGCGGCGCACCTCGGCCGTGGCTGTCATCACGCCGTCGTGTGCTGCGGGGACGCTGTGCCTCGCGACATATTCACCGAGGGAGCTTTCCAATATGCCAGCCAGCCGCCAAGACACCCAGTTGCAGGGCATCACCGATCTGTGCCTGCTCACGCCCATCAAGCCCGGTTTCGTCAACGCCTTCGAGACCATCACCCACCTAGAGCGCCTGCGCCGTGTGCTCAAGACGCTGAACGCCTTGCGCCAGTCGGCGCGCGAATCGAGCGAGACGCCCGAGCTGTTCACCGACGTGGTCAGCCGCTTCCGCATCGTCCATTCCTTCCGCTGGGCCATCGTCGAGCCGCGCCCGGGCATCGATGCCGAGGGCACGCCGCACAAATTCCTGCTCAATGTCTGTTTCGACGGCGGCTGGGAGCCGTATATGCGCGTCATCTGGGATGACTTGGGCAGCATGCTGGACCTGATGCTCTGCCACTGCGAGGGCTACCGCCTCTCGCGCGAGACTTCGTTCGAGCGCTATATCGAGTGGGTGCGCGCCAACGAGTTCTCGGCCGATTTCCTCTACCTGGAATCGGGCCGCAGCTGCGGCGACCACGACTACCTGGCCGAGCTGGAGCGCCAAAGCCGCCTGCATCCCGAGGGTGGCGATCTGGCCGTGACCCGGCTGCGCCGGCCGCTGCCAGGCGAGAGCAAGCCCCTGCCCAGCGAGCCGCGTGCGGCCTTCGACATGGCGGTGCGCGGCCTGCCGGCGCTGGCGGCGCTGTATTCGCTGGAGCGCTACTTCCTGCCCAGCGCGCCGGATGGCTATTGCCTGCTGCGTGCCACCCGCGATGTGCTGTTCGAACTGCGCGGCCTGGACACCCTCAAGCGCTTCCCCCTGCTGCCGCCCACGCCCGAGCAGGCGCAGGCCAACCCTCTGCTGGCCGCCGGCTATGCCCTGCGTGCCACGCATTACAAGATGCTGGCCTGGTTCGAGACCGTGCCGCCCCAGCCCGAGGTCAAGCCGCGCGCCCTGGCCTACCGTGATGCCGACATCCAGGGCGGCATGCTCAGCGCCTACCCCGATCTGGTCGGCGGCGCCCTGGTGCTGCTGCGCGTGGCCAATCGCAGCCAGGCCGTGGCCTGGCTCAGCCAGCAGTTCAAGCCCAGCAGCGAGGCCCAGACCCTGCTCGGTGACGCCCCGACCGATGGCTTCTACCGCAATGTCGCCCTGAGCCTGGCCGGCCTGCGTGCCCTGGGCGTGCCGGCCTCGCGCTTGGCGCGCTTTCCGCAGGCCTTCCAAGAGGGCATGGAGGCGCGTGCCGGCGTGCTCGGCGATCTGCGCCACAACCACCCGCGTTACTGGAAGTTGCCCGAGCGCAACTGGCCGCGCGGCGCGGCCGAGCGCAGCAGCCCGGCGGCGCGTGTGGACCTCAATGCCGTGCACCTGGTGGTGCAGCTGCGCTTCGGTGCCGGTGTGAACGCAGCCACGGTGGATGCCGAAATCGCCAGCCTGGAGCGCGACAGCGGCCTGCAGGTGCTGGCCGTGCAGGACATGCGCCGCAATATCGACCCGAGCAGCGGCGCCACGCGCGAGAACTTCGGCTTCATCGACGGCATCAGCCAACCCCAGGTGGACCCGCAGCGCGCCGGCGGCCCGCTGGCCAACCCGCCCACGGCCCCGGGCAAGCCCTGGTCCGACGCGGTGCCGCGCGGCGAGGTGGTGCTGGGCTTCCCAACCTCGCGCGACCGCCATGCCGTGCCCGAGAAGGCCGATGCCCTGCTCGACCTGGGCAGCTTCCTGGTCGTTCGCAAGCTGCGCCAGCATGTCGGCCGCCTGCAGCGCCGCGTGCAGGAGCAGGCCCAGATCCACGCCCTGGACCCGCAGCGCGTGTTGGCCAAGATGATGGGCCGCAGCCTGGATGGCGAGCCCCTGGCCGCGCCCGGCAGCGGCCCCAGCAATGCCTTCACCTACCAGCAGGATTCAGCGGGCAGTGCCTGCCCCTTCCACGCCCACATCCGCCGCGTCAACCCGCGTGAGGGGGCGGTGCCGCGCGTGCTGCGCCGGGGCATGTCCTACGGCCCGGCCTATACCGGCAGCCTGGCGCAGCCGGCCCGCGAGGACGATGAGAAGGACCAGGACCGCGGTCTGATCTTCATGGCCTACAACGCCCATCTGGCCGAGCAGTTCGAAACCCTGCAGCGCTGGATCGCCGGCGGCAATGCCAGCGGCGGCCTGGCCGAGCAGGCCGACCCCTTCCTGGCCGTGGCCACCCAGGGCAAGCCGCGCGTCTACCGCTTTGAGGAGCAGATCGAAGCCGGCCCGCGCAGCGTCCACCTGGACCTGGGCGACCAGCCTTTTGTCGAGCTGCAATGGGGCGCCTATTTCTTCGTGCCCTCCCTGCCCGCCTTGCGTCATCTGCCGGCCCTGGTCGAGCAGCCCTTGCCGGCCGCCGCGCCGGCGCCGCAGCGTGCGCCAGCCCTGGACAACGCTGCCGCCTGGCAGCAATGGTTGGAAGATTCCAGCAGCCGCGATGCTGCCTGGGCCTATGTGCGCGCCCAACCCGGTGGCGTGCTGCGCACGGCCTACGGCGTGCTGGTCGGGGAGGCCGCGGCCGTGCTCGAAGTCTTCCGCGACACGCAGCAACGCTACTCGGTGCGAGGCTACGGCGAGCGCATGCAGCGCTCCATCGGTCTGGGCTACCTCGGCATGGACGAGGACAGCGGCCACCGCGAGCAGGCGCCGGCCATCAACACGGCCATCGAAAGCATCAGCGAGCCCGAGGCCTTTGCCGCCAGCTACCGCGTGGCGCGCGCCTACCTGGCGGCGCTGAAAGAAGGCAACCAGAAGCTGGGCCAGCGCGAAGCCTTGCTGGACATCGAGAAGCTCTCCGAAGTGGTGCTGGACAAGCTCTGCACCGTCTGGTTCGGCCTGCCCAACGATCAGCAGATGCTGGGCACCGGCTATGTGCCCGGTGCGGCCAACAGCGCGCCGCGCTGCCCGCGCGACTTCTTCGCCGTGTCGCGCTACGTCTTCGGCCCGCAGCCCGGCCCGGTGGTTGAGCAGGTGGCCAGCGCCAAGGGCCAGGGTCTGCAGCGCGCCGTGCGCGAATGGCTGGAGACCAACCCCACTCTGCCGGCCATCAGCCAGGCCATCAAGGACTCGCTGAGCGAAGCCGCCAAGCTGGACCCCGACATCATCCCGCGCACCCTGGCCGGCATCATGCTCGGCTTCCCGCCCACCGTGCATGGCAACCAGGTCTCCAGCCTGGCCGCCTGGGTGGTCACCAAAAAACTCTGGGATCTGCAGCAGGATTGGCTGGGCGGCGCGCCAGCGGCCGCCGATCAGGCCTACGCCCGCGCCGTGGCCAATCTGCGGCCCACCCTGCTCGCCACCATGATGCGCCAGCCGGTGCCGGCCGCCGTCTGGCGCCGCGCCCGCGTGACGCACCGTCTGCGCGGTGTTGAGGTGCAGGAGGGCGACAAGATCATCGTCGGCATCGTCTCCTGCGCCGCCCAGAACCCCGGCGATCACACCATCATGTTCGGCGGCGACCGCTATGACGCCATCGACCCCGCGCCCCTGCACGCCTGCCCCGGCTACGCCATGGCCGTGGGCGTGATGCTGGGCGTGGCCGCCGGCCTGCTGGAAGCCGGCGTGCTGCGGGCGACGCCGTCACCGACGGTGTTGGCGGTGCAGTTGCGGTGAGGTGGGAGAAATGAGCTTGGCAGCTGCGGGGGCGTCAAGTCTGATGACCGGCGGCGCCGGCATGACTTGCGGATAAGTCATGCCAACACCTTCGCACTGCCGCGTAAATCCTCAGCTCTGGACGAGCACGGGCTGATTGGTCAATTGCTACTTTGTATTTTGGGTATGGTCGGCCCTACGTTCAGATAGGAGCTTGAACCGCACTTGCCATAGCACCCGGGCGCTGGAGAAACAGAGCCTCCTTGCCAACTGGAACTTGTGCCAACGGAACTGGCCCCCCCCACGTCTCCTGGTCCGCCTGAAATGGGTGGGGCTTTGTCGCATGAGTTGGATACGGCCTTGCGATTTGGGTCGGCTTCGTAAACGGTCGTGGCGTAATCGTGCCCGCCTTTTATTCGATCAGCATCTCCGGGGTTGTCGCCCAAGCCAGTTCTTGCTGCGTACAGAATTCCGCCGGTCATCGCTATGGCGTCGTTATGAGCTGGGTGATTTGGATTGGTGTAATTTTGGTATTGCTGAACTACGGCTCCAGCTTTTACCGCTTGTGATTGTGTGTAGCCGATTTGAGCCGCAGCTGCCCCGAAGAACCAGTTCCCGAACTGTTCTCCGGACAACATGCTCGGATTGTTATTCTTTTTTAGGTCGTATTTTTGACCCGGAGCGAAGAGTTTCGTCATAATCATGGCTCTAGTCGACTCCCGGAGTGAAGGTGGAAGGCGATCAATTGCCAGCCTACCAGTTTTGAATTTATCCAAGTGTGCATTTATGTCAAAATTTGGATTCTTGTCGCTCGGTGGGGCAGTGGAAGCAGAGCAATTGACCAAGGGCGACCTGTCAAGCTTGGGCAATGGCGATAACCTATCGCACTGTTTGCGTGGGTTGGTACATTCCTTTGGGGGCGGTACATTGCTGCCAACGACGTCCTCGATTCCAAAGTGGATGACTTGAAGGCCTTCATGTATGCCGGCAATGACGGAAACATTCTTCGATAAGCGATCATTGTTCGAGGGCCTGACTGAAAAGAAGACTCTCCCACTGTTAACTACTTCACTGACGACTATCGCGCTCGCATCGGACCAATTCTCCTTGACTGGAACGAGCTGCCCGTCAGCACTCATTGTCAGTTCGCGAAGATTGAACGCCGATAAATTGTAGGACTGTGCCACCACATGGCGGGCGGAAGCATTCGAAGGGATGTCGACGTAAAAGCAATTTAGAAATCCATTCTGCGGTTTTATTTGAACTTCCTTGATGGAGCCATTTTGCACATCAATACAGTCGGCGGAATTTGCTGATGCACTATTTATGGTGAGTTAGATAAATGACATCCCAACAATGAAACGTTGTAGGTGGCTTTTTAGTTTCATTTCAAGATCTCCTCAATGGTCACAGCAACAGCCGTTTTTCCTTCCAAAGTTTCTGCACTTATGTTAGCTTTGTAGTATGATCCATTTGCTTTAATCGGCTGGATAGCAAAGAATGTACTTTTCGCTCCTCTGATGGTATTGGAGGCGGTATTCCCGTCGCTGTCGGTCAGCATTTCATGTTCTATCTCGAGAACCCCGGGTTTGGTTTTTCTTAGAATTTGAAGTCTTAAGCCTGGCGGTGGCGACTGAGTTAGAAAATTCAGGATGACGTAATTGATGGTCTTCGGTGGTGTCTTGAAAATTACTTCAAAACAGTTTGTGGCTGTAGTTTCAGCTTTGATGATGACATGGTGGATGGCGCCCGATTTGATGGGCTGACAAGTGGCCGCTGGGGTGGACCAAGCTTGCGTGATTGCGAAGAGCAATGATGCAGTGGTGATGGATTTGAAGATGCTTTGGATTCGCATGAGGGATAGCCTGATCTTTACGGCGTGAGCCTTTTGAAATGAGCCAGGGGGGGGCTGCACGGCGGACTGTATGGGCCGCACGACTTGAGAGTTAGGCACTTTTCCCCGCCGGGGCGATCTGCGTTCGCTGCAAATCACGCGTCATGCCTATGCCAGAGCGGTCGGCCGCATCTGACCGATGCGCGGCCCGAGTTCGGCCCGCTACAGCAGTTCGATCAGAGCAGCTGCCGCAAGCCCCGCGCCTTCGCCAAATGCCAATCCATGCCCATGGCGAAGAAGGCGGCCTCCGCCTCGTCCAGCAGACCTCGGGCCGGCCCAGTTTCCCCGCGCTGCAGGGCCAGCTCGGCGGCGCAGAGTTCGGTGACGGCGCGTTCGTGCATGGAGCCGCGGCGCTGCGCCACGGCCTGGGCGGCGGCCAGGTAACGCATCACCCGCTCGGGCTGCCCCTGGCTTTGCGCCAGGCGGGCGGCGGCGCGGTAGGCCATGGCGACGCCGATCCAGTCGCTTTGCCGGGCGCGGCGCAGGGCCAGGGCCATGTGCTTGCGGGCCCGATCCGCCTCGCCTTGCTGCACCAGGATTTCGGCCAGCCAGCCATGGTTGAGTGAGCTGAACAGGCCACCGCCGCGCGGGGCCAGCCAGGCCACGGCTTCTTCCAGGGCCTGGCGCGCCAGCGGGCAGCCGCCGCCCATCCAGGCGCCGTAGGCCCCGGCCGCATGGCCCATGGCAAAGGTGAAGAGACTGCGCACCTGGGCGCCAACGCGGTGGGTCTCGGCCGCGCAGACCTGCGCCTCGGCCCAGCGCCCCTGCCAGAGCAGCACGGCCGCGCGCCAGCCCTGGATGGAGGCTTCGACGGCATGGTTGCTGCCTTGGACCAGGCTCAGCGCTTCTTCAAACGCGGCATCGGCCGCACCGAAATGGCCTTGGTCGCCCAGCACATAGGCCCGGCAGGCCAGGGAATACGCCAGGCCAATCGGTGGGCGGCGTGCACTGGAGGATGAGGCGCCGGCTTGCGGGCGCAGCTGGGCGATGGCCTGGTCGAGCAGCTGCAGGGCGGGCGTGTACTCGGCGGTGGCGGCGCGGATCTGGCCCAGGGTGCCGGGCATCTGGGCGAGCAGGGTCTGGTCCTGGGCGATCAGGGCTTGTTCCTGGCTGCGCAGGCACAGCTGCAGACCGGCCCGGGCCTCGCCCAGTGCGTAGCGCACATAGCCGAGCCAGTACTGGGCGCGTGCCATGGCCGTGGCGTCGCCGCTGAGGGCGGCCAGGCCGGTGGCATGCTGCAGCACGCGCAAATCGGCGCGCGAGGCGTCGAACACGCAGGCCATGCCGAAGCGGTGGGCGATGGCGATCCAGCGCCGGTGCACCTCTTCGCTGGGCGGCAGATGCTCGAGGGCGGCCAGGGCCGCGCGGTACTGCTTCTTGGCGCGGTCCAGGGCCGAGCTGGCCAGGGCCTGGTCACCAGCCTGCTCGGCATGGTGGGCGGCTTCCTGCCATTGACCGGCGGCGCCGCCGTGGTAGGCCAGCAGCTCGTGTGCGGGCTCCTGGCCACCCAGGGCCAGCTGGGCGCGCAGCTCGGCGGTGATGTGGCGGTGCAGGGCCTGGCGTTCGTGCAGGCCGGTGCTTTCGTAGATGACATCGCGGGTGATGCCGTGCTTGAACCGCAGCAGGCCCGGCTGCCCGGCCGGGAAGATGAAGTCCAGCTCGGACAGCTCCAGCACCACCGGGTCCTTCTCGCAACAGCCGCTGATGCGCTCGAACAGCCAGGTCGGGATGACCGCGCCGATCACCGCGGCCACGCGCAGCAGCTGGGCCTGGGCAGGCGGCAGGCGCGCCACCCGCGACTCGATCAGCGCGGCCAGCCAGGCATGGCCGCCGCTGGCCGGGTTCAGGGCGGGCGGCGCCTCCTCGGCGGCACGCAGCCCACCACTGCCGCGCTGGTGGGCCAAGGCGTGGCAGAGCTCTTCAATGAACAGCGGGTTGCCGCCGGCATGGCGCTGCACCTCGGCGCTGATGAAGGGATCGGTGCCCGGCAGCAGCTGGACGATGGCCTGGCGTGCCTCCTCTTCGCTGAGCGGCAGCAGCTCGTGGTGGTGCAGGGCCTCGTCGGCCTCGTGGCCGTGGTGGATGGGCAGCAGCAGGGCCGGGGTCTCGGTCACCACCGCAGGCCGGGTGGCGCTCAGCAGCATCAAGGGCAGGGCCCGGCGCTCGGCCTCGGCGCGCAGGCGGTGCAGCAAGGCCAGGCTGGCGTCATCGGCCCATTGCAGATCGTCGATCAGCAGCAGCAGCGGCCCCTGGCCGGCCAGTTGCAGCAGCAGCTGCAGCACGGCCTCCTGCCGCGCCTTGGCCGGGCCGCGCAGCACCGCATCGGCCTCGGCCGAGCCCTGGCGCTGCAGGGTGCGCAGCATCTGCAGATAGGGCTGCAGGGGTTCGGCACTGAGGTAGCTTTCGCAATAGCCGCGCAGCACGCGGCAGTCGCGGTCGGCGGCGCGGCGCAGGAACTCTTCGGTCAGCCGGGTCTTGCCCACGCCGGCGCTGGCGCGCAGGCTCAGCCACTGCGGCTGGCCGGCGCAGGCCTGATCGAGGCGCTGCTCCATCAGGGCCAGCTCGGCGACGCGGCCGACAAAAGGCGCCAGGCCGCGGCGCTTGCTGGCCTCAAAGCGCCGGCCGATGCTGACCTGGCCCAGGATGCTGTAGACCGCCAGCGGCGTTTGCCGGCCCTTGAGCGGGACCATCCGGCGTTCGCTGGTCTGGAAGAAGGGGTGCAGCGGGCCCAGGGTCTCGGCGCTGACCAGGATCTCGTCGGCACAGGCTTCGGCGGCCAGGCGAGCCGCGACATTGGGTGTGTTGCCGAGCAGCTCGAAGCGGCCGCGCATGGCGTCGCCCTCTTCGATCAGCACCATGCCGGCATGGATGCCGGTGTGCAGGCTCAGGCCCTGGCCGGCCGGCCAGGCGGCCGCGGCGGTCTGTGGCTTCATGCGCCGCACGGCCTGGTGCAGCTCCAGCGCAGCCTCGGTGGCGCGGCGGCCGTCGTCCTCACGGGCTTGCGGGTGGCCGAAGATGGCCAGCACGCCATCACCCTGGATGCGCACCACCGTGCCGCCGTGTTTGGCGATCAGGTTTTGGTAGAGGCCGCGCACCTCGGCCAGCATGGCGGCGTAATGCTCCGCCTCCATGGCATCGGACAGCCGGGTGGATTCCGACAGGTCTGAAAACAGGATGGTGAGATGGCGTCGCTGCCCGACGGCTTGTGGCACTGGGGCGCGATCGTGAGGGTCGGGCATGGCCTGGGCGCTTTGCGACTTCGCGTTGTCCGGCCATCCTACCGCTTGGGGATGGTTCGCAGTTAACAAACCGTAACAGGTGCAGGGAAAGCGGGCAGGTCTTCTTCGCGCAGACCCAGGTAGATCGGCTCCCCGGCACGCCGGTGGATGTTGATCTTGGCGTTGTAGACGCGGTGGGCGCGGCCGTGCTTGTCGAGGATCTCGAACTCGCTGATGCCGAACTCGCCCTGACCGTTCGGGCGGCCGGTCAGGTAGCAGGCGATCTCGTCGATCTCTGCGCCGGCCAGGCTCAGGCCGTTCAAGGCCTTGAGCGGGCGGCGGGTGCGCTCGACAAAATCGATGCTGGCCATGCGCTGCACCTCGCCGCTGTGCTCGTCGCGCATCAAGGTGTTGAACTTGCCCAGCAGGATCTGGCCCGGCAGGGCGCGTTCGATCATGCGCGCCAGCTCGATCGTGACCTGGCCGACCAAGTAGCTGAAGGAGGTCGGGTTCAGGCCCTCGGATTGGTAGAACTCGTAGTGCGAGCCGACATGGAAGGCTGCGCGCAGCAGGGGCACCGAGTTGGGCTGGCTGGCGCGTTCGCGGGCCAGGGCGTTGTCGGCCAGGATGAACTGCAGCAGCTGGTAGAGCTCGACATTGGCCTCGATGCCGCGCATGCGGTTCCAGATGTAGAAGCCATCGCCGGTGGTGGTGCGGGCGAAATTGATGTTGATCTCGCGATCCAGCAGCTTGGCATAAGCGGCATTGACGGAGCAGGACAGGCTGTTCAGCTGCACCACCTGCTGCAGCGGGCTGAGCAGGGAGAAGCCCACCGCGTCGAACAGGATCACCGCCCGGTCTTCCACCAGGCGGATGCCGTAGCGCGCAATGATGGCGGCCACCAGGTCCAGGCCCAGGCCGGCGTCGGGCGCGAAGGGCAGCTGGATGGTGTGCGGGCGCAGGCCCAGCTCGGCCGCGGTGCGCTCGAACTGATCGGCACTGAGATGGCTTTGGTGGGCCAGTAGCTCATCGAGCAGTTGGGCGCGGCGGCGCACTTCCTCGGGCGCCAGGCCCGGTGCCTGGGTGAACTCGGTCAGCAAGGGATGGGGGGCGACCAGCAGGTTCAGGCCCTGCGGCAGCGGGGTCCAGGCGAACACCAGGTTCTCGCCCAGGTTCCACAAGGCGTAGAGCAGCTGGTCCAGCACCACGATGTTGTGACGCACCTGGGCCTCGGCCAGCCCGGTGGGCAAGGCATAGGCCATGAAGCCGTCAAGCCATGATCTGCGCTTGCGGGATTCTTCCGTCACTCCAGCACCTCCAACGATTGTTGGCGGCATTGTCGGAGATGTGGCTCGCAAAATGGCCGAGCCGAGGCAGAGAAACACGGGGGTGCCTACGTCCATTCAGGGGGGACGGCAGCACCGGCCATGCGTCTATGGCTCGGCTCGGCAGGGTTCAGAGCGGTCGGTGGGGCAGCTGCCTCTGGCGGGGCATCGCTTCTGCATCACGTGGTCCCGTCTCAGCCGTTGCGACGTGCAGCCTTGGCATCGCTCTTGGCGGCAGCCAGCATCAGCTGCTGCATCTGGGTGTTGACGCTCAGGCCCGAGACCACGACGCGCGGCAGCTGCTGAACGACCGGGGCGGGGCCGGCGGACTTACCGGTTACGACGACGCGCGGCAGCTCGGTCTTGGTGGCGCTGCTGTCGGCGGCAGAGGCTGCCGTGGCGGCGAACATCAGGCTGGTGGCCAGGGCGGCGCTGGCGATGCGGATCAGGGTGGTGGTGGTCTTCATGATGAGTCCTGCTTTCTTTCTTGCGGTTGGCGAAGCGGCCCAGTGCTGCTTCGATGGACTCAGTATCGAAAACCCTAGGTCGCGCAGCCATGCCTGTGCGACGAACTGCGGCGGCAGGCGATTGAATCGCCGCCGGCGCCGACAAGGGGTTAACCCTAGGCGTGAACAACTGCCGTTCTGGCGCGATTTCCGGCCTGGAGCGGCCCGCCCAGGCCGCGGTGGGGCGCTGGGCGGCCGCCCGACCTATGATGGTGGGTTTTCCCGTACTGCGATTTGATTGCCGCCCACCATGACCCACGCACACGACCCTGCCGAGACCTTACGCCCCGCTGCCGAGGCCGGTGGCGTGCTGGACGGGCCGCTGATCCGCGTGCGCGGCGCCCGCACCCACAACCTCAAGAACATCGATGTCGACCTGCCGCGCAACAAGCTGGTGGTCATCACCGGCTTGAGCGGCTCGGGCAAGTCCAGCCTGGCTTTTGACACCCTGTACGCCGAAGGCCAGCGCCGCTATGTGGAAAGCCTGTCGGCCTATGCCCGGCAGTTCCTGCAGCTGATGGACAAGCCCGATGTCGATGTCATCGAAGGCCTGTCGCCGGCGATCTCCATCGAACAGAAGGCCACCAGCCACAACCCGCGCTCGACCGTGGGCACGGTGACCGAAATCCACGATTACCTGCGACTGCTCTACGCCCGCGCCGGCACTCCCTTCTGCCCCGACCATGATCTGCCGCTGGAAGCGCAAAGCATCGGCCAGATGGTGGACGCGGTGCTGGCCATGCCGGAAGACAGCAAGCTGATGCTGCTGGCACCGGTGGTGCGCGACCGCAAGGGCGAGTTCCTCGACCTCTTCGAGGCCATGCAGGCCCAGGGCTATATCCGCTTCCGTGTCGACGGTGTGACGGTCGACGCGCCCGACTTCCCGGCGCTGAAGAAGGCCGAGAAGCACGACATCGATGTGGTGATCGACCGCATCAAGATCCGCGCCGACAACGCCGACCAGCTGCGCCAGCGCCTGGCCGAGAGCTTCGAGGCCGCCCTGCGCCTGGCCGAGGGCCGCGCCCTGGTTGTGAACATGGACAGCGGTGCCGAGCAGATCTTCTCCAGCAAGTTCGCCTGCCCGATCTGCAGCTACTCCCTGCCCGAGCTGGAGCCGCGCCTGTTCTCTTTCAACTCGCCCGTGGGTGCCTGCCCGTCTTGCGAGGGCCTGGGCCAGATGACGGTGTTCGACCCCGAGCGCGTGGTCGCCTTCCCGACGCTGAGCCTGGCCAGCGGCGCCGTCAAGGGCTGGGACCGGCGCAATGCCTACACCTTCTCCATGCTGGAGGCGGTGGCGGCGCACTACAAGTTTGATATCGACCTGCCCTTTGAGGAACTGCCCGAGACGGCGCGTCAGGTGCTGCTGCATGGTTCGGGCACGGAAGAGATCCAGTTCGTCTACCAGGCCGAAAGTGCCTCGGCCGCCGGTGGCACGAAGAAGCGTTCGGTCAAGCGCTCGCATCCCTTTGAAGGCATCCTGCCCAATCTGCAGCGCCGCTTCAAGGAGACCGATTCCAGCGCGGTGCGCGAGGACCTGGCCCGTTACATGGCGCCCAAATGCTGCCCGCATTGCGAGGGCTCGCGCCTGCGCCGCGAGGCACGCCATGTGGTGCTGCAGCCGCACGACGCCGCGCCCGGTGCCAAGGGCCGACCGATTTACGAGGTGGAGCACTCCACCCTGCGCGACTGCCTGGACTACTTCGAAGGCCTCAAGCTCAAGGGCGCCAAGGCCGAGATCGGCGACAAGGTGATCCGTGAGATCAGCTCGCGCCTGCGCTTCCTCAACGATGTGGGCCTCAACTACCTGAGCCTGGATCGCAGCGCCGACACGCTTTCGGGCGGCGAGGCCCAGCGCATCCGCCTGGCCAGCCAGATCGGCTCGGGCCTGACCGGCGTGATGTATGTGCTGGACGAGCCCAGCATTGGCTTGCACCAGCGCGACAACGACCGCCTGATCGCCACCCTGCGCCGCCTGCGCGACCTGGGCAATACGGTGATCGTGGTCGAGCATGACGAAGACGCCATCCGCGCCGCCGACTATGTGCTGGACCTGGGCCCCGGCGCCGGCGTGCATGGCGGCCGCATCATGTCCCAGGGCACGCCCAACCAGGTGGCGGCCGATCCGGCCTCGCTGACGGGGCGCTATCTCTCGGGCGCCGCCTGCATCGAAGTGCCGCGCGAGCGCCACCGTGTGCCGGCGACGGCAGTTCATAAGAGCCTCAAGATAGTCAATGCGCGGGGCAACAACCTCAAGGGTGTGACGGTGGAGATCCCGGTCGGCCTCTTGACCTGCGTGACCGGTGTGTCCGGCTCGGGCAAGAGCACCTTGGTCAACGACACGCTGTACACAGCCGTGGCGAAGAAGCTGTACCAAAGCCATGCCGACCCGGCGCCGCATGACGAGATCGAGGGCCTCGACGCCTTCGACAAGGTCATCAATGTGGACCAGTCGCCGATCGGCCGCACGCCGCGCTCCAACCCGGCCACCTACACCGGCTTGTTCACGCCCATCCGCGAGCTCTTCGCCGAGATGAACACCGCCAAGGAACGCGGTTACGGCCCGGGCCGCTTCAGCTTCAATGTGGCCGGCGGCCGCTGCGAGGCCTGCCAGGGCGACGGCGTGCTCAAGGTCGAGATGCACTTTCTGCCGGACGTCTACGTGCCTTGCGACACCTGCCAGGGCAAGCGCTACAACCGCGAAACCCTGGATGTGCTCTACAAGGGCAAGAACATCACCGAAGTGCTGGCCATGACGGTGGAGGACGCCCATCCCTTCTTCAGCGCCGTGCCCTCCCTGGCGCGCAAGCTGCAGACCCTGCTCGATGTGGGCCTGGGCTACGTCAAGCTGGGCCAGAGCGCCACCACGCTCTCGGGCGGCGAGGCGCAGCGGGTCAAGCTGGCGCTGGAGCTGAGCAAGCGCGACACCGGCCGCACGCTCTACATCCTGGATGAGCCGACCACCGGCCTGCACTTTGCCGACATTGCGTTGCTGCTCAAGGTGCTGCACCAGCTGCGCGACGCGGGCAATACCATCGTCGTCATCGAGCACAACCTCGACGTCATCAAGACGGCCGACTGGCTGGTGGACATGGGCCCCGAGGGCGGCTCCGGCGGTGGGCAGCTGCTGCTGGCGGGCACGCCCGAGGAACTGGCTGCGCACGAGGGCAGCCACACCGGGCGCTATCTGAAAGCCTTGTTGCCCAAGAAGCGCGCCTGAGCGTGGTGTTGGCGCTGCCGGCTGACGGCGGCGCCGACGGATGAACTCAGGATCAGCGCTGGCGGCGCTTGGCCAGGAAGGCCAGGGCCAGCAGTCCGCCGGCAAACAGGGCCCAGCTTTCGGGCTCCGGCACGGCTGGGGTGGTCACCACGATGCTGGGCGGCAGCGAGGGCACGTTGAAGCCTCCCACCGACGGGCCGGGGTTGTTGCCACTGAAGGTCGGCGGATTGCTGGGCACCAGGGCACCGGGCGTGGCGCCACTGCCGCCATCGAAGCCGGTGTTGGCGCCGCTGGCCAGCTGGGCAAAGCTGTTGCGGCCGCTGTCCGGCGCGCCGCCCCCGAGGGCACCGGCCGCTGGCGGGTCCATCTCCAACTGGCTTTGCGGGTCATCGATCTCCTGCGCGGCCGAGGCGACATTGGTGGCCGCCGCCGGCGCCGAGGCACGCGGTGTCATGCGCTGGATGCGGCTGACATTGCGGCAGACCGTGGGCACCAGAATGCACTGGCCCTCTTCGCAATAGACCAGGCCACGTTCTTCGTACTTCTGCGTCCACTTGGCGCGGCTGACCGTCTTGCAGACGTTGTTGGCGCCGAAGTGCATCTCGCTGATGGTGCTGCCGTAGATGGCCTTGCTGCCCTTGATTTCGTCGCGCTGGATGCTGACGATCTCGTCGTAATCGCGCTGGGCCATGCGCGCCTTGAGTTTGGCGCGCACCGGGGCGGGGATGTCCCGGTAGCGGTCCACGGCCGCGACCACATCACCCATGAAGGGGTTCACGCCGGGCCGATCCCACGAGCAGTGGGGCAGCGTGGCGCCGGATGCAGCAAGAGCGAGCGTGGCAAGCAAGGGCATGGAGAAAGGTCCGTTGAGCGGGGCTGGGCCGGGGTCAAGCGTGAAAAAATGCCGCGGAGGTCGCGACTGCGATTCACTGTCAAGAGTGTAGTAACCCTAGGTTGCCCGAGCGGGCGGGGAACCCCCTTGACTGGTGGGTGCCGCTGCCGCGGATTTCACGAATCCATGCCACTTGTGGGCTGCGCTCCACGTTGAGCTGCCCTGGCCCCGGTTTTTTCACCGGGCTGCAGGGCGCTGGCGGGTCAGGGCCGGTTTCGCTGCTATCGTTCGTGGCGCAACGCTGTTTCTTGCATTCCCAGCTTTCCTGCCATGTCTCCAGCCGCCAGCCTCCAGGTGCTTTACGTCGAGGACGATCGCATCAACATCGTCCTGATGGAAGAGGTGTTCCGGCGCCTGCCTGGTTGGAATCTGCACTGTGCCGAGGACGGTGAGCAAGCCCTGGCCCTGCTGGCCGAGCGTGCACCCGAGGCCTTGCCCGATCTGCTGTTGATCGACATGAACCTGCCCGATATGAGCGGCCTGAGCCTGATCGAGGCCTTGCGGGCTGACCAGCGCCTGGCGCCCCTGCCCTGCGTGGCCCTGTCGGCCGATGACCATGCCAGCCAGGTCGAGGCCGCGCGTGCCGCTGGCTTCAGCGATTACTGGGTCAAGCCCATCGATGTGCTGCGCCTGAGCGAGGCCTTGCAGGCCACGGCAGCGCGCCTGTCTCGCTGAAGCAAGCGTTCGGCGCACAGACGCCAGCGCCCCTCGGTCGGCCAGACGAAAAAAAGCCCGGCATGCCGGGCTTGTTCATGTCTGCAGCATCGAGGTGGTGGCCGCTTGAGCCGGCCGCCACCGCAGGCGCATCACTTCAGGTGGCTGTTGATCAGCTTGGTCATCTCGAACATATCGGCCTTGGCCTTGCCGAAGATTTCCTTCAGCTTGGCATCGGCGACGATGATGCGCTTCTGCACTTCGTCCTGCAGCTTGTTGGCCTTGATGTATTCCCAGACCTTCTTGGTCACATCGGTGCGCGGCAGCGGAGCTGCGCCGACGATGGCGGCCAGGGCGGCGCTGGGGGTCAGGGCTTTCATGAAGGCTGCATTCGGAGTGCGCTTCTTGGCGGGCGCGGCTGCCTTCTTGGCAGCAGGCGCCTTCTTGGCCGGAGCAGCTTTCTTTGCAGGAGCTGCCTTCTTCGCCGGCGCAGCAGCCTTTTTGGCGGCGGGCGCCGCGGCTGCTTTCTTTGCCGGAGCGGCCTTGGTTGCCGGAGCCGCCTTCTTTGCGGGTGCGGCCTTCTTCGCAGTTGCCATTTCAATTCTCTCCATCAAAAGTTGTTGATGTGCCGGGTCCGGGTGAAGGCCGCATAAGCCTTCATTTCTCTCTAGCACCGAGCAAGGATGATGGTACTGCGCACCTATGGCATTGAGAAGGCTTTGCCAGGGGGAGAAGTGCTGATCTCACGCGGAAAAGACGCTTGTTTACCCTCGGTGTCGCGGGCTTGCGTCATTCAGGGCCCGCCACTGCGCGTAAACCCGGCGTCTGCATCGGCGCGCCAGAGCTGCGAAGGGCCGATGTCATCGAGGGTCTTGCAGCCGCACAAGGCCATCGCGATCTCGAATTCATCGCGCAGCAAACGCAGCGCGCGGGCCACGCCGAGCGCGCCCGCGGTGGCCAGGGCATGGATGTAAGGCCGGCCTAGCAGCACGGCATCCGCCCCCAGGGCCAGTGCTTTCAGCACATCGCTGCCGCGGCGGATGCCGCCGTCGACCAGCAGCGGCAGCTCAGGGCCAACGGCCGCACGCACGCGTGGCAGCAGCGCGGCGGTGGGCGGCAGCGTGTCCAGCGTGCGGCCGCCGTGGTTGGAGACGATCAGGCCGGCCACGCCGCGCGCCACCGCTTCTCGCGCATCCTCGGGGTGGTTGGCGCCCTTGAGCAGCAGGGGCAGATGGCTGTGCGCGCGCAGCCAGTCGATCTCGGCCCAGGTGGCGGCGCGTGGCATCAGGCCGTCGAACAGCTCGCTCTGGCCCGGCTGCAGGTTCAAGGGCTTCTTGATACCGCCGAGATTGACCGCTCGGATGTCGGCCGGCAGCGCGAAGCCGGCACGCCGCTCGCGGTCGCGTGCGCCATGCACGGGCGCATCGACGGTCAGCACCAGGGCCTGGAAGCCCGCCGCTTCGACCCGGCGCAGCAGCTGCAGCATGAAGTCGCGGTCGTCGCGCCAGTAGAGCTGGAACCAAAGCGGGCCGCTGCTCGGTTCGTCGTGAAAGGCTTGGGCAATCGCCTCCATCGGCATGCTGGACTGGGCGCTCAGCACCATGCCCGCTTGCTGCGCGGCCGCGGCGTAGGCGCTGGCCAGCTCGCCATCGGCATGGGCCAGGCGCTGGTAGGCGATGGGGGCCAGCAGGATGGGGTGGGCCAGCGTGCGGCCCAGCAGCTCGCTGCGCGTGTGGCCACCGGCCAGATCGCGCAGCACGCGCGGCTGCAGCTGGAGGGCGTCCCAGGCGCTGCGGTTGCCGCGCAGCGTGATCTCGTCGCCGGCGCCGCCGTTCAGATAGGCCCAATGCTCGGGCGCGACGGCGGCCTGGCCATGGGCTTCGAAGTCGGCGAGGTTGGCGATGCCGGCCGGGATTTCTTGCAGCGGCGAGAGCTTCGGCTTGGCGTCGCTCCTCATGTGTCGGCCCACATGCGCAAGAGGTTGTGGTACGTGCCAGTCAGCTGGACGGCGGCGTCACTCTCGCCATGCTCGCCGCGCAGCTGCATCAAGGCCTGGTCCATCTCGAACAGCAGGCGGCGCTGCTCGTCGCTGCGCACCATGCTCTCGATCCAAAAGAAGCTGGCCAGGCGGGCGCCGCGCGTGACCGGCTCGACGCGGTGCACGCTGGTGCCGGGGTAGAGCACGGCATCACCCGCGGCCAGCTTGACGCGCTGTTCGCCGTAGGTGTCGGCAATCACCAGCTCGCCGCCCTCGTACTCCTCGGGTTCGCTGAGGAACACCGTGCAGGAGATGTCGGTGCGCACCCGCTGGCCCGTGCCGGGCACATAGCGGATGGCCTGGTCGATGTGTTTGCCGTAGGTGTTGGCCTCGCCGGCATAGCGGTTGAACATGGGCGGCAGCAGGCGCTTGGGCAGGGCGGCAGAGAAGAAGGTCGCGTGGCCCTCCAGCGCCTTCAGCAGCAGGGTTTGCAGCGCACGCGCCGATTCGCTGCCGACCGGCAGCTGCTGGTTGTTCTTGACCTGTGCGGCCTGCGCGCCGGCGGTGAGGCGGCCGTCTTGCCAGTCGGCCTGGTCCAGCAGATCGCGGGCCTGCTTCAAGTCAGCAGGGCTGAGGAGCGCGGCGATTTTCAACAGCATGGTGATCGGGGTGAAAAAGAAAAGGCCCGAGCGAACCCGGGCCTGTCAGATCAGACACTGACCATGGGTCAGAACTTGTAGCTGCCGGTCAGGGCAAACGTGCGGCCCTTGCCCGGCACATAGTGTCCGGTGTAAACCGTTTCGGCGTAGAGCTTGTCGGTGACATTGTTGACGTTGGCGCGCAGCGTCAGTTTGTCCTTGAGCAACTCGTACTCAGCCAGCAGACCCAAAGTGGCGAACTTCGGCACATAGAAGCCCGGGTTGCGGTTGGGCTGGTAGCCGCTGCGTGCGGTCACACCACCGCCGACACGGATCTGAGGGGTGATCTTGTAGGTCGTGAACACGGTGCCCGAGTGGCGCGGCGTCATCGAAGGACGGGTGCCCTGGCCTTCGGCGCCGGGTGCGCCGATGTCGATGTTGGCGTTCGGGATGTAGGTGTAGGACGCGAAGATCTCCCAATCGTTGTTGATGCGGCCCATCACGTCGTACTCAAAACCTGAGGCATGGCGCTTGCCCGACAGCGTGACCAGATTGGTCAGCGGGTCGGTGTTGCGCTCATGGGTCTTGGTGCTGCGGAACAGGGCGAAGCGATGGCTGAGCTTGCCGTCGTTGGTTTCGATCTTGGCACCCAGTTCGATGTTGACGGCCTTCTCCGGCGGGATGCTCGCGTTCTGTGCGCTCAGCGAGTAGGTGTCACCCGAGGTGTTGAAGGAGGTGGCTCCGCCGAAGTGGAAGGACATGGTCTCGGTGGGTTGGAACAGCACGGCCGCACGCTTGCTCCACTGGCTGATGTTCATGCGGTAGCTGCTCACCGTCTCCGGGCCGGCCGCCTGGCCGGGGATGGCGAAGGTTTCGTAGTCGCCACGCACCTTGTCGTAGCGCAGGCCGGTCAGGAGCTTCCATTGCGGGGTCAGCGCCAGCAGGTCCTGGGCGTACACACCGTAGGCACGCGAGGTGTACTCACTGGCCTTGCGCATGACGCGCTGGGATTCATCGATCCAGGCGCCGTCGTTGGGGCGGCCGATGGTGGTGGTGGGCTTGCTCAGATTGACGCCGCCCTGCGCAGCGCTGCGCGCGGCAAAGACCTGCTTCTTCTCTTCCGAAGCGTCGGCACCTGCTTGCACCTTGTGCTCCAGGCCCAGCCATTTGAACTTGCTGTCCAGATCGCTCTGCACGCTCAGGGTTTGCATGTCCTGGGTCTTGAGGTGAGTGCCGCGGCTCAAGACGGTGTTGGGGCCAAAGGTTTCCAGTGTGACGGCCTTGCCGCCGGGTTGCAGGCTGGCGCCAGCAAAGCGCACCGTGCCCGAGCGTTGGTCGCGGGTGTAGTCGGCCTTGCGCACGGTGGTCACCAGCTCGGTGTTCTGGTCGAAGCGATGGATGTGCTTGAGCACGGCCCAGCCGGCGCTGCCCTTGTTCTTGTCGCTGGCCATGCCGTAGTGGTTGCTGGGGTCGATGGGCAGCAAGGTGATGTCGGCGGTCGGCGACGTGGCCGTCGGGCGGATCCAGGGCATGCCGTAGTTCATGCCGTTCTCGTTGTTCAGGTAATAGGCGCTGAAGGAGAACTCGTCGCGTTCGCCGATGCCCATGCGGTAGTTGCCGGCAATGCCTTGCTTGTCGATCTTGGCACCGGCGCCGTCGTTGTCGGCGGCGTTGAACATCACGCCGACACGCGCGGCCGAGGAGTCTCCGAGGCGCACATTGAAATCACCCACCGTGCGCACCATGCTGTCGCTGCCGACGCTGGCGCTGATTTCGTTGGCGTCGATCAGGCGTGCTTCCTTGCTGACTTGATTGACCGCACCGCCGGTGGAACCACGGCCGAACAGGAGCGAAGCCGAGCCGCGCAGCAGCTCCACGCGGTCTTGGAAGAACACGTCGCGCTCGTAGAAGGCCGGATCGCGCATGCCGTCGATGAACACATCGCCGCTGGCCTGCAGCGAGAAGCCGCGCAGCTTGATGTCCTCTTCGCCACCTTCGGCGGCCATGAAGGTGATGCCCGCGGTGTTCTTCAGCACGTCCTTCAGATTGTCCAGATTGCGGTCGTTCATCAGCTTCTCGGTCACCACGGTGACGGATTGCGGAATGTCACGCAGCTCCTGTTTGCCTTTGCCGATGCGGCTGTCAGTGGCTTGGTAGGCGTCCTTGCCGGTCGGCTCGGCGCTGGCCTTGGTGCGCACGATGGGCAGGGCGTTCTCGGTCTTGGCCGCTTCGGCTGCGGGCGCGGGGGTCTGGGCCAGGCTGGCGCTGGCCAGGCCGAAGCCGGCGGCCAGGGCGCCCAGGGGCAGCAGGGCTTGACGGTGCGCGGGGCGCGACTTGGTGCGGGACATGAATGAACTCCTGACGAACTAAGGATGGATGTGGAACATGGCGCAGCCCGACCCGGGGCCAGGTGGGCCTCGGGAGCGCTGCGAATCTGTGTTGCGTGGCGGGCTGGCTCGCGGCTGCGAGCTGGCTGGCTGGAGGATGAGGAAACGATGGGTGAGCCATGGCCCGCAGCCTGCGGCTTGGAGCTCAGGGCAGGTGCAGGCGGCTAACGCTCCAGCTCATAGGACAGCAGGGCGGTGGTTTCCCACTCGACCGGCTGGCCCTGCAGCAGATAGGGCGAGAAGCGGGCGCTACGGATGTCTTCCAGCGCGGCCCGATCAAGGCGCTCGAAGCCGGAACTCTTCTTCACCGCGGCTTCCTTCAAGCGGCCCTGGGCATCGACCAGGATGCGCAGGTGCACGATGCCTTGCTCGCCCGCACGGCGCGACAGCAGCGGCATGTTCAGACGCGGTTCGGCCAGATAGCGCACGGCATTGGGCGGAATCTGGTGCACGGCAGGCGGCGCCGGTGGTGTCACCACGGCCTGTGCAGGCGCGGGGTTGGGTGCGGCGGCAGGCGCTTGGGCCGGAGCGCGGGCGGCCGGCGGCTCGCTGCTGATGACCTGGGCGGCCATGGGGGCCGGGGCGGTGATGGGTGGCGTCACTAGCGGCGGGATCACCGGGGCCGGCATGGGCGCCAGCTTGGGCAGCTGGGGGGCTGGCGGCGTCGGCAGCGGCGTTGGCGCCGAGTGCTTGGGGGTGATCAGGCTGACCTGGATCGGCGCGGGCTTCTCTTGCACAGGCAAGGTTCGACGCACCATCAGCCCGGCGCCGAACAGCACATGCAGGCCCAGCACCGCCAGCAAAAAGCCGCGCTTGCGGCGCGCGGCTTGCGGGTCCACCGGCAAGCCACCGGACCCGGGCGCGAAGGCCCGCCTCGAGTTCTCGTTCAGAGTCTCGGCCGCTGGGCTGATGGCCGAGGCCGCCGCCTTGTGGCCCGCCACAAAGCCGGCCTGACCGGCCGACGCGGAGGCGCCGAGGGAGATGGGGCTGAGGAGTGCGGAGGTCACGGGGCGGTGAGGCTGAACGAAAACAGTGAAGAGCGAACTGGTGACGGGGTGTCCGTCGATCTGGCAAGAATCTTAACACTAATGAGAACAATTCTTATTTGATTCGAAGGCTATGAGCCATACGGCGGCCCGCGAGTGTTGGGAAATGGGCACGCGCTGTGGCCAGGGCGAACGCGCCTCGGGTCGGGCGTTCGGCCATAAAAAGACCCCGGGCGCGGGCAGCGGCCGGGGTTTCGGGGGGAGGCGCCGCCTGCGTGGCAGCGGCGCCCTTGCGCCGGTGGCGCTTCTGGGTTTACTCGGTCTTGGTTTCGATCCGCGGTGCGGTCCGCAGGCTCAAGACCATGGTCACGGCCAGGATGGCCACCACCACACCCAGGGAGACCAAGACCGGGATCTTGAACACATCGATCAGCATCATCTTGGTGCCGATGAAGGCCAGCACCACGGCCAAGCCGTAGCTCAGCAGGTGGAACTTGGTCGCCATCGCTGCCAGCAGGAAGTACATCGCACGCAGACCGAGGATGGCGAAGATGTTGGAGGTCAGGACGATGAAGGGGTCGCTGGTGATGGCGAAGATGGCCGGGATCGAGTCCACCGCAAAGATCACGTCCGTCATGCCGACCAGGGCGATCACCAGCAGCAGGGGCGTGGCCAGGCGTTTGCCGTTCTGCACGGTGAAGAAGCGTTCGCCATCAAAGTTGGCGCTGACCGGCATGGTGCGACGCAGCAGCTTGAGGGCGGGGTTGGCTTCCAGGTCCGGCTCCTGGCCGGCGGCCCACCACATCTTGATGCCGGTGATCAGCAGGAAGGCACCGAAGACATAGAGCACCCAGTGGAACTCGGCGATCAGCCAGCCACCGACCAGAATCATGACTGTGCGCAACACGATGGCGCCGATGATGCCGTACATCAGCACCCGCTTCTGGTAAGCCGGCGGCACCGAGAAGTAGGTGAAGATCATCAGGAAGACAAAGATGTTGTCGACCGCCAGTGATTTCTCGATCAGGTAACCGGTCAGGAATTCCAGGGCCTTGGTGTTGGCCAGCGCGACATCACCGGAGGTGTCTTTGACGGCCCACCAGAACAAGCCGTTGAAAGCCATGCTCAAGGCCACCCAGACCAGGGACCAGTTGATGGCTTCCTTGACCGAGACCTCATGGGCGCCCTGCTTGCGCAGCACCACAAAGTCGACGAAAAGGGCGACCAGGACGGACCCGCCGAAAAAGATCCACAGCCACAGGGGCGCAATCGTGCTCATGAAGAAGAGACTCCCGCAAGAAGTGTTGAACTCAGCCGAACACCGCTCCAGACCGACCCAAGAATAGGGCCAAACCAGGGCAGGAACAGCGCGTGTTGCACCGAAAGGTCTTGCGGGACGGGAGGTGTTGTCGGACCCGGACGGTCTCACCTTCCAGCTGCGGGGCCCGGGTGTGTGTTTTCAACTTCCGCTGAAAGACACACCGTATTGACGGACCGTCGCCACGGCATGGCGCCGTGTAGCTACTCCCCTTTCGGATGGCCGCGATTCTGCCCGAGTTTGGCAAGACCTGACACATCACTCGGATTCTCCGGTGCACAAAGTCATGATTCCTGCGCGCCATTGGGTTTAATCTCGCCCCGAGTCCGCCGTCTCGCGGCGGGCCACCTGCGACGAGCCCACCCACCACCTTCGACCATGTTCAAAACCCTGATCCGCTGGCTTTTGCTTGCCGCCGCCTTGCTGCTGGTGGCTCACCTCTACCCCGGCGTCACCGTCACCAGCTTCACCTCGGCCTTGATCGCGGCTTTTGTGCTGGGCCTGTTCAACACGCTCTTGCGGCCCATCCTGGTGCTGCTGACCCTGCCGGTCACCGTGATCAGCCTGGGCCTCTTCCTCTTCGTCATCAACGCCCTGATGTTCTGGGCCGCCGCGCGCCTGCTCGAAGGCTTTGCGGTGGATGGCTTTTTCGCCGCCCTGGTGGGTTCGCTGATCTACAGCCTTTGCGGTATGGGTGTGGATGTGCTGATGGAGCGCATCTTCCCGCCGCAGGATTGAGAGCTTGTGAATTTTTTGCTGCGCGACTGCCATGCGTCGTTGGTCCGGTGCTCGGAATCCTAACGTACAGAGGGTACGTTCCGGTTCCTGCGCTCCGTCCGCCTAGCCTGACAGCCGCTCGCTACAAAAATTCTCAATCTCTTCGGCGCTCAGGGCAGCTCGGCCCCCGGCGGAATGCCGCGCGGGTACATGTCCGACAGGCGCTGGCGGCGCTCGTAGAGCATGGTGCGCAGGCGCGCATCGATGACCGAGGCCTCGACCGGATCGGCATCACGCTCGCGCGACTGGCGCAGGCCCGAGCGCATGCGGTCGATGGCGCCGCGCAGATCGCCCATGGCATAGCGCGCTTCGCCCTGGGCACGCACAGCGCGCAGGGGCTGGGCCAACTTCTCCCACAGCAAGCCCAGCTGGGTCCAGGCCAGCACATCCTTGGGGTTGAGGCTGACCCAGGTTTGCAGCTCATCGGCCACTTCGCGGGCCGAAGCCGGCCCGCTCTTGTCCACCAGGGCCAGTTGCGAGCGCTCCATCAGCTGCGGCCTGCTTTTCTCCTTGGCGCTGGCCAGCACGGCAAAGCCGTCGGCCGATTGACCTTGGGCCTGCGCCAGCTCGGCACGCAGGAAGCGCAGCAGGCGCGCGGCCTTGGGGTCGTTGCCCAACACTTGCAGCTGTTGTTCGGCGCTGGCGAGTGCGCGCGCGGCGCGCGGGAAATCGCGCATCTTGATCGAGGCCAGGCAGCTGGCATAGCGCGCGCTCAGCTGCTCAAAGCCGCGCCCGACGGTGGGGCCGCGCGGCTCGCGGGCACCGGCATCGAGGTTCTGCAGCTGGGTCCAGATTTCGGCGCGCGGGTCCATCAGCACGCGTGAGCGTGCGGCCATCAGCGCATGCTCGGCCTGGTTGATTGGGCGCTGGAACTCGCCCGTGCCCAGGCGGGTGCGGGCGTCGCCAATGCGTTCGCTGGTCAAGGGGTGGGTGCGCAGATAAGGGTAGCTGCCCGAATCCATCAGGTGGTGGGCCTGCTCCATCTTCTCGAACATGCTGAACATGCCCGAGGGCGCAAAGCCCGCTTCGCTGAGCACGTTGAAGCCCACCCGATCGGCCTCGCGCTCCATATCGCGCGAGAAATTGAGCGAGGCCTGTGCGGCCAGGGCCTGCGGGCCGACGATGGCGGCATTGGCCGCGTCGATGCTGCCGCTGCGCGAGGCTGCGATCAGGCCGGCCAGCATGGCCGCCATGGCCAGCATGCTGTTGCGCGAATCGCCGGCGATGCGGCGGGCGATGTGGCGCTGAGTCACATGTGAAAGCTCATGCGCCAGCACCGAGGCCAGCTCGTCGCGCGAGTGGGTCATGGCAATCAAACCCAAGTGCACACCGACAAAACCACCGGGCAGGGCGAAGGCATTGACCGAGCGGTCGCGCACCAGAAAGATCTCCCAGGCGAAGCGGTCCACCGTCTCGTCGCTGATATGGCCCAGCAGTTTGGCCGTGGTCACCAGCGGGTTCCAGATGCCGAGCAAGTACTCCTGCAGCAGCGGGTCGTCGAGGTAATCGGGGTCGGGGCGGATCTGGCCCATGACCTGGTCGCCCAGATTGCGCTCCGCCCCCACATCGAGATCCTGCGACACCGAATCGCCCAGCGCCGGCAGCGCCACCTGGGCCTGCCCGGCCGGGCTGCTGGCCAGCAGGCAGCAGGCCGCCAGTGCCAGCAGGCTGCGGCGCCAACGCGGGGCAGCGCCCGGGCGAGACAGGGAAGCAAGCGACAGTTTGTTCTTCAGGATCATCATCGGGACAGCAATCTCCGGGGCCACCACCGTGCAGCGCGCGGCTCACTATGATGCCGCTTTATCGATGCCCCGCATTGCCCGATTGTTTCCGGTGCTGCGAGCTGCGCCCACTGGGGCCATCCTTCATGCCCTGCTTTTCGGTTTCTTCTCGACTGCGACCGCCCCTGCCATGAACTCTCCACTGACCCATTTCGACGCCCAAGGCCAGGCCCATATGGTGGATGTGGCGGCCAAGGATGTGACGCACCGCATTGCCCGCGCCCGCGGCCGCATCGTCATGCAGCCCGCCACCCTGGCCTTGATCACCAGCGGCAGCGCCAAGAAAGGTGATGTGCTGGGCATCGCCCGCATCGCCGCCATCCAGGCCGCCAAGCGCACGGCCGACCTGATCCCCCTGTGCCACCCCCTGCCCCTGACCCGCGTGGCCGTGGAGTTCGAGATCGACACCGCCGAGAACGCCGTCCACTGCAGCGCGCAGGTCGAAACCCTGGGCCGCACCGGTGTGGAGATGGAAGCCTTGACCGCCGTGCAAATCGGCCTGCTCACCATCTACGACATGTGCAAGGCCGCCGACCGCGGCATGGTCATGGGCCAGATCCGCGTGCTGGAGAAGCAGGGCGGCAAGAGTGGCGACTGGGTGGCGGCCTGAGCCCGATGCCAGGCCCAAGCTTGATCAAAGCCTTGAACGCACGCCACTGATTCAGGCGGCTCAGCCGTCATGTGAACGCAAAAAGCAGCGCGGCACGCTGCACCTCAGCGCATCTCCCGCCAATCGATGACGCGGCTCGGAGGGCTGCACTGGAAGGGCGCTTCGGCCGGGTCGAAGCCGGGCTGATCGCATTCGCCCAGCCAGTCGTCGGCGGCGCTGTTGCGGAACTCGCGCAGGCGCTGCACCACATGGCGGGCACGCTCATCGTCGCCGACGGCGTGCAGGGACTTGGCCCAGGCCATCATCAGGCGCACATCGATCAGGTTGTGGGCCGTCTGCCGGGCGGCGGCCAGGGCGGCGGCGCTGGGCGGGGCGCTGGTGGCGGCGGCGTAATCAGCCTGCGTGGCGAAGAAGACCGAGGCGCGGCCGTCCTCGATGCGCTGGCTCAGCGGTTTGGCATCGGCCGGCGGCACATAGATGGCCACCACGCGCAGATAGTCCCAGACCGCGAACAGGCTGCCCGCCAGCAACAGGGCGCCGATCAGGCCGACGCCGCGCAGGCGCGGGGCGGTGTCCCTCGCATCGGCACGGTCCGCCGCCTCTGGCGCATCGCGGCCCACGGCCAGGCCCAGCATGAAGGCCGTGGGCAGCAGGAAGTAGGCGTACCAGAGCGGGTACTCGAGCAGGCTGTGCAGGCCGATCATCAGCACGCCCATGAAGGCGCAGCGGCGCGCCACACCCTCGGCGCCCAGGCGCTGCCAGCTCAGGGCCAGGGCGCGCCACAGCGCCCAAGCGAGCAGGCCCAGGATCAGGGTTGCCGCCGGCAGGCCCAGGTCCACGGCCAGCTGCATGGCGATGTTGTGCGTGTGGTCGAAGAAGGCCACCGGGCGCTTGGGGAACTCGCTCATGCTCCAGGCCAGGTTGAACTCGCCCCAGCCCACGCCCGTCAGCGGGTTGAGCTTGAGCAGCTCCCAGGCATTGAGCAGGATGGCGATGCGCGAGGGCGAGCCCGCGCCCTCGGCCAGCCGTGACTCGGCGCCGAAGGCATGGGCGCCGTGGCTGGCCCAGACCGACATCAGCCACCAGCTCAGGCCCAGCATCAGCGGCGTGGCCAGCAGGCTGAGCTTGCTGGCGCGGCTGAGCTTGCGGTCCAGCGCGCCCCACAGGGCCAGGATCAGCACGCCGATCATGCCGGTGCGCGAGGCCGTCAAGACCACGGCGAACACAAAGGCAAACAGCAGCACCGGCAGCACGGCGCGGCGCGCCGCCGTGTTGCGGAACAGAAAGCTGAAGCGATCCTGGTTGCCCAGGTAGACGGCCGCCACGCAGGCCCACATCAAGAGGCTGGCCAGATGGTTGGGCTGGCGCATATTGCCCACCGCGCGGCCGGGGATGCCCGAGCGCGCGATCACATGGCCATCGGCCAGCTGGGGCGCAAACACCTGCACCAGGCTGACCCCCAGGCTCAGCAGACCGGCGGCCAGCAGGCCCCAGCACAAGGCTTCAAACCAATCGGCGCGCTGCCCATCGCGCAGGCCTTGCGCCACCCAGACCAGGCCCAGCGCCGCGGCCAGCATGCCGCTGTTGGCCAGGGTCAGTGAGAGTGGCAGGCCGGCCCAGGCCCAGCTCACCCAGGGCGCTGCCACCAGCAACAGCAGGGCCCAGACGGCCGGCCCCTGCTGCCGGCTCAAAGCGCCTGCGCCCAGCTCGGCCCGCAGGGCCAGCAGCACCAGGCCCCAGCCGCCCAGGGCAGCCAGCTGGTTGAACAAGGTGGCCGAGGGCGTGAGGCTGTAGGCCAGCAGGGGCGGCAGTGCATTGGCCAGCAGCAAGGCCAGCACGCTGTAGGGGCCGATCAAGGCGGTGGGCGTTGCGCTCGGCACAGCGTGGCTGGCGGAGGTGTGGGCAGAGGCGGTCGACATGGGGCCGAATCATCACATGAGTGCGCGTGGCCGCAAGCCGGGCCGCCCCCAAGGAGCTACTAAGATCCAAAGACGCTGGCGCTGCCAGCCCCCCGCTGGAGCGCAACTCGCCTCTCCTTGGTTTCTGGCTACTCTTTGCTTGCCCTCATGCAGATCGCCTGGTCTCAGTTCACCCCGCTCCATGCCTTGATCGGCGGCCTGCTGATCGGCCTGGCCGCGGCCTTGTTCCTGCTCGGCAATGGGCGCATCGCCGGCATTGCCGGCATCGTCGCCAGCCCCTGGCGGGCGCTGCGGCAGCGCGGCTGGGCGGGCCTGAGCGGCGCGCCGGAGCGCTCGCGGCTGATGTTTCTGGCTGGCCTGCTGCTGGCGCCCTGGGCCTGGCGCGTGTTCGCGCCTTGGCCGGGCCTGACGGTCGATGTGGGCCCGCTGGGCCTGGTGGCGGCCGGCCTGCTGGTGGGGGTGGGCGTGCGCATGGCCAATGGCTGCACCAGCGGGCATGGGGTTTGCGGGCTGAGCCGGCTCTCGCTGCGCTCTTTGCTCAATGTGCTGGTCTTCATGGCCGCCGGCTTCGCCACGGTGTGGCTGATGCGCCATGGCCTGGCTTGATTTATCGATGGATCGGCTGTTCTCGGAGCGACGCGTATGTCTGCATTGATTCGCCACCTCCTGGCTTTGGCCAGCGGCCTGCTCTTCGGCCTGGGCCTGATCGTCGGCGGCATGAGCGACCCGGCCAAGGTCAAAGGCTTTCTCGATCTGTTCGGCGCCTGGGACCCCAGCCTGGCCCTGGTCATGGGCGGGGCGGTGGCCGTGGGCCTCATCCCTTTTGCCTGCGCGGCCCGGCGCGAGCGCGCCTGGACGGGCGAAGCCATGGAGCTGCCGCCGCCCGGCCGCATCGATGGCCGGCTGCTGCTGGGCGGCCTACTCTTCGGCGTGGGCTGGGGCATCGCGGGCTTTTGCCCGGGGCCGGCCCTGGTCGCCCTGGGAGCTTTTGGCTCAGGCAGTGAAGCCGCCTTGATCTTTGTCGCCTCGATGCTTGCCGGCATGTGGTTTCATGATCGCTTTCTTGCGAGAGCAGCCTGAGCGATCGGCCGATTCCTCGCTGCATTCTCTTGAATCGCGCTTTCCACCAAGCCACACCTGGGGGTGTTTCCATGCTTGTCTTCCGTCAGCTTTTTGACCCTGTCTCGTCCACCTACACCTACCTGCTCGGCGATGCCGAGGCCGGCGAGGCGGTCTTGATCGACCCGGTGTTCGAGCACCACCGCCGCGACAGCGCCCTGCTGCGCGAGCTGGGCCTCCGCCTGCTGGCCACGCTGGACACGCATGTCCATGCCGACCATGTCACCGGCGCCTGGTTGATGAAGCAGAGCTGCGGCAGCCAGATCCTGTTGTCCGAGCATGCCGGCGCCAGCCCGGTGGACCGGCCGCTGCGCCATGGCGACCGCGTTGCCTTTGGCCGCCGCTACCTGGAAGTGCGCGCCACGCCCGGCCACACCAATGGTTGCCTGAGCTATGTGCTGGACGACTTGAGCATGGCCTTCACCGGCGACAGCCTTTTGATCCGCGGCTGCGGCCGCACGGATTTCCAACAAGGCAGCCCCGGCCAGCTGTTCCGCTCGGTACGAGAGCAGATCTTGAGCCTGCCCCAGACCTGCCTGCTCTACCCCGGCCATGACTACCGCGGTCTCACCGTCACCAGCGTGGCCGAAGAGCTGCGCTACAACCCGCGCCTGGGTGGCGACGCCAACGAGGGCGATTTCGCCGGGTACATGAACCACCTGGGCCTGCCCCACCCCAAGCAGATGGACATCGCCGTGCCGGCGAACTTGCGCTGCGGCCAGCCCGGCGCGCATGGCGCCGAAGGCCAGGACAGCAGCTGGGCACCACTGACCTTCAGTTTCAGCGGCATCTGGGAGATCCAGGCCGCCAGCCTGGCCGAGCGCCTGGCCGAGGCCCGCAGCGGCGCGTTGCAGCTGATTGATGTGCGCGAAGCCCCCGAGTTCACCGATGCCCTGGGCCACATCCCCGGCGCCCGCCTGCTTCCCTTGTCCGAACTCAGCGCCCGCATGGCCGCCGAGATCGACCCCGCGCGCCCCGTCGTCGCCGTCTGCCGCTCCGGCACCCGCTCGGCCCAGGCCACGGTGCTGCTGCAGAAATCGGGCTGCAAGCGTGTGGCCAATCTGGCGGGGGGGATGCTGCGCTGGCGGGCGGAGCGGCTGCCGGTGGAGGGTGGGGTGGATTGAGTTGCGGCAGTTAAGGTGGGGGCGACCTTTAAGTGACCCTCTGCCGCTTCGCACAAAGACGAGCACAGAACCTCAGCAGGCCCAACGACGGCACCTGATGCCGAGGAGGATCAGGAGCGAAACTTCTTTCTGCCCAGCATCACTGCAGCGGTGGCGCCAAGCATGCACGCAAGTGCGAGCAATGCGGCCATCGACGGCTGCCGACAGCGCGGGTTCTCAGCAAACAAGCCGTAGGCCCCCGCGCATTCCGAGAACGCCATGCTCCAAGACGAAACCACCCAGAGCAGGCACCATATCGAGCACGCCGCCATCAAGATGGCAAATAAGTAGCAGGCGTAGCGGAGGGGCGTTCGGTATCGCATTTGGCTGTGTGGAGCTTCAAATCAGCTCGGCTGTAGCGCTCACGCATCGCACTCATATTGAGACTGCTCCACCACAGGCGCACCGAGCTTGCCCAAAGGGATGCTTCCGCCACAAGTCGAGCGCGCAGCAAAAGCAGCGATTGCCCACGCAATGATCAG
Organism: Paucibacter aquatile; assembly: GCF_002885975.1. NCBI lineage: Bacteria > Pseudomonadati > Pseudomonadota > Betaproteobacteria > Burkholderiales > Sphaerotilaceae > Roseateles > Kinneretia aquatilis. The sequence goes on along the minus strand of NZ_POSP01000003.1, from coordinate 2,776,247 downwards.
CAGGTAGCCAAGCGTGAAACGAACCGGCAAATAGCGCTCGGGAAGGCTGAGCAGCCAGATTGAAAGGCCTGTTGATGCGACAAACGCGGCTGAACTGAGGTCCTGGTAGGTCGAGACCTCCATTGTGTCCGCAAAGTGGCCGCCCAGACTTGTCACCAGGCTCAGCAGCCAAAACGGCAGCGTGAGCGAGAGCGCGAGGAAAACCCACCACGCAGCCAGGCGGACGACAGCCTGCATGCGCCGCATGACGAAAGACCTCGACGGATGAACATCCCTGCTCTGTGATTGGCTCATGGCTACCCTTCAAGCCCTTTCGCCGGCTCCGTCCGAAAAAAGACGGCGACAGGGGGCGGTCTCGAGTCCTAAGGGCTTTCAATCGGACGGCGCTTGCTCTCAAGCGCATCAGCGAACCCCTCAGAACGCCCCTCGCTCCGGCGCCTTCCCCCACGCCTCCGGCCTCGGCGACCACGATGCATCCGGCTCCCGCTCCAGAATCGCGCACACCGCCGCCCCCAGATCGATGCCGAGGTGAAGTTGAGCGGCTGCCGCGCCACCATCCGCCACGTCAGCGGCCAGCGCGAACTGGCGGAAGGTTTGCCAATCGGCGGCGAACTGCGACACCAGCACTTTGGCCAGGTCGTAGGACAGCTCGTTCCCCTCGTCGTTCCGGAGGAAGGACTTGCCGGACCAGAACTCTTGAATCTCCGCAGCCCCCCAGAACTTCAGATGGCGGGCATGCAAGTCCCAAGGGTTGCTTGGGGCTTGTGGTGGTGGGCACAGCCGCAGTTCCGTGTTGACGGCCAGGCCTTCGTTCAGCCACGCGGGGATGGACAAGTGGCTCAGGCAGGCGTGGGTCAGCTCATGTGCGATGACCGGCTCCACCGCGCGAAGGTCAGCTTTCACCGTCACAAAGTGGCCGCAGCCTCCGTCGATGTACATGCCGCTGCTGGCCGCAAACTCTCCGGCCTCGGGGTAGTAGTGCGCGACATAACGGTAGTAGCTGTCGTCATCATCGAAGACGATCAGGATGTCATGACCCCACTCTGGCGCTGCAGCCAGCCCCTGCAGCAGATGGACGATGCGCTGCACGGTCTTGTTCACGAAGCTCAGCGTCGCTGCCGCCACATGCTCGGGCAGGGTGGAGATCAGCAGGGCCGAGCCTTTTGATCGCAAGCGGTAGGCCGGCCCCAGGGCGCGGCAGAGGTTCTGCAGCCAAGCCTGTTCGCAAGCGGCCCATGCCTGCGCCTTGGCGGCCTCGGTGGGCACGTTGGCAATCCAGCGATTCACCGCGTCCCAATCCGTGAGCGGGAAGCCCCCAGCATCGATCAGCGCTGCCGACAGATCGAAAGGTTCAGCGCCCGGTGCGTGGATCACAGCTGGCGGCGGCGCCTGCGCATCTGTCTCCGCATCGGAGACAGCTCGCACTGCAGCTTTGTCTTTCGTGGTGCCGATCAGGGATTTCAGAAGTTTGAGCATGGGTGCGAAAGCGCTGAGTGCCTCGGGCGCGGATCTTGCCTGCTTCGGAGCCTGCCCATCGCCGCTCTTTCTTTCTTCACACCCTCGCCGCCGGCCTCGTCCGATAGAAGGTCATGGGCTCGGCCTTCAGCTGCTTGAGCACGTTCTTGCGCATGGCGCCGACCACGTGCATCTCGCAGGGCTTGCAGTCGAAGCGCAGAGTGAGGCGGTCGTCGCCATGCTGCAGCACCAGGGGCTCGGCGCGCACCGTGCCTTGCACGCCGGTCACGCCCTTGGCCTGCTTGGGGCAGAGGCTCAGGCTCCAGCGCACGCAGTGCTTGGTGATCATGAGGCTGACTTCGCCCAGTTCCTCGTGGCTCTCGTAGGCCGCGCCAACGAGCTTGACGCCATGCTTGGCGTAGAAGGCGGCGGCCTGGCCGTTGTAGACATTGGCCAGGTAGCTGAGCGTGTCCTCGGGGTAGGGCACGGGCGGCTCCACCGGCCTGGCGCGGGGCAGGCGCTCGAAGGCTTGGGCGCGGGCTTCTTCGAGCGCGCTGACGGCCTCGCGGCGCAGCTGATTGACCAGGGAGGCGGGCAAGAAGCAAGTGCTCTCGCGCCAGGCCAGGCGCACGCGCCGGGCTTCGAAGATGGTGGTGCCCAGTTTGCCCAGCTGGTCCTTGAGCGTGGCGTCGGCCTGCTTGGCATCGCGCGCGGGTTCGTGGGCATGCTGGACGCGGGCCACGCCGCGGTGACCGTCTTCGTCCTTGAGGCTGAGCTCGAAGCCGGGCTGGCCGTCCACCCAGGTCTGGGCCAGGCTCAGATCCACGGCGATGCGGCGTTCGGCCGAGGGCTTGGCGAGCAGGCGCTCCCAGGCCATGTCGCGGTTGCGGCTGAGGGCCAGGTCGCGGCGCAGATCCTTGAGGTCCGCCACGCTTTGGGCCTCCTGGTTGCCGTGCAGATTGGGCGTCACGCGCCAGCGGGTGCCACCCAGCGGCTCCACCGTGTTGATGGGCACGCCTTGCAGCTCGCCCTGGCGGTCCCACCAGGTGAGGGCATCGCCGTTGTTGAGCGCAAGGGTGGCGTCGCCGGTGTCCACATCGAAATGCTGCTCGGCCACGGCCACCACATGGCCCACCGGCAGGCCGGCGTGCTTGGGGCTGTCGAAGGCGCCGATGTCGATCTTGCGGCCGTTGACGAAGTAATCAGTGCCGCCGCGGTTGAAGCCCTGCTCGGGCTGCGGCGTGAAGGTGAAGCGGCAGCGCCCGCTGCTGCTGCGGCGGTAGTCGCTGCGGCGCTCCATCAGCCCGTCCAGCAGCAGGCGGTAGTGGGCGGTGACGTTCTTGACCGTGGCCATGTCCTTGTAGCGGCCTTCGATCTTGAAGCTGCGGATGCCGGCATCGGCCAGCAGCTCCAAGTTGGCGCTCTGGTCGTTGTCCTTGAGGCTGAGCACATGCTTGTCGTGCGCGATCACGCGGCCTTGCGCATCGGTCACGGTGTAGGGCAGGCGGCACTCTTGCGAGCAGTTGCCGCGGTTGGCGCTGCGGCCGCTGTGGGCATGGCTGATGAAGCACTGGCCGCTGTAGGCCACGCAGAGCGCGCCGTGGATGAAGAACTCCAGCGTGGCCTCTTGCACCTGGGCGCGGATGGCGCGGATCTGGCCCAGGTCCAGCTCGCGCGCCAGCACCATCTGCGAGAAGCCCACGTCTTGCAGAAAGCGCGCCTTCTCGGGCGTGCGGATGTCGGTCTGGGTGCTGGCGTGCAGCTGCAGCGGCGGCAGGTCCAGCTGCAGCAGGCCCATGTCCTGCACGATCAGCGCATCCACGCCGGCCTCATACAGCTGCCAGGCCTGGCGGCGCGCGCCTTCTAGCTCATCGTCGCGCAGGATGGTGTTCATGGTCACGAAGATGCGCGCGCCGAAGCGGTGGGCATGGCGACACAGGCGCTCGATGTCGGCCACGCTGTTGGGCGCCTTGTCGCGCGCGCCGAAACCGGGGCCGCCGATGTAGATGGCGTCGGCGCCATGGTTGATCGCTTCGATGCCGATGTCGGCATCACGGGCCGGAGCCAGGAGTTCGAGTGGGTGGCATTGCATGATGGGCGCGATTTTAGAGAGTCGGCTGCGGCTAAGCTGCGGGCTCAAACCCTGGCTGCCGCGACGAGAATGGCCTCATGACCCAGCACCCGAACCCCCCGCCCCGCGCCGAGCCTGGGTGCCCTGATGAGGTGAGCGTGCGCGAGCCCAGCCCTGGTTCGGGCCGGCTGCGCCTGTGGGTCTGGGAGCTCTGGGGCTTTGTGAGCAAGGAGGCGCAGGCCTGTCTGTTCGCCGGCCTGTTTTTCGCGGCGGTTTTTTGCGTCCCGCGGGCGGGCTTGTGGAGTCTGCCTCGCTATGACCTGCTCTTGCTGATTGCCTTGCTGATCCAGGCCGGCATGGTGATCAGCGGGCGCGAGTCACGCGATGAGCTCAAGGCCATCGGCCTGTTCCATGTGCTCGGCTTTGCGCTCGAGGTCTTCAAGACCTCGGCGGCGGTGAAGTCCTGGTCGTATCCCGACTTCGCCTACACCAAGCTCTTGGGCGTGCCCTTGTTCGCAGGCTTCATGTATGCAGCGGTGGGCAGCTACATCATCCAGGCCTGGCGTCTGTTGCAGCTGCGGGTGCTGCATCACCCGCCTTACTGGATGGCGGGTTTGATGGCCTTGGCGATTTACCTGAACTTCTTCACCCAGCATTTCTGGGTGGATGTGCGTTGGTACCTGGCCGCCGGTGCCCTGGGTTTGTATGCGCGCAGCCAGATCCTGTTCCGGCCGCAGCAGCGAGAGTTGCGCATGCCGCTGTGGCTGGGCCTGGTGCTGGTGGCATTTTTCATCTGGCTGGCCGAGAACCTGGGCACCTTCTTTGGGCTGTGGTCCTATCCGCACCAGCTCGGGGCTTGGGCGCGGGTGCATATGAGCAAGTGGAGCTCCTGGAGCCTGCTGGTCTTGATCAGCTTCACCTTGGTGGTGCAGCTCAAGCACATCCGTCAGCGGGTGCAGGTGCCCGACTGATTGGAGGCGGCGCTCCACCGCCGCGCGCCGCCAGCGCCGACAATCGCGGGCTTCGCCAGCGCGCGGTGGCTTGGGTATGCCCTGGCGCCGCGTGTCTCGGCCTGATCGATGTGTGCCTGTTTGTCTTTTTTGATTGATGTCTTCGTCGTCCCCGTATCTGATCCGCCCCATGCAGCCCGCCGACCTGGCCGAGGTGCTGCGCATCCAGGCCGCTTGTTTCACCGAGCTGGTGCCCGAGTCCGAGGCCTCTCTGGCGGCCAAGCTGCAGGCCGCGCCTGAGCATTGCTGGGTGGCGGAAGGCACCTCGACCGCAGGCTTGGTGGCCTATCTGTTCGCGCTGCCGTGGCGGGCCGAATCGCCGCCGCCGCTGGATGCCCTGGAGTGCGTGCTGCCCGAGCAGCCGGACTGCCTGTATCTGCATGACCTGTCGGTCGACCCCAGGGCGCGCGGCACCGGCCTGGCGCAAGCCTTGGTGCAACGATTCCTGGCGCGCCTGGAAGCCAGCGGCCTGGACCGCGCCTGCTTGATCGCGGTGCAGAACTCGGCGGCCTTCTGGGGGCGTTGGGGTTTTCTGCCCTCACCGCTGGGGCCGGATCTCGCGGCCAAGCTACGCAGCTACGGTCCGAATGTGGACTATCTCGAGCGCCGCATGGGCGTGGCGCTTTCCATTTGAGATTCCGCGGGGTGCAGATGTAACCGGGCGTTAGCCCGGCCTGCCGCGCCCGGCTCGCATGGCACACTTTGCCCGCCTCTTTGTGGAGGCGCTGCGGCGCTTGGCTGCGGCCTTTGCCCTGCAGCCATGGAGGAGGCAATCTTGGCTTCGAACCACCCCAAGCTGGCGCCACCGGCCACGCTCACGGATCCTGCCGAAGGCATGATGGATCTGACCACCCGCATCAATCAGATTGCGGCCAATGACCGCCAGGCCAACAGCTACGAGATTCGCAATGCGATCGTGCTGGCGGAGAACAAGCAGCGGGTGCGCTACCAGAATGGCGTGACCGAGCTGCCCATCTCCGCCCAGCAGTTGCTGGCCCATGCGCGGCGCACCGACTACAACCACCGCCGCCGCCTGGCGAGCAATCTGGTGACGCAGTCCGGCAGCCCGCGGCCGGCGCAGGCCTGCGCCCACCACATCGTCGCCCTGCGCGATGAGCAGGCCGAGCCCTCGCGCAAAAAGCTGTTCGATTGGTTCATCGCCATCAACGACGCCGACAACGGCGTGTTCCTGCCGCGCCGCGCGGGCCAGAGCTTGGCCGGCCATCCGGCCGCGCCGCAGCACGGCCCGATCCACACCGCGCTCTATCATGCGTCGGTGTATGCGCGGCTGCGCCTGGTGCCCAAGACCGAGGCCCAGACCGGCCGGTCGCGCCTGCGCGGCATCAAGGCCGATTTGCTGGCCGGTGTCTTTCCTTGGTGAGTTGGGGGCGCTGAGATGGCGATTTGGGAACTGCGTTGTGCCGCCGTGAATGAGTTCGCCGTGCTGGTCTCGCGCGATTACGACAACATCGAAGAACAGCTGTTCGACACCGACGGCACGGCCAAGGATTGGCAGGACCGGCCCCGGGTTGGCTATGTGGTCGAGCCGCGCAAGAAGCAGCAGAAGCCGCGCGCCGATGTGGGCCTGCTGGTGCCCGGGGCCTTGGTGCTCAATGCCCGCGCGCGTGAGGCCCTGGGGCCATTTCTGAGCCCCTTCGGGCAGATGCTCGAGCTCGATTGCGAGGGCGAGCCCCGCTGGTTCTTCAATGTGACGCAGCGCCTGGACTGCGTCGATCTGCAGCGTTCGCAGCGCTTTGACGATGGCGGCCTCCGGCTGGAGGCCTTCGACGAGAGCCGCCTGCCGGACACCGCCCTGGTGTTCAAGGACCCGTTGACCGCGCCGGTTCGCATCTACGTCAACGAGGCCGGCAAGCAGGCCCTGGAGGCCTTGGTGCGCGAGGCCGGCCTGAGCGGCCTCGAGTGCGGGGCACCGCGGCCCTTGTAAGTCTCTCTTCGGCTTCGGGTTTCTTCGCGGCTCCGACGCGGCGCCCCCGGCTGGTGAGCTGGCTGCATCGATGGCACTTGCACAAGTCCGCCTAGGTGTACTACGATACTAGTACACGCTGACAGCGAAACCTGCTGCGGCGTGTGTTCGACACGCCGGAGGTTCCTTGTCGCCCCCTGATCCCCACGATCCCGACCACAGCCCGTTCGCCTTCCGCATCAACACCGGATCGACCGAGCCCATTTACCGCCAGATGGTCGAGCAGCTGCGCCGTTGCGTGGCCAGCGGTCAGCTGGTGGCCGGGCAGGAGATGCCCTCGGTGCGCGAGGTGGCCTCGCAGCTGGCCGTGCATCCGATGACGGTGTCCAAGGCCTACAGCCTGCTGGAGGCCGAGGGCTTGCTGGAGCGCCGCCGCGGCCTGGCCATGCGGGTGGCGGCCCAGCACCAGAAAGCCCAGCCGCGGGCCGAGCGCATCGAGCTCTTGCGCCCGGTGCTGAGCGAAGCCGCGGCCCAGGCCCGCCAGCTGGAGCTGCCCGCCGCGGCCGCCCTGAAGTTGTTTGAATCCATTCTTCTCCAAGAGGGAGCGTCCTCATGAGCGCAGTTCTTGTGTCTACTTCTTCTTCCTCGTCGGCCTCGGCGCCTGTTTTGGCGGCGACCGATTCGCTGGATGGCTCCGCCAGCCTGACGGCCGATGTGCGCGACATCTCGCTGAGCTACGGCTCGAAGGCGGTGTTGCAGCAGCTGAGCTGGCAGCTGCAGCCCGGCCAGGTGGTGGGTCTGCTGGGCCGCAACGGCGCCGGCAAGACCAGCTTGCTGGAGGCGCTGCTGGGCCTGCGTGAAACCCAGTCTGGCCAGGTGCAGCTGTTCGGCCAAGCCGCCACCGCGCTGGACGATGCTGCCCGCGCCCGCATCGGCTATGTGCCGCAGCACAGCGATCTGTTCGAGGGCTTCACCGCGCGCCAGCTGCTGGCCTACTTCAAGAGCTTTTACCCGCGCTGGAACGAGACCAAGGTCGAGGGCCTGCTCTCGCGCTGGGACATTCCGCGCGACCAGATGATCTCGCGCCTCTCGGGTGGCCAGCAGCAGCGCCTGTCCATCATCCGCGCCTTGGCCCATGAGCCCGATCTGCTGGTGCTGGATGAGCCCGTGGCCAGCCTGGACCCGGTGGGCCGGCGCGACTTCCTGCGCGAGCTGGTCGATCAGGTGCTGGACCGCGGCACGACGGTGGTGTTCTCCACCCACATCCTGTCGGACCTGGAGCGCGTCGCCTTCAACCTGGCCTTTTTGCAGCAAGGCCGCATCGCGGTGCAGGCGCCGCTGGACAGCTTGCTGGAAGAGGTGCGCCTGGTGCTCGGCTCCAGCACGGCGATCCAGGCTGTGCTGGCCGGCGGCAGCGCCGAGTTGCTGCGCCGCCAGACCCAGGCCGATGGCCGCGAGCGCTGCCTGCTGCGCTTTGCGCCGGGCCAGGCGCCGCAGGACGGGCCGGGTTTGAGCGTGCAGGCCCTGAACCTCGAAGACCTGTTTGTGGAGCTGACCTGATCATGGGCGCGCTCTGGTCGCAATACCGTCCGCTGCTGCTGGCGCCGTGGCAGATGCAGCGCAATGCCTCGCTGCTGGCGTTCTACATCGGCTGGGGTTTGAGCGTGCTGGGTTTTGGCCTCGCCCTGGGCATCAGCTTCTGGCTGACACGCCCCGAGCTGGCCTGGCGTGTGGCCGTGGTGGTCGCGGCCTGCGTGGTGGCCGTGCCTTGGTATGTCGTTTTCAACGGCTTGCTGGTGCAGAACCACCCACATGCGGCGCGCCTCGTGCCCGGTCATGTGCGGCGGCTGAAATCCGTGGCCGTACTCAGTTACCTGCTCACCACAGCGATCTGCGCGGCCTTGTTGGCGAGTCAGTTTCCCGGCGGCGCGATTTGGCTCGCGGGGATGGCCTTGCTGCTCTTTCTGTTGGCTCTGTGTTCACGTTGGGTGCAACTCTGGTTCTGGGGCACTTTGGTGCTGTTTCTCATGCCTTGGTGGGGGAAGTTCATGCCCGTGATGATTGTTTGGAGCACGCTGCTGGACTGGCAACAGCAGGCGCCCTGGAGCTTGAACCTGCTCGCGCTCTTGCTGCTCCCCCTGGGCCTGGCCAGCCTGTTCCAGAGTGGTGGCTCGCAGCACAGCCGGCAATTCCAGGCGCGCCAGAAGTGGCGCCGCCTGTTCGAGTCGCAGTCCCTGGGCGTGGCCTCGCATGCCGAGATCAATGCGCCCCTTGACCACCTGGGTCAGGTCTTCCGCTGGATGCAGCCGCTGTGGACGCGCCGCTTGATGCGGCAGGCCCGGCCCACGCCGGCCAGCGTGATGGCGCGCATCGATCTGGTCAGCCTGGGTCAGGCGCACTGGACCTGCCAGCTCAGTTCGATCACGGTGATGCTGGGCTTGCTGATGCTGGTGTTTGCCACCATGGGCTGGGGTCAACCGGAGTTCTGGCAGGGGCTGACCCAGCACGGCACCATGGGCCTGTCCTTCGGTTTTGCCAGCATGTGCCTGGGCGTGCTGCTGACGGTGCCGGCCAATCTGCACCGCAGCCGGCGCGAGCAGGCCTTGTTGATTCTGCTGCCCGGCGCACCGCGTGGCCAGGTCTTGAACCGCATGTTGGCACGTCGCCTGCTGAGCCAGCTGATGTGGGCGGTGGGCATTGCCCTGCTGCTGTGCGCGGCCTTGCAGCAGTTCCCAGGGCCGCAGTCCTTGAGCTGGTTGGGTGTGCACCTGTGTTTGGCGTATCTGGTGTTTGGCTGCACCGTGGTGCTGCGCGATTGGTCGCGCGAGCGCCCGCCCAACAGTCACCGCGCCCTTCTGCCCTTCGGCGCGGCTTCCGTGATGGTGCTGGCGCTGCAGGGCCTGCAATGGCTGGGCCTGCCCATCCTGGCGCAGATTGGCCTGGTGCTGCTGCTGGTGCTGGCTCTTGCGCGCTACCGCTGGCAGCGCCTGGTGCTGGCTTCTGCGCCGGCCATGCCGGTGGGCCGTTGGGCCTGAGGGCCCCGGGAATGTGATTCAGCCGCGCTGCTGAATCCAGCCCAGGATCTGCGCGGCCGAGAGTGCGCCGCTGATGCGCTGCAGCTCCTGCCCGCCCTGCAGCTGGATCAGGGTGGGGATGCTGCGGATGCCAAAGCGCTGCGAGAGCTGGGGTGCCTCGTCGCTGTTGACCTTGACGAGCAAGGCCTGACCCTTGAGCTGGCGCGCGGCGGTGGCGAACTGCGGCGCCATCTGCCGGCAGGGGCCGCACCATGGCGCCCAGAAATCGACCAGCACCGGCAGCTCGCTGCCGCTGACGACGCGGTCGAAATTGGCCTCGCTCAGCGCCAGCACCTCGCCGCTGAGCAGGGCTTGGCCGCAGCGGCCGCAGACCGGGTCTTGGGCCGCGCGCTCGTCGGGCACGCGGTTCTTGCTCAGGCAGTGGGGGCAGGTGATCAGCATGATGCTCAGTGACGTGAGGCTGTGCGGGCTCATTTCAAGCCCCGCACAAGACGGTGTAAGAAATCCTGCCGACCGGGGACTGCCTGAATCGAAGGCGCTGGCGCGCCTCGTGTTCAACGCCCGAGCCTGGACCCTTGCATGAAGAACAACAACCCCGAGCCGCCGCCGCCCCTTCCGCCGTCCCTCCCGCTGCCACCCGCCAGCGCCGAGCTGCAGGCCGAGCGCTACCGCCAGGCCCTGGCCCTGCACGGCGCCGAGCTGGCCCGCTTCATGGTGGGCTACGAGCGTGACGAGGCCAAACGCCAGGAGCTGAACCAGGAGCTGCAGCTGGCCCTCTGGCAAAGCCTGGCGGCCTTTCAAGGCAACTGCAGCCTGCGCACCTGGGTTTACCGGGTGGCGCACAACGTCGGTGCCAGCCATGTGCAGGCCAGCCTGCGCCGCTTCGAGCGCCAGGGTCTGTGCCTGGATCTGGAGCAGCTGCAGGAGGCCGAATCCCAGATGCTCAGCGACCAGGGCGCCGCCGTGCACAACACCGATCGCCGCCTGGACCTGGACCGCATCCTGGCCTGGATCCACCGCCTGCGCATGCCCGACCGGCAGCTGATGCTGCTCTACCTCGAAGGCCTGGACGCCGCCGCCATCGGCGAGGTCACCGGACTCAGCGCACGCCATGTCGCCACCAAGATCCACCGCATCAAGGCCTTGCTTGCCGCCAAGCACCAGGCCGGGAGGACTGCTCCATGAACCATCCGCACAAGCCTGACGCCTTGCCCGCCTCGGGCGAGCCCTGGCAGCAGCTCTGGCACGCCCAGGCGCTGTCGCCCCTGGACTTGAGCGCCGACGAGTTGCGTCGCCGCTCCAGCGCCCTGCAGAGCCGCGTGGCACGGCGCAACCGTGTCGAGTACCTGGCCGGAGGCCTGTTCGTGATCCCCGTCTACGCCTTCTACATCTGGCTCTTCCCCTTCTGGCTGACCAAGCTGGGCGCCTTGCTGGTGGTGCTGGGCACCCTGGTCGTGCTGCAACAACTGCAACGCCGCGCCTCCTGCCGCGCGCTGCCGCCCGAGGCCCTGGGCCAGGACTGGGCTGCATTTCACCGCGCAGAGCTGCTGCGCCAGCGCGATGCGGTGCGCTCGGTCTGGCTCTGGTACATCGGCCCGCTGCTGCCCGGCTTCTGGCTGTTCCTTTGGGGCCGCGAAACCGAGCTGGCCGGCCGCGGCATGGAGACGATGTTCACGCTGACGCATGCCGCCGCCCTCTTGCTGTTCATCGCCATCGTGGCGTTGAACTTGCGTGCAGCGCGGCGCTACCAGCGCGAGATTGATGCCCTGGACCGGCAGTTCGCGCCGGCCCCTGCAGATGAAGCACCTCATCCCAAGGAGATGTCATGACTCAGGGTCCTTGGGCCACGCTGGCCCTTTCCAGCCTGCTGAGCCTCTTCCCTGGCCTGGCTCAGGCCGACAGCGGCGTTGCCGCGCCGCAGGATTTGCAAGCGCTGCTGGCGCAGCGTTTCACGCAAGACCGTACCGGCGTCTGCGTGGTGGCCGCCCGGGTCGAGAAGACACAGGTGCAGCGCGCCCGCTTGTGCGCCCAGCCACGCCGCGAGGGCATGGAGCCCGGTTTCGACAGCCGCTTCGAAATCGGCTCCATCAGCAAGACCATGGCAGCAGTGCTGGCCGCAGATCTGATCCGCAAGGGTCGCTGGAGCCTTGATGATCCGATCGCCAAGCATCTGCCCGCGGGTACCAAGCTACCGCGCCAAGGCGAGCGCCAGATTCTGCTGCGCGATTTGCTGACGCACAGCTCCGGCCTGCCGGCGCTGCCTCCCGGTTTCGCGCCGAGCCAGCCGGCCAATCCCTATGCCGATCTGAGCGAGGCGCAGCTGCTTACAGCGCTGGGCCGGGTGGAGCTGACGGTGCCCATCGGCAGCCGGGTCGAGTACTCGAATTTCGCCATGATGCTGCTGTCCCTGGCGCTGGCGCGCAGCCACGGGGGCGATTTTGAGCGCGCCCTGGCAGGCGGTTTGTTCGAACCCTTGCAGATGCACAGCGCCAGCATCAGCCGGCCTGGCCGACAGGAGGCGCCAGAAGCCCGCGGTCATCTGCCCTCGGGGGCTCAGACTGCGGCCTGGACCATCACTCCCAATCTAGCCGGGGTCGGCATGGTGCGAGCCAGCCTCGACGATATGGTGCGATATGCCCAGGCGCAGCTCGGGCTGCTCGCAGACGTGGCGCCCGAGCTGCAGGACAGCATGCGCCTGAGCCAGCAATCGCTGACGCCGCAGTTCGCCATGAGCTGGATGCGGATGCCAGTGCCGGGCCGGCCGATGCTGGTCCATGAGGGCGGCACCGGCGGCTTTTCCTCTTTGATCGCCCTGGAGCCCGAGGCGGGGCGCGCCGTGGTGCTGCTGGCGGACACCGCGCTCTCGGATCTCGGCGGCCTGGGCGATGTGGCGCAGGTCGCGCTGGGTTTGAGCGATCGCCCACTGCTGCCGCGCCGCGTGCAGGTTGCCGCCCCGGCGCTGCTCCAGGCCCTGGTCGGGGACTATGTGCTTGGCGGGCTGCCTTTGCGCATCTGGCGAGAGGGCACGCAGCTGATGGCACAGGCCCAGGGCCAAGCGGCGTTTGCGCTGGACCAAGACAGCCGGGGCGACTTTTTCCCGCGCACCTTTGGTGCCCTGCTGACCCCGGTGTGGGAAGCCGGCCGTGTGGACCGGGCTATCTGGCGGCAGGGAGGCGGAGCCATGGAGCTACACCGTCAGCCACGGGCCGTGCCGTAAAAGGTGCCGCTGCCGGCGGCTGTATCGCTGAGGGCACTGATACAGCGCAGCGCGGGTGGGCGCAGCTGTGTCTTGGCCGCGAGTGGCTCGCCCCCTACGCTGGCGCCAGGCCGTTGAGCCTGGCCCGAAACGTAAGAAAGCGAAGCCCCCGCCATGCTGTTGTCCCCCACCGAGCTGCTGCCCCTGGCCAGCTACTGCCTCCTCATGTCCAGCACACCCGGGCCCAACAATGTGATGCTGGCCACCGCAGCGGCCAATGCGGGCTACCGCCGTACCTTGCCGCAGATTCTGGGCAGCAACAGCGGTGTGGCCTTGCAGACCTGGCTGACTTGCATGGGACTGGGCAGCTTGTTCGCAGCCTACCCGGTGCTGCACCAGCTGCTGCGCGTGCTGGGCACGCTCTACCTGGTCTATCTCGCCTGGCAGCTCAGCGGCTTGCGCATCGGCGCGGCGCAGCAGGACGCGCGGCCCTTGAGCTTTGCCCAGGCCGCGCTGTTCCAGGCCGTCAATCCCAAGAGCTGGGTCAAGGCCATCACCCTGGCCACGGTGTTCATGCCCAGCGGCTTGGACACCTGGGCCGGCGCCAGCCTGGTGGCGGTGGTCGGCGTGCTGGTCGGACTGCCCAGCTCGACGATGTGGGCCTTGTTCGGCGTGGCGATCCGCCAGCTCTTGCAGGACCCGGCCAAACGCCGCGTGTTCAATCTCTTCATGGCGGGCTCTTTGGTCGTTCTGGCCTTGAGTCTGCTGCGCTAAGCTCGGCCGATGTTGATTCCTCTGGACCGGAACTCTCCCATCGCTCTGGGTGATCAGATCGAGCTGCGACTGCGCGAGCTGATCGCCGGGCGCCAGCTGCCGCCCGGTGCCCGTCTGATGTCCATCCGGCAGTTGGCCAGCAGCCTGGCCGTCAGCCCCAACACCGTGGTCGGTGCCTACGACCGTCTGGTCGCTTCGGGCCTGATCGATGCGCGTGGCACGTCCGGCTATTTCGTCTGCGAGCCGCGCGGCGGTATGAGCCAGCTGCCCGATGCGGCGGCCTTGGAGGCCGGCGAGGAGCAGGAAGGCGTCTGGCTGGCCCAGCAGGCCAATGACCAGCGCAGCGGCGTGCTGCTGGCCAGCAGCGGCGCCCTGCCGCCGAGCTGGCTGGCCGATGCCATGCCGGCCAGCGTGGTGCAGCGCGCCCTGGCCCGCAGCACGGCCGGCCTGGCCTCGCGCTGCCCGCCCCAGGGCCTGCCCGAGCTGCGCGAACAGATCGCCCTTTTGATGCGCGGCCAGGGCCTGGCCGTGGATGCCGGCCGCATCCTCACCACCTACGGTGGCACCCACGCCATCGACCTGATCTGCCGTGCCTTTTTGCGCCCGGGCGACACGGTGCTGGTCGAGGACCCGGGCTACTTTCTGATGTTCGAACGCCTGCGGCAAGAGGGCTTGCGGGTGGTACCGATCGCGCGCCGGCCCGATGGGCTGGACCTGGCCGAGCTGGAGGCGGCCTGCCGCCTGCACCGGCCCCGCCTGCTCTTCATCCAGACCGTGCTGCACAACCCGACCGGCTGGAGCAGCAGCGCCGCCAATCTGCACCAGGTGCTGGTGATCGCGCGCCAGCATGGGCTCTTGATCGCCGAGGACGATGTGCAAGGCCATTTCCACCCGGGCCATGCCACCCGCCTGGCGGCCCTCTCGGGCCTGGATGGCGTCATCTACTACTCGAGCTTCTGCAAGGCCTTGAGCCCCGCTTTGCGAACCGGTTATGTGGCGGCCGACCCGGCCCTGCTGAAAGCCCTGCTGCGCGAGAAGATCTACGCCGTGCTGACCGGCGCCGCGCTCAACGAGTGGGTGCTGCTGGAGATCCTGCTGGCCGGCCGCTTGCGCAAGCATCTGGAGCGTTTGCAGGCCCGCCTGCTCCAGGCCCGCACGCTGAGCGCACGCCAGTTGGGCGAGGCCGGCATCGCCATGGACCACCCCGGCGAGGGCGGCCTCTTCCTCTGGGGCCAGGTGCCCGAGGGTGTGGACATGAATCTGCTGCTGCAGGACGCCTACCGCAACAAGATCCTGCTGGTCGGCGGCCCCACCTTCTCCAGCACCGGCCAGGCGCCGCGCCATCTGCGCTTCAATGTGGTGTTCAGCCAGCAGCCGCGGCTGGCGGACTATTTGCGCGAACGCCTGCAGGCCGTGGCCGAAAGCAGCGCCCTCCTGCGGCGCTTGCCAGGCGGCTCAGCCAGCCCGGCTCAGAGCGGCAACTCGGTGTAATAGCGGCCGCCGTGGAAGATCAGCGGCTGGGCGCCTTCGCGCCAGCTGCAGCTTTCGACCTCGCCGACGAAGATGACGTGGTCGCCTTCCTCGTACTGGCTGCGGTTGGCGCACTCGAACACGGCGGCCACACCGTCCAGCACTGGCGCGCCGCCGGCGCCTTCGCGCCAGGCGACACCGGCAAAGCGGTCGATGTCACGGGTGGCGAAGCGCTGCGACAGCTCTTTCTGGTCAGCCGCCAGGATGTTGATGGCGTAATGTGAGCCGCGGCTGAACACCGGCATGGAGCCGGCCTTCTGGCCCAGGCTCCAGAGCACCAGGGGCGGGCTCAAGGAGACGGAATTGAAGGAGTTGGCGGTCAGGCCGACCAGGCTGCCGTCGGGCGCACGGGCAGTGACGATGGTCACGCCGGTGGCGAACATGCCCAGGGCGGAGCGAAATTGCTGGCTGTCAAAGCCCGGACCGGGCGGGACGACAAGAGGAGAAGTGGGGGTCGCGGGCATGCGGCATTGTCGGCCATCCCTGCTTGTGCCTTCTTGCACGGGGGCATTTGTCGCCGGACGGCCTCAGAATGGCGCCTGCCCTGCTTGTTTTTGCCAACTTTGGCCGCATTGTCCTGAGCACCATGTCCCACCTCACCGATCCTGGTTTTTTCGATCCCGCGGCCGATCCGCATCTGCCCAGCGCGCCGGCCTATGGCTTCGGCCGCTGCCCCGATTGCGCGGCTGGCCGCTGCAGGCCCGAAAAGGGCTCGCGCCGCCTGTTCACCGGCCTGCTGGGCGCTGCCGCCCTGTCGCCCGCCCTGAGCGGCACGGCCTGGGCGCGTGAAGGCGTGGAGGTGGGGGGCCCCAGCAAGCTGACCAAGCTGGTGCCGGCCGAGCAGGTGGAGCAGGCCGGTGCGCAGCAGTACCAGCAGATGATGCGCGAGGCAGCCAACCAGCGCGCCTTGCTGCCCAACAACCATCCGCAGCTGATCCGCCTGCGCGAGATTGCCAAGCGCATCATTCCCCAGTCCGAGCCCTGGAACGCCCGCGCCAAGCAGTGGCGCTGGGAGGTCAATGCCATCGTCAGCCCGCAGCTCAATGCCTTCTGCATGCCAGGCGGCAAGATCGCCTTCTATTACGGCATCCTGGAAAAGCTCAAGCTCTCGGACGACGAGGTGGCGGCCATCATGGGCCACGAGGTCGCCCATGCCTTGCGCGAGCATGCGCGCGAGCGCATGGCCAAGACGGCCGCCACGCGGCTGGGTGCCAATGTCCTGTCCAGCCTGCTGGGCTTGGGCAATGTCGGCGACACCTTGCTCAATATGGGCAGCCAGCTGCTGACCCTGACCTTCAGCCGCGAGGATGAGAGCGAGGCCGATCTGGTCGGCCTGGAGCTGGCCGCGCGCGCCGGCTATGACCCGAGCGCCGGTATCAGCCTGTGGGAAAAGATGGGCAAGGTCTCCAAGGGCGCACCGCCGCAGTGGCTGTCCACCCACCCGGCCGGCCCGACCCGCATCCGTGACATTCAGGCCAATCTGCCCAAGGTCGAGGGCTTGTACGCCCGGGCCGACAAGCCCGCGCAGCGCTTCGAGGTGGCGCCGCCGCTGCAGATGCGACCGGCCTCTTGAAGCAGCGCCCGCGGCGGCTTACCAACGCGCCGGCAGGGTCTTGAGGCGGCGGTAGCGGCCGTTGGCCACGCGTTCGAGATAACCGCCCAGTTCCAGATCCTTGACCAGCTTGGACACCATCTCGCGTGAGCAGCCCAGGCGTTGGGCCATGGCCTGGTGGGTCAGCAGGATCTCGTCGCTGGTGGCGGTGGTGGTCTCCAGCAAGGCCTTGAGCCGGCCGTAGACATCGTTGAGCGCCAGCTGCTTGGTCGACAGCGTGGCGGCGCGGGCGCGCCGGATCACCTTGGTCAGCAGCTCGAAGGCGAACTCGGGGTGCTCGGCGATATGGGCTTGCAGGCTGGCGCGGGTGAGCAGCACACAGCGCGAGGCCTGCTCGGTGATGACGCTGGCCGAGCGCGGTCCGCCGTCCAAACTCATTTCGCCCACGTACTCGCCGGGGCCGTAGATGCCGTAGGTGACCTCGCGGCCGCGCGCATCGCAGCCGTAGGCGCGCAGGCTGCCGCTGAGGATGAGGTAGAGGCTGTCGCCTTGCGAGCCTTCCTCGATCAGCACGGTGCCGCGCCGGTAGCTGCGTGCCATGCCACGGGCGGCCAGCAGGCGAAGGCTGGGCGGAAGGTCGGCGGTGACCGATTCAAGGGTGGGCGTGTCGATGCTGTCCATGCGGGCTTGCTCGTGGGCGACGGCCGCCAAGGCCGCCAGCAAGGCCGGATGTTACGAGAGACACTGCGCAGAACAGTGGCGTTCGAGCGACGCCCCTTTTAGGGGCTTGCCCCACTGAGATTTTTGTAGATCGTGCCTTGCAGGCGGGTGCGCCTCAGCGCAAAGGCGTGGCGATCAATTGATCTTGTCCATGCGCAGGGCCGAGACCAGGGGCGGCAGCACCGCCAGCTGGCGCAGCAGCTCGCCAATGCTGTCGGCGCCCGATTTGGCGCGGATGCTCTGGATCTGGGTGCGCACGGTGGAGATGGCCACACCCTGGCGCTCGGCCACCGAGCCGGGGCGTGCGCCTTGGCTCAAGGCTTTCAGCACTTCGGTTTCGGTGGGCGTCAGGCCGTAGCGCAGGGCGAACCACTGCGTGGCCAGCTCGCCGCAGAGCTGGCGCCGCTCCAGCACCAGCAGCACGGCGGCCTGCGTGACGTTGCGGTTCAGCGGCACCACCACCACATTGCTGCTCAGTTCGCCCTCGCCCAGGCGCAGCAGGCAGCGCCGGCCTTCGTTTTCCGCCGCCAGCAGGGCGTCGTTGAAGGGCGTGCTGTCCTTGGCGTCGCGGCAGCGCAGCTGGTTGCCGCTGAGCAGCAGCGGGTGTTCCTCATCGAGGCTGCGGCGCGCGGCCAAGTTGCAATGCAGCACACGGCCGGAGGCGTTGAGCAGCACCACGCCGTAGTCCAGCTCTTCCAGCACCAAGCTCAGCCAATGGCTGCTCAGCGATTCGGCCTGGCGCCGTTCGGTGCCGGGGTGGCGGCTTGGCGTGATCGCGGATGCGAGCGAGGCCATGGCTGCTGCTGAAGAAGAAGAGTCTGTCGACCACATGCCGATCTCCTGGCTTGGCTGCGTGCGCAGGGCTCGGAGGGGCCGCCACACGCCGGGCTTCCAGCTTAGGCAGAGTGCGGGCTTGCGGAGGGTGAATGGTGATCTGTGCCGATGTGAAAGATTCACGCATCGGGGTCACAAGTTCTTGAAAAACCAAAGAAAAAGGCCCCGCAATGCGGGGCCTTGAGCCGGGACCTCCCGGATGTCGAGGGGCGGGCTCAGTGCACGCCGTGCATCTTCTTCTTCATCCAGGGCGACAGCGCCATCAGCACCAGGCCGGCGGCGGCCGGGATCACGGTGAAGATCAGGAAGAAGGTGGACATCGAGTAGGTCGAGGAGATGTAGTCGATGTAGGCACCGGTCTTGCCGGCGATGAAGTTGGCGATGGCCGTGTTCAGGAACCAGACGCCGAACATCAGGCCCAGCAAGCGCGCGGGGGCCAGCTTGGAGATGTAGGACAGGCCCACGGGCGACACGCACAGCTCACCCATGGTGTGCAGCAAATAGGCCAGGCACAGGAAAAGCATGCTGACCTGGGCCGTCTTGGCGCCCGAGGGGATGCCTGACGCGCCAAATGCCAGGGCCGCAAAGCCCAGACCCAGCAGCACCAGACCGACGCCGAACTTGACCGGGCCGCTCGGGTTCCAGTGCTTTTCCCACATCTTGGAGAACGCGGGCGCCAGGATCACCAGGAAGAAGGAGTTCAGCACGCCGAACCAGGTGGCGGGCACTTCGCTCTGGTCCATGGCGAACTCGCGGCCCAGCATCCAGATCACCAGGCCCCAGATCACGGCAAAGGCCAGGACCAGCAGCAGATTGCCCAGCCACTGGCTCTTGCCCGTGGCACGGTGCAGCTGGAACAGCAGCCAGGTCAGGATGGCCGCCGGGATCACCGTCATCAGTGAGTTGATGACCTTGAAGACCAGGCCGCTGGTGCCGACCAGGGTGCGGTCGGTGTAGTCGGCCGCGAAGATGGTCATGGAGCCGCCGGCCTGCTCGAAAGCGAACCAGAAGAAGATGGTGAAGAAGGCGAACACGAAGATGGCCTTCAGGCGATCGGCCACCACATGGGCGGGCGTGTCATCGGCTGCCTTGGCGGCGGCGGTCTTTTCCTTGCTCGGCGCGGTGCCGATGTCACCAAAGATGGCCTGGCTGAAGAAGAACTGCAGGGCGCCCAGGATCATGAACACGCCGGCCAGACCGAAGCCCAGGTTCCAGGACACTTTTTCGCCGATGTAGCCACACAGCGAGATGCCGAAGAAGGCACCGGCGTTGACGCCCATATAGAACAGGGTGTAGCCACCGTCGCGGCTGCCTTCGTTGTCCTTGTTGTAGAGCTGGCCGACGATGGCCGAGATGTTCGGTTTGAACAGGCCTGTGCCCGCAATCACCAGGCCCAGGCCCAGGTAGAAGGAAGGGATGGTCTCGAAGAACAGCGAGACGTGACCGGCGGCGATGATGAAGCCGCCCAGCACCACGGCGCGGCGGGTGCCCAGGTAACGGTCGGCCAGATAGCCGCCCAGGATGGGGGTGAAGTACACCAGCATGGTGTACCAGCCATAGAGCGAGGTGGCGTCGGCGCGGCTCCAGCCCCAGCCGCCCTTGGCGGTTTCCGAGATCAGGAACAGCACCAGCAAGGCGCGCATGCCGTAGTAGGAGAAGCGTTCCCACATTTCTGTGAAGAACAGGACAAACAGGCTGTTGGGGTGGCCGAGGATGGTGTTGGGCCCCGCAGTTTGAATTTTGGTGTTCAAACGACTCTCCGTTCTTGGTCTTGATGGATGACGTGCCTCGTGCCGACCCATGTCCCTCAGGGGCCCACAAAAGGCAAACCGCCTGGAGGGTCTCTCCTGGCGGCTTGGGCCGCTATTGTCGCTGTGGCCTGTTGCCTGGCTTGTTCGGGTTCCCACCAGGGGGCAACGAACCGGGGGGTGTCTTTTGGCAGGGGCGGCAGGACATAGCCTGGAGTAGCTCCAGACAATCAGCGCTATGCTTGCTCTTTCAGCTCAGACCGCCCGAATCACGGGCCTGCGACCTCATGCGCATCGGCGAACTCAGCAAGGCCACCGGCGTGGACATCGAAACCATCCGCTTCTACGAAAAAAGCGGCCTGCTGCCCGGCCCGGCGCGCAGCGACAATGGCTACCGCGACTACGCCCATGCGCATCTGGAGCGGCTGGCCTTCATCCGCCACTGCCGGGCGCTGGACATGTCCCTGGCCGATGTGGCCCAGCTGCTGGCCAGCCTGGACACCGAGGACGCCGAGCAGCTGGCCCAGGTCGACGGCCTGGTCGAGGCACAGCTGGCACGGGTGCGCGCGCGCCTGGCTTCCATGCTGGCGCTGGAGCAGCAGTTGGTGGCCTTGAAGGCGCGCTGCGACGGGCGCCACCATCTGCATCCACACGCGGCGGGAAGCCAGGCCTGCGGCGTGCTGCAGGAGCTGGTGGCCGCGGCGCACGGCGAGGCCTGCGCCTGTCACGAGGCGTTGATGAAGCCATGACGAAGAAGAAGACCTTGCGCGGCCTGGCCCTGGTTCTGTCTGTTCTGGCAGGCGTTTCTCAGGCGGGCGAGATCTGGAAATGCCAGCAGGACGGCCAGGTCCGCTACTCCGACCGCCCCTGCCCGGCCCAGGGCGACACCTTGTCGCCGCGTGTGCTGCAGCCCAATGTGGTGGCGGCCGAGCGGGCGGCATCGGGCGCCGCTGCGCCACGCCTGGTAGGCAATGTCTGCCCGGATGACATCGAGATCGCCGCCATGGAAACCCGCGCCACGACCAGCAGCCTGGGGCCGGCCGAGCAGCGCTTTCTAAAGGATGAGATCGGCCGCGCCCGCCAGTGTCGCCAGGGCAGCGCCCGCTACTCGGCGGCCGACTGGGCACTCAGTCGCCAGGCTCAGAGTGATCAGTTTCGCCCTGGCGCTGAGCCCGCTGCACGCCAACGGGCCGAAGCCATGCATCAGGCTGCGGCGCGGGTTGGCGGGCTGCGCCCGGAGCCACCCATGGCCGGCGCCTCGGCCCCGAGGCGCTCCAGTCCTTGAGGCCCCACCCTCGCCTTGTCAAAGGCAGGGCCTGACGCGCCGCGTCCGAGATGAGCGTATCGCGCCACTGCAAGAGCGATGGTTTTCCCGAGTTTGATTATAAATATATCAAACATATACTCGGTCTCAATGCCGATCGAAGCCGGCTCCTGAGGTTCTTTCGAAGTGGCATTGCATCGGGCCCGGCCTCTGCAATGGAATCCGCTTCATCGGTTCTTGACCCTGGTGATGGCCAGCCATGCCTTGAGTTCAATGGTGAAGTCGCCATGCAAAACAATGCCCTTCGCCTGTGCGAGCTGAGCCTGGTCGAAGCCTTGTTCGACCCGCTGCCCGACGTGGTGTTCTTCGTCAAGGACCGCGATGGCCGCTATCTGCGCGTCAACCAGACCTTGGTGCGGCGCAGTGCACAACGCTCCAAGCAAGCCTTGCTGGGCCGCACCTCCAAAGAGATCTTTCCCGGCGCCATGGGCGAGGCCTTCTGGGTGCAAGACCGCAGCGTCATCAGCAGCGGCGCGGCCATGCAGCGCCATCTGGAGCTGCACCTCTATGCCGATGGCGGCGCCGGCTGGTGCCTGACCCACAAGCTGCCGCTGCGCGACGAGCCTTGTGGCGAGCGAGCCGGCGCGGTGCTGGGCGTGGTGGGCATCTCACGTGATCTGGGGCGGCCCGACCAAAGCCATCCGGTCTATGGCCAGATTGCCGAGCTGGCACAGCAGATTCGCAGCCATTACGACCAACCCCTGCATCTGGGAGACTGGGCGCGTGCTGCGGGGCTGACGCTGGACCGGGTGGAGCATCTGTTCCAGCGCATCTTTCACCTCAGCCCGCGCGAGATGCTGCTGCAAGCGCGCCTCGATGCCGCACGGCGCCTCTTGGTCGAAGCGCCCGATCTGAGTGTGGCGGCCATCGCCATGCAATGCGGCTACAGCGACCAAAGCGCCTTCACCCGCCAATTCAAGGCCACCACCAGCCTGACGCCTTCGCAGTACCGGCGCCTCCAACAAGGGCAACAGCCCAGCGGCGCGCCTTGGCGCGCCGCGGCCTGATGCCAGAAGCCCTAACTTTGTTTTTACGGTGATGCTGGGCCGGGCTTGGGGCCCATCAGCTGCTCACGCAAGAAGCCATAGCTGAGCGCCCAGAGCTGGGCTTGCTGCGCCGGCGTCGATGCGCCCGCATGGCCGCCTTCGCGGTTCTCCCAGTACAGCACCGGCTGGCCCAGCTCCTGCAGCCGCGCCACCATCTTGCGGGCATGGCCGGGGTGCACCCGGTCGTCCAGGGTGGAGCTGGTGTAGAGCACCTTGGGATAGGGCTTGGCGGCGCTGGCGTTCTGATAGGGTGAATAGCGCGAGATGGTGGCCCATTGCTCGGGGATGTCGGGGTTGCCGTACTCCTCGATCCAGGATGCGCCCGCCAGCATGCGGTGATAGCGCCGCATATCGGTCAGCGGCACCTGGCTGACCACCGCGCCAAACAGCTCGGGCCGCTGCACCATGGCCACCGAGGTCAGCAAGCCGCCCAGGCTGCCACCCATGATGCCCAGGCGCGCCGGGCGGGTGATGCCGCGCTGAATCAGGTCTTCGGCCACCGCGATGAAGTCATCGAAGCTGCGCTGGCGATGTTCGCGCTGGGCCGACTGATGCCAGCGTGGGCCGAACTCACCGCCGCCGCGCAGATTGGCCAGCACATAGACCCCGCCGTGCGACAACCAGGCACGACCCAGGATGCCGCTGTAGCTGGGCTTCATCGAGATCTCGAAGCCGCCGTAGCCGTAGAGCAGGGTGGGCGCGCCGTCCTTGGGCATGTCACCGCGCGGCTTGACGATGAAGTAGGGCACGGCGGTGCCGTCCTTCGAGCGCGCCTGCAGCTGCTGCACCTCGTGTGTGCCGGCATCAAAGAACTCGGGCAGGGCCTGCAAGAGCTGGCGCTCGGCGCGCCCCACTTCGCCCAACTCCAGCCGGGCCGGGGTGAGGAAATCGCTGCGGGTCAGCAGGTAGTGATCCGCCTGCTGGCCCGCCAAGGCGCTGACACTCAAGCTGCCCAGATCACCCGCCGGCAGCAGCGCTTCTTGCCACTGGCCCTTCTGGTAGCGCCACTGCACCAGCTGCTGGCGCGCGTCCTCCATGCGCACGCCCAGCACTGCGCTGCGGGTGGCCACATGGCTTTGCAGCGAGCTGCGCGGCGTGGGCTTGAACAAGGTGTGGAACTGCCGCTTGCCGGCCGCCCAGTCGGCCCGCGCAATCGCCAGCAAGGAGCCGGCGGCATGGGTCTTGTCACCTAACTTCCAATCGGAGCGCAGCTCGATCAGCCACTGGTCGGCAAAAGGGCTCATGCTGGCATCGGCCGGCTTGCTCAAGGCCTGCAGGCGACCGTCTTTTTGCAGGACATGCTGCTCGCCGGCAAAGAAGCTGGTGCGACGCTCGATCACATGCACCCGCTCCTGGCCGATTTGCTCGGCCCAGGTCCAAACGCTGACGTCCTGCGGTGCCGCTTCGAACAAGAGTCGGGCCTGCGCCAAGGGCTGGCCCCGCTTCCAGAGCTTGACCTGGCGCGGGTAGCCCGAATCCGTCATGCTGCCAGCACCGAAATCGGTGGCCACACTGAGGGTGTTGCGGTCCACCCAGCTGGCCGAGCCTTTGGCTTCAGGCAGGGCGAAGCCGCCTGAGGCCGGCGCAACAAAGCGACGCGTGCCGAGGTCAAACTCGCGCAGCACATGGGCGTCGCCACCGCCCCGGCTCAGGGTGAGCAGGCAGCGCTGGGTCTGGGGAAGCAGGCAGTTGGCCCCTCCCCAGACCCAGGGCGCACCCTCCTCCTGGCTCAAACGGTCCACATCCAGCACGGTTTCCCACTGCGGCGCCGCGCTGCGATACGAGGCCAGCGTGGTGCGCCGCCACAAGCCGCGGGGGTGGGCCGCATCGCGCCAGAAGTTGTAGAGGTAGCCGCCCATCTGCTGCGCATGGGCGAGGCGCTTGGGTGAGGCCAAGACCTCGGCCAGGCTCTGGCTCAGCGCTGAATGCTTCGAGGCTTGCGGGCCGCCCTGCAGCGCCGCCAAAGTCGCCTCGTTCTGGCCCTGCACCCAACTGAGCGCCCGCTCGCCCTGCACCTCTTCCAGCCAGAGGTAGGGGTCTTCCCCGTTCGCCTGCGCAGAGCACAGACCCGACAGCTGCAGCAGCAAGGCCGCAGCAAGCGCGCGCAGCGCGGGTTTGGTGTCGTTCATCAGAAACGCGCCTCCAGATTGACCTTCAAGACCCGGCCGCCCAGCGGCAATGAAGAGCCGGGACGCAGTTCCACCAAGGGCTTCTGATTCAAAGCGTTCAGCACATTGGCGGACAGGGTGAAGTTCTTGAAGCCGCTGTACTGCAGCCACAGATCGGTGCTCAGCCAGGGCTTGATGCGGCAATCGGCCTCGGCCACGTCGCGCTCGGCGCAGCCTTCGATGCTGTTGTCCGTGTCCCAGTCCGCGGCGCTCAAGCGGGTGCCGGAGTACTGGTGGAGTCGGGCACCCAGCTTCCAGTCGGACAGGCCCCAGTTGATCTTGTAGATCGCATGCAGTCGCGGCGTGCCGCGGTAGCCGACACGGTTCTCGGTGTAGTCCTGGGCGCTGTGGTCCCAGTAGCGCACATCGAGCTGGTAGTTGGCTTCAATGCCCGCATCCAGCTGGCCCCAAGCGCCCAGCTTCCAGCGGCTGCGCAGGTCCAGATCCAGGCCCGAGACTTGGGTCTTGTTCATGTTCTGGTACTGCAGGCCCAGCGAGCGCACCGAGCCAACGGCGAAGCCGATGTCCTTGCCTGAGAGCTCCTTGACCCGCATGGCCAGGTCCTTGTCACGCGCCGAGACCGGGTCGCGCGGCAGCAAGCCGGCATTGGCGTCTTCATTGGCCAGCACCTCGTTGACATCGCGCACGCCGATCTCGTCCTTGCGCTGGATCTTGTAGTAGTCCAGCGTGAAGCTGATGTTGTCGGTCGGTTGGGTCACGATGCCGAAGGAGACATTGTTCGAGGACTCCGGCTTCAAGTTTCCATTGGGCGTGATGGCTGAAGGGAAGCTGGCCGAGCAACCCGAGTTGTAGGCCTCGGTGGCATCGAGCTGGTCGCTGGCATTGCCGGTCTTGAGCACCGCCTGCATTTGCTTGGCGGTGTCGCAGCGTTTCGGGTCTAGATAGCCGTTGTTGAACCAAGAGGCGCCGCCATTGCCGGTCTCGGGCAGGCTGGGTGCACGGAAGCCTTGGGTGACGGTGCCGCGCAGCATCAGCTCGCGCATCGGTCGCCAGGCCAGCTGCATCTTGGGCGTGACCGCGCCAAAGCCCTTGAAGACCTTGTCGCCGCGCAGGGCCAGCGTGGCCTCGATCTGCTTGGTGAAGGGCAGGTTCACTTCGCCGAACAAGGCGCCCACATTGCGCTTGCCCGAGATGTCCACACCCGAGAAGCTGACGATGCGCGCCTGCAAGATGTTGTCCATGCTGCGGTGCTCGAATTTCTCACGGCGCAGCTCAGCCCCGAGCGCCAGCATGATGGGTCCGCCGGGCAGGCGGCCGATCTCGCGCGAGCCCTTGGCATCGGCGAACTGCTGGGTGTAGGTGCCCGAAGAGCCCATCTCGGGGAACATCTTCTCCAGCAGCTCGCGCGGGTTGGTCTGGCCGAACTTGTAGGTGCCGCTGGTGATGGCCTCTGCGTAGCCGAAGCGGTCTTTGTAGAGGTGCTGACGCTGGGTGGCTTTGGACTGCATCATGCCCAGCGCGCCATCAAAATCCCAGCCCCAGGCCGAGCCTTCCACACCAGCCAACAGGCGGAAGTCGCGCGAGGCGCCGATGTTCTTGAACATGTCCGGGTGGTCCACAAAGCGGTAGTTCAAACCGATGGGGAAGCCGTAGGGGTTGTTCGGATGGTCGGCCGGCAGACGCGGGTCGGTGAAGCTTTGCAGCTCGCCCTTGATGCTGTCGTACCAGGTGCTGACGCTGCCCGGATTGCTGCGCGGAATGTTGGTGTGATAGTCGGCCTGGATGTCGGCGCCTTGGAACTCGGCAAAGGCGCTCAGGTCCTTGTTGATCGTCATGCGCGCGCCGGCCAGCAAGGTGACGCGCCGGGTGGCCGGGCGGGCGTCGCTGTCCTTCCAGTAGTCGTACTGGCAGACGCCGCCCATCAGGTCTGCTGCAGCGCAGCCCGGGGCCGGGGTGTTGATGCGGGTACCGGCCAGGGCCGGGTCCTTGTAGTCGGCTGGATAGCTGCCGGTGTAGTTGCCGGGGAAGGCGCCGGCCGAACGCTGGCCGCGCGCGGGGTTCTGCTCCAGATACCAATCGGGCAGTAGATCACGCACCGCGCTGTCTTTGTAGCTGCCGCGCTTGTAGACCTCCAAATGCGCGTAGGCGTTGAAGCCCTGCGTGGCCAGATTGCCGTGGCCCACGGTGACCGAGGCCTGCTGGTCGGCATCCAGGAAGCTTTTCTTCAAGTTGCGCTGCGCGCTCAGCTGCAGACCCACTCCGCTGAAGTCCTTGACGGTGATGACGTTGATCACGCCACCAATCGCGTCCGAGCCATAAATGGCCGAGGCGCCGTCCTTGAGCACCTCGACGCGCTCAATGATGTTGGCGGGAATGGCGTCGATATTGGTGAAGTTCAGCTGCAAGCCATCGGCAAAGCCGTAGCTGGCCAGGCGGCGCCCATTCAGCAGCGTCAAGGTGCCGCCGGTGCCCAGATTGCGCAGCGACACGCCCGAGGCCCCGCTGGCCCAGGAATTGGCGCCGCCCAGGTCGCTGATGGCGCTGCGGTCGTTGTTGCTCAGATTGGCCAGCACATCGCCCACCGTCAGCGCACCCGAGGCCTGGATCTCGTCCTTGCGCAAGACCAGCAGAGGCTGCGAGCTTTCTTGATCGGTGCGCTTGATGTTGGAGCCGGTGACCGTCACGCGATTCAGGGTCTGCGGCTCGGCCGCTGCATCCTTGCCTTGGGCATGGGCGGCAGGGCTGTGGCTCAAGGCCCAGCAGGCCATGGCCGAGGCCAGGGCGATGGACTGGAGTTGGGGGCAGGCCTTCTTGTTCATGCGTCTCCTCATGGTTCTTTTGGGGATCCGCTCAGAATAGAAAAACCGCCCTCCCTCGTCTTGATGGCAAACGGCAGCGGGCCGACCGAATTCGGCACAAAGTACCTGGGCTGGGCTAGCCCCGATTCATGCGCCCGGCCTTGTCCAGTTCGGGCCAAGGAAAAAAAAGGGCAGGTGCCTTGCGGCCCTGCCCATCTGTCCCGTGCTGAAGCAGCGCTGCGGTGATCAGCGGCTGACTTTGAACTCGCCGAATGCCTTCAGCTGTTCGGCCACTGCGCTCGGGTCGCCGACCACGATCAGGCTTTGCGTTTCGGGCGAGAAGTACTTCTTGCCAATCTCGCGCACCTGCTCGGCCGTGACCTTCTGGATCAGCGGCACATACTCGCCCAGGTACTCGGCCGGGCGACCGACCAGCCAGTTGTTGGCCAGGGTCTGGGCCACCGCGCCCTGCAGCTGGGTGGTCAGCAGGTAGGTGCCGGCCACATAGCGCTTGCTCATTTCCATCTCGTCCGCGGGCACCAGATCGCTGCCGATGCGGCGGTACTCCTTGATGAACTCCTGCAGCGCAGCGCCGGTCACTTCGTTGCGCACATCGGCACCGCCGGTGATGGCACCGCCGACGCGGAAGGAGCGGCCACCGGCACTGGCGCCGTAGGTGTAGCCCTTCTCCTCGCGCAGGTTTTGGTTCACGCGGCTGGAAAAACCGCTGCCCAGGATGGTGCTGGTCAGGCGCAGCGGCACCTGTTCGGCGCTGGTGGCGGCGATGCCGGGGCGGCCCAGGCGGACCGTGCTCTGCACGCTGCCCGGGCGCTCCAGCAGCAGGCGTTGCGGCGCGGCGCTGGTGGGCGCAGCGGCGATCTCGGCCGGCGCCGGGCCCTGGGCTTGCCAGTCACCAAAGGCCGCTTGGGCCTGCTTCAGTGCCTCGGCCGCGCTGATCTGGCCGGTGATGACCAGCAGGGCACGATCGGGGCGGAAGCGTCGCGCATGCTCGGCACGCAGGGCTTCGGCCGTGGCCGCGTTGATGCTCTCGGCGGTTTCCTGGCTGCGGCCGTAGGGGTGCTCGCCATAGATGGCCTGGCTCAGCGCCTTCTCTGCGCGGAAGCCGGGCTGGGCGCTCGCCACTTTCAGGGCTTGCAGGGCATTGGCCTTGGCCAGGGCCACCTCGCCCTCGGGGAAGGAGGGCTGGCGAGCCACTTCGGCCAGCAGGCGCAGCATGTCGCTGGCGTGTGATTTCAGCGCATAGGCATTGAGGGTGATGCCGTCGTTCGAGGCGCCGGCACCGACACCGCCGCCCATGCCCTGGGCGGCCTCGGCGATGGCGCGCGAGTCGCGCTTGGCCGTGCCTTCGTTGAGCAGGCCGGCCAGCAGCTTGGCGCGGCCTGGGGCATCGGCAGCGTCGGCGCCATAGCCGGCACCGCGCAGGGCCAGCACGAAGTCCACGCGGGGCAGGCCCTGGCGCGGCAGCACCCAGACCTCCAGGCCGTTGGCCAGGGTCTTCTTGCTGATGTGGGGCACGGGGATGGGCTTGTCCTGGCCGTACTTGGGCAGGTCGGCCGGCATCTTGACAGCTTCGGCGGCGCTGGCAGCCAGGGGCGCGACAGCCAGCACGGCGGCGAGCATCAGGGGAGTGAGCTTGAGTTGTTTCATGATGATGAAGGGCTCCGGTCTCGCATTCAGGGCTTGGCGCTGCTGGCGGCATCGGCCGCAGCGGCCGGGGCGGCCAGCATGGCGGCCGGCTTGCGGTCAATCACCGAGCGGTTGGCCACGGTCAGGTAGGTCTTGGCCGCGCGTTGCACGTCGGCGGACTTGACGCCCTCGATCCAGCCGGGGATCTTGTTGACCACCTGGGCATCGCCCCACAGAGTCTGCAGCTTGGCCAGGGTGTCGGCGCGGCTCAGGAAGCTTTCCAGGCCGTTGTACCAATCGGCCAGCAGACGGGTCTTGACGCGCTTGAGCGTGGCCTCATCGACGCCGTCCTTGACCACCTTGGCGATCTCCTCGTCCATGGCGCTCAGCAAGGCATCGGCGCTGCTGTCGGGCTTGTAGAGGGCGAACACGGTGAAGATGGTCGGGCCGTCGTACTCCCAGATGCTGGTCAGGCCGTACAGCGATTCCAGGTTCAGCGCCAGCTCGCGGCCCTTGACCAGGCTTTGGTAGAAGCGCGAGGCATCGCCGCCGGCCAGCAGCTCGCCGAGCACGGCCATGGCCGGCTGGTCCTTGCTGCCGCGTTCGGGCATCTTCCAGGCCGCAGCAATCGCCGGCACCTGGGCCAGCTTGTCGCTCTGCACCAGGCGGCGCTCGGCGGTGTTCAGGCCTTCGCTGAAATTGCTGGGCGCCGGGGTCGGGCGCTTGGGAATGGCGGCGAAATACTTCTCCGCCAGGGCGAAGGCCTTGGCCGGGGTGATGTCGCCGGCGATCGACAGCACGGCATTGTTGGGGCCGTAGTAATCGCGGTGGAAGGCGCGCACATCGTCGAGGCTGGCGTTTTCCAGGTCCTTGAAGCTGCCGTAGCCGTCGTGGTTGTTCTCCCACTTGTCAAAGGCCAGGCCGCCGATGTCGATCCACATGAAGCCGCCGTAAGGCTGGTTCTGCACATTGACGCGGATCTCTTCCTTGACCACGTCCTGCTGGTTCTTCAGCGTGGCCGGGTTGAAGTCCAGGGTCTTCATGCGGTCGGCTTCCAGCCAGAGGATGGATTCCAGGGCCGAGACCGGGGCGGTTTCGATGTAGTTGGTGAAGTCGGGGCGGGTGGAGCCGTTGTTGTTGCCGCCGCCGCCGGTGATCACCTTGTCGAACACGCCCTTGGGCGCGTTCGGTGTGCCCTGGAACATCAGGTGTTCGAACAGGTGAGCAAAGCCGGTGCGGTTCTTGGGTTCCAGCCGCATGCCCACGTGATAGACGACGCTGACGCCGACCGTGGGGGAGCTGTGGTCGGGCGAGACCAGCACGGTCAGGCCATTGGCCAGCTTCTTGCTGGCGACTGGCACCTGCCAGCGGTCGGCGGCTTGCGCCGCCAACGACAGGGCCAGCCCTGCGAACAGGGCAATCAGGGAATGCTTGCGCATGGGCACCTCGTTGAAATCAGGGGTTAGGGTGGGTTCCGCGCTGAAGGCTCAGGGCAGAGGCATGTTGAAGGTGTGGGCGAAGAAGGCCAGCATGTCGGCACGCTCCTCGATGATCTTGGAGGTGGGCTTGCCGGCGCCATGGCCAGCCTGCGTCTCGATGCGGATCAGCTTGGGTGCCGGGCCGGTGTCGGCCGCCTGCAGGGCGGCGGTGTACTTGAAGCTGTGCGCTGGCACGACGCGGTCGTCGTGGTCGCCGGTGGTCACCATGATGGCCGGATACTTCACGCCCGACTTGATCGTGTGCAGGGGCGAGTAGGCCAGCAAGGCCTTGAACTCCTCGGGGTTCTCGGACGAACCGTAGTCCGGCACCCAGGCCCAGCCGATGGTGAACTTGTGGAAGCGCAGCATGTCCATCACGCCGACCGCCGGAACGGCCGCGCCGAACAGCTCGGGCCGCTGGTTGACCACCGCGCCGACCAGCAGGCCGCCGTTGGAGCCGCCGTTGATCGCCAGCTTGGCCGGCTGCGTGTACTTCTGCGCCACCAGCCATTCGCCGGCGGCGATGAAGTCGTCGAACACATTCTGCTTCTTCAGCTTGGTGCCGGCTTCATGCCAGGCCGCGCCGTACTCGCCGCCGCCGCGGATGGAGGCCAGCACGTAGACGCCGCCCATCTTCATCCATGCCGCCGAGGTGATGCCATAGCCCGGCGTCATCGAGGCATTGAAGCCGCCGTAGCCGTAGAGCAGGGTCGGGTTCGTGCCGTCCAGCTTCAGGCCCTTCTTGTGGGCGATGAAGATGGGGAAGCGCGTGCCGTCCTTGCTGGTGACGAACTCGCGGCGGGTTTCATACTGCTCGGCGTCGAAGGCGGTTTGCGGGCGCTTGAACAGGCTGAGCTTGTTGCTGGCCACGTCGTAGCGGTAGATGGAGCTGGGCGTCGTCAGGCTGGTGTAGCTGAAGAAGGTCTCGCGGTCCTGCACGCGGCCGCCAAAGCCGCTGGCGGTGCCCACGCCGGGCAGCTGCACCTCGCCCTGCGGCTTGCCGTCCAGGCCGTGGCGGCGCACCAGGGTGGAGGCGTCGCGCAGATAGCTCAGCAGCAGGCGGCCGCCCACGGCGGAGGCGCCGGTCATGGCGTCGGGGCCTTCGGCGACCAGGGTCTTCCAGGCTTCCTTGCCCGTGCCCTGCAGGTCGATGGCCACCAGGCGGCCGCGCGGCGCGTCCTTGTTGGTCTTGACGATCAGCTGTTGGCCGTTCACGCCGACCGCCTCGTAGGCCGCGTCGAAGGCCAGACTGATGGCCTTGGGCTCACCGCCGGCAAAGCCACCCTTGACCAGGGGCAGCACCATCAGGCCGTTCTTGGAGCCGCCCTTCCAGACATTGATCACCAGCAGCTTGCCGTCATCGGTGACGCTGCTGTTGAAGCCCCATTCTTTCTCCTGCGGGTTGGCGGCCACCAGCACATCGGCCGATTGCGGCGTGCCCAGGCGGTGGTAAAAGAGCTTCTGGAAGTAGTTGGCGCCGGTCAGCGCCGCGCCTTCAGCCGGGGCGTCGTAGCGCGAGTAGAAGAAGCCCTTGCCGTCCGGCGTCCAGGTGGCGCTGGAGAACTTCACCCATTCGATGGCATCGGGCAGGTCGCGGCCGGTGGCGAGGTCACGCACCTTCCAGGTCTGCCAGTCGGAGCCGGCCTTGGAGCTGCCGTAGGCCAGCAGTTTGCCGTTGGGCGAGGGGGCATAACCGCTCAGCGCCACGGTGCCGTCCTGGCTCAGGGTGTTGGGATCCAGGGCGATGCTGGGCTGGTCTTTCAGCGACTTGGCGGTGTAGAGCACCGATTGCTGCTGCAGGCCGTTGTTGCGGGTCCAGAAATAGCGGCCGCCTTCCTTGAAGGGCACGCCGAACTTCTCGAAGTTGTAGAGCTCGGTGTAGAGCTTGCGCACCGGCAGGCGCTGCGGCATGGCCGCGAGGTAGGCATCGGTGACCTGGTTCTGGGCCTTGACCCAGTCCTTGGTCTGGGCGCTGTTGTCGTCTTCCAGCCAGCGGTAGGGGTCGGCCACGGTGGTGCCGTGGTAGTTGTCGGTCTGCTCGACCCTGGCGGTCGCGGGGTAGCTCGGTGTGCTTGTTTGCGCGAAGCTGGCGCTGCTGCTCAGCAGGGCCAGGCAGGCGATCACCAGGGCCTTGCTCGCGGGTAGACGGGCGGGCCGGATCTTGTTCGTCATGGCGGGTATCTCTTTCCAGAACTCAGGGCTCGGCGCGGTCGGCGCGAGGCTGCGGCATTCTGGCAAGGATTGAAAACCATGACGAAAGGCATTCCCCGATTTGCTCTGCGGGGAAACCCGGGGGGGTGAACAGGCCTCAGCGCGCTTTCTGGCTCCAGAGCACGCCAGCGGCGATCAGTCCCATGCCGATCAAGGTCACGCCATCGGGCTGCTCGCCGAACAGCGGGATGGCCAGCAGCGTGGCCAGCACCGGGGTCAGGGCGCCCGCGGTGGCGCTGCGCTGCGCGCCCAGGCGGGCGACCGCCAGGCTGTAGCTCAGGGTCGAGATCAGGCCCACGCCGATGCTTTGCAGGCCCAGCTGCAGCAGAAGTTGCGAGCCGCTCAAGCTCGGCAAGGCCAGGCCGCCGCTCTGGGCCCAGTGCCAGGCCAGCAGGGGCAGCAGCAGGCCGAGCGACACGGTGGAGATCAGCGTGGCCGCCTCCAGCGGCGCCAGCTTCGCCTCACGCAGGGCCAGGGTGTAGGCCGACCACATCAGGCTGCCCAGCAGAAAGAAGGCATAGCCTTGCGCCAGATCGGCATGGCCGGCCTTCAGGGCCAGCAGGGTGGCCACGCCGGCGGCGATGCACAGCAGGGCCGGCCAGCGCGACAGCGCCGCGCGGCCGTGCAGGGCGGCGGCCAGCAGGGCGGTGAACAGGGGCAGGGTGCCGGGGATCAGGGTGGCACCGTCGGCTACCGGCGCATGGCGCATGCCCCAGCCGGCGATCAAGAAGTAAGGCAGGCCGGCGCCGGCCACGATCAGCAGCCACAGCCGCGCCGGTACGGCGGCAAAGCGGGCGCGGCGCTGCCAGAGCAGGGGCGCGAACAGCAGGCCGGCCGGGCCGAAGCGCAGCAGGGCCAGCTCCACCGGCGGCAGGGCCACGCGCGCGCCGGCACGCAGCGAGATGAAAAAGCCGGCCCAGATCACCAGGGTCAGCGCCAGCGCGGCCCAGCCCAAGGCTTCGCCCTGATACCAGGCTTGCGTCGGCCGGCGTGCACCGAAGGATTGCGAGGGCAGGCCGGCGGCGGCGAGATGGGGGCGGGGCGTGGGATTCATGGCGGGCGGCGAGCGGGATCGGTACTGCGAGGCCGTAAATTTTCGAGCGCCGACCGGGGTGACTTGGCGCCTTGCAAGCGACGGTTTTGATGGATTGAGCCGATTTCAGCCAATAATTCATTGAACTTTGATGGAAAAAAGCCATGGACAGAATCGACATCCAATTGCTGGAGCTGCTGCAGCGCGACGGTCGCCTCAGCATTGCCGAGCTGGCCGAGCGGGTGGCCTTGTCGGCCAGCCCCTGCGCGCGGCGGCTCAAGCGCCTGGAGGAAGAGGGCTTCATCGCCGGCTACCGCGCCGTGCTGGACCGCAAGGCGGTGCAGCTGGCGACCACGGTCTTCGTCAATGTGCGGCTGATGCACCACCGCGAGGATGCGGTGCAGCAGTTCGAGGCGGCCATGGAGGCCATGGCCGAGGTGGTGGCCTGCCATGTGGTCAGCGGCGCTCATGACTATCTGCTCGAGGTGGTGGTCGGCGAGCTCAGCGCCTACGAGCAGATCGTGCGCCGCCTGCAGGCCCTGCCCATGGTGCAGGACATCACCAGCAATTTCGCCATCCGCTGCGTCAAGAGCGGCGCGCCGCTGCCGCTGAAAAGCGTCTGAGCTGCGACCGAGGCTGCCGCCTCAGCCCCTGCCACAGCTTTGTCATGGCGGCGCCATCGCCCTGCCATGAAGTCTCCGGACACTTGGAACCCAAGTGGCCCGACCGGTTCTGTCGCCTGCGCCCGGCCCTGTGCCGCCGCCGGTTCAGCACCCTCGGGCCTTGTGCTTGCCTGATCGATCGATTGTGTTCCCGCTGTTTCGGAGAGTTCACCGCCATGCGCGTTCGCCTGCTTCCCCTCCTGCCCTTCGTGCTGCTGGCCGGTCTGGCCCAGCCGGCCTCGGCCCTCAACATCGTCCTGAGCAATGACGACGGCCTGACCAGCAATGTCAAAGCCCTGTACGAGGCGCTCAAGGCCAAGGGCCACGATGTGATCGTCTCGGTGCCCTGCACCGGCCAGAGCGGCATGGGCGGCGCGGTCAAGTTCCTGACCCCGCTGACGCCGCTGACAGCGCCCTGCCTGAACGGCGCTGCCGCTGCGGGCGCACCCGGCGCCGGCCCCATGAGCAAGGCCGGCTTCACCAACGGCGACTACCACTACGTCAACGGCACACCCATCATGGCCCTGCTCTACGGCCTCGATGTGCAGGCGCAAGCCCGCTGGGGCAAGGCGCCGGATCTGGTGCTGTCCGGCCCCAACGAAGGCCAGAACGTCGGCCACATCGTCAACAGCTCGGGCACCATCGGCAATGCCCAGAACGCGGCCTCGCGCGGCATTCCCTCGATCGCCTTGAGCGCCGATGCCGACACCACCGACAACGTCAACCTGGCCGCGCCCAAGTCGGCCACGGTGGCCAAGCTCAGCGTGGACCTGATCGCCGCCCTGCAGGCCAAGGCCGGCACCGGCCCGCTGCTGCCGGCCGGTCTGGCGCTGAATGTCAACTTCCCGCAGGTGCTGGACGGCGCCAAATGGAAGTTCGCCCGCATCGGCAGCTACAACGCCTACAAGGTCAAGTTCGTCAAGGACCTGGGCGCCGACCCGGTGGCCGCCAGCTACGGCCTGAGCCAGGTGCACCTGCCCGGCGTGACCCTGGAGATGAACACCGCCCCGGCCACCGAGGCGCAGGCCGAGGACGAATCCATCGTCTACAAAAAGGACATCGCCGTCACGGCCATGCAGGTGGCCTATGACCACCGCGCCGCCGGCCAGCAATGGCTGCGCCTGCGCCTGCGTGACCTGCTGAGCCAGTGAGGGCGGTCACCATGCAAGCCTCTCTCTTGTTGCGCGCCCGTCTCCTGTCCTTGCTGGCCACGCTGGCCTTGGCCGCCTGCAAGGGCGGCGGCGACGACACCCCCGTGGTCCAGGTGCCCGAGCTCTCGCCCGGGACCTATCTCGTCAACGCCGGCACGACCGAGGCCCCGGTGCTGGGCCGCTACTTCTCGGGCAGCGATGGCAGCCGCCTGCTGGTCTTGCACAACAGTGCCGAGCAGGCCGAGCGCCTCTACCGCCGCAGCGCGGCCGATGCCGCCTGGACGGCGGTGCCGGCCGCCACCGCCGATGTCAGCATCGCCCTGCAGTCCAGCTTCAAGCAGGCCCAAGCTTCGGCCGCGCCGACCCTGGCCGGCCTGGCCGGCCGCTATGTGGCCCAACTGGCCCCGGGCATCTGGGCCCAGTTCAGCATCGCCGCCGACGGCAGCCTCAGCGCCGGCAGCGCCAGCCCCTGCAAGCTCAGCGGTCGCCTGGATGCCAAGGCCGGCGCCGGTGGCCTGGCCGTGAGCCTGAACGCGAGCGGCTGCGGCAGCAGCGTGCCGGCCAGCAGCCAGGGCTTTGTGCTGTTGGATGCCGAGGAGCAGCCGGCCCGCTTCCGCCTGCTGGCCGACGACGGCCGCAGCCTGTTGGACCTGCGCGCATTTACCGAGTGAGCCGAGCGAGCCGACTGAGCTAAGGCCGGCCGCACGTCGCCGGTCGAAGCTGCCGAGCAGTTCAGTCGCTTCTTTCGGCACCTGGTCGCACGCCGGGCGTGTGCCCACAATGCCCCTGCTACATTCGCCACCGCCTCTAACACTACATTTTGGCGGGGAAGATTCCTGTGCAGAGCAACAAGAGCAGCAAGACCTCGGCGGCGCGTGGGCGCTGGTTGAAATCCTGGCGCGTGCGCGTGGCCGTGCTGGTGTTGATCGGCGGCGCCTATGCCGCCTACCGCCATTTCACACCGCCGCCGCCGCCGCCGGCGCCGCCCAGCGGCGAGGTCAGCCTGGCCGACATCACTCAGACGGTGCAGGCGGCCGGTGTGCTGCAGCCGCGGCTCAAGGTCGATGTCGGCGCCCAGGTCAGCGGCCAGGTGCGCCAGCTTCATGTGCAGCTGGGCCAGCAGGTCAAGAAGGGCGAGCTGCTGGTCAGCCTGGACCCCGAGCTGGCCCGCAGCGAAGTGGCCCAGGCCGAAGCCGCGGTGGCCCAGCAGGCCGCGCAGATCGAGGTGCGCCAGGCCGATCTGAAGATTGCCCGCCGCGAGGTGGAGCGCCAACGCCGCCTGCTGGCCGGCGAAGCCACGGCCGCCACCGAGGCCGAGCGCGCTGACACGGAGCTGGCCAAGCTGGACGCCGACCTGCGCGGCCAGAGCGCCAACCTCAAGCGCCTGCAGGCCGAGCTGGACAAACGCAAGCTCTCCCTGGGCTACACCTCCATCACCGCGCCCATGGACGGCACCGTGGTCAACCTGCCGGTGCAGGAGGGCCAGACCGTGATCGCCGCCCAGATCACGCCGGTGATGGTGACCCTGGCCAATCTGGACGAAATCACCGTGCGCGCCCGCGTGCCCGAGGCCGACATTGCCCAGATCAAGGTCGGCCAGCAGGCCCGCTTCATCACCCTGGCCGGTGAGGCGCAGCGTTACGAGGGCAAGGTGCGGGTGATCCAGCCGGTGCCCGAGCGGGCCGGCAATGCGGTCTTCTACAACGTGCTGTTCGAGGTGGACAACAAGGCGCGCAAGCTGCTGCCCGAGATGACGGTGCAGGTCAATGTCGAGACCGGCTCGGCCAAGAAGGTGCTCAGCGTGCCCATGGTGGCCCTGGGTGAGCGCAGCGAGGACGGCCGCTTTGCCGTGCAAGTGCTCGATGCGCAGAACAAGCAGCACCCGCGCCAGGTGCGCACCGGCCTGCAGGACGGCGCCCGCGTCCAGGTGCTCGATGGCCTGAAGGCCGGCGAGAAGGTGTTGCTGGCGCCGCCCTCGGCGGCCGAGCAGGCCGCCTCAGCGGCATCAGCCGCCTCGGCGCCGGCCTCGAAGTAAGCGGGCCGCAACGCCATGCATCCCCTGATTGAACTGCGCGGCGTCGGCCGCCACTACCGCCTGGGCGCCATCGACGTGCCGGCGCTCGATGAGGTCAACCTGAGCATCCAGGCCGGCGAGTTTGTGGCCGTGATCGGCCAGTCGGGCTCGGGCAAGAGCACGCTGATGAATGTGCTGGGCTGCCTGGACAACCCGACCGTCGGCCAGTTTCTGATCGATGGACAGGACGCCAGCCAGCTGGGGCCCGACGAACTGGCCGGCCTGCGGCGCGAGCGTTTTGGCTTCATCTTCCAGCGCTACCACCTGCTGCCGCATATGGATGCGCGCGCCAATGCCGCCCTGCCGGCCGTGTACGCCGGTGCCAGCGGCAGCGCGCGACGCGAGCGCGCCGAGGCCTTGCTGACGCGCCTGGGCCTGGGCGAGCGCATGCATCACAAGCCCAATGAGCTGTCGGGCGGCCAGCAGCAGCGCGTGTCTATCGCCCGCTCGCTGATGAACGGCGGCCAGATCATCCTGGCCGACGAGCCCACTGGCGCGCTCGACTCACAAAGCGGCACCGAAATGCTGGCCCTGCTGCGCGAGCTCAACGAGCGCGGCCACACCATCATCCTGGTCACCCACGACGCTCATGTCGCCAGCCATGCGCGCCGCATCATCGAGCTCAAAGACGGCAAGGTCTTGAAGGACAGCGGCACGCCGGCCGACCACCGCCTGCCCGGGCCCCTGGCTGGCGAAACGGCGGGCCTGGCGCGCGGCAGCTGGTGGGGTCGGCAGCAGATGCAGTGGCGCGAGGCGCTGCAGTCGGCCGTGCAGTCGCTGCAAGGCAACCGCCTGCGCACGGCGCTGTCCATGCTGGGCATCAGCATCGGCATTGCCGCGGTGGTGTCCATCCTGGCCCTGACCAGCGCAGCGCGCGGCAGCATCGAGAAAGACGTGGGCAGCTTCCTGTCCGGCCGCATCCCGGTGTTCCGCGGCAATGCCAATCTGCCGCCCGGCACCCAGGCCCAGGCCTTCCGGCCCAGCGAGATCGAAGCCATCCGTGCCCTGCCCGGCGTCAAGGCGGTGACGGTGGAGCGCGAGACCCAGCTGACCGCGCGCCATGGCTCGCGCGACGCCATGGTCAGCGTGCTCGGCGCCGAAGCGCAGACCCTGGCTTCGCGCAAGCTCAAGCTGGTCGAGGGCCGCTACCTCAATGCCATGGATTTCGCCGGTTCCGCCCAGGTGGCGGTGATCGACGAGAAGGCGCGCAAGTCCCTGTTCAAGCCCGGCGAGTCCGCGCTGGGTCGCACCCTGCTGGTGGCGCCGCAAGGCATGCCGTCTGACGGCGGCGCGGGCGGTGGCGGCATGGGTGGCGGGGCTGCGGCGGTGCCGGTGGGCGTGGCCCTGCCTCTGACCATCGTCGGCGTGGTCGCGCCCGACACCGGCGGCGCGGTCAACTTCGGCTCCTGGCTGGGCCAGGTGCTCATGCCCCACACCACCTTCGGCCGCAAGCTCGATGTGCGTGTCGATGCCGATCAGTTCAATGTGCTGCTGGATTTCACCGTGCCGCCGGCCGAGGTGCGCAAGCAGCTGACCTACCGGCTCAAGGCCTTGCACGGCATCGAGGATTTCGACTCCTGGAACGCCGACGAAGAGTTCCGCAAGTTCCAGCAGGTGACCGGGGCCATGGCCCTGCTGTTCGCCGGGGTCGGGGCGATCTCGCTGCTGGTCGGCGGGGTGGGCGTGATGAACATCATGCTGGTCTCGGTCAGCGAACGCACCCGCGAGATCGGCATCCGCATGGCGGTGGGCGCCCGCCAGGGCGATGTGCGCCTGCAGTTCCTGGTCGAGGCGGTGGTGCTGTGCTGTCTGGGCGGCACGGTCGGTGTGTTCCTGAGCTGGCTGGGCGCGCAAGGCATCAATGCCGCGCAGGATTCGCTGAAGGTGGAGGTCAGCTGGGCCGCCCTGGGCGTGGCCTTTGCCGTGTCCAGCTTTGTCGGCCTGGTCTTCGGCACCTTGCCGGCGCGGCGTGCGGCGGCCCTGAGCCCCGTTGATGCCCTGGCCCGCGAGTGACGGCCTCCCCAAGAACACCGCATGAAGAAGACAAAGAAAGAAGCAGACGCCATGACGCTGATGCGACGCTTGAACCCTCTGAAATCTGGCACCCAGCCCGCGCTGGCCCTGGGCCTGCTGGCCCTGCTGCTGACGGGTTGTGCCCACGGCCCCGACGGTACGGCCCCGCCGAACCTGGCGCGCCCGCACGCCTTGCCGGCGCAGTGGCAGCAGCTCGAATCGCGCGGCCCGGCCGAGGGCGTCGCCCCGGCCGATGCACAGCTGATCGCGCTGCAGGAGCAGGCCTTGCGGGCCAACCGCGACATCGCCCTGGCGCTCAAGCGCTGGGAGCGCGCTCAGCAGCAGCTGGGCCAGAGCCAGCTGGAGCGCGGCCTCAAGCCCAGCCTGAGCGGCAGCGCCTCGGGCAGCCGCGCGCTGGAGCAGGGGCCGCTGACGCGCAGCTATTCGCTCAACGCCAGCGTCAGCTACGAGGTCGATCTGTGGCAGCGCCTGGCCCATGGCGAGGCGGCGCAAGCCGCGCAGGTGGCCGGTCAACGGGCCGACTGGGCCGCGGCCCAGCTCTTGATCCGCAACCGTGTGGCCGAGAGCTACTGGAGCCTGGCCGCGCTGGCGCTGGAAGAACCCCTGATCCGCGAGCAGCTGCAAGGCGCCGAGGCGGTGCTGGCCCTGACCCGGTTGCGCGTGCGCGAAGGCAAGCTCTTGCCCATCGAGGTGGACAAGGCGGCCAGCAGCCTGCAAGGCCTGCACTCGCGCCTGGCCCAGCTGCAGCGCGAGCGGGTGCAGCAAGGCCTGAGCCTGGGCGTGCTGCTCGACGAACTGGCGCCGGCCCTGCCCGCGCAGCCTCAGCTGCCGGCCGGCCAGCCGGGCGACTGGCAGCCCGGCGCACCGGCCGAGGTGCTGGAACGCCGCCCCGATGTGCAGCGCGCCCGCGCCCAGGTGGACAGCGCCCTGTCGCAGTGGCGATCCAGTGAAGCGGCGCGTTATCCCAGCCTGAGCCTCAGCCTGGGCGTGGGCACGGGCGGCAGCCAGTGGCGCGATTGGCTGGAGCGGCCCCTGGCCACGCTCTCATCGAGCCTGATCGTGCCCCTGGTCGATTGGCGCCGGTTGGATCTCCAGCGCGCGCAGTCGGTCAACGAGGTGGAAAGCGCGGCCCTGAGCCTGCGCGACACGGTGCACAAGGCCCTGGTCGAGGTGGAACAGCTGGCGGCCGAACGCCGCGAGCTGCGCCAGCAGGCCCTGGCCAATGCCGCCCGCCTGGCCGAGGCCCAGCAAACCGAGAAGCTGGCCGCCCTGCGCTACGAGGTGGGCGTGATCGCCCGCGCCGACTGGCTGCAAGCCCGCAACGCCCGCCTGTCCGCCGAGCAGGAGGCCATCCAGCTGCGCCTGCGCCAATGGCTCAACCAGGCGGCCTTGCAGAAGGCGCTGGCCAGCGCCTGAATGTGCTGCATGGCATTTGTTGGCGCGGGGCGATTGGCGCACCTCGCTGAGCCGGTGAAGGCTCAAGTTAGGCTTTGAGCGGGTCGATACAGGGATTCGGGCCGGGGCTGTGCCGAGGTGTGGCAGGGCTGCGCCTCCGGCAGAACCGGCATGGTTCTCGCCTCCAGCCAGCCTTGTTACCTCTGCCGCCACTCCGCTCATGCGCGTTTGCTCCCTCGCTTCCGTCAAGAATCGCATCGTCCTGGGTGAACCCCTGGCGTTCAGCGTGCGCGACGAAGGCCAGCTGCTGCTTCTGGCGCGCGGCCAGGTGATTGCCGACGAGGCGCAGCTGGAAGAGCTGTTCCGGCGCGGTGCCCGGGTCGAGATTGCCGAGCTGGCGCAATCGGTGGCGCCACCGCGGCGCCGCGAGAGCGCCGAGCGCTCCCTGGAGCAGTTGGCGGAGGACTGGGAGCAGTCGCCCCATGCCTTGCGCCGCGCGCTCAGCGCGGCCCCGGAGCATCTGGCAGCGGCGGTGCATGCCGCGTCGGATCAGCTGCTGGGCCTGATCCAGCGCGCCCCCAATCTGGCCCTGGCCCAGGTGGTGCGGCATCCGAGCGCTGGTGCCGGACACTACGGCGTCAACCACTCCATCCACGCCGCCACCGCCTGCCGGGCCGCGGCCAATTTCCTGGGCTGGAGCGAGGCCGAGCAGCGCCGCGCCTTCCAGGCGGCGCTGACCATGAATCTGTCCATGGTCGAGCTGCAAGGCAAACTGGCCGATCAGGTCTCGCCCCTGACCAGCTTGCAGCGCGAGGCCATCCAGGACCATCCGCGGCGCAGCGCCGAGATGCTGGCCGCGGCCGGCATCGAGGACGGCGACTGGCTCGCTGCCGTGGCCCAACACCACGAGGTGCCCGATGGCTCGGGTTACCCGCAAGGCCTGACCGACATCGCCGAGCTGGCCCAGCTCTTGCGCTACGCCGATGTCTACACCGCGCGCTTGAGCAGCCGCGCCAACCGCCCGGCCATGAGCGCCCAGCAGGCCGGCCGCGAGCTGCACCAGATGGCGGCCGAGAGCCCGCTGGCCGGGGCGCTGATCAAGGCCTTTGGCATCTTCCCGCCGGGCAGCCTGGTGCGCCTGTCCTCGGGCGAGATGGGCCTGGTGGTGCGCAATGGCGACAAGGCCTACCACCCGCTGGTCTCGGCCTTGACCCATACCGATGGCGAGCCGCGCCGCAAGCCCCTGCTGCGCGACAGCGCCCGTGCCGACCACAGCGTGGTGGCCCTGCTCTCGGCCCAGAACCTGCCCATGCGCCTCAGCGACGAGCGGGTGGCGGCCTTGATCGGCGAGCATTGAGCCCGATCTGACCGCACGGGCCCAGTCGGCGCCCGCCACGCGCTGGGTTCGTGCGGGGCGACACCGTGCGAGATCGGCGCTAGCATCGGCGGCGCGAATGCCCCGGCTTCTTCGTCCTCCTCGTCTTTTGCCTCCTGGTCGCCGTCGGCCTGCCGGCCCCGGGCGCCCGCTCGCTCGATGCCCTGGCCCTGGCCTTGATGGTCGGAGCCGCTGCGGGTGTCTTTTCCTTTGCCCTGGGTTTTTTCCGGGGCGCTGGCTGGGCGATTGGCTTGGCAGGCGGCGCCGGGCCCCGCCCGATGAGGCCCGGGCCTCGCGATCCGCAAGACCCAGCGACTTTTCCTGATCCGCAACCTTGTCCCCGCCTGAACCGGAGATCCTGCCCATGAGCTCTGCCCTTGACCCTGCCGCGCTGATCGATGCGCGCATTTCCGAATTGGGCGGCTGGCGCGGCGAGCAGCTGGCGCGTGCGCGCGCCTGGATCCGCGAGGCTTTGCCCGAGGTGATCGAGGAGTGGAAATGGCAGGTACCGGTGTGGTCCAGCCAGGGCATTCTGTGCACCGGCGAAAGCTACAAAAAGGCGGTCAAGCTGACCTTTCCCAAGGGCGCATCCTTGCCCGATCCGGCCGGCTTGTTCAACGCCAGCCTCGAGGGCCAGACCCGCCGCGCCATCGACTGGGCCGAAGGGGCCGTGCTGGACGAGAAGGCGTTCAAGGCCTTGATCCGGGCAGCCGCGGCGTTCAATGCGGCGGCCCCGGCCCTGCGTCGCTAGGCCTGGGCCGGAGGCGCGAACCGGGCGCTGCGGATGCTGGAGCTCAAGCGAGCGCAAAGCCCGACGATAA
Source organism: Paucibacter aquatile (assembly GCF_002885975.1). NCBI lineage: Bacteria > Pseudomonadati > Pseudomonadota > Betaproteobacteria > Burkholderiales > Sphaerotilaceae > Roseateles > Kinneretia aquatilis. The sequence goes on along the minus strand of NZ_POSP01000003.1, from coordinate 2,733,220 downwards.
GATTGGATGGGCACCGTCGGGCCGCTTGAGCCCGGGGTTCTCTGCTTCGATGCAAAGGAAGGCACAGTTTCGGATGCGCGCCATCGAGACCCAGACGCCCGGTGCCCCGGCGGCCGAGCCGGCGGCGCCGGCCGATCTGCCCTTGCAAATGTCCCTGCAGATGCCCTTGCGCTTGCTGCTGCGCTTCGCGGACCCGGCCTTCGAACAGCGCTTTGTTCAGCACTATGTGGCCTTCTACCTGCGCTATGCCCAGGCCAGCCTTCTGCTGGGGGCCTTGCTGGTCAGTGGCGACTGGTTGATCGATCAGCTGGCGCATGGCGGCGGCGCGGCCAATTTTCTGCGCTTGAGCCTGGCGGTGCCGGTGCTGTTGCTGGGCCTGGCCTGCTCCTTCTTGCCGCAGTCGCGGCGCCATTGGCAGGGGGCCATGGCGAGCTTCATCGTCGTGGTGGCTTTGTGCCTGTTCTTCATTCTGGTGCGCATCGATGCCGAGGGTGGGGCGGGCCTCAAGACCTGGGTGGGCGTGTTGAACTTCACCTTTCTGGAGTTCTATTGCTTCGTCATCCTGGGCGTGCAGTTCCGCCATGCCCTGGCCTCGGGCCTCTTGATCCTGGCCGCCTTCCTGTACGCGCTGTTTGCCCATGCCGGGTTGCTGGCTGGCGAGGCTGGCTACTGGACCTACCATGTGCTCACGGTCTTCATCCTGGCCGCCGGCATCGGCTGGTGGCGGGAGTTCGTGCTGCGCAAGGAGTTCCTGGCGCGCGCTGCGCTCGACGACGCCTTGCGCGCGGCCGAGCAGCGCGCCATGCGCCTGGCGCATTACGACGAAGTCACCGGCCTGCCCAACCGCCGCCTGCTCGCAGAGCTGAGCGCACCGGCCCTGGCCCAGGCCGGCGCGGGTGGGCCGGCCTGTGCGCTGCTGCATCTGGAGATCGATCGCTTTGGCGGCATGCACGATTTGTACGGCCATGGCCAGAGCGACTTGATGCTGGCCGGGATTGCGCAGCGCCTGCGCACCTGCTTGCGCGGCCAGGTGCCCGGTCTTGACTGGGGGCTGCTTCCCGGCAGTCTGTCGGCCAGTCTGGCGGCCGAGCCGGATCTGGTGCTGGCCCGCCTCGGCGACCAGGCGTTTGCCGTCTTCATCACCGGGCTGGAAGGGCAGGACCGCGCCTCCGGCCTGGCGCAGCGCTTGCTGGCGGCCGTGGCCGAGCCGGTGCCTGTGGACGGCCAGCAGATCCTGCTGACCGCCAGCATCGGCATCGCCATGTGCCCCGGTGATGCGCAGGATCTGCTCAACCTGACCCGCTGCGCCGAGCAGACCGCGCACGTCGCCGCCGAGGCCGGCGGCGCCCAGCACAAGTTCTTTGACGAAGCCCTCAATGCCCGGGCCAAGGACCGGGTGCTGCTCGAAGCCGAGCTGCGTCAGGCCCTGCTCAGTGGCCAGCTGCGCCTGCACTACCAGCCTAAGGTCGATGCCTGCAATGCGCGCCTGGTGGGCGCCGAGGCCTTGCTGCGCTGGCAGCATCCGCAGCGGGGCCTGATCGCGCCGGGCCTGTTCATCCCCCTGGCCGAGGACAGCGGTCTGATCGCCCCGCTGACCGATTGGGTCTTGCACGCCGCCTGCCAGAGTCTGCGCCGCTGGGCCGATCTGGGCCTGGCGATGCTGCCGCTCTCGGTCAATCTGCCGGCCTCCAGCCTAGCCGATGCCGGCCTGCCCGAGCAGCTGAGCGCCCTGGTGCAGCACTACGGCCTGCAGCCCGCCTGGCTGATGCTGGAGCTGACCGAAACCATGCTGATGCGCGAGATGGCCACCGCCGTGGCCGTGCTCGATCGCCTGCGGGCGTTGGGCTTCGGGCTGTCGCTCGATGATTTCGGCACCGGCTATTCCTCGCTCAGCCACCTCAAGCGCCTGCCCATGAGCGAGCTCAAGATCGACCGCGCCTTCATCACCGAGGTGGCGCGCGGCGGCCGCGATGCCGCCCTGGCCTCGGCCATCATCACCCTGGGTCGCGAGCTGGGCCTGCAGGTGGTGGCCGAAGGGGTGGAGACGCAGGAACAGTCCGAGTTCCTGATCGGCCGCGGTTGCCGCCTGCAGCAGGGTTACTGGTTCGCACGACCACTGCCGCCGGAGGCCTTCGAGGCCATGCTCAGGGCCGGTACGACGCGGGTGTGAACTCGCTGGGTTCTCGGGCTCTAGCCGGCCATGCGAGGGTCAGAGGCTGAAGTCGTAATCCACCGTCAGCGGTGCATGGTCGCTGAACTTCTGGTCTTTGTAGATGGCGGCGCGCTGGGCCAGGGCGGCCAGCTTCGGCGTCGCGAAGTGGTAGTCCAGGCGCCAGCCCACGTTCTTGGCATAGGCCTGGCCGCGGTTGCTCCACCAGGTGTAGCAAGCGTCGGTGGTGTCGGGGTGCAGCTGGCGGTAGACGTCGACCAGGCCGCCCTGGTCCTTGCCGCTGCCGAAGAGCTGGTCCAGCCAGGCGCGTTCCTCGGGCAGGAAACCGCTGTTCTTGAGGTTGCCCTTCCAGTTCTTCAGGTCGGCTTCCTTGTGGGCGATGTTGACGTCGGCCACCAGGATGAACTCGCGCTGGGACTTGAGTGCCATCAGGTGCGGGAACATGGCGTCGAGGAAACGGTACTTGGCTTCCTGGCGCTCGGGGCCGCTGCTGCCGCTGGGGAAGTAGCAGCTGATCAGGCTGAGCTTGCGGCCGGGCTTGTCGAAGCGCTTTTCGATGTAGCGGCCTTCGGCGTCGAACTCGGGGTTGCCGAAGCCGATCAAGACCTCGCTGGGTGTTTCGCGGGTGTAGAGGCCCACGCCGGAGTAACCCTTTTTCTCGGCGTAATGGAAATGGCCTTGCAGCTCACCGGAGCTGCAGTAGGTGCCGGCCACATGCTCGTCCTGTGCCTTCACTTCCTGCACGCCGAGGGCGTCGGCGTTCTGCGCTGGCAGCCAGTCGAAAAAGCCCTTGGTGGCGGCAGAGCGGATGCCGTTCAGATTGGCGGTGATGAAGCGCATGGGCGGGGTCTCTCAAGAAGGCGGCGAACAGGATGTGAAGGCTGCGCAGAGCGCGGCGCAGTATCGCAAATGGCGGGGCGAGCTTTGTCAGCAGCCTGGGTCGTCCCGAGCGACTGCGAGACGTATTGGTATCTCAATTGGTCTGCATGATTTTGGCAACAAGCGCAGCAAGTTCAGCCGGGTTCGCCGATTTCCGGCACGCGACTTGCTAGATTCCAACGTTTCGAGAAGCGGCCTCGGCGCAGGCTTTGAGCCTTGCTTCTCGCAGATTCATCTCAGTCGCCCTTTTGGGTTTTTTGGAGTTCCCCGCATGAAAGCGCAGTTCCCGGTTCAGTCTCCCTCTCGTTTGACCTTGGCGCTCGGCCTGGTGCTGGCCGCCTGGCCCCTGAGCTCTGCGCTGGCGCAGACCTCAGAGGACGCAGGCGCGGCCAAGTCCGACAAGAGCAAGCTGGAGACGGTGGTCATCACCGCCGAGCGCCGCACCGAGAACATCAAGGACGTGCCCAATGCCGTCTCCGCCATCAGCGGCGAGAAGCTCGATGTGCTGAACTCCAGCGGCCAGGACGTGCGCTTTCTGTCCGGCCGCGTGCCCAGCCTGAACATCGAGTCGTCCTTCGGCCGCGCCTTCCCCCGCTTCTACATCCGCGGCTACGGCAACACCGATTTCCGCCTCAATGCCTCGCAGCCCGTCTCGCTGATTTATGACGACGTGGTGCAGGAGAACCCCATCTTGAAGGGCTTCCCGGTCTTCGACGTCAAGAACGTGGAAGTGATCGCCGGCCCGCAAGGCACGCTGTTCGGCCGCAACACGCCGGCCGGCGTGGTCAAGTTCGATTCGGTCAAGCCGGGCAAGAAGCAGGAAGGCTATGCCAGCTTCTCCTACGGCACCTACGGCACCAGCAACCTCGAAGGTGCTTTCAACCTGCCGCTGAGCGGCGAGTGGGCCGCACGCATCTCGGCCCAGGTGCAGCACCGTGACGACTGGGTCAAGAACCAGGTGCCCAATGCCCAGACCCCGGCCACCGAAGGCTATGACGACCGCGCCGTGCGCATCCAGGCCCTGTACGAGCCGAGCAAGACCTTCAGCGCCCTGTTCAATGTGCACAACCGCGAGCTGGACGGCTCGCCACGCATGTTCCGCTCCAGCATCATCAAGCCGGGCAGCAACGAGCTGGTCGCCGGCTTCGACCCGGCCAAGATGTACATCGATGGCAAGAACGAGCAGCGCCTGCACGCCACCGGCGGCAGCGCCAAGCTCAAGTGGGTGATGGGCGACCTGACCCTGCACTCGATCACGGCCATCGAGACGGTGCAGCCCTTCAGCCGCGCCGACGTGGACGGCGGTTACATCTTGCGGGTCATCCCCAGCAACTTCAAGCTGCCGCCTTACGACAAGGAAGGCGAAGTGTTCTTCCCGGTCGAAACCTCGGACGCGCTGCGTGACCACCGCCAGCTGACCCAGGAATTGCGCCTGGAGTCGAACGCCGCCGGCCCGCTGCGCTGGCAGGGTGGCGCCTACTTCTTCGATGAGCGCTACACCATGGAGTCGTACGACTACACGGTGGCCGTGCCGCCTTTGGTCAGCACGCGCCAGACCAACAAAGCCTGGGCCTTGTTCGGTTCGGTCAACTACGAAGTCACGCCCGAGCTGAAACTGCGCGCCGGCCTTCGCTACACCAACGACAAGAAGACCCTGGCCACCACCGGCAAGGTCATCGACACCGCGGGCACCAGCGCCGAGACCGACGACAACAAGGTCAACTGGGACGTTTCCGGTACCTACAGCCTCAGCCGCGACACCAACCTTTATGCCCGCGTGGCCACCGGCTTCCGCGCGGCCTCGATCTACCCGGCCGACGGTTTCGGTGCGCAGAGCAAGGCACGCCCGGAGAACGTCACGTCCTTCGAACTGGGCATCAAGAGCGACTTCTGGCAGCGCCGCGCCCGTCTGTCGGCCAATGTCTTTTCCTACAAGGTCAAGGACCAGCAGCTGACGGCGGTGGGCTCGACCAGCAACACCAACACCCTGCTCAATGCCAGCAAGGCCACCGGCCAGGGCTTCGAGATCAACCTCGATCTTCTGCCCACCGAGAACCTGATGCTGACCCTGGGTGCCAGCTACAACGACACCAAGATCAAGGACGCCAGCCTTTCCGACCTGCGCCCTGGCAGCGGCGCCATCCCCATCGGCACGCCCGATGGCCAGGGCCGCTACAGCCTCTATGGCAATCCCCTGCCCAATGCCCCCAAGTGGATTGCCAACATGACCGCCCGCTACGGCGTTCCCCTGGCCGACGGCAGCGAGGTGTTTGTCTACACCGACTGGGCCTACCGCTCGAAGATCAACTTCTTCCTGCTGCCCTCGGTGGAGTTCACCGGCAAGTCCCTGCTGGAAGGTGGCGTGCGCGTCGGCTACATCTGGAACAACGGCAAGTACGAGGTGGCTGCGTTCGGTCGCAACATCACCAACAAGGTGGTGGTCAACGGCGCGATCGCCTTCAACAACCTGACCGGTTTCATCAACGACCCGCGCACCTACGGCCTGCAGTTCAAGGCCCTGTTCTGAAGCTGATTTCCGGTGCATGACGCCGGGAATTCGCACAGTCGGCAGCCCGTCCCTCTTAGGGGGGACGGGCTTTTTTGCGCCTCTACAATGTGTTGCACACCCTTGCATGAAGCCTCCATGAACGCCTCGACCTCTCCCGCCGCCCCCGCCACGCCCGACCTGCTGGCCCAGGAATTTGTTGCCTTCGCGGTCGAGTCCGGCGTGCTGCGCTTCGGTGAATTCAAAACGAAAGCCGGGCGCCTGAGCCCTTACTTTTTCAACGCCGGTCTGTTCGACGATGGCGCCAAGCTGGGCCGTCTGGTGCAGTTCTATGCCCAGCGCCTGATCGCCTCGGGCCTGCAGTTCGACATGATCTTCGGCCCCGCCTACAAGGGCATCACCCTGGCCGCGGCCCTGTCGGTGGAGTTGGCGCGTCTGGGCCACAACAAGCCCTACGCCTACAACCGCAAGGAAGCCAAGGACCACGGCGAAGGTGGCACCCTGGTCGGCGCGCCGGTGCGGGGTCGGGTCTTGATCATTGACGATGTCATTTCCGCCGGCACTTCGGTGCGCGAGTCCATCGCCATGATCGCCGCTGCGGGTGCCACGCCCTGCGGTGTCACCATCGCCCTGGATCGCCAAGAGAAGGCGGTCGAGAACGGCGTCGAGAGCCCCAAATCCGCCGTGCAGTACGTCAGCGAAGAATTGCAACTGCCGGTGATTGCGATTGCCGGCCTGGCCGACTTGCTGGAATACTTGCGCACCACCAGCGACAGCGGTGTCACCGCTTACGCGGGCGCTGTCCAGGCCTATCGGGATCGCTACGGAGTCTGATGAGCGCTGCTTCAGCCATGGTCGCCAGTCGCACGTTTCAGCGCATGAAGTGGTCCGCCTGCTCCGCAGTCGTGCTGGCGCTGGGCTGTGTGGCCACGGCCCAGGCCATTGCCCAGCCCCCCTCGCCCGGACCCAGCGGCATCTACAGCTGCACCCTGCCCGACGGGCGGCGCCTGACCTCGGACCGGCCGATCGCCGAATGCACCTCGCGCGAGCAGCGCATCCTCAATGCCGATGGTTCCCAGCGCGCGGTCCTGCCACCCTTTCTTTCGCCCGAGGAGCGCGCTGCCCAGGAAGCCAAGGAGCGCCGCCTCGCTGCCGAACAAGCCGCCAAGAACGATGCGATCCGCCGCGACCGCAATCTGGTGCTGCGCTTTCCGAACGCGCAAGTTCATCAGCAGGCGCGCGCAGCCGCGCTCGACGATGTCAAGAAGGGCATCGAGCTCTCCGAGCGCCGCATCAAGGAGCTGGCGCTGGAGCGCAAGCCCTTGCTCGATGAGACCGAGTTTTACAAAGGCAAGCCCCTGCCGCCCAAGCTCAAGCTGCAGCTGGATCGCAACGAGGCCGCCAGCACCGCCCAGCAGCAGTTGATCGGCAATTCGCGCGCCGAGATGGTGCGCATCAACGCCCGCTACGACGAAGAACTGGCCCGCCTCAAGCGCCTCTGGGGCGGTGCCGCGCCCGGCAGCCTGGGCGCGATGAGCACGCCGGAAGCGGCGGCCTCGGGCTCACGCTGATCGGCGGGCAAGACCAAACAAAACGGCGCCGAGGCGCCGTTTTTTCTGGGAGAAACCGCCTGCTGGCCCTCAGCCGGCCAGCTTCTTCTTCAGCAGCTCGTTCACCAGGCTGGGGTTGGCCTTGCCCTTGGTGGCCTTCATGGCCTGGCCGACCAGGGCGTTGAAGGCCTTGTCCTTGCCGGCGCGGAACTCTTCCACCGATTTGGGGTTGGCGGCCAGCACCTCGTCGAGGATGGCTTCGATGGCGCCGGTGTCGCTGACTTGTTCGACGCCCAGTGCCTTGATGACCTCGTCAACGACTTCGGGGAGATCTCGCGAGTCTTCGCAAATGGCCTTGAAGACGTCCTTTGCGCCGCTGTTGCTGATCACTCCAGAGCTAATGCGCTCGATCAGACGTCCCAAAACGCGTGGTTGCACGTGAACGTCTTCAAATGTCTGACCCTTGGCGTTCAAAAGTCGAGCGATTTCGCCGTTCATCCAGTTCACCACCAGCTTCGGGTGCCCGCAAGCGTCGCGAGCAGTCTCGAAGTAACGAGCTTTCGCAAGACTTTCAGTAATCAATGCGGCGTCGTACGGTGACAGCCCATCTTGCTCCTCGAACCGCTTCGCCATTTGAGAGGGCAGCTCGGGCATCTCTTGCTTGACCCGCTCGATCCAGTCGGCGCCGATCACCAGGGGCGGCAGATCGGGGTCGGGGAAGTAGCGGTAGTCGGCCGAGTCTTCCTTGCTGCGCATGGCGCGCGTCTCGCCCGTGTCGGGGTTGAAGAGCACGGTGGCTTGCTGGATCTTGCGGCCGTCCTCGATCTCGTCGATCTGCCAGTTGACCTCGTAGTCCACGGCCTGCAGCAGGTAGCGGAAGCTGTTGAGGTTCTTGATCTCGCGGCGGGTGCCGAAGGGCTCGCCGGGCTTGCGCACCGAGACGTTGACGTCGCAGCGGAAGGAGCCTTCCTGCATATTGCCGTCGCAGATGCCCAGCCACATCACCAGGGCGTGCAGGGTCTTGGCGTACTCGCAGGCCTCGGCGGCGGAGCGCATCTCGGGCTCGGAGACGATTTCCAGCAAGGGCGTGCCGGCACGGTTCAGGTCGATGCCGCTCTGGCCGTGGTAGTCCTCGTGCAGGCTTTTGCCGGCGTCTTCCTCGAGGTGGGCGCGGGTCAACTGCACGACCTTCTTCTCGTCGCCGACGAAGAATTCGACCTTGCCGCCTTGCACCACCGGGATCTCGAACTGGCTGATCTGGTAGCCCTTGGGCAGGTCGGGGTAGAAATAGTTCTTGCGCGCGAAGATGGACAGCGGCGCCACCTTGGCGCCCACGGCCAGGCCGAAGCGGATGGCGCGCTCGACCGCACCGCGGTTCAGCACCGGCAGAGTGCCCGGCAGGGCCAGGTCCACGGCCGAAGCCTGCGTGTTGGGCTCGGCGCCGAAGGCGGTGGAGGAGCCGCTGAAGATCTTGGAGACGGTGGACAGTTGGACGTGGTTTTCCAGGCCGATCACGACCTCGTAGCCACGGATCAATTTGCTGCTGCTAGATGCCATGTGCTTAGATTCCTGCGGGAGCGGCACGGTGCCAGTCGGTGGCTTGCTGCAGCGCGTGGGCGGTGTGCAGCAGCTGGCCTTCCTTGAAGTAGTTGCCCAGCAGCTGCAAGCCGACGGGCATGCCGCCTTCGCCCAGACCCACCGGCACGCTCATGCCGGGCAGGCCGGCCAGCGAGCCGGGCAGGGTGAAGATGTCGGCCAGATAGGCCTTGACCGGGTCGTCCTTGCCTTCGCCATGCTTCCAGGCCACGGTGGGTGCCACCGGGCCGGCGATCAGGTCGCAGTGCTGGAAGGCCTGCTGGAAATCGTCGGCAATCATGCGGCGCAGCTTTTGCGCCTGCAGATAGTAGGCGTCGTAGTAACCGTGAGACAGCACGTAGCTGCCGATCATGATCCGGCGCTTGACCTCGGCGCCGAAGCCTTCGGCACGGGTCTTCTTGTACATGTCCAGCAGGTCGTCGAACTGGGCGGCGCGATGGCCGAACTTGACACCGTCAAAGCGGCTCAGGTTGGAGCTGGCCTCGGCCGGGGCAATGATGTAGTACACCGGAATCGCCAGTTCGGTGCGCGGCAGGCTCACATCCACCAGGGTGGCGCCGAGCTTTTCCAGCTCGGCCAGGCCGGCGCGCACAGCGCTGTTGACGTCGGCCGACAGGGCCGCGGGGAAGAACTCGCGCGGCAGGCCGATGCGCAGACCCTTGAGTGGCTGGGCGGCGGTGGCTCCTTCGCGGGCACTCAGCATCTGGGCATGGAAATCCTGCGGGGCTTGCTGCACGCTGGTGGCGTCGCGCTCGTCAAAGCCGCTCATGGCCGAGAGCAGCAGGGCGCAGTCCTCGGCCGAGCGGGCCATGGGGCCCGCCTGGTCCAGGCTGGAGGCGAAGGCGATCATGCCGTAGCGGCTGCAGATGCCGTAGGTCGGCTTGATGCCGGTGATGCCGGTGAAGCTGGCCGGCTGGCGGATCGAGCCGCCGGTGTCGGTGCCTGTGGAGGCCGGCAGCAGGCGTGCGGCCACTGCAGCGGCCGAGCCGCCCGAGGAGCCACCCGGCACGCGGCTGGCGTCCCAGGGGTTGGCCACCGGCTGGTAGGCCGAGTTCTCATTGGCCGAGCCCATGGCGAACTCGTCGCAGTTGAGCTTGCCCAGCGAGACCGTGCCGGCCGCATTCAGGCGCGCCACCACGGTGGCGTCGAAGGGGCTGCGGTAGCCGGCCAGGATCTTGGAGCCGGCCGTGGTCGGCATGTCGGCGGTGACGAAGATGTCCTTGTGCGCCAGGGGCACGCCGATCAGGGCGCCGCCGGCTTGGGCGCCTTCGCCTGCCGCCAGGCGGGCATCCGCCGCACGGGCGCGCGCCAGGGCGTGCTCGGCGTCCACATGGAGGAAGGCGCCCAGCTGGCTGTCGCTGGTCTGAACGCGCTGCAGCAGGTGCTGGGTCAGCTCGATGCTGGAGAACCGCTTGTCGCGCAGGCCTTGGCCCAGCTCGGCCACGCCCAGGTCGTGCAGGGGGGTGTTGTTCGAGATGCTCATTCGATGACCTTGGGAACCAGGAACAGGCCGTCTTCCACGGCCGGGGCGCTGCGCTGGTTGAGTTCGCGCTGGTTGCTTTCGGTGACGGCGTCCTCGCGCAGGCGCAGATGCACCTCCTGGATGGCCGACAGCGGGGTGTACAGCGGCTCGACGCCGGCGGTGTCCACCGCGCTCATCTGCTCGACGATGGAGAAGAAGTCATTCAGCTGGGGCAGCAGGGCGGCGCTTTCGGCCTCCTGCAGCTCCAGGCGCGCCAGATGGGCGATGCGGCTTACGTCTTGTGGTGTCAAGGCCATGGGAAAACCGGGTCCGGAGGTGGCGGAAACATCGGCCGTGGCGAGCTGTAAAGAGCGCAACAAACGGCCCGTCCCAGCCGATAACTAGGGGGTGATCGGGTATTATCTCCGCTTATCTCCAATGTCACGGGGCTGCGTGGCCGCAAGGGCTCACCCAGCCTCGTTGCATATGGCGAACACCGAACAGCCCGACCCCCTCTTTTCCGACCTCCCGACCAACCCGCGAGTCACCCACGATCTCCAGCCCACAGGCTCAGATGTCGGTACTTTGCGCTCCAGACACATCATGTTCGCTTCCCTGCGCCGCTATTTCTCCTCCGACCTCGCCATCGACCTGGGCACCGCCAACACGCTGATTTATGTGCGCGGCAAGGGCATCGTGCTGGATGAACCCTCGGTCGTGTCGATCCGCCACGAAGGTGGCCCGCACGGCAAGAAGACCATCCAGGCTGTGGGCCGCGAAGCCAAGGCCATGCTGGGCAAGGTGCCGGGCAATATCGAGGCGATCCGCCCGATGAAGGACGGCGTGATCGCCGACTTCACCGTCACCGAGCAGATGCTCAAGCAGTTCATCAAGATGGTGCACGACTCCAAGATGCTGCGCCCCAGCCCGCGCATCATCATCTGCGTGCCGTGCGGATCCACCCAGGTCGAGCGCCGCGCCATCCGTGAATCGGCCCTGGGCGCCGGTGCTTCCGAGGTCTACCTGATTGAAGAGCCGATGGCGGCCGCGATCGGCGCCGGTCTGCCGGTGTCGGAAGCCTCCGGCTCCATGGTCGTGGACATCGGCGGCGGCACCACCGAGGTGGGCGTGATCTCGCTGGGCGGCATGGTCTACAAGGGCAGCGTGCGCGTCGGCGGCGACAAGTTCGACGAAGCCATCATCAACTACATCCGCCGCAACTACGGCATGTTGATCGGTGAGCCCACCGCCGAAGCGATCAAGAAGAACATCGGCAGCGCCTTCCCGGGCTCCGAGGTCAAGGAAATGGAAGTCAAGGGCCGCAATCTGGCCGAAGGCGTGCCGCGCAGCTTCACGATTTCGTCCAACGAGATCCTGGAAGCCCTGACCGACCCGCTGAACCAGATCGTCTCCGCCGTGAAGAACGCGCTGGAACAGACCCCGCCCGAGCTGGGCGCCGACATCGCCGAGCGCGGCATGATGCTGACCGGCGGCGGCGCGCTGTTGCGCGATCTGGATCGCCTGCTGGCCGAGGAAACCGGCCTGCCGGTGCTGGTGGCCGAAGATCCGCTGACTTGCGTGGTGCGGGGTTGCGGGATGGCTTTGGAGCGCATGGAGCGCCTCGGCTCCATCTTCACCTCCGAGTGATGGCGGGGGCCTGCTGCGCGGGCGCCAGGCGTTGTTGGGCGGTGCTCGGAATCCTCACGTACAAGAAGTACGTTCCGGTTCCTGCGCTCCGGCCGCCTAGCCTGACACCCGCTCGCGACGGCCTGCCACCTGTTTTGTTTCTCGTCCGATAAGCCGCAACGCAGCGAGTTGAGTCGACATCGCCATGCCCCTCGGCCCCCCAGATCGCAACCCGCCACCATTTTTCCGCCAGGGCGCGTCGGCCCAGGCGAGGTTGCTGCTGTGCGCCGCGCTGGCGGTGTTCTTGATGGTGGCGGATGCGCGTTTTCATGTGGTGGGGCCGGCGCGGGCGGGCTTGGCCTTGTTGCTGCATCCGTTTCAGCGCCTGCTGCTGACGCCGGTGGACGCCTGGGAGAGCTTCGAGGCCTACCGGCTGGGCACGCAGCGGGCCATGGAGGCCGAGGCGCTGGCGCGCCAGCAGCTGGTGCAGCAGGCCGAGCGCCTGGCGCGTGCGGCCCAGCTGCAGGCGGAAAACCAGCGCCTGCGTGCGCTGCTGGAGCTGCGCCCGGCGCTGGAAGTGGCCTCGCTCTCCGCCGAGGTGCTCTACGAAGCGGCCGACCCCTACTCGCGCCGCGTGGTCATCGACCGCGGCAGCAAGCATGGCGTGCAAGCCGGCTCGCCCGTCATCAACGATGCTGGCGTGCTGGGCCAGGTCACCCGGGTCTACACCCTGTCGGCCGAAGTGACCCTGCTGAGCGACAAGGACGCGGCCATTCCCGTGCTCAACACCCGCACCCAGGCGCGCAACGCCGCTTTTGGCAGCAGCGATGGCAATGGCATGGAGCTGCGCTTCCTGGCCGCCAATGCCGACATCAAGCCCGGTGACTTGATGGCCACCTCGGGCCTGGACGGGGTCTACCCCTCTGGCCTGCCGGTGGCCAAGGTGAGCTCGGTCGAGCGCCGTGGCGACACCAGTTTTGCCAGCGTGCGCTTGCAGCCCGTGGCCCAGCCTGACAGCGTGCGCCATGTGCTGGTGCTGCAGCCGCAGGAGCAGCATGCCAAGGCCATGGCTGAAGCCGCGGCCGCACAGGCTGCCGACGCGGCCTCGGCCGCCCAGCTCAAGGCGCAGCGCAAGGCCGCCGCGGCCCAGGCCAAGGCCGAGGGCAAGACCGATGGCAAGAGCGAAAAATCAGATGCGGGAGCTGCCCCATGATCATGCCGCGTGGCGCCGGTCAGCTGCTGCTGCCGGTCAACCCAGCTTTCATCGCCCTGAGCCTGTTCCTGGCCTTGCTGGCCGATATGGTGCCGATCGGCCGCTTCCCGGCCATGCCTGATTTTCTGGCCGTGGTGCTGGTGTTCTGGGGCGTGCACCAGCCGCGCCGGGTCGGCGTGGTCTGGGCCTTTGTGCTGGGCCTGATGATCGACATCCACCATGGCGCCCTGCTGGGCCAGCATGCCCTGGCCTACAGCCTGCTGAGCTTCGGTGCCATCACCCTGCACCGCCGCCTGACCGGCTTCAGCCTGGGCGCGCAGGCCCTGCAGGTGCTGCCGCTGTTCGTGCTGGCGCATGCCGTGTCCTTGCTGGTGCGTCTGGCCGTGGGCGGCATGTGGCCGGGCTGGTTGCTGCTGCTGGCGCCGGTGTTCGAGACCCTGCTCTGGCCGCTGGCCAGCGTGGTGCTGCTGGCGCCGCAGCGCCGCGCGCCCGACCGCGACGCCCACCGCCCGCTGTGAGGCGGCCTGCCGAGCTGTCGATGAACACGCAGACGAAGAAGAAAAAGACCGCGCGATGACGGTGCTCAAGAACGTCAAGCAGGAGCTGGGCCGCTTCCGCCTGCGCTTGCTGGCCGCGGCGGCCTTTGTGCTGTTCAGCTTCGGCCTGCTGCTGGCGCGCCTGGTGTTCCTGCAGGTGATCCAGCATGAAAGCCTGTCGGACCGGGCCGAGTCCAACCGCATCACGGTTGTGCCCATCGTGCCCAACCGCGGCCTGATCAAGGACCGCAACGGCATCGTCCTGGCCAGCAATTACTCGGCCTACACCCTGGAGATCACGCCCTCCAAGGTGCCCGATCTGGAGGCCACCATCGATGCCCTGGCCCAGGTGGTCGAGGTGCAGCCGCGCGACCGCCGCCGCTTCAAGCGGCTGATGAGCGAGAACAAGAACTTCGAATCCCTGCCCATCCGCACCAAGCTGAGCGAGGCCGAGGTGGCGCGCTTCACCGCGCAGCGCTTCCGCTTTCCCGGCGTCGAAATCAAGGCGCGGCTGTTCCGCAGCTACCCGCTGGGCGAGGTGGGCTCGCACCTGATCGGCTACATCGGCCGCATCAACCAGGCCGAGAAAAAGGCCATGGACGAGTGGGAAGAAGAGGACATCGCCAACTACCGCGGCACCGAGTACATCGGCAAGCTGGGCCTGGAGCAGAGCTACGAGCGCGAACTGCACGGCATCACCGGCTTCGAGCAGGTGGAAACCAGCGCCGGCGGCCGCGCCGTGCGCCGCCTGGCCCACCGGCCGCCAACGCCGGGCAACACGCTGATGTTGTCCATCGACATCCGCCTGCAAGCCCTGGTCGAGGAGCTCTACAAGGACCGCCGCGGCGCCCTGGTCGCCATCGACCCGCGCAACGGCGAGGTGCTGGCCTTTGTTTCCAAGCCGACCTTCGACCCCAATCTCTTCGTTGACGGCATCGATGCCGACAGCTGGCGCGACCTTAACGAAGACCTGGACAAGCCCCTGCTGAACCGTGCCCTGCGTGGCACCTACCCGCCGGGCTCGACCTTCAAGCCCTTCATGGCCATGGCCGCGCTCAACAGCGGCAAGCGTTCGGCGAGCACGGTGATCATGGACAACCTGACCTACAGCTTCGGCGGCCGCACCTTCGGCAGCCCGGAAAGCGACCGTCCGGGACCCAAGGACATGCGCCTGGCCATCGTCAGCTCGTCCAATGTCTACTTCTACAGCCTGGCCAATGAGATGGGCGTGGACTTGATCCACGACGAGCTGGAGCCCTTCGGCTTCGGCCGCAAGACCGAGATCGATGTGCAGGGCGAAGTCTCGGGCGTGCTGCCCTCGCAGGCCTGGAAGCGTCGCTATTTCGCCCGCAGCCCGGCCAACCAGAAGTGGTTTGCCGGCGAGACCATCTCGCTCGGCATCGGCCAGGGCTACAACAACTTCACCATGCTGCAGATCGCCACCGCCGTGTCCACGCTGTCGACCGGCGGCCAGCGCTTCAAGCCCCGCCTGGTGCGTGAGATCGAAGACGTGGTACGCCATGAGCAGCGGCGCATCGCCAGCGATGCCCTGCCGCCGCTGCCACTCAAACCCGAGCAGGTCGAGGTGATCCGCAATGCCATGTACGGCGTGACGGTGGAGGGCACTTCCACCGAGGTGTTCCGTGGCGCCGGCTACAAGAGCGGCGGCAAGACCGGCACGGCTCAGGCCGTGGGCCTGAAGGCGGGCGAGCGCTACAAGGACATCAAGGCCGACGAGCGCAAGCGCGACCATTCGCTCTACGTCGCCTTTGCGCCGCTGGAGGCGCCCACCATCGCCCTGGCTGCGATTGTCGAGAACGCCGGCTTTGGCTCCACCTCGGCCGCGCCAATTGCGCGTCGGGTGTTTGATTTCATGCTGATGGGCCAGTACCCCAGCGAGGAAGACATTGCCCTGACCCAGCAGGGCAAAACGAAGGCGCCCGTGGGCCAGCCGCGTCGCATCGATCAGGTGCCGCTGCCGGGCCAGGTCTCGCAGGCGGAGGCTGCAGCATCCGGCGTCGTTGCTGCTGCATCGGCCGCATCGGGCGTGGCGGCGACGGCACCCACGGCTGCGTCAGCGCCTCGTATCCCCTCGCCCGCGGCGCGGCCATCGTCTGCGGTATCGACCTCGAGACCCGCCTCTGCCCCTCGTGCCCTGCCTGCCGGCGCCTCCGGAGTTCGTCCATGAGTGCCAATGCCTTCAACGGTCCCAGCTGGTGGCAGCGCCTGCGACCCTGGTTCTCCGGCTTCGATCTGCCCTTACTGCTGTCCATCGCCTGGCTGATGGGGCTGGGTCTGGTGAGCATGTATTCCGCGGGTTATGACCATGGCACGCGTTTTGTGGATCATGGTCGCAACACCTTGCTGGCGATTGCCCTGATTTTTCTGGTGGCCCAGGTTTCGCCACAGCGCATGATGGCTCTGGCTGTGCCGCTGTACACCGTGGGCGTGGCGCTGCTGGTGGCCACGGCCTTGTTCGGCATCACCAAGAAGGGCGCGACGCGCTGGCTCAATGTCGGCGTGACGCAGATCCAGCCCTCGGAGATCCTCAAGATCGCTGTGCCGCTGATGCTGGCCTGGTGGTTCCAGAAACGCGAAGGGCAGCTGCGCCTGCCGGACTTTGTGGCCGCCTTCATCCTGCTGGCTGTTCCTGTGGGCCTGGTGGCCAAGCAGCCCGACCTGGGCACCTCCATCCTGGTGCTCTCGGCCGGCTTGTACGTGATCTTTTTTGCCGGCCTGTCCTGGCGCTTGATCATCCCGGCCTTTGTGCTGGCGGGGGCGGGCATCACGGCCCTGGTGGTGAGCGAGGAGGCGATCTGCCAGCCCGATGTGACCTGGCCGGTGCTGCGCGAGTACCAGAAGAACCGCGTCTGCACCCTGCTGGACCCGACCAAGGATCCGCTGGGCAAGGGCTTCCACATCATCCAGGGCGAGATCGCCATCGGCTCCGGCGGCCTGACCGGCAAGGGCTTCATGAAGGGCACGCAAACCCATCTGGAGTTCATTCCCGAGCGCACCACCGACTTCATCTTCGCCGCCTACGGCGAGGAGTTCGGCCTGTTTGGTGCCCTGGGGCTGCTGCTCGGCTTCACGGCCCTGATCCTGCGCGGGCTGATGATTGCCTCGGACGCACCCACGCTGTTCTCGCGG
Source organism: Paucibacter aquatile (assembly GCF_002885975.1). NCBI lineage: Bacteria > Pseudomonadati > Pseudomonadota > Betaproteobacteria > Burkholderiales > Sphaerotilaceae > Roseateles > Kinneretia aquatilis. Next base: position 2,716,532 of record NZ_POSP01000003.1, on the reverse strand, counting down.
CTGATGGCGGGGGCCATCACGCTGAGCTTCTTCACCTATGTGTTCGTGAACATGGGCATGGTCAGCGGCATCCTCCCGGTGGTGGGCGTGCCCTTGCCCTTCATCAGCTACGGCGGTACGGCCATGGTGACCCTGGGCTTTGGCCTGGGTCTGTTGATGTCGATCGCCAAATCGCGGCGCTTCAACCGTTCCTGAGCCCGCCTCACTCCGTGGCGGGCTGAGCCGGCCGCGCATGGAAGCGCACGGTGAAGCGCGCGCCGGGGCCCTGGCCATCGGGTTCGGGCTGTTGACCGGGGCGGCGCGGGCGGGTGTCGTCCAGGCTGAGCTCGGCCTCATGCTGCTGGGCGATCTCGCGCACGATGGCCAGGCCCAGACCGGAGCCATCGACATTGGTGCCCAGGGCCCGGTAGAAGGGCTGGAAGACCTTGTCCCGCTCACTCTCGGGAATGCCCGGGCCGGAGTCTTCCACCTGCAGCACGCTGACCTGGCCGAAGGGGTCTTCGACGATGCGCACGGTGACCGTGCCGCCGGCCGGCGTGTAGAGCAAGGCGTTGTCCACCAGGTTGCGGATCAGCTCGCGGATCAGCAGGGCGTGGCCGTGCAGGGTGAGGCTGCTGGCTTCGGGGTCGGGGCCCTCGTAGCCCAGGTCGATGCGCTTGTCGAGCGCGCGCGGCACGAAGTCGCGCACGGTTTCGGTGGCCAGTTCGGCCAGATTGACCTCACCACGCCGGGCCGCATGCTCCTGGTCCTCGGCCCGGGCCATGGCCAGCAGCTGGTTGACCATGTGCGCCGCGCGCTGGCTGGACAGGGCAATCTGTTGCAGCGAACGCTTCAGTTCAGCAGGCTCGCTGCGGCCTTCGTCAATTTCGCGTTGGGCGAATTCCGCCTGCGTGCGCAGGCCGGCCAGCGGTGTTTTGAGCTGGTGGGCGGCGTCGGCCAGGAAATGCTTTTGGCTGCTGATGGACTGGTCCAGGCGCGCCAGCAGGTCGTTGATGGCGCGCACCAGAGGCGCCACCTCGTCGGGGATGCGGCGCTCGTCGATGGGGCTCAGGTCCGAGCTTTCACGCGAGCGGATGCGGCGCTGCAACTCGTTGAGCGGGGCAATGCCACGCGCCAGGGCCAGCCAGACCAGCAGCACCGCCAGCGGCAGGATCACGAACTGCGGCAGGATCACGCCCTTGATGATTTCGTTGGTCAGGCGCGAGCGTTTGCCCAGCGTCTCGGCCACCTGCACCAGCATGGTTTGGGTGCTGCCCGCCATGCCCTCGGGCGACACCCAGAGGTAGGCCACGCGCACGCGTTCGCTGCCCATGTCTTCATCGCGGAAATGCAGCTCCCAGGGCACGATGACATCGTCCTCGGGCGGCACGGGCAGCTTGGCATCGCCGTTGAGCAGCTCGCCGCGCAGGCCCAGCACCTGGTAGTAGACGGTGTCGGTTTCGTCCGCGCGCAGCAGGGCCGCTGCCTCCGGGGCCAGGGCGTAGCGGGAGCGGGCGCTGCGCCCCTCGGGCAGCGGCGCGGCCGAGGCCACTTGCAGGCCCAGGGTGCGGGCCATTTCGCCGAGCTCTCGGTCGTAGGGCCGGCTGGCGATGCCTTGCGCCACCAGCCAGGTCAGGGCCACGCTGATCGGCCAGATCAGCAGCAAGGGCGCGAGCATCCAATCGAGGATCTCGCCAAACAGCGAGCGTTGGCCGGTTTCAGCCGCCATGGTGGGGCAGGCTCCGGTTGGGCGCGGGCGTGGGCGTGGGCTTCAAGCGCCGGGCTGGATCTTTTCCAGGCAGTAGCCGAGGCCGCGCACGGTGGCGATGCGGATCGGGCCTTGCTCGATCTTCTTGCGCAGGCGGTGGATGTAGACCTCGATCGCGTTGTTGCTGACCTCTTCGCCCCACTCACAGAGGCGCTCGACCAGTTGGTCCTTGCTGACCAGGCGGCCGGCGCGCTGCAGCAGCACTTCCAGCAGGCTCAGCTCGCGGGCCGAAAGCTCGATCATCTGGTCGTTGATGTAGGCCACGCGGCCGGTGGCGTCGAAGCTCAGCGGGCCATGCTTGATCACCGAGGAGGCCGTGCCCAGGCCGCGCCGGGTCAGGGCGCGCACGCGGGCTTCCAGTTCCTGCAGCGAGAAGGGCTTGGCCATGTAGTCGTCGGCGCCCAGGTCCAGGCCCTTGACGCGCTGCTCGACGCTGTCGGCCGCCGTCAGGATCAGCACCGGCATGGAGGAGCCTCGGGCGCGCAGCTTGCGCAGCACCTCCAGGCCATGCAGGCGCGGCAGGCCCAGATCCAGGATGACCAGATCGAACTCATGCGAAGCCAGGGCCGCATCGGCCTCGGTGCCGCTGCCGACCTGATCCACCGCATAACCGGAGGCGCGCAAGGAGCGCAGCAAGGCATCGGCCAGGACTTGGTCATCTTCGGCAATCAGGATGCGCATGCGTCAGTCTCCATCACTCATGGCCAAGGGGCTAGTTCCCGCATTCTAGGGATGCCAGCCAGGGCTTCGGCGGCTCACAGCTGCTTGTGCGCGGTGAAATCAAGCGCCATCCGAATTTTGACTTCATCAATTGCTGGCTCATCCAGTGAGCCAGTGGCACCCTAGGATTCAGCCATGACACGGCGAGCGCCGAAACGGCTTGCCAAAGTGCAATCGTCAAACTACTGTACAAACATACAGATTGCGACATAATCCGCCCAGCCCTTTTCAGGAGAACGAATCATGGATGCCCCCGTCAAAGCCCTCAACACCGAAAAAGCCAAGGCCCTGCAAGCCGCCCTCAGCCAGATCGAGAAGCAGTTCGGCAAGGGCTCCATCATGCGCCTCGGTGAAGGCGAGGTGATCGAGGATATCCAGGTCGTCTCCACCGGCTCCCTGGGCCTGGACATCGCTCTGGGCGTCGGTGGCCTGCCGCGCGGCCGTGTGGTCGAGATTTACGGCCCGGAGTCCTCGGGCAAGACCACCCTGACCCTGCAGGTCATCGCCGAGATGCAAAAGCTGGCCGGCACCTGCGCCTTCATCGATGCCGAACACGCGCTGGACATCCAGTACGCGCAAAAGCTGGGCGTCAATCTGCAAGAGCTGCTGATCAGCCAGCCCGACACCGGCGAACAGGCCCTGGAAATCGTCGACGCCCTGGTGCGCTCCGGCTCGGTCGACCTGATCGTGGTCGACTCCGTGGCCGCGCTGACGCCCAAGGCCGAACTCGAAGGCGAAATGGGTGATTCCCTGCCGGGTCTGCAAGCCCGCCTGATGAGCCAGGCCCTGCGCAAGCTGACCGCCACCATCAAGAAGACCAACTGCATGGTCATCTTCATCAACCAGATCCGCATGAAGATCGGCGTGATGTTCGGCAGCCCCGAAACCACCACCGGTGGCAATGCGCTCAAGTTCTACGCCTCGGTGCGCCTGGATATCCGCCGCATCGGCTCGATCAAGAAGGGCGATGACGTCATCGGCAGCGAAACCAAGGTCAAGGTCGTCAAGAACAAGGTCTCGCCTCCGTTCAAGACCGCCGAGTTCGACATTCTTTACGGCGAAGGCATCAGCCGCGAAGGCGAGATCATCGACATGGGCGTGATTGCCAAGGTGGTTGAAAAGTCGGGCTCCTGGTACGCCTACCAGGGCGAAAAGATTGGCCAAGGCAAGGACAACGCCCGCGAGTTCCTGCGCGAGAACCCCGACATCAGCCGCGAGATCGAAAACCGCATCCGTGAATCCCTGGGTGTGGCGCTGCTGAACCAGACCGGCGCGGCCGAGTAAGGACGCCCCGTTGCGGCAGCCCGGCCTGCAACCGTTTTGCCAGGCCTCGGGGCACCTGGCCGCGGCGGCGCTTGAAGCCCTGCGGCTTGGCTGCCCGGTGTGCTGCCGAGCCCTGAACTTCAAATTTCCTCGTGAGAGCTGCCCAGCCCCTCTCTCTGAAGGCCCGGGCCATTGCCCTGCTGGCCCAGCGTGAGCACAGCCGCAGCGAACTGCGGCGCAAGCTGCTGCGCATCGCCCGCGATCAGCGGGCTGCCGCTGCGCGCCAGGCGGCCTCGGTGAAGGAAAGTCTGTGCGGCGGCCCGGCCTGGTTCGAGCCTCTGGTGCCAGAGTCCCCCGAGCGCTTGAGCGCGCGCGAGCAAGACGAGGGTGGCGCGCGTGAGGTCCCCGAAGAGGGAGGCTCGGAAGAACCCGCTGCCGCCATCGCCGCCGAGGTGGATGCCCTGCTGCTGTGGCTGCAGGAGCGCGGCTACCTCGATGAGGAGCGTTTCGTCGATGCGCGCATCCATGCGCGGGCACGACGCTTCGGCAGCCAGCGCATCCAGCAGGAGCTGGCACAGCACGGCGTACAAATGAGCGCCGAACAGCGGGCCAGCCTCAAGGACAGCGAGCTGGCCCGAGCCCGCGAGGTCTGGCAGCGCAAGTTCGCCGGTCGTTGGCCTGAGGATGCCGCCATGCGCGCCAAGCAGACGCGATTCTTGATCAGCCGGGGTTTTGGCAGCGAGGTGGTGCGCCGCATCTTGCGCGGCCCGGCGGACGAGGACGAAAGCTGATCTCGACCGGCCGCCGCGCCAGCCCCGCGTCCTTGATCCGGGTCAACCCTGAGTGAATTGTCACCTTGGGCGACGGGCGAACTGGCTGCACGACAGCTTGGTGAAAGGCTTGGTGCAGTGCGACATGCTACATTCTCGCCCTGCGCAAATGCCCGGCGGGCGGCGGATTCATGCCGTTAGATGCCGGTTTGCGAAGCCGTTTTGCCACCCATGTCTCTCTCATCCCCCACCTCCGAGCGCCGTTTGCTGCATCGCCGCGCCATCGATGTGCAGGTCTATGCACGCGATGATGGCCTGTATGAGGTCGAGGCTGGGTTGACCGACACCAAGACGCGCGACCTGCCGCTTGCCACCGGCCTGCGCTTGGCCGGCGACCCCATCCACGCCATGCAGCTCCTGCTGACGGTGGACGCCGAGCTGAACGTGCTGGCAGCCCGCTCCGCCACCACCTGGATGCCTTACGCCGGCGTGTGCGACGAACATGGCAATGCCTACGGCCGCTTGGTCGGCCTGAACCTGATGAAGGGCTTCCGTCTAGGCCTCAAAGAGCGTCTGGCCGGCGTCAAGGGTTGCACGCACCTGACCGAGCTCTGCCAGATCCTGCCCACCGCTGTCATTCAGGCCTTTGCCGGCCTGGTGCTGGATGTGCGTGAAGGCAGTGCCGATGGCCTGCCGCCCTTCCAACTCGACCGCTGCCACGCCCTGCGACGCGATGGCGAGGTCGTTCGTACCCATTACCCTCGCTGGTACCGCAGTGCCGACGCAGCCTCACCGCTGGCCGCCGTCACCGCGATGCCCGCCTCCACTTCCTGACTTTCCTCACAAGCGAGACCCCTATGAAGATTCACGAGTACCAGGGCAAGGAAATCCTGCGCCAGTTCGGCGTGCCGGTGCCGCGCGGCATCCCGGCTTTCACGGTGCAAGAAGCCGTTGAAGCCGCTCAAAAGCTGGGCGGCCCGGTCTGGGTGGTCAAGGCGCAGATCCACGCCGGTGGCCGTGGCAAGGGCGGCGGCGTCAAGCTGGGCCGTTCGCTGGATGACGTGAAGTCGCTGTCCGAGCAGATCCTGGGCATGCAGCTGATCACGCACCAAACCGGCCCGGAAGGCCAAAAGGTGCGTCGCCTCTACATCGAAGAAGGCGCTGACATCAAGAACGAACTCTACGTCTCGCTGGTCACCGACCGCGGCACGCAGAAGGTGGCCTTCATCGCTTCCAGCGAAGGCGGCATGGACATCGAGGAAGTGGCCCACTCCACCCCCGAGAAGATCCTGACCGAGATGATCGACCCGCTGGTCGGCCTGACGGTCGAGCAAGCCAAGAAGATCGCCGGTGGCATCGGCCTGACGGGCCACTCGGTGGACCAAGCCGTCGACCTGTTCCAGAAGCTCTACAAGTGCTACATGGACACCGATGCGTCGCTGGTGGAAATCAACCCGCTGAACTGCGATTCCAAGGGCAATCTGATCGCCCTGGACGCCAAGTTCAACTTCGACGCCAACGCCCTGTTCCGTCATCCTGAAATCGTGGCCTACCGCGATCTGGACGAAGAAGATCCGGCCGAGGTGGAAGCCTCCAAGTTCGACCTGGCTTACATCAGCCTGGACGGCAATATCGGCTGCCTGGTGAACGGCGCCGGTCTGGCCATGTCGACCATGGACACCATCAAGCTGTTCGGCGGCGAGCCGGCCAACTTCCTGGACGTGGGCGGTGGCGCCACCGCCGAGAAGGTCACCGAAGCCTTCAAGATCATGCTGAAGAACCCTGAAGTGAAGGGCATCCTGGTCAACATCTTCGGCGGCATCATGAAGTGCGACACCATCGCCGAAGGCGTGATCACTGCCTGCAAGGCCGTGAACCTGTCCGTGCCGCTGGTCGTGCGCATGAAGGGCACCAATGAAGAGCTGGGCAAGAAGATGCTGGCCGAATCCGGCCTGCCCATCATCGCCGCCGACACCATGGCCGAAGCCGCGACCAAGATCGTCGCCGCGGTTGCCTGAGTCTGCCTAAGCCCACGCAAGGAAAAAAATCATGTCGATTTACATCAACAAAGACACCAAGGTCATCACCCAGGGCATCACCGGCAAGACCGGTCAGTTCCACACCCTGGGTTGCCAGGCCTATGCCAACGGCAAGAACGCCTTCGTGGCGGGCGTGAACCCCAAGAAGGCCGGCGAGAAGTTTTCGGACATCCCAATCTACGCCACCGTCAAGGAAGCGGCTGCGCAAACCGGCGCCACCGTGTCGGTGATCTATGTGCCGCCCGCCGGTGCTGCGGCCGCCATCTGGGAAGCCGTCGAAGCCGACCTGGACCTGGCCATCTGCATCACGGAAGGCATCCCCGTCCGTGACATGCTGGAAATCCGCAACAAGATGAAGGCCAAGGAAGCGGCCGGCGGCAAGAAAACCTTGCTGCTGGGCCCCAACTGCCCCGGCCTGATCACGCCCGATGAAATCAAGATCGGCATCATGCCCGGTCACATCCACCGCAAGGGCCGCATCGGCGTGGTCTCGCGCTCGGGCACGCTGACGTACGAAGCCGTGGCACAGCTGACCGAAATCGGCCTGGGCCAGTCCAGCGCCGTCGGTATCGGTGGCGATCCGATCAACGGCCTGAAGCACATCGACGTGATGAAGGCCTTCAACGACGATCCGGACACCGACGCCGTCATCATGATCGGTGAAATCGGTGGCCCGGACGAAGCCGAAGCCGCTCGCTGGTGCAAGCTGAACATGAAGAAGCCGGTGGTCGGTTTCATCGCTGGCGTGACCGCCCCTCCGGGCAAGCGCATGGGCCACGCAGGCGCACTGATCGCCGGCGGTGCCGACACGGCCGATGCCAAGCTCGCCATCATGGAAGAGTGCGGTTTCACCGTGACCCGCAACCCGTCGGAAATGGGCAAGCTGCTCAAGGGCCTGCTCTGATTCGCTGAGAGCCGGCCACGGCGGCCGGCCGGTGCCGAATGCGTAATTTCACGCATCGCGCCGGCCTCGCCTGGCACCAGACTGCACGCTCCGCCGTGCAGCCACGCAAAAAGGGGCAGCAGCCCCTTTTTTCATGCCTGCGTGCTTTGAACCATGCCTTCGCTATAGTGGGGCGCGACGCCGATGTCAGGCGTGCGCTCCCGGCAGGCAGCAACTGTTGAAACGAGTATGGACACCTTGACGAGTCCCGAATTCTGGTTGGCCGTGGGCCAGATCATCATGATCGACATCCTGCTGGGTGGCGACAACGCGGTGGTCATCGCCCTGGCCTGCCGCAAGCTGCCCGATGCGCAGCGCACCAAGGGCATCATCTGGGGCACCGCCGGCGCCATCGTGCTGCGCGTGGTGCTGATCTTCTTTGCCCTGACCTTGTTGCAGGTGCCCTACCTGAAGATCGTCGGCGCCGCCTTGCTGCTGTGGATCGGCATCAAGCTGCTGGTGCCGGAAGATGAAGACGAGCACGGCAACATCCAAGCCAGCGACAAGCTCTGGGCCGCCGTCAAGACGGTGATCGTCGCGGACTTCGTCATGAGCCTGGACAACGTGATCGCCATCGCCGGTGCGGCGCAAAGCAGCGGCGGCGACCACCAGATGCCGCTGGTGATCTTTGGCCTGCTGGTGTCCATCCCCATCATCGTCTGGGGCAGCCAACTGGTGATCAAGTTGATGGACCGCTTCCCGGCCGTCATCACCCTGGGCGCCATGCTGCTGGGCTGGATCGCCGGCACCATGGCCGTGGGTGACCCGGCCCTGAGCAGCTGGGTGCCGACCGTACCGGGCGCCAAGGAAGGCAGCAGCCAGGTGATGCCGGCTCTGCACTACGGTGCCGGCGTGGCGGGTGCGCTGCTGGTGTTGGCGCTGGGCCGCTGGATGGCCTCGCGGCAGAAGCCGGCCGAGGCCTGAGCGGCCGCCGCGTGCAAGAACACAGGTGAACGGGCATGGCAGGTTTCTGGAAACGGTGGCTGGGCAAGCCCGACACGGTGGATGGCGAAGCCTCGACGGTGCCCGAGGCCTACCCGACGCTCAGCCCGGCCGGACCGGGCCTGCAAGCCTATGAGCTGCAACGTGAGTTGGGCCGCGGCGCCATGGCCGTGGTGCACCTGGCACGCGAGCGCGCCAGCGGCCAGTTGGTGGCCATCAAGCGCCTGGCGCTGCAGCGCGAATTCGCCGCCGAAGACCTGATCGATGTGCGCCAGCGCTTCATGCGCGAGGCGCGTGCCGCCGGTCATCTGCAGCATCCTGACATCCTGCATGTGCTCGACGCCGGCGAGGCGGGCGCAGATGCCTGGATCGCGATGGAGTATGTCCAGGGCCAGGACCTCAGCCACTTCACCCGGCCGGGTCAGCTCCTGCCCGTGCGTGAGGTGCTGCACTTGGCGCGGCGCCTGGCGCTGGCCCTCGATTACGCGCATGGCCAGGGTGTCGTGCACCGCGACATCAAGCCCGCCAACGTGATGCTGGATCGCGAGCACGATGTGCTCAAGATCATGGACTTTGGCATCGCCCGCATCGCCGACGGCAGCCGCACCCGTACCGGCCTGGTTTTGGGCACCCCTTCCTTCATGTCGCCCGAGCAACTGGCCGGGCTCAAGGTGGACGGGCGCAGCGATCTCTACTCGCTCGGTGTCATGGTCTACCAGCTGCTGACCGGCCATCTGCCGCATCAGTCGGATTCCATGGCCAAGCTGATGTACCAGATCGCCAACGAGCCGCCGCCCGATGTGCGCCACCATCGCCCCGGTCTGCCCGAGTCGCTCGCGCTGGTGCTGGCCCTGGCGCTGGAAAAGCGGCCCGAGTTGCGCTATGCCAGCGGCGCGCAGATGGCCCAGGATCTGGAGGCCGTGCTGCAGCAACTGCCGGCCACCGCGCCGACGGCAGAGGCCGTTTCTGGGACGGAAGCCACAGTGCCGGTGACGACGAAGCCCGAGTCGGGGACTGTCGACGCTTTTGCACAAACAGTCCGCTTGAATAAGTCGGAAGCAGGGCAAAATCCCCCCGCATCGCAACCAGACACAAAGCCATGACCCTGGAGTTCTTCAGCGCCACCGATGTCGGCCGCGCCCGCGACAACAACGAGGATTCGGTTGCTCTGGATGAGTCCGTGGGTCTGGCGGTGCTGGCCGATGGCATGGGGGGTTACAACGCCGGTGAAGTGGCCAGTCAGATGCTGACCGGCTTCATCCGCGCCGAACTGGGCCGGTGGCTGAAAGAGGCCGGAGCCACGGCCAGCGTCGGCGATGTGCGTCGCGCCATGGACATCTGCGTGGACAACGCCAACCGCGCCATCTTCAATGCCGCCAACACCAACCCGCGTTATGCCGGCATGGGCACGACCCTGGTGCTGGGCGTGTTTCGGCCTGAGGGCTTGCTGCTGGGCCATGTCGGTGATTCACGCGCCTACCGCTTGCGCGGTGGCCAGCTGACCCAGATCAGCCGCGACCATTCCCTGCTGCAAGAGCAGCTCGACGCTGGCCTGCTGACGCCTGAAGAGGCAGTCTTCTCCAGCAACAAGAATCTGGTCACGCGCGCGGTCGGCGTAGAAGACGCTGTCATGTTGGAGTTGCACCAGCATGAAGTTCAACCTGGGGATCTCTACCTGTTCTGCTCGGACGGTCTGTCCGATATGCTGGACGACGATGCCCTGCGCCAGTTGTTGATAAACCACCCTTCCTTGTCTGAAGCAGCCCAAGCCTTGATAGATGGGGCCAATGACATGGGCGGCCGGGATAATATCGCGCTGGTGCTGGTTCGTGCCGAGGGCCGCGTGCGGTCGGAAGGGCGGGCCTGGTGGCCGTTTGGCAAGCGCTGATGGGCTGGTTTTCGGCCGTGAGGCCTGTCGCGACCGGTCGCCGACTCGGGCATCGTCTGTAGCAGTCACAACTCTTGCGGCGCACAGAGGGCTGCCGCCAACACAAGTAAGAAGACAACAGGATCGAGGTCAAAGCATGGGCAAGCTGGTGGTGTCGCTCGACGGCGTGGTGATCAAGGATGTGCAGATCACAAAAGACAAGACCACGCTCGGGCGCCGACCCTACAACGATATCGTGATCGACAACCTGGCGGTCAGCGGCGAGCATGCCGTGCTGCAGATGGTGGGCGCCGATGTCTTCATCGAAGACCTCAATTCGACCAACGGCACCTACATCAACGGCAAGGCGATCAAGAAGCAGCTGCTGGCCAACAACGACATCGTCGAGATCGGCAAGTACAAGATCAAGTTCCTGCTCGAGGACAGCGGCGATTACGAAAAGACCATGATCCTGAAGCCTGGCTCGGGTGCGCCCAGCGGCTTCGGTCTGCCATCCAATTTCGGCTCCCTGCCCTCGGCCTCGGCGGCCGCACCGGCCACCATTCGGGTGCTCACCGGTGCCGCAGCCGGTCGTGAGGTCAGTCTGACCAAGGTGGTCACCACCGTCGGCAAGCCTGGCGTGCAGGTGGCCTCCATCACCAAGCGCCCCAGCGGTTATGTGTTCGCCCATGTCGAAGGCGCTGCACGGCCCAATGTCAATGGCGTGCCGCTGACCAGCGAGTCGGTCGCCCTCAAGAGCGGTGATGTGATCGAGTTGGCCGGCACGCAAATGCAGTTCGTGCAGGGCTGATCGCCCCGGCCGTCCCTGTTTCAGGCTTCAGAGTGCCACAAAGTTGGCCTGAATTGCCGGCAAATGGCGCCAAGCTGGGATTAACCCTGCTGTTGCGCCCGCCTTTGTGCGCAATGCGCCGTGCACAATCTGTCACACAGGCAGTCGCATGGGCATGGCACCGCTGCCTGGCCAAGATCATTGACTTGCAAACTGATCGCGTCTGCGCGGGCTGGATGCGGCCTGCGCCACGCCAGCGTATCGGGTGCCGCCCTTGCTTTCGAAAGGCCGCTGTGAGTTTCGATACGTCATCCGCTGCCGATCTGACCTTGCCGCATCGCCAGCCCCCGGGCACGTCCTTGCGGCGCCGCACGGTCTGGGTGGTCTTGCTGCTGAGCGTGTTTCTGGTGGGCGTGACGGATGCCATCCATCTGCGCCATCAGGCCCAGGCGCATGCCGCGGCCTTCGAGGCCGAACTGTTGGCCCTGCCCAAGGTCTACGGTCAAGCCCTCGCCAGCAGCATGGCTGAGCTCGGCGCGGGGGAGCGGCCGGGCGGTGCCACCCAGGTGTTGATCGACAAGCTCAAGGCGCGGCCTGGGGTGTTGTCGGTCGAGCTGAAGACTTCGAGCGGCGCGGTGCTTGCCAGTGGTGATGCCAGCCTGCGTGGTCAGGCCGATGTGCGTCAGATCGATTTCGAGCTCGGCCCGCCGGCCTCGGGCGGTGCCCTGGTGCAGGTGTTGGCGCAAGAAGAAGCGGCGCAACGGGCTTTCATGCGAGAGGCCTTGCCGGCCCTGCTTTTGCGCGATCTGGCGCTGGTGATGTTGTTGAGCCTGAGCCTGATGCTGGTGCTGGATCGCATGATGCTGCGGCCTTTGCGTCGACTGGCCGATCGCGCGGATGAGCTGGATCCGCTCGATGCACCGCAGGCCTTGAGCCATGCGGCCTTGGCCGAACAGCCGGCGGAGCTGGCGCGCGTCTCGCGCTCGCTGGCGCGGGTGCAGCAGGGCCTGTGGCTGCAATGGCAGGACGAAAGCCAGCGCGTCTCCCAATTGCAGCAGCAACTGCAGGTCCAGAGCCAGCAATTGCTGGCGGCACAGCAGGCTTTGGAGCAAAAGAACCGCGAACTGGGCAGTCTCAGCCGATCCGATGCCTTGACCGGCTTGGCCAATCGGCGCGAATTCGACGAAGCCTTGCGACGCGAGTTCAAGCGCGCCCAGCGGCAGCGCGGCCAGCTGGCGCTGGCGGTGCTCGACCTCGACCATTTCAAGAGCTACAACGAGCGCTACGGCGCGGCCGCGGGCGATCTGGTGTTGCAGCGTTTCGCGCAACTGCTCAGCGAGCGCTTCAAGCGTGACACCGATTTCGTGGCCCGTCTGGGTGGGGAAGAGTTTGTGGCCTTGCTGCCCGGCTTCGGCCTGGACGTCACGCAAGAGCTTTTGGAGCAGCTGCGCGAAGAGCTGCGTGCCCTGGCCCTGCCGCATGAGGGCGGTGTGAGTGGCCCGTGGCTGACGGTGAGCATCGGCCTGGCGGCCTACAGCCCGGCGCATCCCTATCTGAGCCCGCAAGCTTTGATGCAAGCGGCCGATGAGGCGCTCTACATCGCCAAGCATGCCGGTCGTGACCGGATCAGCCTGGCTTCATCCAGCAGCTTGGCCGAGCGCGTCTGATTTTCAAAGCCCGCCCCGGGGCTGGCGGGTTCAGCCGCGCTCGTGTTCCTTGGCAGTTTCCAGCTGCTCGGTGATGCGGCGGGCGGCGCGCAGCATCAGGGCTTCGTCCAGCGAGGCCTGAGGTGCGATTTCATGTGCCACGGTTTCCAATTGGGTCACGTCACTCAGCAGCACGCTGGCGATGGTTGAGATGGCACTGATGCCGCGCCGCTGCAGGGTGTCGGGCATTTGCAAGGTGGCTTGCACTTCGACATGGTGGCGCACACTCGCCACGGCCGCTGGCGCCAGGCCCCAGCTTTCGCACAGTGCCGCCCCGAGCGCATCGTGGCTGACGCCGAAGGCGGTGCGCTCCAACTGCACGAGCTCTGCATCAGATCCGGCCGCGCGCAGCATGGCGGGGTAATGGGACGGCGCATGCCGGTAGAGCACGGCCTTGCCGCATTCCTCGAACAAACCCGCGGAATGGGCGGCCCAAGGATCCACGCCCAGCATCTGGCCCATGCGACCCATCATCAGGCCGCGCTCGGCCGCGCGCTGCCAGACCGGTTCCAGCTCCGCAGCGGGCGGGAAAGCCGCGCGCAAGCCCATCTCAAACGTGATGGCGGAGACCTCGCGCAGCCCCAGATAGGTCAGCGCCTGCTGTACGGTTTGCACCCGGCCCCGCAAGCCGTAAAGCGAGGAATTGACCGCCTTGAGCACCGCGGCCGCCAGGGCCATATCGGTCTCCACCAGGGACGAGATGGCGTTCAGATCGATGTCCTCCTCGGACATCAGCATCGACAGCTGCACCAGTACTTCAGGCTGGGTGGGGATCTCGATGTCGAGTGTGCGCAAATTCGGATCGACTGGCATGGTGGGTGGTCCTTCCCTGTTTGGCCCCAATGGTAGCGGGACTGGCGCAGGGGCTGGTTACAAAAAGCTCAGCGAAAGAAGGCGTCCCAGGCCGTTTTCAGGATCAGGGCCGACACCACCAGCACGAACATCGAGCGCACAAAGCCGGCGCCACGCGCCAAGGCCATGCGGGTGCCGAACAGGCTGCCAATCACATTGGCCACGGCCATCACCAGAGCGACCTGCCACCAGATGTGGCCGGTGCTGCCAAACAACATCAAGGCAGCGGCGTTGGTGGCTGTATTCATCAGCTTGGCGGTGGCCGAGGCATGGAGAAAGTCGTAACCCAGCAAGCGCACGAACAGGAAGACGAAGAAGCTGCCGGTGCCAGGGCCGAAAAAGCCGTCATAGAAACCGATCAGCAGGGCAATGGCACCGGCGACCGCGGTTTCGCGCCAGCCCTGGTGCCGAGGCGCATGGTGCCGTCCCATGTCCTTTCGCACCAGGGTGTAGATCAAGACGGCCAACAGGATCACCGGCAAGGCGCGACGCAGGAAGCCGGGGTCAATCTGAGTGACCAGCCAGGCGCCGCCGAAGCCGCCCACCATGGCCAGGGCTGCTGCCGGTAGCAGGGCGGACCAGTTCAGCTGGACACGCTTGGCATACTGAAGCGTGGCCCAGGCAGTGCCCCAGATCGAGGCGCCTTTGTTGGTGCCGAACAAGGTGGCCGGCGCGGTTTGCGGATAAACGCTGAACAGGGCGGGCACCAGCACCAAGCCACCTCCGCCCACCACCGCATCAATGAATCCAGCCAGGAGCGAGGCAAGGGCGACAGTCAGCAAATCCATGGAGAAGCGTTCGGATCAGGGCGCGGCGGGGCCAGCGAGCGCGGCCACGAGAGCCGCAAATGAAACGGGCACCTGAAGTGGCTTCAGGTGCCCGTCGATTGTGACTGTGTCACTTTATACGTCGTGCTATCACTACAACTTGAGTTTGTCTCCTCAGCCCCGCCTGGCACCGTCCGTTCGCACGGCCTGTGCATCGAGTGATGCGAATGTAGGCAGCTGGCCCTGTGCACGCACTTGGGGTTTTTACGGGCATTTCGCACCAAGATAGTGAAGTCAGCGCGTGCACACTTTTGATATTGGTGAGATTTCACCGTCTCTGGGGCTGCGAATGCATGCCCCGGCCTGGGGCTGCCGGACCTGCAAATATGGGGGCGCTCGGCACGCCGAAGAGCGCATGTGTGGCATTTCTGCACAGCATGCGGGTCGGCACTTGTAGATCCGGAAGGCGGAAAACGGTTTGCAATTCTTGTCTTCGAACCCGCAAGGCCTGTGAAAACATCCGGCCCATGAACGCTGTCGTGAGTCCACTCTCCAACCTTCTTTCTTGGCTGGGCCGCCGTGCGCGTTTCGGCCTGGTGTGCGCCGTGCTGCTGAGCTTGCAAGCCTGTGGTGGAGGAGGGGGCGGAGGCAGTGACAGCACAGGGAGCACACCCACGCCAGCGCCCAGTGCCACCAGCACCTATGGCCTCAGCCTGCCGCGCGCCGGCCTGGTGCCAGCCGATCTGGCCGTTCTGGTGGCCGAAGGCGATGCGCTCGGTGAATCCATTGCGGCCTACTACCTCAGCGCCCGTGGCGTGCCGGCAGCCAACTTGATTCGTGTCAAGCTGCCCACCAAAACCGATGCCATTTCGGCCAGTGACTTCGCCACCCTCAAGGCTGAGATCGACGCCAAGCTGCCGTCAGGGATTCAGGCCTTGATGCTGACCTGGACCGCGCCGTCGCGCGTGGTGGGTACGTGTGCCATGGGCATCACCAGCGCTTTGGCGTTCGGCTATGACGCGAAGTCCTGTGTCTCGCCCGCCGGCAGCTGCCTCGCCACCCAGGCCTCGGCCTACTTCGACTCGGATTCCACCCAGCCTTGGACTGACCATCAGGTCCGGCCGGCCATGATGCTGGGCGCCCGCAGCCTGGAGGTCGCCAAGGCGCTGATTGACCGCGGCGTCAAGGCCGATGCCAGCCAGCCCTTGGGCGATGGGTATCTCCTGCGCACCAGTGACAATCTGCGCAGCACCCGTTGGAGTGACTTCAGCGCTTTGCCAGGCCTCTGGTCCGGCCGACTCAAGCTCAATTTCCTGGACAACTCGGCGGGCGGATCGCGTGACAGCGTGCAGGGCAGCAGCGGCGTTCTGTTCTATTTCACCGGCTTGGAGCTGACGCCGGGCTTGGCCACCAACACCTACCAACCCGGGGCGGTCGGAGACTCCCTGACCTCGTACGGCGCACTCTTTCCCAACGGCGGGGGGCAAACCTCGGTCCTCGCCTGGCTCGACGCCGGCCTCACCGGCAGTTACGGCACGGTCGAGGAGCCCTGCAATTTCACGCAGAAGTTCTCCAAAGCCTCGGTGTTGATCGAGCAGTACTACCGCGGCGCCACCTTGATCGAAGCGTACTGGAAGTCCGTGCAGCAGCCGGGCCAAGGCTTGTTCGTCGGCGAACCGTTGGCGCGGCCGTTTGCCGACACCCCCAGCTTCAAGCTGGAGGGCAGCCAGTACCTGATCAGCAGCCGCGCCCTGCGTCCGGGCGCGAGTTACAGCCTGGACTACCAGATCGGCGCTGCCGGCAGCTGGATCACCCTGGCCAGCTTCAAGCCCAGCAAGGCCGAAGTGCAGAATCTCAGCGCCCCCTTGCCGCCGGCCACGGCCACGGCCCTGCGCTGGCGCGGTCCCTGCCCGACCCAGCCCAGCCAGCAATGCACCTTGGCGAGCAGCCCCTGATCCTGTGTTGCCTGTGATCGCCTGAGCGCACGGGCGGGAGGCCCGGCTGGCAAAATGGCACACCCTGCCGGCCCTGTCTTCATGTCCTCGACGCCTCCTCTCTCGCCCTCCAGCTTCCGCGTGTTGTCGCTCATCCCGCCGATGACGCAGCTGAACACGCCGTATCCGTCCACGGCTTATCTGACCGGCTTTCTGCGCTCGCGCCAGATCGATGCGGTGCAGGAGGACCTGGCCCTGGCCCTGATGCTGCAGCTGTTTTCTCGCGCCGGCTTGCTGGCCCTGCGCGAGCGCATCCAGGCCTTGGCGCCCGAGCAGCGCACGCCCATGGTCCAGGGATTTGACGTCTACTTTGACCGTTATCTCTCGACCATCACGCCGACCATCGCGTTCCTGCAGGGGCGTGACCCGACCCTGGCGCACCGCATCAACAGCCGCGCCTTCCTGCCCGAGGGCCCGCGCTTTGATTCGCTCGATGTTTATGTCGACGAGGAAGGCGGCGACCCGCTGGCCTGGGCCTTCGGTGCCCTGGGCCTGCAGGACCGGGCGCGCCACCTGGCCACGCTTTATCTGAACGACCTGGCCGATGTGCTGCGCGAGGCGGTGGACCCGCGCTTCGAGTTCGTCCGCTATGCCGAGTCATTGGCGACCAGCCAGCCCACCTTCGACCCATTGGCTGAGGCTTTGGCCGCGCCGCTGAATCTGGTCGATGAAACCTTGCGCACCCTGGCCCTGGCCGCGGTGGCCAAGCACCAGCCGCAGCTGGTGCTGATCTCGGTGCCCTTCCCGGGTGCGGTCTATGCCGCCTTCCGCATCGCCCAGGCGATCAAGGCCGAGCACCCTGGCGTGGTGCTGGCCCTGGGCGGTGGCTTCGTCAACACCGAGCTGCGCGAGCTCAGCGAGCCGCGCGTGTTCGATTACTTCGACTACCTGACCTTGGACGCCGGCGAGCGCCCTCTGTTGGCGCTGCTGGAGCATCTGCAAGGCCGCCGCTCGCGCCAGCGTCTGGTGCGCACCTTTGTGCGCGAAGACGGCCAGGTCCGCTACATCAACTTCGTCGAGCCCGACATCGCGTTTGCCGAGGTGGGCACGCCCACCTGGGACGGCCTGCCCCTGGACCGCTACCTGTCCCTGCTGGACATGCTCAACCCCATGAACCGGCTCTGGTCCGATGGGCGCTGGAACAAGCTGACCGTGGCGCACGGCTGCTACTGGAAGAAGTGCAGCTTCTGCGACGTCAGCCTCGACTACATCTCGCGCTACGAGGGCGCCTCGGCCGCCACCCTGGTCGATCGCATCGAGGCCATCGTCGCCGAGACCGGCCAGACCGGTTTCCACTTCGTCGACGAGGCCGCGCCGCCCAAGGCCTTGAAGGCGCTCGCTGCTGAGTTGCAGGCGCGCCAGCTGGGCATCTCCTGGTGGGGCAATATCCGTTTCGAGAAGTCCTTCAGCCCGGAGCTTTGCCAGCAGCTGGCCGACAGCGGCTGCATCGCCATCTCGGGTGGCTTGGAGGTTGCGTCCGACCGATTGCTGAACCTGATGAAAAAAGGCGTCTCGGTCGACCAGGTCGCGCGCGTGACCAAAGCCTTCACCGACGCCGGCATCCTGGTCCATGCCTACCTGATGTACGGCTTTCCGACCCAGACCGTGCAGGACACGGTCGACGCGCTTGAATATGTGCGCCAGTTGTTCGAGAACGGCTGCATCCAGAGCGGCTTTTTCCACCGCTTTGCCTGCACCGTGCACTCGCCCGTGGGTCAGAAGCCGGAAGAGTTCGGCGTGCAGCTGCTGTCCCTGCCGCCCAGCCCCTTCGCCAAGAACGATGTCGGCTTTGTCGACCCCACGGGCGTGGATCACGATGTGCTGGGCCAGGCGCTCAAGAAAGCCATCTACAACTACATGCACGGCATCGGCCTCGAGCAGGACGTGCGCAGCTGGTTCAGCATCAAGGTGCCCAAGACCACGGTGGCGCGCCACCGCATTGCCCGCGCTCTAACGCAGGCGCATTGACGGTCGGGGCTGCACGCGCTCCTGCCGCTCGTTCAGCCAGGCGCTGAAGGCTTGCAGCAGGGGCTCGTAGCGCTCAGCTTGGGTTTCCAGTGTCTGCAAGGCCAGCACGGCCGCCTCCAGCGTCGAGCGCTGCTCGGCCCGCTCCGCCTTGCGATGGTCGGCATAGCGGGAGGGTGGCGGGTCTTGCAGGGCCAGCCGCGGCAGGGTCTGCAGGGCCGGGTTGAGCCAGAGCATCTTGCGGCTCTTGCGCCAGGTGGCGTCGATCACAACCAGGCGCAGCGGCCGGTCATCGTTCGCCGGGGTCTCGAACATCGGCTCGGTCTGGCCCGGCGTGGGCGGGTAGAGCAGCAGGGCCCGCCGCCCGTCTTGATGCAGGGCGGCCTGCAGCGCGGCCGGGTCGAATTGCTCGCCCACCCACAGGCGGCAGCGGGCCAGGCTCAAGCGCAGCAGACGCGCCGAACCCTTGGCCTGCTGCTGTTCCTGTGGGTGCTGCAGCAGCAAGAGTTCGACCGGGTTGTCGATGGCCTGCGCCCAGTGGCACAGGCAGCTCGGGGTGGGCAGCTCGCAGCGCGGGCAGCGCGGGCGCCCGGCTGGGGGCGGAGACGCTTCAGTCGAAAGATCGGTCGGCATGGCGGCCGTGATCAGAACACAGCCGCGCTGCTGCAGCGGCCTGTGGCGCCGTGCGGGCTCAGGCTGCCTGGCGCGCTGGAGCCCCCGCCAGACCGCGCTGCGGGCGCGAGTCCAGCTCGGAATCGAGGTCGGAGTCCAGGTCCGAATCCAGTTGCGAGCTCAGCTGCGAATTCAGCTGAGATTGCCGTGCCTTGCGCTGCCGACGCAGCCGCGCCGACCAGCGGCCGGCCGAGAGGATGGCCAGCAGCACCGCCACGCCGTTCAGCGAACCCCAGAGCGGCGGCACGGTGGAAGAGAGCAGCAGACCGGTCAGCGAGGGCTGGTAGCCACCGGCGCGGCTGCTGACTTCGAGCACGCCGGCCAGCAAGGCCAGCAACCAGGCCAAGCCCATGCCACCCAGGCACCAGGCCGTGGTCGGGTGGCGGCTGTGGCCGCGGTGCGGCCGCACGGTGTAGAAGGCCCAGACCCAGGCCACGCCGTAGAGCAGCACCGCGATCAACACAGCCTGGGCAAGCTGCAGCGTCCAACTGCCGCTGCCACCCAAAAGGCTTTGCAGACTCAAAGGCCAACGTTGACTGGCCAGGCTGTGAGCCAACCCCAGGGCGCTGAGATAGAGCAAGGCGCCGGACACAAAGGACCAGATGCGTCTTGCGGTTCTGATTTCGCTGCCCATGGCGATGCGTTGGCTCCGTACGTCTGAGGATGACAAATGCGTCAGCTCGATTCTGGGTGCCGCACTGTTGGCCGCCCAGAGGCCGCGCACCCGCAGACCGGGGGACCGCAGCTCGCGTAGATGGCGCAAGCGTTGAATCCGTCACGCTTTTCGGTCCTCGGCCCGCTGTTCAAGGCCGGGTGTTTGCGCTCAAAGCCTGGGAACGTTGGCCTGCTGAAGCAGGGGCAAGGCCGCGATGCGGGCCTCGATCTCGGCCATCATCTGCCGGTAGGCGGGCGCATCGATGCCGCCGTAGCGCTGCTGGAAGGCCTCGGCGCTGAGGAACTCGGGCAGGTCGGCCACGCCGGGCATGAAATCCAGCTCGTGCAAGCCCACCCGCATCAAGGCCTGCAGGCTGCGCGGGGCGTCCTTGGCCAGCAGGCCGAAGCGGGTGCCGGCCCGGTCGGCGGCGATGTCGTTGAAGCTGAAACCGCTGCCACCGCGCGAATCGGCCACTTCCTTGTAGACCCCGATGGCATCGGCCAGCGGCCCGCTGCCTTCCAGCGCCAGCACGGCCGAGACCAGGAAATGCTGGGGGAAATCATCGCGCCCTGCCAGGGTCACCATGCGCGGCAGCGGCTGCGGCCAGGCGCGGGCGCTGGGCAGCAGCTTGCTCCAGCGTTGGCCGGTGGAGAACAGGGCCAGGGTCAGCAAGGCGGCGCGATTCTCGGCCACGGGGTCGGCGTCCGGCCGCTCGCTGCGAGCACGCGCCAGCTCAAAGATGGGGGGCATCAGGAGCGCCAGGGAAACTGAGCTGCCCGGCGGGTAGGCTGCACTGATCTCGACCAGGCGCCGGTTGTAGGCTTGGGCTCGCTCCTGTTCGTCCGGGGTCCAGAAGGCGCCCAGCACATGATCCAGGCTGTCGGCTTGCCAGTGGTAGCCGAGCAGCAGCTCCTGGGGATTGAAGCGCAGGGACTCCACCAGTTCGCCGGCCCGTTGGGCCTGGACCGACAAGGCCAGATGGCCCAGCCCCCGCCGCAAGGCCGCTTCCGCCAGCCAGGCTGGCAAGGGCAGGTGGCCCAGGCGCAGTTCTTCCACCTGGGGCAGGGCAAGCGTCTGGCTCAGCCGGGCCTCCAGATTCAGCCAGACCCCCAGCGCCGGCATCTGCAAGCTGGCTTGCAGTCGGGCCGTGCCCGCCTGCAGCTGGATCTGCGCAGCCCCGCGGCCTTGGCCGTAGCGCTGGGCCAGCTGCATGAGCATCAGATTGAGCTGGCGCTCTTCGATGCGCAGCAGGCGATGCGGGCTGGCTTGGAGGCGGCGCGGGTCATTGCGGCGCAGAAAGTCCTTGGTGCTCTGGATCTCTTCGGGTTTCAGGCCGCCGTCGACAGGCTCGACAAGGGGCCGACTTTGCACGGCCAGTGTGGCGGCGATTGCGATCAGAAGCAGGGGGCTGAGCAAGAGCCAGGGCCAGAGCCGGCGCGAGCGGCGAGGCGAGACGGAGGCGGGGTCGAGAGACGCAAACTTCATGGCAATCAGTCTGCCAGCAAAGCCGCGCTCCGACCGTTCGTCAGCCGCCGCGTCTTCGTCCGCCCCCGACAATGCGCGCCATGTTGGAGACTTCTGCCGCATCAGCCGCCCCCCCAGGCCCTTCGGCCCCGCGCATCTGGCCGCCCACGGCCGAGGTCCTGGCGCGCCTGTTCGAGCGTGGCCGGCTGCAGCGCGCGCGCCAGTTGCAGGGCCAGATCCTGGAGCTCCGTGCCGACGGCCAGGGCGCCAGCGCCCGGGTGAGCGGCGCCCGCGAGCAGGTCTTCGAGCTCGACCTGCAAGGTGTGGCCGATGCCTCCGGCCAGCCGCATTACAGCGCCCTGTGCAGCTGCCGCACCCAGCGCTTTTGCGAGCATGCTGCGGCGGTGTTGCTGCGCCTGCAGATCGAGGCTGACGCGCCGCTGCGCGAGGCCCTGCTGCAGCAATGGGTGCAGGCCCTGCGCCGCAAGGCCAGCCGCGAGGAGCTCAAACGCCTGCCGCCCCTGCCCGATGCCGATGCGGCGCGCTTGATGGATTTGCTGCTGCGGGGAGATGAGGAGGAGCAAGCGCCGAGTCCGCCATCCGCGGCCGAGCCGCCTGCCGAGCCTGCCGAGCCTGCCGAGCTTGACCTGGGCGTCGAGCCTGCGCGCTTCCAGCCCGAGCTGCGCCTGATGACCCTGGGCCGAGGCGATGGCCTGCTGGGTCTGGCGCCGGGCGGCCGTCTGGGGCCGCGCGGTGACCATGTCAGCGTGGCCCAGCTGCGCTGGGTCTACCGCTTCGAGGATGGCTGCCGCTGGCAGACTGAGGCGCCACGCTCGCTCTTGAACAGCCGCCCGCCCGCCCAGCAGCGGGTGGACACCCCCAGCGGCCAGCGTCGCCTGGCCCGCGATCTGCTGGCCGAGGCCGAGGCGCGCGATCAGCTCTGGGCCAGCGGCCTGGTCCCGCTCGCGCCCGAGCAGCTGCAGTGGCGCCACCCCAGCGCCGCCCAGGGCCTGGAGGCCTTGTGGACGCTCAGCCAGGAGGAGTTCTTCGCCGCCTTCTGGCTGGAGCGGGTGCCGGCGCTGCAGGCGGCGGGCTGGAAGGTGGATGTGCGCCCCGGCTTTGCCCACCGGCCCGCCCCGGCCGAGGCCTGGCAGCTCAAGATCGAGAAGCTGGGCCTGCCGGGCCGCCAGGGCTCCTGGCTGCTCAGCCTCGGTGTCGAGGTGGACGGCGAAACCCTGGACCTGGCGCCCATGATTGCCGACCTGCTGCGCCGTGATGCGCGCTGGTTCGATGCCGAGGCCATTGCTTGTATCGATGACGCGGCCCTGATCCTGCTGCACGCGCCAGGCGGCCGCCGCATCGAAGCGCCAGGCTCCATTCTCAAACCCATCATCGGCGCCATGGTGGACCTGCTCAGCGACCCCAAGCGGGCCGAAGGTCCGATCCCGCTCAGCGATTGGGACGCCGGCCGCTTGCTGGCGCTGGACGCGCGCAGCGGCTGGCAGTTCCAGGGTGATGCCGATCTGCGCCGCCTGGCGCAGCGCCTGCAGCAGGCCGGCAGCCCGCAACCGGTGGCGCCGCCGCAAGGCCTGGCGCTGACCCTGCGGCCCTACCAGCGCAGCGGCCTGGCCTGGCTGCAATACCTGCGTGAGCAGGGCCTGGCCGGCATCCTGGCCGATGACATGGGCCTGGGGAAAACCGCCCAGGCTTTGGCCCATCTGCTGCTTGAAAAAGAAGCAGGCCGCCTGGACCGGCCGGCCCTGGCCGTGCTGCCCAGCTCCCTGCTGTTCAACTGGCTGGCCGAGGCGCGCCGGGTGGCGCCGGGCCTGCGCGTGCTCTTGCTGCAAGGGCCGGAGCGCGCGCGCGACTTTGCCCGCCTGGGCGAGTTCGATCTGGTGCTGTCCACCTACCCGCTGCTCTGGCGCGACATCGCGGCCTTGGCCGCCCAGCCCTGGCACCTTTTAATCCTGGACGAGGCGCAGACGGTCAAGAACGCGGCCAGCCGGGCGGCGCAAGCGGTGCGCCGCCTGAACGCGCGCCACCGGCTCTGCCTGACCGGCACACCGCTGGAGAACCATCTGGGTGAGCTCTGGGCACAGTTCGATTTCCTGATGCCTGGATTCCTGGGCGATGCACGCAGCTTCGCCCGGCTCTGGCGCAAACCCATCGAGGAAAACGGCGAATCCCTGCGCGCCCAGCTGCTGGCCCAACGCGTGCGTCCTTTCATCCTGCGCCGCCGCAAGGACCAGGTGGCAGCCGAGCTGCCGCCCCTGACCGAGGTGACGCGGCGGGTGCAGCTCTACGGCGCCCAGCGCGATCTCTACGAGAGCGTGCGCGTGGCGGCCGACACCCAGGTGCGGCGCGTGCTGGCCCGGCGCGGCTTTGCCGGCGCGCAGATCTCGGTGCTGGATGCCTTGCTCAAGCTGCGCCAGGTCTGCTGTGACCCGGCCTTGGTCAAGGGCGTGGATCTGGCGCCGGACATGGGCCGGGCCAAGCTGGAGCTGCTGGAGCAGATGCTGCCCGAGCTGCTGGCCGAGGGGCGGCGGGTGCTGGTGTTCTCCCAGTTCACCGAGATGCTGGGCTTGATCGAAGCGCTGCTACAGCACCTGAAGCTACCCAGCCTGACGCTCAGCGGCGACACGCCCATCGGCCAGCGCGGCGAGATCGTCCGGCGCTTTCAGGCCGAGGAGATACCGCTGCTGCTGGTCAGCCTCAAGGCGGGCGGTGTGGGTTTGAATCTGACGGCAGCCGACACGGTCATCCATGTCGACCCCTGGTGGAACCCGGCGGTGGAAGCCCAGGCCAGCGCGCGGGCGCACCGCATCGGCCAGGACAAGCCGGTGTTTGTCTACAAACTGGTGGTGGGCGGCAGCATCGAGGAGCGGATGCTGGAGCTGCAGGCCCGCAAACTGGCCCTGGCGCAGGGTGTGCTGGGCGAAGATGGGGCCGATGCAGCCAAGTTCAGCGCTGAGGATTTGGCGCTCTTGCTGGCGCCGCTGGGCTGAACGAAAGCGGGTTTTGCGAACCTGCGCAAAACCCGCTGGAGCGGATCACCGTTTACGGTCGAAGCGGAGTGCGCGGGCCAGGCTGCGGCGATCGCAGGCGAAGTTGCCGGATTCAAAAGCCTCGTGCTTGCGGCCCTTGTTGTCCAGCGATGCCCAGTCGGGGCAGGGCATGCGGCGCGGTTGTTGTTCGGGGTGCTGCTGAGTTTTCATGGCGATTCAGAGGCCTTGCGGCTGCTGCTACGACGGTAGCGACGGCTTGCAGGAGATCTGCCTTGGCTGTCGCTTGCTGGGTCAACGCGACAGGAAAACCCTCGGTTGACAGTGCCGGCAAGATTTTTTGCAGAGCTTTGCCGGGCCGGGCGTCGCCAGTTCGCAACGGCTTGACCTTGGATCAAGGTCGGTGAATGCTTTGTCGCTAAGCTTCGCCACCATGCCAAGCCCCGCCGTGTCTGCCCTTCCGTCTTCGCCCGATGCCGCCCTCCAGCCCATGCTGGTGGCCTGCTTGTGCGCGGCCTGGTGCCGCACCTGCGACAGCTACCACGAGGTGGTGGCCGCGCTGCGTGAGCAGTTCCCGCAGCACCGCTTCATCTGGGTGGACATCGAAGATGACGAGGAGCTGGTGGGCGATCTGGAGGTGGAAACCTTCCCGACCTTGCTGATCGGTTCGGGCGCGCAGCTGCGCTTCATCGGCCCGGTCACGCCCCATCTGAGCACGGCTCAGCGCCTGCTGGCCACCGCGGCGGATCTGCCGGTGCAGGCCGGGCAGCCGGCCGCCCAGGCTTTGTTGATGCGTTTGCAGCGCAGCTGCTGAACCTGCGCGCGCCAAAAGCGGACAATCGCCGCTTTTGATTGCTCAGCCGCCCACGAGGCGCACCCCGCACCATGACAGTTCACCTGAAAGCCAAGGCGCCCAGCGGCGCCGTTGCCATCACCGTGGTCGACCGCGCCGCCTTCCAGGCCCTGGTGACCGAGCTGCCGGCGCCGACGCGCCACTGGCTGGCCACCCTGGGGTTCAAGGGCGCTGCCGACAGCTACGCCCTGGTGCCGGGCGCCGATGGCAAGCTGGGCCAGGTGTTCGCCGGTGTCGAGCACGCCGCCCATCCCTTCGCCCTGTCGGCCCTGCCGCAAGCGCTGCCCGAGGGTGACTATGTGCTGTCCGAGCAGGGCCTGCAGCTGCGGCCTGAGCAGGCCGCCCTGTCCTGGGAGCTCGGCGGCTACCAGTTCGACCTCTACAAGCCGCGCCGCCGCGCCCCGGCCGCGCTTTACCTGCCGGCCGACGCCAGCGCCCAGCGCGGCATCGCCCTGGCCACGGCCATCTCGGCCACGCGCGATCTGGTCAACACCCCGGCCGAGCACATGGGCCCCGAGGAGCTGGCGCAAGCGGCCCAGCTGATCGCCAAGCAGCATGGCGCCAAGTTCAAGCAGATCGTCGGTGACGCGCTCTTGAAGCAGAACTTCCCGGCCATCCACGCCGTCGGCCGTGCCAGCACGCGTGCCCCGCGCCTGATCGAGCTGAACTGGGGCAGCCCGAAAGCCCCGCTGCTGAGCATCGTCGGCAAGGGCGTCTGCTTCGACACCGGCGGCCTCGATATCAAGCCGGCCGATGGCATGCGTCAGATGAAGAAGGACATGGGCGGCGCCGCCAATGCCCTGGGCCTGGCCGCCCTGGTCATGGCCTTCAAGCTGCCGGTGCGCCTGCAGGTGCTGATCCCGGCGGTTGAGAACTCGATCTCGGGCAATGCCTACCGCCCCGGCGATGTGATCAAGACCCGCCAGGGCCTGCACATCGAGATCGGCAACACCGATGCCGAAGGCCGCGTGGTGCTCAGCGATGCGCTGGCCTATGCCTCCGAGCACAAGCCCGAGCTGATCATCGACCTGGCCACCCTGACCGGCGCCGCCCGCGTGGCCCTGGGCGCCCAGCTGCCGGCCCTGTTCAGCAAGCATTTCGACACCGCGCGTGACCTGGTCGACCTGGGCCTGAAGCTGGAAGACCCGATGTGGCACATGCCGCTGTGGGCGCCCTACAAAGAGGGCATCGCCAGCAGCATCGGTGACATCGTCAACACCGGCCGCAATGCCCTGGGCGGCGCCATCAACGCGGCGCTGTTCCTCGAGTACTTCGTGCCCGAGCACCAGGACTGGCTGCACATCGACCTGTTCGCCTGGAACGATGTGGCCCGCGCCGGCCGACCGGTGGGCGGCGAGGCGCAGACCATCCGCACCCTGCTGGCCTATCTGGAGCAGCGTTTCAGCACCAAGAGCTGAGGGCGGCAGGGGCCGTCAGGCCCCGGCCAGGATCCAGGCCGCGGCCTTCTCCGCAATCATCAGCGTCGGTGAATTGGTGTTGCCGCTGGTGATGTTGGGCATGACGCTGGCATCGACCACGCGCAGCCCGGCCACGCCGCGCACGCGCAGCCGGCTGTCCACTACGGCCATGGCGTCTTCGGCGCGGCCCATCTTGCAGGTGCCCACCGGGTGGAAGATGGTGGTGCCGATGTCGCCCGCAGCGCGCGCCAGCTCTTCTTCGCTTTCCAGCTGTGGGCCGGGCTTGATCTCTTCGGGCCGGTGGGCGGCCAGGGCTGGCTGGGCCACGATCTGGCGCGTCAGGCGCAGGGCGGCGGCGGCCACGCGCCGGTCGTGCTCGGTGGCGAGGTAGTTGGGCTGGATGCGCGGTGCCTCGCTCGCATCGGGCGAGCGGATCTGCACCGTGCCGCGGCTCGTCGGGTTCAGCTGGCAGACGCTGGCGGTGAAGGCATTGAAGGGGTGCAGAGGCTGGCCGAAGGCCTCCAGCGAGAGCGGCTGCACGTGGTACTCCAGATCTGGCCCGTCCGGATCGAGGCCGCTGCGCGCAAACGCGCCCAGCTGCGAGGGCGCCATGCTCATCGGCCCGCTGCGCTTGATCAGGTATTCGAGCCCGATCTTGGCCTTGCCCCACCAGCTTTGCGTCAAGGTGTTGAGGGTGAGCGCGCCCTCGACCTTGTAGATGCTGCGGATCTGCAAATGGTCTTGCAGATTGGCGCCGACCCCGGGCAGGTCCTGCTGCACGGCGATGCCCAAGGATTGCAGCAAGTCAGCCGGCCCCAGACCCGAGAGCTGCAAAAGCTGCGGTGAGCCGATGGCGCCGGCCGCCAGGATCAGCTCGCCACCGGGGTTCAGCGCGACGCTTTCCTGGCCACGCGGCGTGCGCACTTCGGCGCCTTCGCACTGCAACGCACCGCTCTCCGCGCGCGCCAGTGTCAGGCGCTGCACGGCCGCACCGGTCCAGAGTTCGAAGTTGGGCCGGGCATAGCAGGTCGGGCGCAGAAAGGCCTTGGTCGTGTTCCAGCGCAGGCCGGCGCGCTGGTTGACCTCGAAATAGCCCACGCCCTCGTTGCTGCCGGCGTTGAAGTCATCGCTGGCTGGGATGCCGGCCTGCACGGCGGCCGCGGCAAAGGCATCGAGGATGTCCCAGCGCAGGCGCTGGCGCTCGACCCGCCATTCGCCGCCGTGGCCATGGGCGGCCTTGAAGCCGGGGCTGGCGCGGGTGGCGTTGTCGTCCAGGCGCCAGTGGTCTTCGTGCTTGATGAAATCGGGCAGGCAGGCTTGCCAGCGCCAGGCCGGGTCGCCGGTGGCCGCCGCCCAGGCCTCGTAGTCGCGCGCCTGGCCGCGCATATAGATCATGCCGTTGATGCTGGAGCAGCCGCCCAGCACCTTGCCACGCGGGTAGCGCAGGCTGCGGCCGTTGAGGCCGGGCTCCGCCTCGGTCTGGAACAGCCAGTCGGTGCGCGGGTTGCCGATGCAGTGCAGATAGCCGACCGGGATGTGGATCCAGTGGTAATCGTCCCGGCCGCCGGCCTCCAGCAGCAGCACGCGCTTGCTCGGGTCGGCCGAGAGCCGGTTGGCCAGCAGGCAGCCGGCCGTGCCGGCGCCCACGATGATGTAGTCGAACATGGCGGCGGCGCAGCGGGCTTCAGCGCGCCAGATGCGAGGCCAGCACCGGGAAGAGCTTGATCAGGCCGTCGGCCAGCAGCTCCACCGCCAGCGCGGCCAGGATCAGACCCATCAGCCGGGTCATGATGTTGATGCCGGTCTGGCCCAGCACGCGGGCGATGCGGCCGGCGGTCGAGAACACGCCGAAGGTCACCAGGCCGACCACCACGCCGTAGCCGACCAGGATGGCCAGCTCCCACCAGTGGCGGGTCTTTTCGGCGTAGATCACCATGGTGGAAATGGTGGCCGGGCCGGTCAGCAGGGGGATGGTCAGTGGCACGACGGCAATGCTGGCACCGGCGCTGAGCTTGCTGGAGCCTTCGCTGAGGTCTTCCTTGCGCGACTCGGCCGGCTGCGCATTCAGCATCTGGATGGAGCTGATCAGGAGCAAGGTGCCCCCGCCGACCTGGAAGGAGGCCAGCGAGATGCCGAAGAACTCGATCACCTTGAGGCCGAACAGCGCGCTGATGCTGATGACCAGAAAGGCGCTGAAGCTGCTGACGCGGATGGTGTGCTGGCGCTGCTGGCGGTTGAAGCCGGTCGTGAAATGAATGAAGAAGGGGATCACCCCGATCGGGTTGACGATGGCGAGCAGGGCAACGAGAGGCTTGTAGATGTCCATGGTCTTGATTGTGGGCCGGGCGGGCCGGCGACCAGGCCCTGGCGTGCTCCCGAATTACCCGCTCTTTCCGACCCCGGTGTGGATCCGCGGGGCGGCTTGCGCCGAAACGCGTTCCATCGCGAGCGCGCGCAGCAGGTCCAGCCCCTCGCTGGCGCGCGGGCCGTACCAGCTGATCAGTTCGCCATCGATCAGCTGCACCTGCGCCTGCGGGCACAGGGCCCGGGCCAGGGGCAGGTGGCTGGCGTCGAAGCGGTAGGGTTCCGAGCTGAGCAGCACCCGGTCGACCTGCTGCAGCCAGGGCTCGTCGCCGCGCAGCTGCGGGTAGCGGGCCGCGCCGGTGTCGCCGCCGCGTTGGTTGGGCCAGGTCTGCCAGCCCACCTCGACCAGCATGCGGGCGATGTAGGTGTCGCGGGCCACCGTCATCCAGGGTTCGCGCCAGATCAGGTAGAGCACCCGCTCGCCCGGCCAGCCCTGTTGCCGGCAGGCTTGCAGGCTGTGGCTCAGGCGCTCGCTCAGGGCCTGGGCGCGCTCGCGAACGCCGGGCAGGTGGCCGAAGTGGTGCAGCATCTGCGCCAACAGGGCCAGGTTGTCCTCGGGCCCCTGGGGATGCGAGACGATCAGCTCGGGCACGAACTGGCGCAGCGCCTCCGCCGTGTCCAGGCGGTTCTCGTCGGGATTGAGCAGCACATGGCTGGGCGCGAGGCGGCGCAGCTTGTCCAGATTCACATCCTTGGTGCCGCCGACTTTGGGGATGTCCGCCACCTGCTCGGCCGGGTGGATGCAGAAACCGGTGCGCGCCACCATCCAGGGCCCCAGGCCCAGGGCCAGCAGCAGCTCGGTGAGGCTGGGCACCAGGCTGGCGATGCGCGGCGCGTTCGGATCGAAGGCCGGCATGTTCACAGGGCTGCGTCGTCGCTGGGCGCGTCCTGCAGGGCCAGGTAGACCGCGCAGCAGCCACGCAAATACACCAGGGTCGGCAGCACCAGGGCCACCGCGAAGACCACGCCGCCGCCGGTCTGTGCCGCCACGGCCAGCGGGTGGGTGGCCACCGGCGCGCCGTTCGCGCCCAGGGTGCGCAGACCGTAGCCGAACAGGCCGGCCATCAGCTGCTGGGCCGGCACATCGATGCCGATCAGCCAGACCATCAAGAGCGCCAGCACCCGGCCGCCGCTGATCACCACGAAGCTGACCGCCGCGCTGACCAGGGCCGTCACCAGAAACACGGCCATCATCAAGGCACCCGCTTCCAAGGGGCCGCGGCGCAGCTGGTGCGCCAGCATGCGGGCGGTTTGCAGCGGGCTCTTGCCCGACCAGATCGAGGGGCCGGTCAGCGGCCCGATCAACATCACGCCACTGAAGGCCATCACCCCCAGCGCCGTCACACTGACCGGCACCAGCAGGGCGAACAGCGCTGGCCCGACGCTGGGCAGGCGGGCGCTGTACAGCAGCCCGATCAAGCCGGCCGCCACCAGGCCCAGCGTGCCCAGCACCAGCAGCAGGGTCAGCAGCACTTTGGGGGCAGTGCGCAGGGCGTCATGGAATGCATCGGCCACCTCGCGCACCTCGCGTCCGCGCGCCTGATCCATCAGCAGCAGCCCCGTGGTGTTGACGCCGAGAAATGCGGTGATCAGCCCGCCCACGGCCCAGATCACCCCCAAGGTGGTGTCGGCCTTGGCCAGGGCCGACTCGGCCGAAGCCAGCATCAGGCCAGCCAGGCAGAAGGCCGAGAGCAGAGCGTAAAGGGCGCGCCCATTGCGCGGCGCGTCAATACTGGACAGCACGCGGTTGAGCGCGTGCAAGGACAGGGTTTGGGACATGGAGCTCATCATAGCCAGCGGTCTTGACGCCCCGATTTGCTGAAAAACAGCAGTTCGGTCCGCCCAGCGCCCGTCAAAACCCGAGGGTTTCTTCTATCAGCCGAAAAACAACACTTGCGGTGGGCCCCGTGTTTGCGGCTGGACCCATCAACCATAATCGTTTACCTGTGTATGGACGCCGCACCTTCGCTTGAATGGTTCACGATGGGTTGAAGCTCCACATGGTTTCTTGGTATTGAAAGGGCTTCCCCATGGGAAACAAGCTTTACGTCGGCAATCTTGCCTACAGCGTGCGTGATGAGTCTCTGCACGAAGCGTTCGCGCAATTTGGTTCGGTGACCTCCGCAAAGGTCATGATGGATCGTGACACAGGTCGTTCCAAGGGCTTCGGCTTTGTGGAAATGGGTTCGGATGCCGAAGCGCAGTCGGCCATCAACGGCATGAACGGTCAAGACCTCGACGGCCGCGCCGTCGTGGTGAACGAGGCTCGTCCTCGTGAAGAGCGTCCCGGCGGCTTCGGCGGCGGTCGCTCGGGTGGCGGCGGCTTCGGCGGCGGTCGTTCGGGTGGTGGCGGCTTCGGTGGCGGCGGCGGCTACGGTGGTGGCGGCGGCGGTGGCGGTTACGGCGGTGGCCGTTCCGGCGGCGGCGGCTTCGGCGGTGGCGGCGGTGGCCGCTCCGGCGGTGGCGGCGGCTACGGCGGTGGCCGTTCCGGCGGCTACTGATCCAGCCTCAGGCCGTTCTGCGGAGCGGCTTGAAACGGATGCAAGAAAAAAGCAGCTTCGGCTGCTTTTTTCGTTTCTGGAAGGGTCTGGACTGGCCGTGATGCTGTGGCGCCCGGCCCTGCGGGGCGCTGACTGCCCACACGACCCGCCGCGTGAGTGGCGTCAGCCCTGGCCGGCGCTCAGGGCTGCCAGGCCACCTGGGCCTTGGCAAACAGCTCGGTGCTGCGACGCCCGCCCGGGCTGTCGTTGAAACGGGTCAGGCCCAGGCTCAGCACGCGTGACAGACCAACCCGGTGCTGGTACATCAGCGAGGTGTGGCGGGTGTGCGAGGCATCGGCCGCCAGGCCCAGCTCTTCGCGGCGCTGGAAATGGGTGGCCTGGGCGATCAGGCGCAGCGAGTCGCGCGGGCTCCAGTGCAGCACCGCCAGGGTCTGGCGGAAGTTGTCGGTGAAGCTGCGGCCCGGCTGGGCGCCGTGCACATAGCCCTCGCTCCATTGCTGCTCCACCTCCAGCCCCAGACCGGTGGGCATGGGCACGCGCAGCTTGGCCAGCAGCCAGACATTGCCACCGCGCCCGAGTCGGTCGGCGTCCACGTCGAGGCGGCGTCCCCATTCCATCTCGGCGGTGATGAAGGCCAGGATGGGGTGGGGGTTGGACTCAAAACCCAGAGTCAGGGTGCGTGGCTCATGCAGGCGGCCGCCGGTCTTGGCGCGCTGCTGGTCCAGGCCCAAGTGGCCCCAGATGCCGGTGTTGCGCGCGGTGGCGATCCAGAAGCCCGGCTGCACGCGGCGCTCGATCAGCTCGCCGCCGGGCACGCCGTGCAGCGCATCCTGCACGCTGCGGGTTTCGGCCAGACGCAGCTCGGCTTCCAGCTCGTAGGTCGGGAAGCGTGACCATTCACCGAGCGGTGCCAGGCTTTCTTCATTGAAGCGCCGGCTCAGCTTGAGCGTGCCGCGCCGGTAGCCGGACTGGCTGACGAAGCCGTTGTCGTTGGCAAAGCGCGGCGACACATCTTCCAGATTGAAGAGGGTGTTCCACTGCTCGGTGCGGCGGCGCCAGCCCAGCCAGAGGTGGTGGCCGTTCTCGCTGCCCGGGCGCAGATCGGGCGTGTCGGGATCGAGCTGGCTGCGCGTGCTGGACAGCAGCAGGTGGCCGCGCAGGAGATCCACATCGCTGGCGGCCCAGGAGAAGTCGCTGCCGCCGACGCGGTTGTACTGGCCATGGCCGTAGCGGCGGTCCGAGGCCAGCAGGCCCAGGTTCAGCGCGTCGATTTGCATGCGGCCGCGGGCGAAGCTGGCCTGCGAGTCGCGCGGCTGCACAAAGCTGTCGGTGCCGTAGGCATGGGGACGCAAGACCTGGCCCCCGCCGGCATCGCGCAGGCTCAGCAGTGTGGCGTCCGCCGAGGCGCCGCGCCAGGTGCTGCGCAGGCCCCAGTCGGGGTCGGTGATGGCGCGCGAGTAGAAGGCCGCCAGGCTGCGGTTCTGGCCTTCTTCGTCGGCCTTGGTCTGGCCGACCACATCGGCGCTTTCCAGAAAGAAGGGGCGCTTCTCCGGCAGGCTCAGGGCGAAACGGGTGTTGCCCGAGAGCTGGGGTGCGTCCAGCTCGACCTGTGAGAAATCGGGGTTGAGCACCGCATCGATCACCCAGTCGGCGCGCGGCCGCCATTTGAGCTCGCCGCCGAGATTGGATTCGCGCTTGCGGCTGTCGGGTCGGCCCTCGGCCTGGTCCTCGCGGCGGCGCAGCGTCAGCTCGGGGCGCACGCTCAGAAAGCTGCGCTCACGCACCTGCTCGACCAGATCACTCAAGCCCTCGATGGGCTGCAGCTCGGCGATGAAGCTCAGCGCGTCCTTGGTCAGCGGGGCGCTGACATTGAGGGTGTTGGCCTCCTGACGCGGGATGTTGCGCACCACCATCAGGCGCCAGGGCAGGCCGCCACTGTAGGGGTAGCGCAGCGAGGCCAGGGGCCAGCGCAGCTCGATGCTGTAGCCGTCGGGCAGGCGCTGGGCGGCGGCTTCGAGCTCGAAATCGGGCGCGAAATCCTCGCCATCATCGGCGGCGGTGAACATGCCGTCGCCGATCACGCCGGCCGCGCTGACGCGGGCGAACTGGGCCGAGCGGCGCAGGCCGATCGGGTCCAGCACCACCGAGATGAAATCCTGGTCGCGCGCCACCGTGTCGCGGCGCTTGAGCGGCGCGCGGATCAGATCCGGCGCCGGGTCATAGGCGCGGATGCCGAAGACCAGCGCGTCCTGGGTGACCAGGATCTGCACCGTGGTGCGCCAGGCCGCCGGCTTCTTGTCCTCGGGCTGGAACTGCACGAAGCGGTCGTACACCGGGGCGCGTTGCCAATGGGCTTCGTCCAGCTGGCCATCGATGCGCAGCGGCGCGCTGTTTTCGCTCAGGCGCAGGGCTTGGGGGTGGACGGTGCTGCTGGCCTGGGCGCAGGCGGTGGACAGCGACAGCAAGCTCAGGAGCAGGAATCTCATCGGCGGCGAAGGCATCAAAGGCTGGCAGCAGATCGCGCCCGGCCGGTTCGGCCGTCGCGAGGCGAGGTGATGGGCAGAGCAGCCCCGGCGCAGTGTAGGCGGGCGCGCCACAGGCCCGACCTGTCAGAACTACCAGCCTGTCCCGGGGCTGCAACTGTTTCCCACCTCAGTGGGCTTGACTTTCACTCGCCCTGGCGATGCTTGCGCGGGCGACCGGCCAGCAGCCGATCGAACAGGGCGTTAGGCAGCAGGCGCAGCAGGCGCGCCACCCAGCCCATTTGCCAGGGGATGACGCGGAAGCTGGCACCCGCTTCGATGGTGGCGTAGGCGCGCGCCGCGAAATCCTCGGGCTGCATCAGGAAGGGCATGCTGTAGCGGTTCTCGCGCGTCAGCGGCGTGTCGATATAGCCCGGGGCGATGGTCACCACCTGGACGCCGAAGGGGCGGCACTCGCCGCGCAGGCTCTCGCAGTAGCTGATGACGGCGGCCTTGCTGGAGCAATACGCCGCGTGGCCGGGCAGGCCGCGGATGCCGGCCACGCTGGCCACGCCAACCAGGCGGCCGCTGCCGCGCGTGCGCATGGCTGCGATGAAGGGCTGGAAGGTGGCGGCCAAGCCGAGGTTGTTGGTGGCGTAGACGCGCTGCATCACCGCCAGGTCTTCAAAGATGGCGCTGTCGATGCCGACGCTGATGCCGGCATTGGCGATCACCACATCGGGCAGGCCCTGGGCGGCGATGCAGGCGCGGCCGGCCGCGGTGATGGACGCGATGTCGCAGACATCGGCGCCGTAGATGGCGTACTGCGCGGGCTTCAGGCCCTGGGCCTCGGCCCAGCTCTGCAGCTCGGCCGTGCGCCGCGCCACCAGGGCCAGGCGCCAGCCGGCCCGCGCGTACTGCAGGGCCAGGGCCTGGCCGATGCCGCTGGAGGCGCCGGTGATGTAGACGAGACGGCTCATGGCGTGGCCTTGGCTTTCTTCTGGGCACCGGGCGCCGCCAGGCTGGCCGTGGTGCGGCCCTGGAAGCTCAGGCGGGCGTTGAGGTGGTCGTATTCAAAGCTTACGGCCTGCACCGTGGTGCCGCCGTGGCGCAGCTGCACCGGCAGGTGGCTGCGCAGCTGCTCGCGATTGACAAAGGCTTGCAGGAACTCGCCGCGGATGTCCAGCTTGGCCTCGGACGGCGCTGCACCATCTTTGGCGGCCTCATAACGTTTCACTTCCACATCACCGTACAGCTGGATCTCGCTGGCATCGGCATTGGCCACGGCGCGGCGGGCGCGGGCCAGGACCCAGCTGCCATCGGCCGAGTAGCTGCGCAGGTGGATCTGGTCGATCTCGAGCGTGTCGGTGTCCGGGTAATGGCGCAGGGCCGCGCCTTCGATGCGGGCGCGCAGGCGGCCATCGCCTCCCATGCGCTGCAGCTCGAAGTTGCGCATCTGGTAGTCGGGCTCGTGGCGCGGCGGCGGGGCCTGGGTGGCTTCTTCGGGCACGGGCGTGTGCTTGACCAGCCACCAGGTGCCGCTGGCCAGCATGGCCATCAGCAGCAGGGGCAGGTAGTTGGAGACCAGCAGCTGCAGCCGCCACAGCCAGCTCTGGCTCGGGCGGGCGCGGCCGCTCGGAGGCGGCGCCAGCGTGGCCATCAGGGATGGCCTCCGTCCAGGGTGTCGAGATGGCCGTTCAGCAGTTGCTGGTAGCGGCCATTGGCTTGCAGCATCAGGTCGCAGCATTCGCGCGCGGCACCATGGCCGCCAGCGGCCGTGGTGATGTAGTGAGCCGCGGCCTTGACCTCAGCGTGCGCTTGCGCCGGGGCACAGGCAAAGCCGGCGCGGGTCAGAAGGGGCAGGTCGGGCCAGTCGTCGCCCATCGCGGCCACCTCGTCCCATTGCAGGCCCAACTGGTCGAGCAGAGGCTGGGCCACGGCGTACTTGTCCTTGGCGCCGTAGACGGCGTGTTGCAGGCCCAGATCCGCGACACGGCGGCGCACGGCCGGCGAATCGCGGCC
The DNA here is from genome assembly GCF_002885975.1 of Paucibacter aquatile. Lineage (NCBI taxonomy): Bacteria > Pseudomonadati > Pseudomonadota > Betaproteobacteria > Burkholderiales > Sphaerotilaceae > Roseateles > Kinneretia aquatilis. Next base: position 2,680,754 of record NZ_POSP01000003.1, on the reverse strand, counting down.
GGTGATGATGATGGGCGTGATGCTGCCCTGGGCGAGCAGCTTGAGGCCATGGCCGTCCAGGGTGGAGAAGGCCTTGAAGCTCTCGCCCTGTTCACCGATGTAGATGCGGCCGTCGGTCAGCACGCCGTCGACATCGAAGATGGCAGCCTTCAGCCCGAGGGCGCGCCCCTGAGCCTTGAGCAGCAGTTCGGGCGGAAAGCGCAGCGCGGCTTGCAGCGGGGTGGTGCCCATCAGATCACCTTGGCCCGCATCAGGTCGTTGATGGTGATGGCGCCTTGGAGCGTGCCGTCGGTCGCCACCACCAGCACCACGGTGATGCGTGCTTCTTCCATCAGATCGGCGGCGTCCACGGCCAAGGCTTCAGCGCTGACGGTGCGGGGGTTCTTGGAGGCTACGGTGGCGGCCGTGAGGCTGCGCAAGTCCTGACCCTTTTCCACCAGGCGGCGCAGATCGCCGTCGGTGAAGATGCCTTGCACCCGGTCGCTCGCGTCGACCACGATGGCCACGCCCAGGGCCTTGGCCGACATCTCGCGCATCATGTCGGTGAAGGGCGTGTCCGGCGCCACGCGCGGCAGATCTGCGCCGCTGCGCATCAGGTCGCGCACATGGGTCAGCAGCTTGCGGCCGAGCGCGCCGCCCGGGTGGGAGCGGGCGAAGTCTTCCGGCTTGAAACCGCGCGCATCGAGCAGGGCCACGGCCAGGGCGTCGCCCAGGGCGATTTGGGCGGTGGTGCTGGCCGTGGGGGCCAGGTTCAAGGGGCAGGCCTCTTCGGCCACAAAGCTGTCGAGCACCAGGCTGGCATGGCGCGCCAGGCTGGATTCAGCGCGGCCGGTCATGGCGATGATGGTCACGCCCAGGCGCTTGAGCACGGGCAGCACGGCGTTGAGCTCGTCGCTCTCACCCGAGTTGGACAGGGCCAGCACCACGTCCTTGGCGGTGACCATGCCGAGGTCGCCATGGCTGGCCTCGGCCGGGTGCACAAACAGGGCCGGCGTGCCGGTCGAGGCCAGGGTGGCGGCAATCTTGCGGCCGACATGGCCACTCTTGCCCATGCCCATCACCGCGACACGGCCCTGGCAGGCCAGCACCACCTGCACCGCCCGCACAAACGATTCACCCAGGCGCGGCACCATGGCCTGGATGCCGGCGGCTTCGATCTGCAGGGCCTGCCGGCCTCTTTGCAGGGCCAGATCGGGGTCAAAGGGCGGGACTGTACTCATAGCCGGGCAGTGTAGCGGCGTCATACCCGGCTGTTACCCCGCTCTGAGTCACCGGGGCCGCGCTGCCGCGTGTTTGAATGGCCGGCTGCGAAAGCAGCGAATGACAGCCCCAGATTGGAAATGAGGAAAACATGCCATTGTTCGTCGCCCTGTTCACAGACAAGAAGGATCATGGACATGTCCGTGAGGCAGCCTTGCAAGCCCACATCGAGTGGCTGGATCAAAACAAGGACGTGATCCCTGTCGGTGGGTCGCTCAGATCGGAGCCGGATCAAACACCCCGCGGGGGGATGTGGATTGCAAGAGCGGCCTCCAAGGAGGCGCTCGACTTGCTCATCAGGTCAGATCCGTTCTATGCCGCCGGGCTCAGAGAGAGTTACGAAATTCTCTACTGGTCGAAGGCAAACGCGGGGCGGATGGAGTTGATTTGAGGGACCGGCCCGGCCGTTGGCTGGCGGCCGAACCTTCGATGGGCGGCAGACAGTCCGCAGGGGGCCACCTCGCTCCAGCCTCAGCCTGGCCGCAGGCAGGCGGCCGGTCCTTCGATGGGCGTCAGGCAGCCCGCAGGGGCTGCCTTCGGTCCCATCTCAGGGATACAGGCCGCGCTCTTCACGCGCTTCGAGCACGCGGGTGCAGGCCACCACGAAGGCGGCAGTGCGCAGCGAAATCTTGTGGTGCTCGCTGGTGTCCCAGATGTGCTTGAAGGCGCCGGTGATGATCTTGTCCAGGCGGACGTTGATCTCGTCTTCGGTCCAGAAGAAGGAGCTGAAGTCCTGCACCCATTCGAAGTAGGACACGGTCACGCCGCCCGAGTTGGCGATCACGTCCGGCACCACGACGATGCCGCGGTCGGCCAGCACGGCGTCGCCGTCCGGGGTGGTCGGGCCGTTGGCGCCTTCCAGCACCAGGCGGGTCTGCAGGCCTTCGGCGCGTTCCTTGTTGATCTGGCCTTCCAGGGCGGCCGGGATCAGCACATCGCTCTTGACCTTCCAGAAGTCCTCGTTGGCGATGCGGTCACCGCCTGAGAAGCCGGCCACGCCGCCCGTCTGGGCCACATGGTCGAGCAGGTTCTGCATGTCAAAACCGCGCTCGTTCAGGATGGTGCCGGTGTGGTCTTGCACAGCCACGATCTGGGCGCCGGCGGCGGCAAACAGCTTGGCGGCGATCGAGCCGACATTGCCGAAGCCCTGCACGGCGATGCGCGCACCTTCCATGCTGATGCCCAGGCGGCGCATGGCTTCACGGCCGATCACGAAGACGCCGCGGCCGGTGGCCTGCACGCGACCCAGCGAACCGCCCAGGGCGATGGGCTTGCCGGTGACGACGCCGGTGGCGGTGGCGCCGACGTTCATCGAGTAGGTGTCCATCATCCAGGCCATGATCTGGCCGTTGGTGTTCACGTCCGGCGCCGGGATGTCCTGCTGCGGGCCGATGATGATGCCGATTTCACTGGTGTAACGGCGCGTAACCCGCTCCAGTTCCTTCTTGGACAAGACCTTCGGGTCGAGGCGGATGCCGCCCTTGGCGCCGCCGTAGGGCAGGTTGACGGCCGCGTTCTTGATCGTCATCCAGGCCGACAGGGCCATCACTTCTTCCAGCGTCACATCGGGGTGATAACGCACGCCGCCCTTGCCCGGGCCGCGGGTCAGGCTGTGCTGGACGCGGTAGCCCTCGTAGTGGGCGATGGTGCCGTTGTCGAGCTCGATCGGCACGTCCACGATCAGGGCGCGCTTGGGCCGGCGCAGGGTCTCCACCCAGCGGGCCAGATGGCCCAGATAGGGCTCCACAGCATCGATCTGCGAGAGGTATGTGCCCCAGGGGCTGTTGCGCGTCGGCGCCACGAAAGAGAGGTTGGACATTTGGTAATGCTCCGTAACTTTTTTGGACGGGGCGAACGGTAACGCGAAGTCGATACGGCGCCGGGCTGCGCCCAAAGCCGAGTGCACATGCAACTATGCGGCTTGTGCATAAACAAAGGCTCGCGCATGTTTTCGCTAAAACAATGCCTCTCTGCGCGAGAAATCAGCGAGCGCCCGCGGCGGCCTGCCCAGCGCCCGGGCTGACCTCAAGCCTTCATATGGAGCCGTTACAGTGCAGGGCTGCCCAGGGGGCCCGGGCTGGATTCACTCGAACGTGGGGGGGTCAAGTCCCAATGGCTGCAGCCCGCGGCAGCTGTCACAGTTCAGGGCCAGCTGCGGCCCGGCTGTGAGTGAGCATGTGCCGACCTGTCCGAGGGTCGGGGCCGCAAAAGATCAAGGTTTTCGAGGGTTTTAGACAAGATGCCGTTCCACATCCAATCCCAGCGCCAAGCGCCTGCCGCCCGCCGATCCGGCAGCGGTTTCACCCTGCTGGAGCTGCTGGTGGTGATGGTCATCATCGGCCTGCTGGCCGGTTACGTCGGCCCCAAGTTCTTCGGCCAGATCGGCAAATCCGAGGTCAAGGCCACGCGGGCGCAGATCGATGGCCTGCAAAAGGCGCTCGATCAGTACCGCCTCGATGTCGGCCGCTACCCCAGCACCGAGCAGGGCCTGGCCGTGTTGGTCACCAAGCCCAGCGATGAACCGCGTTGGGCCGGCCCCTATCTGAACAAGGCGCTACCCCAGGACCCCTGGCGGAACGACTACCAGTACCGTTCGCCCGGCGAGCATGGCGAGTACGACCTGTTCTCCTACGGCCGCGACGGCCGCCCGGGCGGTGAGGGCGAAGACGCCGATCTGACCAGCTGGTGAGATCGCCGCGGCAGCCCCCGAGCTGGTGCTGCCGCGGTCCGACGCCTTGCCTTCTGCCCGCCCATTCCTGAGCCCGCCTCATGCCCAGTTACCAGGTCCGCGTCTTTCACCCCGAGGGGGTGAGGAGCGTGCGCGTCGATGCGCTGGACGCACATGCCGTGGCCGGCGCCCTGGGCGTGCCGCCCCAGCATGTGCTGGAGGTGCAGGAGCTGGGCGCGTCCAGCGCCTCTTCGGCCGGCGCGGCGCGCCGTTCGGCCGGGCGCTTCCCTCTGCAACTGTTCAGCCAGGAGCTGGCGGTGCTGCTCGATGCCGGCATCGCCCTGCTCGAAGCGCTGAACACCTTGCGCGAGAAGGAAAGCCAGGCCTCGGTGCGCCAGGCGCTGGATGCGGTGGTTCGCCAGGTCGAGCAGGGTCAGCCGCTGTCGCTCGCCCTGCGTCAGCAGCCGCAGGCTTTTGACGAGCTGATCTGCGCCATCGTCGCCGCCAACGAGCGCACCGGTCAGCTCAGCACCGCCCTGGCCCAGCATGCCAAATACCTGGCCTGGGTGGACAACCTGCGCTCGCGCCTGATCGCCGCCTGCGTCTACCCGGTCATGTTGCTGGCCGTCGGCAGCGCTGTGATCTTGTTCCTGCTGCTCTTCGTGCTGCCGCGCTTTGCCGGCATCCTCGATGGCCTGGGCAATGAGCTGCCCTGGGCTTCGGTGCTCTTGATGCGTTTTGGCCAGACAGCCGGCGCCCACCCGATGTGGGTGCTCGGCGGGCTGGGCGCGTTGGTGCTGGGCGCCGTGGGCCTGTGGCGCCACCCGGGCCTGCGCGAGCGGCTGCAGGCCTCGCTCTGGACACTGCCGGGCCTGGGCCCGCGCCTGCGTGTGCTGGCCCTGGCGAGGCTGTACCGCAGCCTTTCCATGCTGCTGGCCTCGGGTGTGCCGGTGCTGGCCAGCTTGCGCATCGTGGAGGATGTGGTTGCCTTGCCCTGGCGGCCTGCCGTGGCCGCCGCGGCCCAGCAGATCGAGCGTGGCGAGCGCCTGTCCGAGGCCCTCGAATCGCAGGATCTGGCCACGCCTGTCGCGCGCCGCATGGTGCGCGTGGGTGAGCGCAGCGGCGAGGTGGCCGCCATGCTGGAACGTGCCGCCGCTTTTCACGACGAAGAAGCCGTGCGCCTGACCGAGCTGCTGACCCGGGCCATCAACCCCGCCCTGATGCTGGTGATGGGCGTGCTCATCGGCGGCATCATCGTCCTGATGTACATGCCCATCTTCCAACTGGTGGAACAAGTTCAATGACCGTTGAGGCCTCTTCTTTCTCCCTGGCCTCGGTGCTGCCTGCCGAGCACGGCCCCTGGTCGCTCGATTTCGAGCATTGGCCGCAGGCCCAGGCGCAGCGCTGGCGTGCGGTGCTGGCCGTGGGCGCCGGTGGCCGCAAGATGCTGCTGGGCGAGCGGGCGGCCGATGAGCTGCTGCTGCAAAGCGTCGAGGCCCGCCTGCAGGCGCCCGTGCGCTGGCTGCAATGCGAGCCGGCCGCCATCAGCCATTGGCTGGGCGCCGGTGAGGCCGATTTCCGGGCGCTCAGCGATGTCGAGGAGTCGGTCATCGATGCCGAGGCCGGCGGCGCCACCGAGGAGCTCAGCGCCCTGGTCATGTCCGAGCAGGCCAGCCCGGTGGTGCGCCTGCTCAATGCCACGCTGTATGACGCGCTGCAGGACGGCGCCAGCGATGTGCACATCGAATGCACGGCGCGCGGCGCGGTGATCCGCTTCCGCGTCGACGGCGTCATGTCCATGGTGCGCAGTGTGGACGGTGCGGCCACGGCCGAGCAGCTGGTGTCGCGGCTCAAGGTCATGTCCGAGCTGGACATTGGCGAGCGCCGCCTGCCGCAGGACGGCCGCTTCAAGCTGCGCGTGCAGGGCCGCGAGGTCGACTTCCGCCTGTCCATCATGCCCAGCGTCTTCGGGGAAGACGCCGTGGTGCGGGTGCTGGACCGCGCCCGCATCGAGCAGACCGGTGGCAGCCTGACGCTCGATGCGCTCGGCTTCGACGCCGAGGAGCGCGCCGCCATCCGCCACCAGGCGCGCCAGCCCCACGGCATGTTGCTGGTCACCGGTCCCACCGGCAGCGGCAAGACCACCACGCTCTACGCCACCCTGGCCGAGATCCACACCGGCGACGACAAGATCATCACCATCGAAGACCCGGTCGAGTACCAGCTGCCCGGCGTGGTGCAGATCCCGGTCAACGAGAAAAAAGGCCTGACCTTTTCGCGCGGCCTGCGCTCCATCCTGCGCCATGACCCCGACCGGGTGATGGTCGGCGAAATCCGTGACGCCGAAACGGCGCAGATCGCGGTGCAGGCGGCCTTGACCGGCCATCTGGTCTTTTCGACCGTGCACGCCAACAACGCCTTCGACGTGATCGGCCGCTTCATGCACATGGGCTTGGACCTCTACAACGTGGTCTCGGCCTTGAATGCCGTGCTGGCCCAGCGCCTGGTGCGCCTGACCTGCAAGCATTGCGCGCGCCCCTTCGAGCCCGATGCCGCCACCTTGGCGCGTTATGGCTTGCGCGCGGGCGAGCACAGTTTCATGAGAGGCGAGGGCTGCGGCCATTGCCGGGGCACCGGCTACCGTGGCCGCCGCGCCGTGGCCGAGCTGCTCAAGCTGGACGACGGCCTGCGCGACCTGATCGCCGCGCGTTCGCCCATGTCGCAGATCAAGGAGGCCGCCCGTGCTCGCGGCATGAAGCCGCTGCGCGCCCTGGCCCTGCAGGCCGTGTGCCGTGGCGACACCACCTTTGAAGAGCTGGAACGAGTGACTCTGGATGAATAGCAGCCCTTCGCCCTCTTGGCTGGGCCGCCTGCAGCGGCGCTTGCGCGCCCGCCTGGCCCGGCCCCAGACCCTGTTTCTGGGCATCGACGGTGTGCAGGGCGCCGCGCTGAGCCGGCCCGAGGCCTGGGCCGACTGGTGCCGCGCCCATGCCGGCAGCGCCGTGCGTCTGAGCCTGTCCAGCCGCTTGCTGCATGAGCTGGTCTGCCAGCCGGGCCTGCCGCTGGACGACGAAGCCGCCTTGCTGGCCTATGCGCGCCAGCAGTTCGGTCAGTATTTCGGCGCCGCGGCCAAGACCTGGTCGTTGGCCAGCTGGCGCCTGGAGGCCGAGCCGCAAGCCGGCCTGGGCGAGCAATGCGGCGCCATCGCCCTGCATGGCTCGGCTGCCCAAGGCTGGCGCGAATTCGCGGCCGAGCACGGCGTGCGCCTGACCCAGGTGCAGCCGGCCTGGGCGCTGGCCTTGCAGCGTCTGGCTCAAGATGAACCGGAATGGCGCTCGGCCGAGCAGGCCGCCCTGGCCTGGCTGGAGGGTCAGGTCTTGACTTGGCTGACTTTGTCCTCGGGCCGTTTGGCCGGCCTGCGCCAGCTGCGCTTGCGTGAGGCCACCCCTGAGGCACTGGCTGAGCTGCTGCAAGAGTTGTTGCAAGCCCAGCCCGGCCTGCCCGCCGCCCAGGTGCACGTGATGGGCTACGGTCTGCAGGGCACCGGCACGGCGCTGAACCTGGGCCCGGCCCTGCGTCTGCAGGGCCGCCTCGATGCCGCGGCGCCCGATCTCGCGCAGTTGGAGCCCGGTGCCGCCGCGCCTTCGCGCCGCCTGCCCCGCCCCGATTTCCTCGGCGCGCCGCGCGAGCGCTCGCCCCTGGCCTGGCCGCTGGCCGCCACGGCCGCCCTGGTGCTGGCCACGGCCGGTTGGAGCGCCTGGCAGGCTTACACCGATCGCCTTCAGCAGCAAACCCAGCTGGCCCGGCTGAAGGCCACGCAAGCGGCGGCGCCGCGTGCCAAAGCCCAAACGACCCCTTTGGCTGCGGTGGCCGTGCCCGCCCGCAGCCGTGATGCCGGCAAGACCGTGCCCGATGCCAGCCGCCCGGCGCAGGAGGTGCAGGCCTTGCTGCGCCAGCCCTGGGAGGCCGTGCTGGTGCAGGTGGAGCAGGCCGGCGCGGCGCTCAAGCCGGCGCCCCTGGCCTGGCTGTCCATGGATGTGAACGGCTCGCGCCAGGAGCTGCGCCTGGAAGGCCTGGCCAGCGACAAGCTGCTGCCCCTGCAACTGGTGGACCGCTTGGCGGCCGAAGCCGGCTGGCGCGATGTCATGCTCAGTCGCCTGCAGAACGCCGAACAAGGGCTGACGGGCCAGCGTTTCGAGCTGACGGCCAAGTTCCGCGGGGATCTGCTGCGCAGCCCTGTGGCGGCAGCGCCCGAATCGCCCGAGGCCGCCGCTTCCGCAACGGCCCCGGCCAAGCACAAGGCTGGGGAGGCCCGCCGATGAAGTACTCTGCCCTGAAATCACAGCTGCGCGCTCTCGGCGCGCCCGGCCTGTTCGCCGCGCTGGCGCTTGTGCTGGCCGCCGGCCTGGCCTGGCAGGGCCAGCGCTGGGAGCGCGAAGCCGCGGCCGACGCCGCCCGGGGTGACCGCCTGCGTGCCGAGCATCGCCTGCAGCGCGCCTTGGCCCCGGCCAGCGCGACCTCGGCTGCCGAACTGCCCAGCACGCCCGAGCAATGGCGCGAGACCCTGCCGCCCGCCAGCCAGCGGCAGCAGCGCCTGGCCGATCTGCTGGAGATGGGTTTGCGCCTGGGCCTGGTCAGCACCCGCACCGAGCACCGCCTGACGGTGGACGCGGCCAGCGGCCTGGAGCGCCTGCGCATCACCATGCCCTTGAGCGGCGGCTATGCCCAGCTGCGCCAGTACATCGAAGCGGCGCTGCGCCACGACCCGGCGCTGAGCCTGGACAGCCTCAAGCTGCGCCGCGCCAACTCGCAAGCGGCCGAGCTGGAGGCGGAACTGCAGTGGTCGCTGCACGGCCGTATGGAAACCAGCCCGGGAGGGGCCACCCGATGAGCCGCAGCCCTGTTGTCAGCGCAGCCAGCAAACCGGCGCTGAGCCCGCGCCACTATGTCCTGGCCGCGGGCCTGGCGCTGAGCATCGCGGCCGCCCTCTGGGCCGCACAGATCGAGCCCGAAGGGGGCGATCTGGCCCAGCCGGTGGCGTCGCAGCGCCGCGCGCCCGTCGCCTTGGGTACGGTCGCCTCGGCCGCCAAGCCGGGCATGGCTGCTGCGCCGCTGCCTGCGCCTCTCCCCGTCCCCAACTGGGCCCCGGCCGAACGCGGGGCCTGGGCCCCGGCGGTCGAGAGCCAGTTCGCCGCCTGGGCGCCGCCCGCCCCGCCGCCTCCACCGCCCGCGCCGCCGCCATCGCCCCCGGCCGAGCCGGTGGCGCCACCGTTTCCTTACCAATTGATTGGCCGCCTGGTCGAGGCCGAGGGCGCCGTGGCCCTGCTGTCCAGCCCGGCCAAGACCCTGGCCGTCAAGACCGGCGAGGTGATCGATGGCCAGTGGCGCGTCGATCAAATCCATGAACGCGGGCTGAACCTGACCTGGCTGCCCGCCAAGCTCACGCAGAGCGTCAACTTCCGAGCCGCAACCCCATGAAGCTGCAAGTCTCCACCTCTTCTCTGCCGTTCACGCGCCGCGCGTGGCCGCAGCCGGCGCTCCTGGCCTTGGGCGTGGCCCTGCTGCTCGCGGGCTGCGCCCACCCGGCTCTGCGCGAGGCCGATGAGCTCAGCCGCGCCAACCAGCTGACCCAGGCTTATGCCGTGCTCGACGCCGCCGCGCAGAAGGAGCCGAGGGACCACGCCCTGCGTGCGGCCCAGATCCGCGTCCGTACCCAGCTGAGCAACCGGCTGCTGATGCAGATCGAGGGCCTGCGTGCCAGCAGCCGCTGGGCCGAGGCGCAGACGGCCATGCAGAGCCTGCGCGAGATCGACCCCAAGCACCCGCGTCTGGCCTTTTTCGAAAGCGAGCTGCAACGCGGCCAGAAGCAGGAAGCCACCTTGCTGACCGCGCGCAGCCTGCTGCGCGAGGGCAAGCTGGAGCGGGTGGAAGCGATGGCGCGCGAGATCCTGTCTGAATCACCCCAGCACCCCGGCGCTCGCCTGCTGCTCAGCCAGGTCGCGCAGGCGCGGCCGCTGGAGCAGGGCAGCCTGGAACTGGGGCCGGGCTTTCAGAAGCCCGTCACGCTGGAGTTCCGCGATGCGCCCCTGCGCCAGGTCTTCGAAGCGCTGTCGCGCAGCTCCAATATCAATTTCGTGTTCGACAAGGATGTGCGCTCGGACAGCCGCATCACCATCTTCCTGCGCAATGTGACCCTGGACGAGGCCATGCGCGTGGTGCTCAACACCCAGCAGCTGGATCGCAAGCTGCTCAACGACAGTTCGGTGCTGATCTTCCCCAACACCAGCGCCAAGCAGCGTGAGCACCAGGAGCTGATCACCCGCACGCTCTACCTCGCGAACGCCGATGTCAAGCAGGTGCAGGCCATGGTGCGCACCATCGCCAAGGTGCGTGATATCCATGTCGACGAGCGCCTGAACCTGATGGTGGTGCGTGACACGCCCGAGGTGTTGCGCCTGGTGGAGCGACTGATTGCCTCGGTCGATCTGCCCGAGCCCGAGGTCATGCTCGATGTCGAGGTGATGGAACTGGCCACCGACCGTGTCGATGAGCTGGGCCTCAAATGGCCCGAGCAGCTCAGCTTCGGCCTGCCGGGCGCGACCGGCGGCCTGGCCACCGGCCAGGTGCCGATCGGCCAGCACAACGAGTTCCGCGGCTTCGTCGCCAACCCCGGCGTGGTGGCCAATCTGCGCGGCAGCAGCGGCAATGTGAACCTGCTGGCCAATCCGAAGATCCGTGTGCGCAACCGCGAGAAGGCCAAGGTCCACATCGGCCAGAAGCTGCCGGTCTTCACCACCACCACCAACTTCACCGGACAGACCTCGGTGGCGGCCTCGGTGTCCTATCTGGACATCGGCCTGAAGCTGGATGTCGAGCCCACCATCCAGCTCGACAACGATGTGGTCATCAAGGTCGGCCTGGAGGTCAGCAACTTGATCCGTCAGGTCACCGGCCCGGGTGGCACCACGGCCTACGAGATCGGCCAGCGCACCACCTCCACCACCTTGCGCCTGAACGATGGCGAGACCCAGGTGCTGGCCGGTCTGATCAATGACGAAGACCGGCGCACGGCCAGCGGCATTCCGGGTCTTTCGGGCATCCCGGTGCTGGGCAGCCTGTTCGGCTCGCGCAATGACACACGTGCCAAGACCGAGGTCGTGCTCCTGATCACGCCGCGCATCGTGCGCAATCTGGCCCTGCCCGAGGCCAGCCTGACCCGCACGCCCGGCGGCACCGATGCCTCGCCGGGTGCCTTCAGCGGCCTGTTGCGCTCCAGCGCCAAGGTCGGGGTCGGCCCCAGCGGTGGTGGCGGTGCCGCGCCCGCCTTGGCCGCACCGCGCGATGTCCAGGCCGCGGCAGCGGCGCCGGCGGCAGCTCCTTCGGCCGAAGCCACGGTGCGACTGGAGGTCACGCCCCAGGTCACGCCCGGCGGCACCATCTCGGTGACGCTGCGCAATGAGTCGGGCTTCAGCATCCGTGGCGAGATCGAGTACGACGCCAATCTGCTGCAGTCCATGCAGGGTGGCATGACGCCGGGTCGGGTGCCGGTGGAGCTGCCCGCGCGCGGCGACAAGGTGCTGGTGATGCGCGCGCTGCCCGCCTCGACCGGCAAGGTCGTCTCCATCGAACTGGGCAGCGTGCAAGCCACCGGCCCGAATGGCGAGAGCAGCTCGGTGCGCCTGGAAGGCTCGGGCCTGGTGACGGTGGAGGCCGCGCGCTGAGCGTGCGAGCCTCGTTGACTCGAGTCCCTGCGGTGAACACTTTGCGCACATGCCCAAACGCTCGCGGCTTCACGCTGATCGAGATGCTGGTGGTGCTGGCCATGCTGGCCGTGCTGGCCACGGCGGCGCGGCCTCTGCTGGAGATGTCGGTGCAGCGCGCACGCGAGCATGAGTTGCGTTCCGGCCTGCGCCAGCTGCGCGGCGCGCTCGATGCCTACAAGAAGGCAGTCGAAGGCGGGCAGATCCGCAGCAGCCCTGAGGACAGCGGCTATCCGCCTGACCTGGAGTCCTTGGTCAAGGGCGTGGTGGATGTCAAAACCCCGGACAGCCGCAAGCTCTACTTTTTGCGCCGTCTGCCGCGTGATCCCTTTGCCGACCCAGCCCTGCCTGCCGCCGACACCTGGGGCTTGCGCGCCGCCGACAGCCCGCCCGACGAACCGCGCTCGGGCAAGGATGTGTTCGATGTCTATTCCCGCTCCGACCGTCGCGCACTCGACGGCACGCGCTTGCGTGATTGGTGAGGAGCCGCCGAGATGAACGCCCCCCGTCACACCTCCGCCCGAGGCCGCCCCCGTGGCTTCACCCTGATCGAGCTGATCGTGGTCATGGCCATCGTCGCCCTGCTGGCTTCCATCGCAGCACCGCGTTACTTCAACAGCTTGCAGAAGTCGCGCGAGACGGCGCTGCGCAGCTCGCTCCATGTGATGCGCGATGCCATCGACCAGTTTGCCGCCGACAAAGGGCGTTATCCCGATTCGCTGGAAGAGCTGGCCACGGCCCGCTACATCCGCGAGATCCCCGAAGACCCGCTGACCGGCAGCCGCGATGCCTGGGTCACCCTGCCGCCGCCCGGCGATATGCAGGCCAATGGCCAACTCTACGATGTGCGCAGCGGTGCCGCCGGCCGAGCCAGCGATGGCCGGCTGTTTGCGGATTGGTGAACCGGGTGGCTGGCTGGGAAGGATCTTGCTGATGCGTCGCCTCGCTCGCCTGCGCGCTTCGTGCGGCTTCACCTACCTGGGGCTGCTGTTCTTTGTTGCTCTGACAGCGGCGGCCCTGGCCGCTTTGGGTCAGGCCTGGAGCACGGCGGCACAGCGCGAACGCGAGCGCGAGCTTCAGTTCCGCGGCGAGGAGATTGCGCGCGCCATCCAGAGCTACCTCAAGGTCACGGGCGGCAACTCGCCGCAGTACCCGCGCACGATCGAGGATCTGCTGGTCGACCGGCGCGGCGTCAAACCTCTCCATCATCTGCGTCGCGCCTATGCGGACCCCTTCACCGGCAAGCCCGATTGGGTGCTGGTGCCCGAGCCCAGCCAGCCCGAGCGCTTCCATGCGGTGCACAGCCGTTCGGAGCGCGCCTTGTTGAAGGAGAGTCGGCCCGACGGCATGCCTCTGGACAAGGCCAGCGATTGGCTCTTTGTGGGGCGCCCACAAGGGGCGGCAGCGTCCAGTCCGGATCCGGCGGCCAGCGAGCCCCCGGTGGATCGCAACGGCCTGCCTTTGCGCTGACTGCCTGCGGGCCGGCCGGGTGCGTTTACCGGGCGCTTGCTCCGGCCGCCGCGCGCGGGCGCAGGGTGCAGCGCCCGGCCTGGCAGCGCGCGCCCGGGTCAGCTTCGAGGGCGCAGTTGGACATCATGCCGCTCTGACTTTGTTCGGCCCGGCGCGCCGCGGCCTGTTGATCGGCCAGGGCCTGGAGCTTCTTGCCGTCGCCGCTGTGCTGGCTGGACCAGGCGAGGTAGCCCTCGGGCCCGCCGCAGGCCTTGGCGCCCACGGCCAGGCTGTGGCATTGGGCATCGCTGCTGCAGCGCGCCTCGCCGATCTCGGCCTCCAGCGATTTCAGCAGGCGCTGGCTTTCAGGCGTGTTGCTGGCGGGCGCGCTGCTGCAGGCGCCGGCCAGCAGCGCCAGGGGCAGGGCGATCAGCAGGGCCAGCGGCCGGGCGCGCGGCCAGCTGGGGGTGAGGGGGGCGAACGACCGAGGGTGTTTCATCGCGGGCTCCGAGCTGAGGAGCTTCCAGCTTAGTCCTTCGAGGCGGCCCTGGGATTGGGTAGGATGCGCTCGCCCATGAAACGCCCGCATTTTTTCTTTTCCCGCGCACGCAGCGCCTGGCGCTTGCTGGGGCGATGGAGCTTGGTCTTGCCAATGGCAGGCCTGGGCTTGGCCTTGGCCCAGGCGGCCGAAGCGGGGGCGGCGAAATCCTGCCCCAGCGAGGCCGAGCTTCGCGCCGAGCTGGCGCGGCTCAATGCCTTCCGTGCCCTGCCTCAGTCTTGCGGCGCCCACCGCCTGCCGGCTGCGCCGGCCCTGCGTTGGGATGCCCGGCTGGAGGCTTCGGCCCTGGCCTTTGCCAGCGAGCTCTCGCACGGCGACCAGATCAGCCATCGCGGGCTCAAGGGCAGCAGCCTGCGCCAGCGCTTTCATCAAAGCGGTTATGTGATGCGCCGCGCCGGTGAAAACCTGGCCGCCGGCCAGGAAAGCTTGGACGAGGTGCTGGCCACCTGGACCCTGAGCGCCAGCCACTGCGAGAACCTGATGCAGGCCGAGTTCATTGACGCCGGCCTGGCCTGTGTGGTCGGCCCGGGGCGGTATGACCGCTACTGGGTCCTCCATCTCGGCCGGCCTGTCGAGCCTTAGCGGCAGGCCCGGCGCTTCAGATCCAACCCAGGTCGATCGCCCGCAACACCGCCTGCGTGCGGTCGCGCACGCCCATCTTGGAGAAGATGGCCGAGCAGTGGTTCTTGATCACGCCCTCGCTATTGCCCAGCAGGGCGGCGATCTCGGTGTTGCTGCGGCCGCTGGCGACCAGGCGCAGCACCTGCAGCTCCTTGGGCGAGAGCGGGTCGGGCTGTTCGGTGGCCAGGAAGGCGCGTTCGGCCGTGCTGGCCGGGCGCTCCATGCGGGTGGTCAGCGAGGGGCGCAGGGCGGTGCCGCCTTCGGCCACATCGCGCAGGGCCTGCACCAGGGTGTCGGTGCTGATGGCCTTGAGCAGAAAACCGCGGGCGCCGGCGCGCACGGCCTCGTCGAACACGGCCGCGTCGTCAAAAGTGGTGAGCAACACCACGGGGATGCTGAGCGCCCGCGCGGCCAGGGCGCGGATCAGGCCCAGGCCGTCCAGGCGCGGCATGCGCATGTCGGAGAGGATCAGGTCCGGCGGCTCGCCGCCCAGGCGGGCGATCTGTTCCAAGGCATCGGCGCCGTCGTTGGCTTCACCGACGATCTGGATGTCCTCATGCAGGGCCAGCAGGCCTTTGAGGCCATCGCGCACCAGTTGCTGGTCTTCCACCAGCAAGAGGCGAATGCTGCCCTTGGCCGCGGCTTGGGCGGCGCTGCTGGGCTTGAGTTGAGGAAGAGGGGGGATGGGGTTGTTCATGCTGTCCTTGGACACCGCAATTCAATTCGGAAACCGGGCTGGCTGCGCTGCACCTCCATGCGCCCGCCCAGCTCGCTCATGCGCTCGGCCATGCCTTGCAGACCGTTGCCCGGCTTGAGGTGGGTGGCACCCAGGCCGTTGTCGTCAATGCTGACGCGGACTTCACCTTGTGGCAAGACGTCCGTGCCAAGACTCGTTTCGTGGGACTCAATGGCCACTTCGATGCTCACCCGCGAGGCGCGGGCGTGACGAACACTGTTGGTCACCGCCTCCTGCACGCAGCGCAGCAGGGCATGGGCCACGCGCGGGCTCAGGTCGCGAGCGGTGGGGGCGATGGTCAGTTCGATATGGGTACTGGCAATGCCGTCGACCAGAGCCTGCAAGGCGGTGCTGAGGTCGATGCGCTGCGAGCTGCGCTGCTGGCTGACGGCCTGGCGCACATCGGCCAGCAGATTGGCCGCACTCTGCCTCGCCTTGTCCACGGCCAGGGCTGCGCCTTCGCCATCGGCGCGCTGCAGCAGGGCGCTGCTCAGCTGCAGCTGCAGGTTCAGCGCGGTCAGGTGGTGGCCGACCACATCGTGCAGCTCGCGTGCCATCAGGGTGCGCTCGTTGTAGCGCAGCTGCTCGGCCTGCAACTGCTCGGCACTCAGGCGCTCGGCCAGCATGGCTTGCAGCCAGCGGCGTTTCTCGGATTCGGCGGCGGCCATGCGGCCCAGCCCGAAGGCCATGCCATGCAGGGCCACCATGGCCATCAGCAAGCCCATATTGTCCAGCCAGTTGGGCACGCCGCTGCTGCCCGGCGTCACCACCTCGGCCAGGGGCAGCAGCCAGTTCATGGCCAGGTTGATGCCGATCTGGGCCAGAGCGAAGAGGAAGGCGGTGCGCGCGCGCAGCAAGACAGCGGCCAGGGCCGTGACCAAAAAGGGCAGGCCCGGCGTCACGGCGATGGCCAGCAGATCGATCAGCACCAGGCGCAGCAGGGTGTTCGGGGGCGGCTGGTCGGCGCGGCCTTCACGGGCCAATCGCCAATAACCCCAGGCGAACAGCAGCACCAGGCTGAAGCAGCCGATCAGGAGGATGGGGTCGTTGCTGCTGCCGCCCCAACGCAGGTAGAGGGCCGGCACGGCGCCGTCGTAGGCGTCGGTGCGGTAGCCCAGCAGGCCGGCGATGGCCGCAGCCAGCTCCAGCAGGCAGATCGACAGGGCGGCCACCCGCAGCACCACATTGGGTTGCGCCACGCGGGCCAGGATGCGGTCCAGTTGCTGGTCCAGCAAGCGCAGCGGAGAGGTGTTCAGCGGATTCTGCAAGGGGGCACTTTGTTCAGCGAGTCGGCAGGGTGCCACAGCGGGGTCGCTTCTGGCATGTGTGTTTGGTCATGCAGCCGCCCCCGGGCACCGAAGCAGGGGGCGGGAGGGGCGGCTCAGCCTGCGGCCGGCGCGGCGATGGCCTCGGCAATCACGCCGCCGCCCAGGCAGACCTCGCCGTCGTAGAGCACCAGGCTCTGGCCCGGGGTGACGGCCCATTGCGGCTGGGCAAAGTCCACGCGGCAGTGGCCTGCGGCCGGCGTATCGGGGTGGAAGGCGCAGGCGGCATCAGCCTGCCGATAGCGGGTCTTGGCGCCGAAGCCGCCAAAAGCGGGCTGGGTATCGGTCCAGGACAGGTCGTCGGCGACCAGGGCCTGGCTTAGCAGCAGCGGGTGCTGGTGGCCTTGAACGACGATCAAGGTGTTCTTCTCCATGTCCTTGCGCGCCACGAACCAGGGCTCGTGTTCGCCGCCGCCGCGCGGCGTCCCTTTTTCCTTCACGCCGCCGATGCCCAGGCCCTGGCGCTGGCCCAGGGTGTAGAAGGACAGGCCGACATGCTCGCCCAGCTTGCGGCCGCGCTCGTCCTTGATCGGGCCGGGCTGGTGCGCCAGATAGCGGTTCAGGAACTCACGGAAGGGCCGTTCGCCGATGAAGCAGATGCCGGTCGAATCCTTCTTCTTGGCGTTCGGCAGGCCGATTTCCTCGGCGATGCGGCGCACCTCGGTCTTGTGCAGCTCGCCGACCGGGAACAGGGTCTTGGCCAGCTGGGCCTGGTTCAGGCGGTGCAGGAAGTAGCTCTGGTCCTTGCTGTTGTCCACGCCCTTGAGCAATTCCGTCCGGCCGTCGCGTTGGCGCACGCGAGCGTAATGGCCGGTGGCGATTTTCTCGGCGCCCAGGCGCATGGCGTGGTCGAGAAAGGCCTTGAACTTGATCTCGGCATTGCACAGCACATCGGGGTTGGGCGTGCGGCCGGCCTGGTACTCGCGCAGGAAGGCGGCGAAGACGCGATCCTTGTAGTCGGCGGCGAAGTTGACATGCTCGATCTCGATGCCGATCACATCGGCCACCGCGGCCGCGTCGACGAAGTCGATGTTGGAGGAACAGTACTCGCTGTCGTCATCGTCCTCCCAGTTCTTCATGAAGATGCCCACGACTTCGTGGCCGGCTTTTTTCAGCAGGTAGGCGGTGACGGCGGAATCGACGCCGCCGGACAGGCCGACGACGATGCGTTGCTTGGAGTTCATGGCCGCGATTGTCCCGCAAGGTCCGCGCACCCCGCCCCGGTGCCGGCTTTCGCACCGGCTTGGGGCGGTGCTTGACACCCGCAAATGCGGGGCAAATCGTCATTAACAGAACTTTACAATCCGCGCCGATCTGTGGTCTCCCTGTTTTTCCTTGAATCGGCGGCGTTCTGCGCCCCGCGAGCGCCGGCCATGAAGCTGCATCCTTTTCGAATCACCCCTCATTGCGAACGCATCAGCGCCAAAGATCGCTTCAAGATCTATCTGGGCGCTCTGCTGCATCCGACCCCGACCCAACGCTGGCTGAACTTTGTCAGCGCCCACCCGGTGCTGATGGGGGCAGTGCGCGAGCACCCCAAGCTGCTGAGCAAGATCTACCGCCCGTATTTTTCGCGTCGCCTCGGTTGCGCACGCCGGGTGGAGCTGCTGATGGATCACTACGGTTTCATGCTCGAGCAGGGCCTGGAGCCGGTTCTGGCCCGGGCGGCACGCGAGAACCTGGTGCTCTGTGAGCTGAGTGGCAAGTCGGGCGCGACCTTCCAGGTCGAGCTCTCGGCCGTTCACGAAGGCCATCGCGAAGGGGATCTCTGCCTGCGTCTGATGCTGGACGGCGAGATGGTGTTCAGCGCCTCCTTTGTCTTCATGCACCGCCAGGGCAAGCCTTGCGTGGCCATCGGCCGCCTGCAGGGCGGGCGCTGCGAGGGCTCGCGTGAGCTGGTGCGCCGCGCCACCAAGGACTTCTACGGCTGCCGCCCCGGCGTGGTGCTGGTGCAGGCGGTGCGGCAGATCGGCGCCTCGCTCGGCTGCGAGCGCCTGATCCTGATCAGCAACCGCGATCGTGTGGCGCTCAACCCCTGGCGCCGCCGCAAGATCAGCTCCAACTACGACGCCTTGTGGGGCGAGATCGGTGCGCGACCCAGCGAGTGCGGCAGTTTCGAGCTGCGCTGCGACGAGGTGCCTCAGCCGGCTCTGGAAGAGGTGCCTTCGCGCAAGCGTACCGAGGTCAAGCGCAAGTTCGCCATGCTGGATGCCATGTACGCGGGCTTGCGGCTGCAGCCGCCGGCCTGAGCTGGTACACCGCCTTGCTCGGAGCCGAAGGTCTCTCAGGCGAGGTTCAGTTGCTGGTGCAGCCAGGCGCGCGCCTCAGCGTCCTGTTTGTGCAAGGACAGCGGCAAGCCGGTGGAGGCGAACACACGGCGAAATTGCGCCTCCACGATCCACAGCGAGCTCGGGTCTGGCCCACTCAGGGCCAGAGCGCACAGGCCGCTTTGCAGCAGGCCCGGCGCAGCGGCCTGCAAGGCCAGCTCGGCCTCCGGCGTCATCAAGGCGTCGTCGCGAGCCAGTTGCACCAGGGCGGTCCAGGATCGGCCCTGGAGTGGGGCCACATGCCCGGCCAGTTCGCGCATCACCCGGTTGATCTCCTCGACATTGGCCGTGGCTTGCGGCGCAAAAACAAGCAAGCGGTCGTCGCGGCTGATGCGGGTGTCGCCGTGGGGCTTGAAGTGCATGGCGGAAGGGTCCAGCTCAGAGTTTCTGCAAGGGTGCAAACAGTGAGGCATCGTTGTACACCGCTTCCAGCGGCAGGCGCCGGCCCGCGGCATGGTCCTCGCAGCAGCGCAGCACCAGGGGGCTGCGGTGGCGCGCGGCGGTGGCGCGCAGCTCGTCCAGGCTGAGCCAGAGCGTGCGCACGATGCCCTGGTCGAGGGCGTGGCCCGCGATCTCTTCCCCGACGCTGCCACTGAAGGCCAGGCGCAGATAGGTGACATCCTCCTGCCGCGCCGGCCGCTGGAAGCGGGCCAGATAGCAGCCCAGGAAGGACTCGGGTGTGAAGGCTCGCGCCGTTTCCTCCAGGGCCTCGCGCACCACCGCCTGAAGCGGCGTCTCGCCTGGGTCGAGATGGCCGGCCGGGTTGTTCAGCATCAGGCCCTCGGGCGTCTCTTCCTCGACCAGCAGGTAGCGGCCATCGCGCTCAACCACGGCTGCGACCGTGACCGAAGGCTTCCAGCGTTCGTGATTTGTCATCTGTCGTTTGCTCCGCGCTTCCAGGGGTGTCTACGGGGGTGGAGTGTCACCTCGATTGTGTAAGCTCGACGCAAGCTGAACAGTCATATGGTTTGTTTGACCCGAGGAGGGACTCATGCAGATAGGTGTTCCGCGCGAGCGCGCGGCCGGAGAGACGCGGGTGGCTGCCACCCCGGAGACGGTCAAGAAGCTGAAGGCGCAAGGCCACAGCGTGCAGGTCGAGCGCGAGGCCGGCCTGGCCGCCAGCATCACCGATGAGGCTTACCTGGCCGCCGGCGCCGACATCGTCGAGCATGCCGCCGCTCTGGGCGCCGATCTGGTGCTCAAGGTGCGCCGGCCCGAGGCCGAGGAATTGGCCTTGATGAAATCGGGCGCCACCCTGGTCGGAATGCTGGACCCCTTCGACCGCGCCGGCCTGCAGGCCCTGGCCGCGGCCGGCCTGACCAGCTTTGCGCTGGAAGCCGCACCGCGCACCTCACGTGCCCAGAGCATGGACGTGCTCTCCAGCCAGGCCAATATCGCCGGCTACAAGGCGGTGATGATGGCGGCCGAGCGCTACCAGCGCTTCTTCCCCATGCTGATGACGGCGGCCGGCACGGTCAAGGCGGCGCGCGTGGTTATCCTCGGCGTCGGCGTGGCCGGCCTGCAGGCGATTGCCACGGCCAAGCGACTGGGCGCGGTGATCGAGGCCTCAGATGTGCGGCCTGCCGTCAAGGAACAGGTCGAGTCGCTCGGCGCCAAGTTCATCGACGTGCCCTACGAAACCCAGGAAGAGCGTGAAGCGGCCGAGGGCGTGGGCGGTTATGCCCGGCCCATGCCGCCGAGCTGGCTGGACCGCCAGCGCGCCGAGGTGGCCAAGCGCGTGGCCCAGGCCGATGTGGTGATCAGCACCGCCCTGATCCCGGGCCGCGCCGCGCCGCAGTTGATCAGCGAGGACATGGTGCGCAGCATGAAGCCGGGCTCGGTCATCGTCGACCTGGCCGCTGGCCGTGGCGCCGATGGCGTGGGCGGCAACTGCCCGCTGACCGAAGCCGGCCGCACGGTGGTCAAACATGGCGTCACCCTGGTTGGCGAAACCAATCTGCCGGCCCTGGTGGCGGCCGATGCCTCGGCCCTGTATGCCCGCAATGTGCTGGACTTCCTCAAGCTCGTCCTCGCCAAGGACGGCACGCTCAGCGTGCCCCTCGATGACGACATCGTCGCCGCCTGCCTGGTCAGCCAGGGTGGCGAGGTCAAGCGCAGCTAGGGCCTATTCACACTACGGATACCTGATGCGTTGCCTCACAAATCACCGTGCGCTAGGCGCAAAACGAAGCCGGGGTCACCCCCCGGCGAGGCTTTGCAACAACGTGCACGGTGATTTGTGCGGCAACCCTTCGGGAGAGGGGCAGAAAGGGCCCCATTCGTCGTTGAACTCCTCGCCCAGGCGGCTAGCCTGGGCTTCGTCGTCCGCCTAGCTTGGGGCCCTTTCTGCCCCTCTCGCACAAGTATCCGTAGTGTGAATAGGCCCTAACCCGAGATTGCCATGGAACTCGTCAGCCCCACCCTCACCAATCTGATCATCTTCGTGCTGGCCATCTACGTGGGCTACCACGTGGTCTGGACGGTCACGCCTGCCTTGCACACGCCGCTGATGGCGGTGACTAACGCCATCTCGGCCATCGTCATCGTCGGCGCCATGCTGGCCGCGGCCCTGACCGAGACCGACGCCGGCAAGCTCATGGGCACCCTGGCCGTGGCCCTGGCGGCGGTCAATGTCTTCGGCGGCTTCCTGGTCACGCGCCGGATGCTGGAGATGTTCAAGAAGAAGGCGCCCAAGCCCGCCGACAAGAACACCAAGGCCGCGGAGGTCCGGTCATGAGCCTGAATCTCGTCACCTTCCTGTATCTGGTCGCCAGCGTCTGCTTCATTCAGGCGCTCAAGGGGCTTTCGCACCCGACCACCTCGATTCGCGGCAATCTCTTCGGCATGGTCGGCATGGCCATCGCTGCCCTGACCACGGTGGCCCTGATCCTCAAGCTGGCCGGTGGCCAGAGCCTGGGCCTGGCCTATGTGCTGGCCGGCCTGGTGGTCGGCGGCGGCATCGGCGCCTACATGGCGCAGAAGGTCGAGATGACCAAGATGCCCGAGTTGGTCGCCTTCATGCACAGCATGATCGGCCTGGCCGCGGTCTTCATCGCCGCCACTGCGGTGCTGGAGCCCTGGGCTTTTGCCATCACGGCCAAGGGCGAGCCGATCCCGGGCGGCAACCGCATCGAGCTGGCGCTGGGCGCCTTCATCGGCGCCATCACCTTCAGCGGTTCGGTGATCGCCTTCGGCAAGCTCTCGGGCAAGTACAAGTTCCGCCTCTTCCAGGGCGCGCCGGTGTCCTTCCCGGGTCAGCACAAGCTCAACCTGGCCCTGGGCCTGGCGGCGCTGTTCTTCTGCTTCGGCTTCTGGCATTCGCAGAGCTGGCTGGACTTCGGCCTGATCCTGGCCCTGGGCTTTGCGCTGGGCGTGCTGCTCATCATCCCGATCGGCGGTGCCGACATGCCGGTGGTGGTGTCCATGCTGAACAGCTACTCGGGTTGGGCGGCCGCCGGCATCGGCTTCAGCCTGAACAACAGCATGCTGATCATCGCGGGCTCGCTGGTGGGCAGCTCGGGGGCCATCCTGAGCTACATCATGTGCAAGGCCATGAACCGCAGCTTCTTCAATGTGATCCTGGGCGGGTTTGGTGGTGACACCTCCAGCGCATCGGCCGGTGCCGCCGTACAGCGCACGGTCAAGAGCGGCAGCGCCGATGACGCCGCCTTCATCCTTGGCAATGCCGAGACGGTGGTGATCGTGCCCGGCTACGGCCTGGCGGTGGCGCGCGCCCAGCATGCGGTCAAGGAGCTGGCCGAGAAGCTCACGCACAAAGGCATCACGGTCAAGTACGCCATCCACCCGGTGGCCGGCCGCATGCCCGGCCATATGAACGTGCTGCTGGCCGAGGCCGAAGTGCCTTACGACCAGGTCTTCGAGATGGAAGACATCAACGGCGAGTTCGGCCAGGTCGATGTCGCCATCGTGCTGGGTGCCAACGATGTGGTGAACCCGGCCGCGCTGACCAAGGGCAGCCCCATCTACGGCATGCCCATCCTCGAGGCCTACAAGGCCAAGACCATCATCGTCAACAAGCGCTCGATGGCGGCCGGTTATGCCGGTCTGGACAACGAGCTCTTCTATATGGACAAGACCATGATGGTCTTCGGAGACGCCAAGAAGGTGGTGGAGGACATGGTCAAGGCGGTGGAATAGCCCTTTAGCCATGCGCTGGGCCGGCCGCGATCGAATATCGCTCTGCAGGCCCAAAGCCTTGTATCCGCGTGAGATTCGTGCGTGCGTCTGCTTGCTGAAGATGGTTGACGCTGTTGTGCCATCGAATTTCGTCGTCAGCAGGCAACACCTGCCCCCCCCTCATATGCATGGTGGCGTGAACGTCCGCTCAGAGGGCGTGCATTCATTCACTTGCATTTAGATACATCCGTTCGGGTTTTAGGTTACGGACTTATTCACATTCGGGCTCTAGACTCCGCGCAGTTTTGAAGGAGTCAGTCGATGAATGGTCTGGGATCTCGTGTGGCGGAGTCAGGGCTCCGCTTGATGATTGGCGCTTGGCTTGCTGTGTCGGCCGCGCTGGCCTGGTCTTCTCCCGTGGTCTTGCGCTACGAAACGATGGCCCTGGCAGCTCCGTCTCGCTACGCCTACAGCTATCAGGTTGAAAACCTGAGCTTTGATGACGGGGTCGCTTGGGTTTCGATCGACTTTGAAACGCATCTGTACGACGCATCGAGTTTGGTGATTCGTCAGCTGAGTGCGGGCTGGGATGGCCAGGTTCTGGCTCCAACCCTTGGTGATCCAGCTCAGTTCGACGTGTTTACGACGACTGGGGTTCTGGGTCGGGGCGGCATTGCCACCAGTTTCATGATTGAGTTCACCTGGCTGGGCTCCGGTCAGCCCGGAGCTCAGGACTTCAAGATCTGGGACCCGCAGTCTTTTGACCTGCAGTACCAGGGCCGAAGCGTGCCTGCCGGGGCGACCGTCCCCGAGCCCGAGACGTGGCAGCTGCTGGCTTTGGCCTTGCTCGCTGCCGCCGGCATGCGTGCGCGATTGCATCGCAAATCAAGCAAAACACCGGCAGCAGCCTGAGCTGCTGACAGGGAGGGAGGACTCATGAGAATTCGGGCCTTTGGCGCGGGCATCCTGCTCGCGCTGTTTTCCGTGCTGTCTCAAGCGGCGGAGCCGCGTGTGGGGACCTACACCCAGGTTTCCAGCAAGCGAGTGTCGGCGACGATCTGGGAATACGTGCTGAAGGCGCGCCTGAGCAATCCGGGCGAGGCGCTGTCCGACGTCAAGGCCAAGGTCAAGAGCGCAGATGTGTCAATCCTGGTGGTCGAGGATCAACTGGAGTTTGGTGAAGTAGCTGCAGGTGCCACACTGACGAGCCGCGATACCTTCACGATCCGTATTGACCGCAGCAAGCCCTTGGACGAGTCCAAGCTGGTCTGGACGGTGACGTCGAAGCCGCTGATGCAGGCCGCATTCACGCCCGCTCCCAATGGAGGCCCGGCGGGAATTGCGATCACGTTTTCACCCACTGTCGCGACGGCCATCGCTCGCTACGAGTGGGACTTTGACGGGGACGGCGTGGTCGATGCGGCAGATGCCGCAGGAGTGGCGCAGCGCTGGACCTATGCATCTGCAGGCAGCTACGAGGCCAAACTGACGGTTCGGGACAGCACTGGCTATGCGGTTCGCAGCAGCAAAACAGTCGTCATCGTTAGTGCTGCTCCGGTGTTGGGTGGTCTCACGCCCAAGGATGCCGTGCTGCCGGCCGGGGCGCAGCCGCGCATTGCGGCCACCTTCAGCGACCCTGCGGGTATCGATACAAGCTCGGTCCGTCTGCTGCTTGACGGCAACGATGTCACGGCTCAGGCCAGCATCAGCGCGCAAGGCGTCAGTTACACGCCGACCCAGGCCTTGTCGGCGGGTGCCCATACGGCGTATGTTTCCGTCCGCAATCGGGCCGGGACGGTTGGCGAGTCGGTCTGGGGCTTTGATGTCGCGGCACCACGTGCCTACAAGGTCGCGATCGTCAGCCCGGCAGGTGGTCAGACGTCCGTCGAGCCTCGCATTGCCGTGGAGGTGGACGCGAGTTCCGACGCGGGCTACCCACGTCTCGCCTTGCTCAATGACAAACCGATGACGGCCAGTAGCGCCACGGCGGATGGTGTCTACCGTTTTGCTGGAGAAGCTGATCTCGTCGACGGGCGCAACACGGTGACAGCCACCGTCGAGTTCTCTGACGGCCAACGTCGTTCGACGATCACCGAAGTGGATTACAACGCGCCAGTCAAAATCACGGTGACAAGTCCGGCCGATAAGGCCGTGCTAGGGCGAGTGCAGGCCAGCAGCCCAGGCAATCTGACGGGATCGGTCGAGCGTCCAACCTTGGTCACAGGCCGTTTGAGCAAACCGGTCGCAGCCGTCGCCATCAATCAGCAAGCGGCCGAACTCGATGCGAGCGGCCTCGGCTTCAGTTTTCCGCGGTTTTTCCTCCACGAGGGCGCCAATCTTCTGAACGTGGTCGCCACTGACTTGCAGGGGCGGGTCAGTACGGCATCGATCAGCGTGTCGGTCGATCAGACTGCGCCGATCTTGAATGTGGAGTCGCCGCGCGCGGGGACGATCACTCGTGCCGCGTGGGTTGACGTCCGCGGCATGGTCAACGATGCGGTTGAGGCAATTTTTGGCGCGCCGGAACCCCAGGTCTTCATCTCCGTCAACGATCAAGCTGAACAAGCGGCGACTGTCGCGGACCGCTATTTCTTGCTGAGCCGCTTGGCCTTGAGCGAGGGCTTGAATCGGATCAAGGTCCGCGCGCTTGATCATCTGGGCAACGAGCGCGTGCAGACCCTGGATGTGCATCGGGCCGACACCGGCCTTGCCGGATTGTTGATTGTTGATGGTCATGACCAGACCGGCCCGGGGCGCACGGAACTGCCGAAGCCCTTGACTGTGCTTGCGCTGGACAAGGACGGCGAGCCCGTCAAGGATCTGGCGGTGGAGTTCTTGGTCGAACGCGGTACCGGCTCGCTGAGCCCCAATCAGGGCCGTACTGCAAGTGGCGATGCCCACTACAGCGCGCGCGCCGTTTCGGTCCGTACCGATGCGCAAGGCCGGGCTGCCGTTTGGTTCAGAAGCGGCAAGCAGGCCGGTCCGGGCGCCAATCTTGTTCGAGCGACATCCCCCTTGTTGGGCGGCGAAGGCGTGCTGTTCACCGCCAACTCGCAGCGGGGAACACCGGCGATCCTGCGCGCCGATCTGGGCTTGAACCAGATCAGCGAGACTGATGCGCCTGTGATGGAGATCCTCAGCGCGGTGGTGCGTGACAACGCTGACAACCACCTGCCCAACGTCAAGGTCGAGTTCCGTGTCATAGAAGGCAAGGCCTTCTTTGTCGACCAGCCGGGCGCGTTCGCCAGCGCCGACGGGCAGAGCATCGTGCTGAGCACCGACAAGAACGGTCTCGTGGGTGTCCGTCCGTATCTTGGCAGCGAGCCGGGCATCGTGCGCATTGCTGCGCGCGCGGCCTTGGGTGAGGACTTCAACGACCCGAACGGCACCGTGGGTGGTGCGAGCTTCGTGATCCGTGCCAAGAAGGCCAGCGACGGACCGGCCAGCTTTGGCGGCTTCGTCTACAGCGACAAGGGTGTGCCACTGGAAGGCGTCAAGGTCAGCATCGGCCGCACGCCCCTGCTCGCGACCAGTGACGACAAGGGCTATTTCGAAATCGGTAACGTGCCGCCGGGGCGCATCGACCTGTTCGTTGACGGCCGTGCGGTCAACCCCAGCAACGACCCCAGCAAGCCGCAATGGCCGAGCCTGCATTTCGAGGCCTATGTGGTGCGAGGGCAGAAGAATGAGCTGCCGCATGCGATCTACCTGCCGGCGCTGCTGGTGGGCGAGGCCAAGGTGGTTGGCGGTAACGAGGATGTTGTGCTGACCATCCCCGGCCTTGAAGGCTTCTCGATGAAGGTCAAGGCCAATAGCGTGACCTTCCCGGACGGTTCGCGCACCGGCACGCTGGTGGTCAGCCCGGTGACGGCCGACAAGCTGCCGATGGCGCCGCCGGCGGGCGGCGCACAGTTCGGCGTGCCGGCCTGGACCATTCAGCCGGCGGGCACGCGCTTCGATCCGCCCATTGAGGTGCAGATGCCCAACAGCACGCTCGAAGAGCCTGGCGACAATCTGCCGGTCGTGCAGTGGGACCATGATCTTGGTCAGTATGTGCCCATGGGTCGTGCGACCGTGTCGGCCGATGGCGCCTGGTTGGTGACCGATGCCGGTTCGGGTGTCACCAAGGCCGGTTGGGGCGGTTTGTGTCGTTACGACGACTGCAAGACCGCAGCGACCAAATGCTCGGAATGCGAAAAGATTGAGAACCGAGGATCGCCGTCGTGCCCGACCTGCGTGGCCGACTCCGCCAAAGCAGGCAAAGAATGTGGTGGCAACAAATGCAAACGTTGCAAGGGCGGCAAGTGCGACAAGGCGCCCGAGGCAGATGGTGACAAGATTGGCAGCATGGGCGGACAGCTCGCCGTTGCGGGCGAACTCAGCACCAAGGCCAAGGTGATCACCCGTTCGCTCGGTGTCGTGTTCGATCTGGGCGGAAATTTTGGCGTCCAGTACTCCGGAGAAGAGCGCTGCTGCGTTCGCAAGGCGAGTGGTGTCGCTACCAAGGTCGAACTCACTGGCGGAGGCCAGTTGGAAGGTGCGGTCGGCGTTCCGCTGCTCCCCATCCTCAAAAAGGTCTCCACCCTCTTGTTCATGGATGCACTGGCTGGTCCCTCGGTGGTCCTGCGCGGCAATATCGGCGGCTCAGTCGCTGGCAACTATGACGAATGCCCGGACAAAGGTGAAGTGCTGGGCAAGGTGTCTGGCGCCGTGGAGTTCCTGCCCCTGACCTTCTCTAGCGATTTCAGAGTCAAGCAGAAAAACTTGGATGGCTCGGTCGGTGATGTTGATGGCAATTTGCGGCCATTGGATGTCGGGCTGTCCGGCAATTTCGGTTGGAATGTGCGCGGCACCGTGGGACGCTCGCTGCCCTTCGAAGGCGATGACGCCTTCATCCAGGTTTTCGTCAAATCTTCGATTCAGTATGGCCTTTTGAATTGGACGGTCCTTGACCTGCAGATCCCTGTATATCAAGGCAAGACGCCATCCTTTTCCATCGGATTCTGAGAGATGCGCGGTTTCTTGATCCAATTCCTGGCCGCCGCGCTTTGTTTCGGCGCCGCTTCGGTATTCCTGACCTGGTTGCTGCGCGACCAACTCTTCCATCCTGTGCCGGCACGCTGCCTGGAGGGCAACTGGGAGGCGGGAGCCGCTTCGCGCCGCGGCTTCGCTTACCTGCGCATGCAGTACGAATGGCAAGGCCAGATTCACGAGGTTCTCCGCACCTTTGGCCCACTTGATGACTCGCCCCGCAAGCGTGAGTGGCCCGAGGATGTTGAGCGCGGTCGAGCCTGGATTGCCGCCAACTGCCGTGACCAGCCAGCCCTGGTGATGCGCGGGCTGCCCGGCATCGCCTGGTTTGGCGACCAGCGGGGCTGGAACTCCGTGATCGTCGCCGTCGCCCTGCGGGCCATCGCCCTGGCCGCCTTGGTTGCCGTGGCATGGACTTTCATACGGCGGGCCTGGCCTGCCTCTCAACGAAGTCGTAAATCATGAAACCCGTCGCCCTTCTGAGCCTGCTGCTCACCTTCGTGCCCGCCTGCATGGCGCAGGGCTTTCCAACCAGCGCGCCAAGCCAGATCAACGTGATCGAGGAACTGGTGCACCCGGTCAAGATTTACCAATACCAGCCGCCGGTGGACGTGGGCCGGGCGCAGCTGCCGGCCGCACCTACGCCCGAGGCGGCGGTGATCCGCTACCTCAGGGCCATGGCGTCCGGCGACGAGGAGGCCGCGTTTGCCGGCTGGGACTCGGAGTCGGTGCGCATGATCGAAGAGAACGAGAAGCGCATGGGTCGGAACAAGGCCGAACGCCTGACGCAGTGGGCCGCGCTGTTTAAGGGCCGGGCGATGCAGCTGCAACGCAAGGCCGAGTACCGCGATCTGACTTTCGTCGAATTCACACTGACCGAGAACGGCAAGGTCGCACTGACTGATTCCGTGGCGGTGACGAAGACGCCAAACGGCTATCAACTCACCATGAAGCCCGTCGAATCGGCTGTTATGCAGGGCTGGCGCAACGAGACGAAGCGCGTGCAGAGGCTGGTCAAGTAAGTCGACCGAAGCTGAAAAGCGCCGAGCTGCTCAGTCACCGATACGGATCGGGAGGAGAAACATGAGAACGAGTTTGGTCAATATGTTTGCAAGGCTGTCCGGCAGCATGCGCCCTTGGGGCAAGTTGCTGCCGAGTGGCGTTGCGACGGCGATGCTGGTACTGACGGGGCCGGCCGCAGCCGGGCCCGCGCCCGGCGTCAGCTGCATTGCCAGTGCCCAGAACCGCAGCACGCCGCTCACCGCCAGTGGCGACTACGTGCTCGAGAACCTGCCCGGCAGCGGCATTGCCCCGTTTGGCGTTGGGGCCCATGCGCAGCCCTTCCGCGTCCGCGTGACATGCGACGACGGGACTGTTGGTGAAACCCCGCTGACCTTCCCGGCCTTCGAGCAACAGCTGATCACCCCCGACCCCATCGTCTGGGGACAGAAGACGCCGGTTCCCAGCTCGCTCCGGCTTGAATTCTCAAAAAGCGTGATCGGCCCGGATGCGCAGCTTCGCGGCTCGACCACGGCCCGCTACCCGGATGGCAGTGAGAAGAGTGTTACAGCGCGTGCCAGCGGCACCGGCTACCGCTCTTCTGCCGCCGGTTTCGTTGGCGTCGATGATGAGGGCAAGGTCTTCCTGCAGAGCAGTTCCTTCCAGACTTTTGCGTCCATGATGCCCATTCCGGCTTTCGTGACCATCACGGCCGAGAATGATGGCGTCACCACCAGCCGCATGCTCAAGCTGGTCGGCCCGGCGCAGTTGATCGGCCGCGTGTCTCAGGCTGATGGCAGCTCTGCGGGCAATCTTGAAGTTCGCCTGAGCATCCCGGGCCATGAAGACAAGCTGGTTCGAACCGAGGCTTCAGGAAACTTTCGTTTCACTGATCTGCCTTTCCTCGCCTCCCGTTCGGGGCAGGTGACGGTGGTCGATCGGGTCAAGCGGCGCGCCGCCAGTTCGGCGTTCTATTTCGATCACCAGGGCGGCGTAGCGCCTGGGCAGCTGCAGTTGCAGCTCAATGGGGGGACTGGCTTGGTGCGCGTCCGGGTTGTGGATGCGGCCGGTGCTGCTCAACCCGGTGTCGAGGTCGGCGTCAGCGATGCCTATGCGCGCGCTGTAGAGGGCGGTTCACTGCCGTTGCAGCGCACCGATTCGAATGGCGACGCCTTCTTCGACCAGGTCAACGCCGGTCAGGTCTCGGTGCTGAGCGGTAGCGCAGGCTATGTCGCTGAGCCGGGCGTTGCTTATCTCAGCGCCGGCTCCTTCCTGCCCTTTGTTCTGCGTGGCGGTGGAGCCAGCCCGGCCCTGGCGGCAACCCTGGTCGGCGACGTGCAGCAACTACCGAACCGTGCTCCCGCTGTTGGTGTCAGCGTGGAGCTGATGCGCGACGGCACGGGCGCGCCTTTGCGCCAAATTGTTGATGGAAGCGGCAGCTACGCCTTCCGCGGCCTGGCAGCCAACAGCTCATACCGGCTCCTACTCAAGCTTGGGACCGAGCTCGTGCGCGAGACCTGGATCTACACCTCGGGCCCTGGTGGCGAGCGCCGGCAGGACTTCCTGCTCGACCCGCAACTGGGCATGCTCGGCCAGGTCTTCGCCAAAGACGGCGTGACCGCAGTCGCCGGCGCCACGCTGCAACTCAGCTGGTACGACGAGAGCTTGCGGACCTGGCGCATTGCAGCTACGGGCAGCAGTCGCGCAGACGGCGCCTTCGGCTGGCGCTATCTGGGCGCACGTGCCTACCGTCTGGAGGCAGTGACCAGCGACGGCGCCAGCGGGCGGATCGATGTCGACCTGAGTGCTGCTGCACCTGGAACCCTGCAGAACGTCCGAATCCAGCTCAACGACAAGATCGTCCAAACCCGTCTCGGCCTGCGCGCCACGGTGATGGGTGCAGCCAACTTCGGCGCACTCGATGCCCAGCTCTTTGTCAAGAACTCGGTCTGCCCCTCGGCTTGTGCCGTCGGTCTGCTGCGTTCCACCGGCGACCGTCTCGAGACCGATTTGCTGCCGCAGGGAAGCAATGAATTCGAGCTGCGCTGGAAGGGTCGCGTCCAAGCCTTCACCATTGAGGTGAACAGCGCGAGCGACGGTCAGACGCTGGAGCGTCTGGTCGACTTCCCCGCCGAAGCCAGCGGGACTCAGCGCATCACGCAGCAGCGCTCTCTGTTCTCCTTCGAGGCTGCAGCCGGTGAAGCCATGGACGCCACCGTGCTGGGCATGGAATCCGAGGGCACGCCTGCCGCGCGTGCCGTCAAGCTGGAGCTTTACGGACCCGATGGCGCCAAGCTGGGCGAGGGCCGCGGCTTTGATCCCGCCTACAACGCGGCGCCGGCCGCGCAAGCCTTGCGTGGCCTGTTCGCGCGGGCCAGCGGCCGTCACACCCTGATCGTGTCGCCGCTGACGCCCGATGCAGTCAATCTGGGAAGTTACGGCATGCTGATCACCGTGGCGGGCCGTGCCACCCTGGCGCAAGCTTGGACGGCCGTGGCGCCGGCCCGTTTTGGGGCCCAGGCCGCCGGTCGTGTCTTCCAGCGCAATGGTGCACCCGCAGCGGGCCGGCCCGTGCTGGTGCGCGCCGGCGTGGCAGACCAGATCCAGCTGGTCGAACAGATCGTGGCTGATGTGGACGGCAACTTTGAGCACCAGAACTTGCCGCTCGGACCTGTGCATCTGAGCGTTCATGACGAAGCCGGGCTGACCCTTGCCAAAGCGCAAGGCAGTTTGGATGCGGACGGCGAGCGGTTGCTTCGTGATCTGCAGCTGTCTGCCCGCACGACGCTGGCCTTGAATCTGCGTCTGTCCGACGCCTTGCTGGGCGATGGGCCCATCGGCGCAGTGCCGCTGGAGCTTGTTGACGAACTGAATCAGCGTCGTGTTGATCTCTTGTTCGAACCCGCTGCAGTGACTGCGACCGTCGAGACGGCAGTCATTGGCGACCGGGGCACGGTCAAGCTCGTCCACCCACGCAATGCCCGTATCGTGGCGGAGCGTGAGATCGTCGGCGACGACGGCGCTCGCATCGAGCTGGACCTCGCACTGCCGACTGGCGGTGTTACGGGCCGTGTGATGTCGGCCACTGGGGACCCGGTGCCCGCCAGCGAAGTGGCTGCCTTCGATACCGAAGGGCGTCTGCTGGATCAGGCCGTGGTCGATGCCGAAGCTCGCTTCCTGTTCAAGGTCTTGCCCGCTGATGCCAATGTCAGATTGCTGGCACGCGACAGAGCGCTCGAGATCGAGGTGGCCAGTGAGCTGATCGTGCGCGAGGGCGTTCAGCTGACAGCCGTTGATCTGGTGCTGCCTACCGCAGCAATCGGCGGCGAGGTGCTGTTCCAGAATGGCAGCCCGGTGGCGGGCGCCAATGTGGAAGCATCGTTTGGTACGGCAAGTTCGTTCCAGGCGATGACCGATGCTCAGGGCCGCTATGAGTTCCGTCGAGTTCCGGCCGAACGTCCGGTGACGATCCGAGCCTTGCACCCCGCGAACGGTCAGCCCGTCGCAGTGCAGGCGCAAGGTCAGCGTGGCGAGTTCGTCGAGGCACCTCAAATCTACTTCGAAATTGTCGGCGCCTCGGTTCAGGGCCGTGTGCGCAATCTCAGCGGTCGCGCTCTGGAGGGGATTCAGATCGTCGTGGCCAACAATGGCGAACGCGCCAGCTGCACGAACTGGGACGATGGTTCATGGCCCATTCCCAGCCGGGCGCGAGCTCGCACTGCAAAGGTGGGCGGTGCACTGACGGACGGCGGTGAATTCAGCACCCGTGGCGTCACGGATGCGGAAGGTCGATTCCTGATTCCCAATGTGCAGTCCGGCCCCATGGTGGTCTCGGCAGCCATGGGTCTGATCTGTCAGGTCCAGGAGCGCGAGATCGAAGTGGGTGCGGCTGGCAGCAGTGCTCAGGCAGGTGAGTTCGTCTTCCCTGACATGGGCAGTGTGTTGCTGCGCATCGTGGATCCAGCAGGCCAACCGATCGATGTGCCCAACCGCTACGGTGGTGAATGCCCGGTTCGCTTGACCGTGTCCGGCCCGGGCATTGACCAGGTGAGCCTACCGGTGCCGCCGCTGGGTGGTGTGCGTGTGGAAGGTGTTCCGTTCGGAACCTACACGGCGGAACTGCACGAGTGCAGCGATTTCCTGGGCCGTGGTCAGATCGAAGTCAAGGATTCCAATCCGAGCAATTTCGACATCGTCATCCCTATCCTCAAGGGCCGGGTCAGCTACGCTGATGGCTCGACATTGAGCTATGGATACGTGAGCTTGAGGCAGCGAGACGCCCAAGGTGTGTGGCGTGAAGTGTCGAGCAGCCTGGATGGTTATGACCCCTTCGGCAATCCAAAGGAACCGGGTACCTACTATTTGTTCGGTGGTTTCACGACGGGTGCTTACGAGCTCTGGCTGCGCGATCACGACAGTGGTGTGCAGCGACGTTGGACGGGCGTGTTTTCACAACTGCCGACCGAGGCGCTCAATCTGTCCTTGCCCAATATGGCGCAGTTGCAGGGCTGCGTGACGCAGGCGGACGGTATCCCGGCTGCACCGACCCATGTGCGCATCTTCAATGAGGACCTGGTGGGCGGTTACAGCGTGATTGGCTCACGTGAAGTGACCGCCAATGGGGGCTGCTACCGCTTTGACCGCGCGCCAGCGGGCGACACCGTGTTGCACGTGTTCCAGGGAGAGGAGCTGAAGGCCGTGCAGACGTTCAGCCTCGCACCGCTGTCTGACAAGGCGCTGGTACAGCGCAATGTCCAGTATCCGACCCAGGGTCGTGCCGTCGTGCAGGCGGTCAATGCACAGGGACAGGCGATGTACAACCAGCGTCTGATCCTGCAGCCCCAGCAAATCGAGCAGGCACTGAGCTACAACGACAAGGAGGCGCGCTCGGCTGGCAATGGCTATGCGACCTTCAATCTTATGCCAGGGCCTTACACGGCCAATCAGCTCGGCAGCTGGTGGAATGACCCCAGCCTTGGCCGTAGCAGCTTGCGTGTGAGTGCTGGCAGCA
Source organism: Paucibacter aquatile (assembly GCF_002885975.1). Taxonomy (NCBI): domain Bacteria; kingdom Pseudomonadati; phylum Pseudomonadota; class Betaproteobacteria; order Burkholderiales; family Sphaerotilaceae; genus Roseateles; species Kinneretia aquatilis. Next base: position 2,646,871 of record NZ_POSP01000003.1, on the reverse strand, counting down.
CGGTCGAGGCCGCGGTGCCGAATGCCAACAGCTACAAGTTCGGTGGCACGCATGATGCTCCGACAGTGCCTGAAGCCACGGCTGGTTTCATGTTCGACGAAGCGGGTCGTCTGGTCTCTGCAGGTCAGGTGGGCCACTTCAACAGCTGGAACGGGCCGCAACTGCTGATCAACGGATTGCCCATGCCGCGCAGCCTTGGCATGGACTACCAAATCGGTGCACGTGAGATGGCCATGGGTCCCTTCGAGTACGGCAATCGTCTGAGCATCAAGCGCCGTCTCTTTGTGCCCGCCGTGGGTGGGTATGCTCGCCAAATTGAAACTTTGACCAACGGCTCGGCGCAGACGGTGACCGTACGTGTCGAGATCGCTGCACAAGGCGACAGCTATTGCGATGCCGATCGCATCACGGAACCCCAGAACAGTCCGGAACGGGGCTACGTGGCTTACGAGGATTGCCAAGTCGCCGGCGCCCATGTGTACAACGGCATTGCCTCGGCTGCGGCCGTGGTGAAGCCGAGCCGGGTTGACCTTCGTTCGGTGCGCGGCCGCGTGACGCAGTGGATGCTGACCTTGGCCCCGGGTCAATCGGCGGCCATCATGCATTTCCATGTCTTGACGCCGACCGCCGATGCCGCCGCGCTGGCCCTCCGCGCCGACGGCCTGGCACGTTTGGCGGAGCCGGGCATGCTCGAGGGCTTGAGCGCCGAAGATCGCCAGAACATTCGTAACTTCGCCATCGGGCAGTGACCATGAAACGCAGAAACTTCGTATCGATGGCGCTGGTGGCAGCGGGTGGGGCCGGTCTCGTGCCCTTGAGCGCGGCTGCGCCGCGCTTGTCCACGGCACAGCAACTTGACATCCAGATTAGCAGCGTTGGCGGTACCGACGTCTTACGCCTGCCCGATGTGCTGCAGCGACGCTGCATGCTCTTGGTGATCGAGAGCCACAGCCGCGCTGCAGCGGCATGGCTGGAGTTGGAACTGTTACGCCTGTCGCCCGAGCAGTTGGACGAGCTGAGGGTATTGTTGGTCGCCCCGGTTGCGGTCGAGACAGAGCAGGCGCCGCTGCTCGATCCGGGTCGCTACCCGACATTGCAGCTGTACCAAACGACGGCCGCTCAATGGCGACACCTGGCATTGGGGTCCGTCCTGCCGCAGCTGTTCGGCTTTACTGACGGTGGCCGCTTGAAAGCCCATGCCATAGGGGCCAAGTCCAACCAGACCGGTTTGGCTCAGTTTCACAACACCCTGCGCAAAGAGTCGGGAGTGCGTCCTTGATGATGAGGTTGACGACAGTGCTGCTCGCAGCCTGGCTTGCCGGTGCGGCCCATGCGCAAAGCGCTGCGGAACAAGCCCGGGCTCGGTTGGCGCGGGCGGAGGTGCCCATTGCTGCGATGAGCCTGGTGCAGTACGCGGCGCAGGGTGATGTCCGCACGGTCGGCTCCCTTTTGGCGACTGGGCTCTCCGCTTCGGCGCCCGACCCGCTGCGCAAGGCCACGGCTTTGCACAGCGCCGCCGCCCTGGGTCAGCTGCAGATGGTCGATCTGCTCTTGAGTCATCAGGCCGAGGTCAATGCGCAGGACTGGCGCGGGCTGACGCCGCTCATCAACGCTGTTCATGGCGGGCACGGCCAGGTGGTGGAGCGTCTGCTCAAGGCCGGTGCCCTCGTGGACATTCGGCCCGCCGAGGGGCCCACAGCACTTTTGGCTGCGGTGCATGCGGGCCGCATCGCCATCGTCCGCATGCTGCTGGACGCTGGCGCTAGCCCGACCCAGCCGGATGCTTTCGGGACCCGTCCGCTCGATGCCGCCCGTCAAACCCAGCGAGATGCGATCACCCAACTTCTCGCGGAACGAACATGATTTTCAGACTCTGTCTCGGCGCCCTGCTGCTGTGCGTCGGCCATATCGCTTCGGCTCGGCCCTTGCTTGAACATCAAGCTTCGGCTGCCGCTCTGCCGCCCGCCGTGCTGGCGATTCCACATTCGGCGTTCCACGACTGGCCTTCAGTCCATCGGCAGGCGGCGAGTGTGGTGGAGCAGTGGCGAGCAGAGCCGCCGACACTCGCCTGGACTCGCATCCAGCTCGACCTGTTCGTCAAGCACAAGATGATGCCGACCCGAGGGGCACGTGGACTCGCGTTGTTGCATGTGGCCATGCATGACGCTCAGGCACTGGCCTTGGCGCGCGGGCAAGACAGCCGGCTGGCGCTTTCGATGGCGGCTGCCCAGGTCTTGGGCTATCTGTTTGCGGCCGAAGAACGGGCTTTTGACCGGCTCGGCTTCGCAATCGCAGCGAAGTTGTCGGGTCAGGCCCTGGGCGAACTCAACGATGCCGACCGGCAAGCCATGCTGCTCGGTTATCAAGTGGGACGCACCGTGGTGCAATATGCCGAGCAGGACGGCGCCCAGCGTGGCTGGAATGGCTTGCGGCTCCAGTATTACGGGGAGCAGCGCTACTACGGCCCTGGCGCCTGGGAACCGACGCCGCCCTACTTTTACTACCCCCCCGATGAGCCGTTTGCGCCTGGCTGGACGCCCTGGATGCTCACATCCAATGCCGAGTTTCGCCCGGTACCACCGGCCTATGGCTCGCCGCGCTATCTGCAGGATCTGAAAGAGGTCCAGGAGGTCTCGCGTAGCTTGTCACCCGCCCAGCTTGAGATTGCGAAGTTCTGGGTGGATGGGCATGGCTCCGTGACGCCGCCCGGACACTGGAACCAGATCGCTCTGGAAGAGGTCAAACGGGCCGGCCTGGGTGCGGCCGCGACGGCGCGGCTGTTTGCTCAGCTCAACGTGGCCTTGGCCGACACTTTTCTGGCGGTCTGGGATTGCAAGTACCACTACTGGACGGCGCGGCCGGTCACGGTGGCAGCCCCTTTGACCGGGCAGCCGCTCAAACCTGCGCTGCTTACGCCGCCCTTTCCCTCCTATGTTTCTGGTCACGCCGCGTTCAGTGGCGCTGCAGCGCGGGTTCTCGCGCGTGCATTTCCGGCTCGCGCCGCGCATCTGGATGCTTTGGCCGAGCAGGCGGCTATTTCCCGGCTGTTCGCGGGCATCCATTTTCGCCATGACAACGAAGACGGCTTGAAGCTCGGGCGGCAGGTGGCCGACAAGATCTTGTCTTCGCCGATCTGGGAATCGCAAGGAGCCGTTCGCCAACCCTGAGCGGGCAAGGGGCCTGCGCGCGTCGCTCTAGAGTCTCGTATCGAATCCCCTGATGAGCCGGGGTGTCGCCATCGGTCAGAATCCGGGGCATCGAATGGAGACAAAGAAGATGGACAAGACCTGGCTCAAGAGCTACCCCGAGGGAGTTCCTGCCGAGATCCATGCCGAGCAATATCCGTCCCTGGTGGACCTGATGGACTCGGCCTTCAAGAAGTACCCGCAGCTGGCGGCCTACACCATGATGGGCCGCACCATGAAGTTCGGCCAGGTGGACGAGGCCTCGCGCGCCCTGGCCGCCTATCTGCAGAGCCTGGGTCTGGAAAAAGGCGACCGGGTCGCCGTGATGATGCCCAATGTGCTGCAGTACCCGGTGGCCGTGGCCGCCATCCTGCGCGCCGGCTATGTGGTGGTGAACGTCAACCCGCTCTACACCCCGCGTGAACTGGAACATCAGCTCAAGGATGCCGGCGCCAAGGCCATCGTCATCCTCGAGAACTTCGCGGCCACCTTGCAGCAGGTGATCAAGCAGGTGCCGACCCAGCATGTGATTCTTGCGTCCATGGGCGAGATGCTGGGCTTCCCCAAGAGCCTGATCGTCAACTACGTGGTGCGCCGGGTGAAGAAGATGGTGCCGGCCTTTGAGCTGCCCGGCGCGGTCGAGTTTGGCGAGGCGCTGGCGCGCGGCCGCGGCCTGGCGTACAAGGCGCCCAAGGTCGGCCCCAACGACATCGCCGTGCTGCAGTACACCGGCGGCACCACCGGCGTGTCCAAGGGCGCTGTGCTCTTGCACCGCAATCTGGTCGCCAATGTGATGCAGGCCGAGGCCTGGTACATGCCTGCGCTGAAGAAGGTGCCGGCCGGCGAGCAGGTGGTGGGCATCGCCGCCCTGCCGCTGTATCACATCTTCGGTTTCACTACCAATATGATGCTGGCCATGCACATGGGCGGCTGCAATGTGCTGATCCCCAACCCGCGTGACTTGCCGGCCATGTTCAAGGAACTGGCCAAGCACCGTTTCCATTGCTTCCCGGCCGTCAATACCTTGTTCATGGCTATGGCCAACCACAAGGACTTCAATACCGTGGACTGGAGCCATCTGGTCATCTCGGTCGGTGGCGGCATGGCGGTGCAGCAGGCCACGGCCAAGCTCTGGCTGGAGAAAACCGGCTGTTCCATCTGCGAGGGCTATGGCCTGAGCGAGACCTCGCCCGTGGCCAGCTGCAACCCGACCGACAGCACGCAGTACACCGGCTCCATCGGCCTGCCCCTGCCCAGCACCGAGCTGCGTCTGCTCGATGACGCCGGCAACCCGGCCGCGCCCGGCGCCACCGGCGAAATCGCCATCCGCGGCCCGCAAGTCATGGCGGGTTACTGGCAGCGCCCGGACGAAACCGCCCAGGTCATGACGGCCGACGGCTTCTTCCGCACCGGCGACATCGGCACCGTGGACGAAAAAGGTTACTTCCGCGTCGTCGATCGCAAGAAAGACATGATTCTGGTCAGCGGCTTCAACGTCTACCCCAACGAGGTGGAAGACGTGATCACGATGATGGACGGCGTGCTCGAATGCGCGGCCGTCGGCATCGCCGATGCGAAAGCGGGCGAGGCGGTCAAGGTGGCCATCGTGCGCAAACCCGGCGCCGCCAAGGAAGTCAGCGAAGCCGATGTGCGCGCCTACTGCGAGGCGCACCTGACCGGCTACAAGCGCCCCAAGGTCATCGAGTTCCGCAATGAACTGCCCAAGACTCCGGTCGGCAAGATCCTGCGGCGTGAACTGCGCGACAAAACCTGAGCGTGTTGCGGGCGGGGTTTCTGCCTCTCGAGGCCCACTCTCCACTAGAGTCGGGCCCCTGAGGAAGGAAAAACCGTGATGCTGGAACAGGCCTACACCAAGACCGAACAAGGCCGCGCCGAGATCAAGAACCGGGCGCTGCCGCTGTCGCGCAGCCTGCGCAACCTCCTGCTGGTCATCGATGACAGCAAGAGTGCCCAGCAATGGCTGGGCCTGGTGCAGGGCATCACGGCGGCGGACATCGCCTTTCTGATCGACCAGGGCTTGATTGCGCCCACGGCCCGGGCCGGATCCGCAGCCGGGCTGGCGCCTGCCGCCCCGCAAGCCCCTGCGCTGCCGAGCCTGGACTACCAGGCCCTGTACGCCTACCTCACCGGTGCCGCGCGTGAGCACCTGGGCCTGATCAAGGGCTACCGCTGGGTGCTGGATGTGGAGCGCTGTGGCGACCTCCCGGCCCTGCAGCAACTGGCCCTGCGCTTTGTGGACGAAGTGCGCCAGGCTCAGGGCGATGCGGTGGCGTTCAAGGTCCGCCAGTCTCTGGGCCTGTAGCGGCCATGCAGCGAGCGGGCGATGTTCGCCCGTCTGGATGGCCGGGCTGTCCCTGGCTGGCACGCCGCCCGGCGGCCTGACTCGGTGATTCCACGGGCTGGCGCCGCGCCAGCACCCGCCTACCATCGCGCGTTCGCCACTTTTGAGCGCCAGCCATGCTTGCACGTCTTTCGCGCCGATCCGGCTCTTCGGTCGCCTTGTGGGCCGGGGTCCTGGCTTCATTGCTGGCATTGAGTGCCTGCCAGAAGGGCGGGGCCAGCGACGGCGCTGCCGCGTCGGCGAGCGGGGCTTCTTCGGCCGCGTCCAGCCCTGCCGTGGCGGCTGCCGCCTCGGCCGTACCACCCTCGCTGGACGGCATCGCCCTGGCCGCGCCCGACGCCGCCGCCGTGCGCCAGCCCAGCAGCCCGCAGGCCTGGGGCGGCCCGCGCAGCGGCCAGGAGCCGACACTGTCCGACCGGGTGGTGGACTACCAAATCGAAGCCCGGCTCGACCCCGAGGCCCACACCATCGAGGGCAAGCAGCGCCTGAGCTGGCGCAACCGCAGCGCCGTGCCGGTGCGTTCCGTCTATCTGCACCTCTACCTCAATGCCTTTGAAGGCGAGGGCAGCACCTTCATGAGCGAGCAGCGCCGCCTGGGCTTTGCCTTCCGCAGCGATGTGCCGATCAAGAAGGGCGACTGGGGCTATATCGAGCTGAAGAAGGTGCAGCAGGCCGGTGTGGCCGTGCCCTGGTATTTTGTGCAGCCCGATGGCGGCCCGGCCACCGACCGCACCGTGGTGCGCCTGGACCTGCCGCAGGCGGTGGCACCCGGTGGCAGCACCACGCTGGACATCGATTTCTTCGACCAGCTGCCGCGCGTGCTGGCCCGCACCGGCTACTTCGGCAGCTTCCATCTGGTGGGCCAGTGGTTCCCCAAGATGGCCGTGCTGGAGCTGCCCGGCGAGCGGGGCGCGACAGCGCCGCGCTGGAACGCGCATGAGTTCCATCTGCACAGCGAGTTCTACGCCGATTTCGGGCGTTATGAGGTGCGCATCGACGTGCCCGAGGGCTACACGGTCGGCGCCACTGGCGAGCTGCAGGGCGAGCCCAAGAAGCAGGGGGGCCGTGTCATCCACCACTACGTGCAAGGCGATGTGCATGACTTCGCCTGGACGGCCGACAAGCGCTTTGCCCCGCCGCTGAAAGCGGTCTACGAGGGCGAGGGCAGCCCCAAGGTGCAGGTCCAGGTGCTGTACCCGCCCGAGTACGCCCACAACGCGCCGGTGGTGCTCAAGGCCACGCTGGATGCGCTGGCCTGGTTCTCCAAGACCTTGGGGCCTTACCCCTACCGCACGGTCACGGCCGTGGTGCCGCCCTTCAATGCCAAGGAAGCAGGCGGCATGGAGTACCCGACCTTCTTCACGGCCGACAGCTATGCCGACCAGACCCCAGGCACCCTGGCCCATTTCGGCCAGGAGTTCGTCACCATCCACGAGTTCGGCCATGGCTACTTCTACGGCATCCTGGCCTCCAATGAGTTCGAGGAGCCCTTTCTCGACGAGGGCCTGAATGAGTTCTGGGATCAGCGCATGATTCAGGCCCGCGGCCAGCGGGCGCCCATGACCACGGCTGCGCTCAAGCGTCTGGGCGTGGGCACCACGGTCGATGTGTTCGAGGGCGAGCGCCTGGGCGCCGGTCTCAAGGACCCGCCGGACGGCCTGGGCCAGAACAGCTGGCACCGCCATTCCAGCGGCAGCTATGGCACGGTGTACTCCCGCACCGCTACCGCCATGCGCGACCTGGAGGCGCAGATCGGCCGCGAGAAGCTGGAGCTGGCCTTCAAGACCTACTACCAGCGCTGGAAGTTCCGCCACCCGAGCACGGCCGATTTGCGCGAGGTGCTGGCCGAGGTCAGCGGCCAGCCGGCCCTGGTGCAGCGCCTGTTCGAGCAACACATCTACGCCAGCCGCTCGGTCGATGACCGGGTGGAGAGCTTCAAGAGCGTGGAAGAGCTGCCCCTGCTGGGACGGCATATCAGCCCCGATGGCCGGCGCAGCGAGCTGGACAAGGACGCACAGGAAGACCTGGTCGAGAAGCTGCGCAAGCAGTGGAAGAAGGACCACCCGGCCTCGTCGTCCAAGGCCGAGGCCAAGAAGGACCCGCAGACCGGCGAAGTGCTGGCCGAGCCCGGACCTTTCCCCTACCGCACCACGGTCGTCTTGCGCCGGCGCGGCGCGGCGGTGCCGCAAACCCTGCGCGTGCGTTTTGCCGATGGCAGCGTCGAGATGGTGCGCTGGGACGACCAGCAATCCTGGGCCCGCTTCAGCTGGGTCAAGCCGGTCAAGGCCGTGTCCGCCGAGCTGGACCCCGAACGCCTGCATTACCTGGATCAGAACCAGCTCGACAACAGCCGCGCCCTCAAGAGCGACGGCCGGGCCGCCCGCCGCATCGCCAGCGATGCCGGCAGCCTGTTGCAAACCCTTCTCGCCCTGGTGGCCACGCTATGAACATGCCGGCGCTCTTGACCCCCGCTCCCGATCTGCGCGGCCAGCTGCGCACCGGTGCCCGCCTGGCCTCGCAATGGCGCTTGCTGCTGCTCTGGCTGCTGGCCCTGGCCTTGCCCTGGTTGCTGGCCCTGCTGCCGCTCTGGCGCGCCCTGGCGGCGCAGCTGGACCAATCGCTGGCTGCAAAGCGCCTGGTGGATGGCTTTGAGCTGCCGGTGCTGGCCGAGGCCGTGATGGGCCTGGGCCCCAACGGCTTTGGCGCCTCGGCCCTGCTCAGCAGCGTGCTGCTCTTGGCCTTGCTGTTGCCCTGGCTCAGCGGCTGCCTGATTGCCGTGGTTCGCTCGCCCCAGCCGCTGGGCTTCATGGCCTTGCTGCAGGGCGGCCTGCGCGAGTACGGCCGCATGACGCGGCTCTGGCTTTGGGCGCTGTGCCTGCTGGGCGCGGTGGCGGCGCTGGGCGGCGGGTTGATGCATTGGGTGGGCGAGAAAACGGCGCTGATGCAGCTGGAGGCCGAGGCCGATCGCTGGAGCCAGGCGGTGATGCTGTTCACCGGCCTGCTGTTCCTGCTGGTGCATGCCAGCCTGGATGCGGCGCGCGCCCGCCTGGCCCTGGAGCCGCAGCGCCGCTCGGTGTTCAAGGCTTGGCGCCTGGCCACGCGCGACCTCTGGCGCCAGCCGCGCCGCATCGGCGTCTATCTGCTGATCACGGCCCTGGGCTTGCTGGCGGCGGCGCTGATCGGGCTCCTGCGGGTGCAGCTGGCGCCGGTGGGGGCGGGCAGCCAGCTGCTGGCCTTGGCGATGGGGCAGCTGCTGGTGCTGTCCCTGGTGTGGATGCGCTGCGCGCGCGTCTTTGCGCTGGCGGCCGCCGGACGCCTGGACTGAATGAATGAATGAAAAAGGGCGGGCCTGAAGGCTGGCACACTGGCGACTTCTTGTCCGTCTTTGCCTGCCATGCCGCCGCGTTTTTTTGTCGACCAGCCCCTGGGCACCTCGTCCAGTGAGCCCAGCGAGCTCAGCTTGCCGCCCAGCGCGGCCCGCCATGTGCAGGTGCTGCGCCTGCAGCCGGGTAGCCCGCTGACCCTGTTCGATGGCAGCGGCGCCGAGTGGCAGGCGGAAGTGCTGGCCATGGGCCGCAGCGAGGTGCGTGTGCATTTGCAGGCTCGCCAGCTGGTGCAGCGCGAGCTGCGTCAGCACATCACCCTGGCCCTGGCCATGCCGGCCAATGACCGCATGGACGGCGTCGTCGAGAAGGCCACCGAGCTCGGCGGCAGCGCCATCCAGCCCTTGATGAGCGAGCGCTCGGTGCTGCGCCTCAGCGGCGAGCGCGCCGAGAAAAAGCAGGCGCATTGGCGCGGTGTGGCCATTGCCGCGGCCGAGCAATGCGGCCGCACCCGCATCCCCGAGATCGGCGCGGTGCAGTCCCTGGCTTCATGGTTGGCCCAGCTGGGCCCGCAGCCAGCCACGCAGCGCCGCTGGCTGCTCAGCCCCACGGCCGCCCAGCCCCTGCAAGCCCTGGCGGCCGCGCAGGCGGAGGCCAGTCACACCCTGGTGCTCAGCGGCCCGGAGGGCGGCCTCAGCCCCGCTGAAGAAGAGGCGGCCCGCGCCCAGGGTTTCGTCGCCGTTCAGCTGGGCCCGCGCATCCTGCGCGCCGACACGGCGCCGTTGGCGGTGCTGGGCTGGCTGGCCTTGTCGGAAGCCGGATGTCACGCTCCCCATGGCTGAAGCTCAGTTGCGGTAAGCGGTCTGCCTGTGCTTATTTCCCGCACAGCTGCCGCATAGCCGGAAGCACCGCTTCCTCGTTGAGCTTGGGGGCTTTTTCTATGCTCAGCTTGAGCTGGGCGGCTGTCTCTGCTTTCTTGTCCTCGACAGCCTTGGCGAAGAGGAATTGCCAGGCTGCTACGGCGCTGTCGACCCGGCGCTGGAAGCCCCAGGCAAGGGTGGTGGCGGCTTGTGCCAGATCTGCTCCCTGACGGTCGGCCTTGTCTGCCTCTGCATTCAGACTGCTCTGCTCGACGGCATCGGTTTCGGCGGCGGCTCGCGCGCGCTTGACCTGTGCGTCGCTTTCAAAGCCGGCAGCGCGGTCCTCGCAGGCTTTCGACAAGCCTGCCTCCAGACCATGGGATTTGAAGTTGCTCGTCAGGCCCAGGTTCTCCGCGTCCAGTCCGGGCGGCAGCTTCTTCTGCAGGCTGTCGAGTTGCCCTTCCATGGCCTTGACGGCCTCGGTGATCTGTTTCAGTGCACGGTCGAGGCGCACCAGCGGGCGCGGCTCGGGTGGTTTGGTTCCGGTCGTATTCAAGCGTGATCCGGCCATCAGGGGCAGGGTGGCATTGAGATCCGAGATCTGCTTCAGCAGTGTTTCGTTTGACACTTCGCCGCTTTTCATCAGCGTGTTGGCCACTTTCAGCCGCGCAATCCAGTTGGTCGCCTTGCTGACGCCGGGATCGTCGTACAAGCGAATCGCGTCAGCGGCCTCTTCAAAGCCGGCAATCACCGAGCACTGGCCATGGAAGGTCATTGCGTCCTTGATCGCGGCTTCGACCGGGTATTGGTCGTAGGACTTGCTCTGGCCCTCCCGCTGGATTTGCTCGTAGACATCGCGACGCCGCTTGTCCACCCCTTGAATCACAACATGGGCAGCCAGATTGGCCAGGAAGGCTTGGTTGTACTCGGCCCGCACGCCGCTGCTCACCGCTGCCGTGCCCGCCCAGTTCTTGGCCGCCGAAGCCGAGTTGACCAAGGCGCCGGCGGTGGCGGCAATGGTGCCCAGCACGCCCAGATTGAAGTTGGTGCGTGAGAACTCGCGTTGCAGGCCGATCTTGAAGGCCGCGCAGCGCTGGGCCGAAGACACCATCAGACGCTCCTGCAGCGCGTTGCGCGCCAGGCGACGCTCGTCCTCGACGGCTTGGGCCGCTCTGCAGGCAAAGAACTGCACCGAGCGGTCCAGGCGCGTGCGATCCTGGCTGGCGAAGGCGCCGCCGTCCTTGTCTTCACCATTGGCTACGCCGCCCTTGGCCCAGACCGGCGTGTTCAGGGCCAAAGTTGCGCAATCCTGGCTGTTGGCGCGCGCCATCGGGGCGTAGCGGACCAGCAAAAAGCCCAGGTCCACCGGTTCGACCACGTCCCGGTCGGTGATCTGGAAGGCACCGGTGGCATCGTAGCTCGAAGTTTCGCGCCAGTATTGGCCGGCGGTCTGGCATCCACACAAGACGGCCACGCAGCCTCCCAGCAGACTCAGATGCAGGACAGATCGGATTGCGGCTGATGCAGAGGGTTTCATTTGGAGGCACTCCATGTTTGATAGGGCTGACCTTGGAGCGAACGAGCTGCCAGGACCTGGATGTCGATGGAGTCCACTACGCACAGCGCTTCGCTGTTGGCCTCGGTCGGGTCACGCTGGGCCAGCAGGGTCAGGTGCAGTTGCAAGTCCTTGCCGCCCTCGATGCGCACGAGAGCGGAACTGCACAAAGGTGCGTCCGACCGGTCCGGCAGCAGATGCAAGGGACTGTCGTCGGCCCAGGCCAGGGCGTGGGCGAACGATGCAGGGCCGCTGCTCAGGCAGGCTCCACGCATGTCGAGCTTGACCCAGCCCGAGCCGATGCAGCGAACCCGGCCTTTGGCGCGCAGGACCTGAGGTGCCAGGTCTTTGCTGGCGGGCGAACTGCTCACCGCAAGATGTTTGAACAGGATGCTCAGGGCGCTGCCATCCCCGGCCCGCGTTCCGTTGACGCCCAGGCCGGCATCCTCGAAGGCGGCAGACTCCAAACTCAGGACTTGCATGGTGAGCTCCAATGGTCCCTTTTGTTGGGCCGGTTGCTGAGTCTTCAGTCTGATCTCCCGCAGCGGATCAAACACCCCCATGGCTGGGGGCAGATGAGCAGGGGCGCCTGCTCAGCAGGGCTGTGGATGTGGCCGCCCCGAGCGCTGCCCAGAATCCGCCCATGAAGAACATGTCCGTTTCCAAGAGAAAGCTGGCCCAGCTGCGCACGCTTTGCCATGCGGGTTTAACACCCGAAGCCTTTGTTCCCGCCTTGCTGGAGGCCCTGCATGCGGTGATCCCCAGTTACCGCAATCTGTTTGATTGGACCGACGGATGCGGCCGGCTTCTTCGTTATGACATCGAGGGCCCGGTCGATACCGGCATCGCACGCATCTATTTCGAGCACTTCCACAACCGACAAGAGATCGACTGCATGCCTGCCTTCGAATCTCTGCGGAATGAGCCCTCCGGTGTGCGCGGTGCCCGGGCCTTGATGAGCCCCCGCTTCTTCAACTCGGCCCTGTACAGCGAAATCTGGAAGCCGCAGCAGCTGCACAGTCGCATCGAGGCCGTGGTGCGCGGCTCCATGGGCCAGTTGCTGGGCAGTCTTGTCCTGTACCGGGGGCCAAAGGACCCGGACTTCAGCCGCGAGGACGAACAGGCCTTGGCCACCTTGCTGCCCTGGGTGGCCCGCGGCCTGCAGGCCGCGGGCCAGGCCCCTGGCGACGAGCCCATGCTGCCGTCGCCGGACGGCGCGGAGGTCCTCTTGCTGGGCCCGGACGGCGAGCTGCGCCATGCCTCAGCGGGTGCATTGCGGCTGCTGCTGCTCGCGGACCAAGGTTTGACGCCTGCCGCAGTCACACGCCCCGCACCAGGGCTGCGAACCCAGCTGCAGCGCCTGTTAGGTCCTCTGCTGGAGGACGGGCAAGGACCAGGCGGAGCGACGTCGATGAGCAAGTCAATGACCTTGATCAACGCTTCGGGCTGCGTGACGGCCGAGTCGCAGCGACTCGTGCCAATCGAGGGCCAAGGAAGCGAGCCCTTGATGCAGATCAGCCTGCGCCGCATGGAGCCGCTGTCGGTCGCCCTGTACCGCACGCTGCGTCGGCTGCCCCTGAGCGCGGCACAGATTCGGGTCTGTGCCGGCCTGTATCGAGGTTTGAGCAGCGCAGAGATGGCGCAGGAGCTGGACGTCGCACCGAGCACCGTCGTTGACCATGTGCGCAAGGCCTACCGGGCCCTGGACGTTCGCGATGCCCAAGCAATGCGGCGTGAGCTGGATGCTCGGATGCAGCCCTGGTGCAGCGGGCGCTGATCAGCTGCCTTCGCCGCCTTTGTCCTTGCGCGCCGAACCCTTGATCAGATCGAAGCGGAACAGCCGGCATTCGATCGGGCCGTTCCACATCGGGAACTTGCGCGATTCCTTCAGGCGCATCTTGCTGGGCAGCTTCATGTCGGGGCAGAGCAGCCAGGCGGTCCAGCCGGCCGGGTTCTGGGTGTAGGCGCGCTTCCAGTGGGCAGCCAGGCGGGGGAAGAAGTCGTCGCCGGCGTCGCGCGCCTCGGAGCCGCCGGCATCGCGGCTCATCTGCACATTGCCGGCCTTGCCGCGCACTTCGATGCGCTCGCCGTAGGGCGGGTTCATCAGGATGGTGCCGGGCATGCCCTCGGGCAGCTCGGGCGCGGGGCGCTCGAGCGCATCACCGCCGTTGAACTGGATGTACTGGGCGACACCGGCGCGCTCGGCATTGCGGCGCGCGAAATCAACCATGCGGAAGGCCACATCGCTGCAGAAGATGGGCACGGCGGGCGCGTGCTCGCGGTCCTTGGCGGCCTGCTTGATGGCCTGCCAGCGGCCGCGCAAGGGCACGAAGGGCAGCTGGCGTTCGAAGGCAAAGCGGCGCTGCATGCCGGCGGCCATGCCGCAGGCGATCTGCGCGGCCTCGACGGCGATGGTGCCCGAGCCGCAGCAGGGGTCGTGCAGGGCGCCGCCGGTCTCGGGCGTGCCCCTCCAGCCAGCCGCGGCCAGCATGGCGGCGGCCAGGGTTTCCTTCAGCGGCGCATCGCCCTTGTCCTCGCGCCAGCCGCGCTTGAAGAGCGGTTCGCCCGAGGTGTCGATGTAGAGCGTGGCGTCAGTTTCGCTGAGGTGCAGCATCACCGGCAGGTCGGGGAAGCGGGTGTCGACGCTAGGGCGCTCGCCGGTGGCATCGCGCAGCACATCGCAGATCGCGTCTTTCACGCGCAGGGTGGCGAAGTTGAGGCTGCGCAGCGGTGAGCGCTGGGCCACGGTGTCGACGCGGATGGTCTCGGCCGGGGTGATCCACTCGTTCCAGTCGACCCGGCGGGCCAGGGCGTAGATGTCGTCCTCGTGGCGGTAGCCGCCCGAGACCAATTCGATCAGCACGCGCTGGGCCAGCCGGCATTCGAGGTTGAGCTTCATCACGCCCTCGAGATCGCTCTTCAGCGCGATGCCGCCGCGCAGCACCTCGATATGGGTCTTGGGCAGGATGGCCCGCACTTCCTCGTCGAGCAGACGCTCCACGCCCGAGGGGCAGGAGACGAAGAGGTAGTGAAGGTATTTGGGGGTTTCTTTGGCGGCCATGGGCCGATTGTCCCAGGAATGGCGAGGGAGGGCCGCGGCCCTCGGCTGCAGCGCTCGGGCGGAATCCGGCGCGAACTCTGTCGCCAAGTCACCCTGTCAACTCTGACAGCTCCGCCCAGAAATTCGAGATAACCCTGTATTCAGGCGGCGCGGCTGCGGTCAATCTTGTGCTGCGGGCGCTGAATAACGTGCATCTCCGACGTCAAGGACCGAAGCTGGCCCTGGTCGCGGCGCATGAAGGACGTGGCCCGCGGGCGGCCGGGATCGATCTGCCGGCTCGCCTTCGGCGTTCTCCATCCACCACCCCGGCTCTCAGCGTCGGTGCGGCGCCGCACTTCACAAGAGTCCGCGCCGCTCGGCCGGAGTCACTCTGTGAAAGAAAGCCTCCTCACCATGTCTCAGCACACACCCTCTCCGCGCCGCCAGGCGCTCAAGCTCATGGGCGTGGCCTCGGTGGCCGCGCTCGGCAGCAAGGAATCCAGCAGCCAGTCGCAGACGCCCTACGGTGCCGCCGCGGCCGCCTGCAAGGCGGACACTGAATCGACCGCCGGCCCCTATCCCAATATCAGCGCCGCCGAGCGCCGCGATCTGCGCGCCAACACCAGCGGCAACACCACGCCCAAGTCCGGCGCACCGCTGACCCTGCGCCTGCGCGTGCTCGATCTGGAGAACAACTGCGCGCCGATTCCGGGTGCCGTGGTCGACATCTGGAGCTGCGAGGCCACGGGCCTCTATTCCAGCTACGCCCCCTTCGGCACCCAGGGGCAGAACTTCTGCCGCGGCTACCAGAAGACCGGTGCCGACGGCGTGGCCGAGTTCCTGACCCTGTTTCCAGGCAGCTACAGCGGCCGGGCCCTGCACATCCATTTCTCCATCCAGAGCGCGGCGCGCAACATCCGGCCCAATGACGATGGCCGCAATCTGCCCGATGTCTTCGTGGCCCAGCTCTACTTCAACGCCGCCACGGCGGATGAGGTGTTCCGCAGCTTTCCCATCTACCAGCAAGGCGCGCCACGCACCCGCAACGAGGCCGACAGCATCTACGCCAGCGATGGCGGCGCCGGCTATATCGTGCAGGTCAGCAAGAGTGGCAATGCCTACACCGGCACCATCGATGTGGGGGTGAGGCGCTCAGCCATTGGCATGGGCAACAGCCAGAACGTCACGCCCCTGGTCAGCGGCCAGGCTCAGACTGTCAGCCTGGGCCTGCGTCAGTCGCGGCTGTACAGCATCCAAGTGCCGCCGGGCCGTCGGCAGCTCAAGTTCCAGCTTTCCGGGGGCACGGGCGATGGCGATCTCTACGCCCGCCTGGCATCGGCGCCGAGCACCACGGTGTATGACAAGAAATCCGATGGCTCGAGCAATGCCGAAACCATCACTTTCGCCTCACCCGTGGCGGGCACCTACTATCTGCTGCTCAATGCCTACGCCCCGGTCCACAACGCGCGCCTGCTGGCGACCTTGAGCTGAAGCCAGGCGGCGCTGGCCGCCAGCTTCGGGGCCGGTGCTCCAGGCGACCGGCCCTTGTCTTTTCAGCTGCGGCGCTGGCGACCGGCGCGCAGGCCCAGGGCTGCCAGGCCCAGGCCCATCAGCAGCCAAGTCTGCGGTTCCGGCACGGCAGCCAGCATGCCCTGGCCGAGGTAGCTGTGGGTCAGCGTGGTCGGGTGGATGCGGTCCCAGTACATATAACTCTCGGGGCTGCTGCAGATGCTGCCGTCGGGCTGGCCGACATAGCCGGTGAAGCAGGCTTGGGTGACATTGCTGAAGCCGTAGAGCGCCGCGTTGTCGACCAGGGCTTGCTGCGTGCCCAGGGTGTCGAAATAACGGATGTCAATGCCGGGCAAGGTGCGCAGCTGGCCGATGGCCTGATTCAGGCCAAAGTTGAAGCCCAGGGAGAGCTGGTGGAGCTGGCCCGACAGGCCGGACGACAGGCCGGCCGGTGTCTGGCCCAGGTCGGGCAGGCCTGGCATCAGGAAGCTGCGCGCACCCAGGCCGTAGAGGGTCTGCACCGCGCTGCTGAGGTTCTGGATGGCCGCTTGCGCCGTGGCCTGCGAGAAACCCAGGTACTGGAAATCATTGGCCCCGCCCCAGAGCACGTAAAGGGCCTGGCTGTCGGCGGCCGAGCCAGCCAGGCCGGACTGGAAGGCGCCCACTTGCGAGAGCATGCCCGTGTTCTGCAAGGCGGCCGGGGCGCCTGCGGCCACCGCCGCGCCGTTGAGCCAGCCGGTTTGGGCACCGCCCCAGGCGTAGTCCTGCAGGCTCACGCCCAGGCCTTGGGCGAGGTGCTCGACGGCCACCTGGCCGTTGGAAAAACGACCCTGGAAATAGTTGCCCGGCTGGGGCACGGCGCCGCTGGTGGCGCGGTAGAAATTGCCGTTGTCCGAGAGGCTGTCGCCGAAGGCGATCACGCGGCTGTAGCTGGTGGCGGCACTGCTGCTTGTGGCCTGAGCCTGAGCTTGGGAGGGGGCGGCCCAGGCCAGGTTGGCGGCGAGTATCAGCAGCGCGGGCAGGCGGGCGCCGGCCGGGGAGCGGAGGGTGGTGTTCACGGCAGACCTTTCAAGTAACGATCCAAGTCAGCGGCATGATGGCATGTCTCGAAATGGGATTCACCTGAAATCGGTGTGCGTGTTCACGTTTGGGGGTGAACGGGTGAACGGGTGAACAGGTGAACAGGTGAACAGGTGAATGGTGAATCGTGGGGTGTGGTTCACCAGTTTACTGATTCACCCGTTCACTCAAGCTTCAACCTTCAAACCACCCGCCGCATCGTCGTCGTCCCGATGTGCATGCCTTCGCGGTATTTGGCGACGGTGCGGCGCGCGACCTGGATGCCTTGCTCTTCCAGCATGCTGGCCAGGGCGCTGTCGGAAAGGGGTTTGGCCGGGTTCTCGGCGGCGATGAACTGCTTGATCAGCTCGCGTACGGCGGTGCTGGAGGCCTCGCCGCCGGCCTCGGTGGACAGGCCCGAGCCGAAGAAATACTTGAGCTCGAAGGTGCCGAAGGGCGTGGCCATGTACTTGGCCGTGGTCACGCGCGAGATGGTCGATTCGTGCAGGCCCAGCTCATCGGCGATCTCGCGCAGCACCAGGGGCTTCATGGCCACGGCGCCGTGGCTGAAGAAACCTTTTTGCCGCTCGACGATGGCGGTGGAGACGCGCAGGATGGTGTCGAAGCGCTGTTGGATGTTCTTGATGAACCAGCGTGCCTCCTGCAGCTGGCCGCCCAGGGCGCTGTTGCTGATGCCGCCGCGCGTCTGGCGCAGGGCGTTGGCGTAGAGCTCGTTGATGCGCAGCTTGGGCGCGACCTCGGGGTTGATGATGACGCGCAGCTCGCGGCCGACCTTGCGCACGATCACGTCCGGGATCACCGCCGGCGCCTGGCCGCGGGCAAAGCGCCGGCCGGGCTTGGGCTCCAGGGCCACGATCAGGGCTTGCGCTTCACGCAGCAAGGCATCGTCGGCGCCGGTCAGCAGCATCAGGCGGCGGCTGTCGCGCTTGGCCAGCAGGTCCAAGTGCTTTTTGCAGATCATGATGGCGATCACCTGCGGCGCGCTGCGCGGCAGCTGGCGCAGCTGCAGCTCCAGGCATTCCGTCAGCTCGCGGGCACCGACGCCGGGCGGGTCCATGTGGTGCAGCCATTTGAGGGCGATGCGCAGGTGGTCGAGCAGCTCCTCGCGCTCGGCGGCGCTGTCCTCGTCACCGTCCGGCACCAGGGCCTCGGCGATGGCTTCCAGGCTGTCCTCGAGATAGCCGTCCTCGTTGAGAGAGTCGATCAGCAGGCGTAGCGCAAGCTGGTCGGTATCGCTGAGGTGCATGCCGGCCATCTGCTGGACCAGATGCTCTTGCAGGCTGATCTCGGCCGATTCCTGGTCGCTGCGTTCGCCGTCTTCATCGTTGCTGCCCGAGCCGCTGCCGCTGTTGCTGGGCAGTTCGCGGATGCCGTCGAAATCGTCGCCCTCGGTGCCGTTCTCCCAGTCCTCGCGTTCGGTGCTGCCGAAGTCTTCGGCCTGCAGCTCGGGTGTGGCCTCGGCCTCGGCGCCGCCGCCCAGCTCACGGTCGGCGCCGCTGTCCTCGGCGGCGCTGGCCGGGCGCAGCTCGGGCAGCTCGGGCGTGGCGACGGAGAAGTCTTCTTCGGTTTCGAGCAGCGGGTTCTGCGCCAGCATCTGCTCGACTTCCTGATTCAGCTCCAGCGTGGACAGTTGCAGCAGGCGGATCGATTGCTGCAGCTGCGGCGTCAAGGCCAGATGCTGGCTCAGTCGAACCTGGAGTGACTGCTTCATGGCGCGGGCTCAGGGGCAGTCGTGAGATGCAGGAATCCCTGCATCAGCCCCGCGCGGGGCTGCCGTGGCAGCGGGCGTGTAGGCATCCATGGCCGGCTCTACATGCGGAAATGTTCGCCGAGATAGACCTTGCGCACATCGGCGTTGGCCACGATCTCGTCCGGCGTGCCCTCGGCCAGCACCGAGCCCTCGCTGATGATGTAGGCCCGGTCGCAGATGCCCAGGGTCTCGCGCACATTGTGGTCGGTGATCAGCACGCCGATCTGGCGCGCTTTCAGGAAACCGATGATGCGCTGGATCTCCAGCACCGCGATCGGGTCCACGCCGGCGAAGGGTTCGTCCAGCAGGATGAAGCGCGGTTGCGTGGCCAGGGCGCGGGCGATCTCGACGCGGCGGCGTTCGCCGCCCGAGAGCGCCGGCGCCGGGCTGTCGCGCAGCTTCTCGATGCTGAGGTCGTGCAGCAGCGCTTCCAGCAGCTCCTTGATGCGCGGCTCTTTCAGCGCGCGGCCCTGCTCGTCGCGCTGCAGCTCCAGCACGGCGCGGATGTTCTGTTCCACCGTGAGCTTGCGGAAGATCGAGGCCTCCTGCGGCAGATAGCTCAGTCCCAGGCGGGCGCGCTGGTGGATGGGCAGGTGCTCGACCGATTGGCCGTCGATGTGGATCTCGCCGGCGTCGGCGCGCACCAGGCCCACGATCATGTAGAAGCTGGTGGTCTTGCCGGCGCCGTTGGGGCCCAGCAGGCCAACCACCTCGCCGCTGTTGACGCCCAGATGCACGTTCTTGACCACGCGGCGCACGCCGTAGCTCTTGGCCAGGCCCTCGGCTTCCAGGCGGCTGCGCGGGCCGGATTCGAGGGCGGCCACGGGCGCGTGATGGGGGCTGGCGACGCTGCTGTTGCTGCTGCTCATGGCGCTTTGCGGGGGCTCAGGCTGGTGCTGGGCTTGAGTTGCACGCCGGAGGCCGCGGCCGCGGGTGCCGAGGCGGCCTCGGGCGCGCCGCCGCGCGGCATCATCACCACACGGACCCGGCCGCTCGGGTGGGGCGAGGTCTGGCCGCCCTCGAGGGTGAAGACCTCGCTGCGGTTGTCGAACAGGATGACTGCGCCGGTCACC
The DNA here is from genome assembly GCF_002885975.1 of Paucibacter aquatile. NCBI lineage: Bacteria > Pseudomonadati > Pseudomonadota > Betaproteobacteria > Burkholderiales > Sphaerotilaceae > Roseateles > Kinneretia aquatilis. The sequence goes on along the minus strand of NZ_POSP01000003.1, from coordinate 2,627,134 downwards.
TCGTCGGCCACCGTCGTGCCCTGCAGGCGGCGCACCACGGCATTGCCGATGAAGCGCACGGTGTCGCTGCGGGTGTCGTATTCAAGCTGGTCGGCCAGGCCTTCGATGGCCTCGCCCGGCACATCGCGCGCCTGGCGGAAGCTGACCTGCTTGCCGGTCTGGCCATTGGCATAGACCTGGTAGTAGCCGTCGCCGGTTTCGCGCACATCGAGCTTCTCGGCGCGCAGCACCAGGCTGCCCTTGCTCAGCACCACATCACCGTTGAACTCGGTGCGCTGCTTGGCGATCTCGACGCTGCCGCCGTTCTTGGAGCTGATGTTCAGCGGCTTGGCGCGGTCGCCTTTTTCCGCCCAGCCCGAAGTCGAGGCCCCGCCCAGCAGCAAGGCTGCCAGCAAGCCGGGCAAGACGGAAAAGCGCGGTGACAGCTTCATGGGCAGCAGCAGGAGGGATGGAGGAGGGGGCAGGCCGGGCAATCGAATCAAGCGAGCACGCGTTCGCCGCCCGTGAAGGCGGCACAAAACTTGCAGGCCATTCTAGTACGGGCCTGGGTCAGCCCGGAGCGCCCGCCGTGCGTGAAGCGTGAGCATCACGCCGCGGTGCGTCCGGTGCCATCCATTCATCAGGCCTTGCCGCCGCGCAGCTGTTGGATCAGATGGTTGCTCAGGGCGAGGGCGGCCTGGTGGCCCACCGCGGCGCTCTGCCCCGGGCCAGCGGCCAGGCTGGGGCTGGTCAGGAAACGGCCGCCGATGCCCAGGGCTGGCACCGTCTCCGCACGGTAGGCAGCGGCCAGCTGGGCCGATTGCGCCATCCGGCTGTTGGCGGTGAAGGAGTTGAAGGCCGCCTTGAACTTGGCCTCTTCCAGGCCGAGGCTGACGGCGAATTGGGTGATGGCCTTCTCATCGCTGAGGTCCAGACGCTGGACATGGATGGCCTTGAACACGGATTCGTGGAAATCGCCCAGGCGGCCGAGACTTTCCAGCGCGAACATCAGGCGCTGGTGCAGCTTGTGCATGGCGCCCACACCCACATGGACCCGGCGGAAGCTCACATCGGCCGGCAACTGCTTGGCCCAGGCGCTGACATGAGGGTCGAAGGCGAAGCAGTGCTGGCAGGTGTAGAGGAAGAACTCGATCACCTCAATCTTGCCCGGTGTGCTCGGCAGCGGCTGAGCCAGGCGCAGATAGTGTTTGCCTTCCACCGGCGCCGCCCCCTGAGCCCGGCTCAGGGTCGGCAGGGCGGCCATGGCCAGCCCGAGGGTCGAAGAGAACTCACGGCGAGAGATCAAGGTCTTCATATCGGGGCGGGCGCTGGCGCGGTTCAGGGTTCAATGAGTTGAGGACAGCAGAGCAGGAAGAACGATCAGCCCTTGCTGGCGCGGGCCAGCTGGATCAGGTGGTCGGCCACGGCCAGGGCGCGGCGGCCGTTGGCCTGTTCGTTGTCGCCACGCAGGCCGGCGATCGAGGGCGAGGTCAGGTAGCGGCCGCCAATGCCCAGGGCGGGCACGCCGTCGATGCGGTAGGCCTCGGACAGCTTGGTGCCCTGGCCGGCCTTGGTGACCACGCCGAAGGCGTTGTAGGCGTCCTTGAACTTGGCGCCGTCCACACCCAGCTTCACCACCAGATCGGTGATGCTCTTCTCATCGTTGAGATCGAGGCGCAGCTCATGGAAGGCGTTGAAGATCTTGTCCTGCAGCTCGGCCGCTTTGCCCAGGGCTTCCAGGGCGTAGAACAGCTTCTGGTGCTGCTTGATCATGGCGTTGAAGCCCACATGCACGCGGCGGAAGGCCACATCGGCCGGCAGCTGCTTGATCCAGGGCGCGAGCACCGGCTCGAAGGCATAGCAATGCGGGCAGCCGTACCAGAAGAACTCGACCACTTCGATCTTGCCCGGCACGGCCACGGGCAGGGCCTGGGCCAGGGTCTGGTACTTGCCGGCAAAGGGGTCGGTTTGCGCCAGGGCCAGCTGCGGGGCCAGGCTCAGGCCGCCCAGAGCCAGAGGCGTCGACAACAGGGCAGAAAACTCGCGACGTTTCATCATCTTCATCTTCTCGTTCATCTCGGTGGACACAAGAGGCCTCTGCAGGCCCTGGGTGATGGACAGACGATCAGCGCTTGACGCCGACCAGATTGGCTTCGATGCCGGCGGCTTCGATCTTGCGCTGCATGCCCTCGGCTTCATCGCGGCTGTCGATGGGGCCGATACGCACGCGGAACACGGTGCGACCCGATTGTTCCTTTTCCATGACCTTGGCGCTGAAGCCCAGCAAGGCCAGGCGGGCGCGTTGCTGCTCGGCGTCCTCGTTCTTCACATAGGCGCCGGCCTGCACGAAGTAGAGGTTGGGATCGGCCGCGGCTGCGGCGGCGCTGGCGGCAGCTGCCTTGGCCTCGGCCTTTTTGTCGGCCGGGGATTTGTCGGTGGCCTTCTCGGCAGCCTTGTCGGCGGCCTTGTCAGTAGGCTTGGTGGCCGGTGCTGCCGCTGTGGAGGCAGCTGGAGCGGGCGCAGGCGTTGTCACGGCGGCAGGGGCGGCCGGAGCCACCACCGCCGGCGCGGGCGCCGGGGCGCCACTGACCACGCCGCTGGCCGCCTTGGCGCTGGCCTTGCCGGCCAGGGGGGCGTTGGGGTCCCAGTTCTTGTTGCGCTGGGCTTCGGCCGCATCCTGCTCGGCCGTGCGCTGGGGCACCTTGTCGATGAAGGGGATGGGCACCTTGGCGATGTAGAGCGCCACGCCGAGCGCCACGGCCAGACCCAGCAGCAAGCCGACGATCAGGCCGAGGACAAAACCGCCCCGTTGTTGTTTGCTCTTGTTGCCGTTCTTGCTGTTGTTGCTGCTGCCAGATTGAGCCGTGCTCATGCCTTCTCCGTCGCTTCAGGGTTCGCTTCGCGGGACATCACCTCGGGTGCGCTGACCCCCAGAACCGCCAGGGCATTGCGCAGGACCTGGCGCGTGGCGGCCAGCAGGGCCACCCGGGCTGCGCTCAGCTCGGGCGCCTGGTCCAGCACGCGCTCAGCCGCATAGTAGCTGTGATAGCTACCGGCCAAGTCGCGCAGATAGAAAGCCACATCGTGTGGGGCCAGACCGGCGGCCGCGCCTGACAGCATGGCCGGGTACTCGGCCAGCTTGAGCATCAGGGCCGCCTCGGTGGGCGCCGTCAGCAGGCTGAGGTCGGCCTGGGCCAGGGTGCTTTCGTCGCCACCGCGGGCCACCCAGTTGCGAATCACCGAACAGATGCGGGCGTGCGCATACTGGACGTAGAACACCGGGTTCTCGTCGTTTTGCTTCAGCGCCAGGTCGACGTCGAAGATGAACTCGGTGTCGGCCTTGCGGCTGATGAGGAAGAAGCGCACGGCGTCGCGGCTGGTCCAGTCGATCAGGTCGCGCAGGGTGACGTAGGAGCCGGCGCGCTTGGAGATCTTGACCTCTTCGCCGCCCTTCATCACCGTGACCATCTTGTGCAGCACGTAGTCCGGGAAGCCCTGCGGAATGCCCACATCGGCCGCATGCAGGCCGCCGCGCACCCGGGCGATGGTGCCGTGGTGGTCGGTGCCCTGGACGTTGATGCACTTGGTGTAGCCGCGCTGGAACTTGTCGATGTGGTAGGCCACATCGGGCACGAAGTAGGTGTAGCCGCCTTCGGACTTGCGCATCACGCGGTCCTTGTCGTCACCGTAGTCGGTGCTGCGCAGCCAGAGTGCGCCGCCTTCTTCAAAGGTCTTGCCGTTGGCCACCAGCTTGGCCACCGTGTCTTCGACCCGGCCTGAGCTGTAGAGGCTGGATTCCAGGAAGTAGTTGTCGAACTTGAGGCCGAAGGCCTGCAGGTCCAGGTCTTGCTCGTGGCGCAGGTAGGCGACGGCGAACTGGCGGATGCCGTCCAGGTCTTCGATATCGCCCGAGGCGGTGAACTGGCGGTCGTCGGCGACCACGGTCTTGCCAGCGCGGAAGTCGTCGGCGATGTCCTGGATGTAGTCACCGTTGTAAGCGCTCTCGGGCCAGCCGGCGTCACCGGGCTTGAGGCCCTTCAGGCGGCACTGGGTCGAGTTGGCCAGCGTGGCGATCTGCACGCCAGCGTCGTTGTAATAGAACTCGCGCGTGACCTGGCTGCCCTGGGTTTGAAACAAACTGCAAATGGCGTCACCGAGTGCAGCCTGGCGGGCATGGCCCACATGCAGGGGGCCGGTGGGGTTGGCCGAGACGAATTCGACCATCACATGCTGCGCATTGGCGGGCTGTTGACCGAAGCGATCGGCGGCGCCCAGCACCTCGGCCACCACGGCCTGCTTGGCGGCGGCGGTCAGGCGGATGTTGATGAAGCCGGGGCCGGCGATCTCCAGGGCCGAGACCCAGCGCTGGAAGGCCGGGCGGCGCTGCAAGGCCTCAATCAGGGCCTGCGCCAGCTCGCGCGGGTTCTTCTTCAGCGGTCGCGCCAGCTGCATGGCGGCCGTGCAAGCGAAGTCGCCATGGGCGGCTTGCTTGGGAGATTCGAAGGCGGCAACCAGGTCGGTGCCGGGGCTGAGTTCTTGAATGGCTTCGGCCAGGGCGGCGAGCAATTCTTGCTTGGCTTGGATCATGGGTGAATTCTACGGGGCGGGCGTCAGTATGATGTTTGGCATGTCCCTGGATTCAGTCCCCGTCCTCGAGAGCGCTTCGGACCTGCCCGCCCACATCGGCAAGTACAAGGTCTTGCGCCGCCTCGGCGAGGGCGCCACCAGCGATGTCTTCCTGGCCGTCGACGAGTTCCACCGCAGCGAGGTGGCCATCAAGCGCATGCGCGCCTGGGCCGCCGTCAGCCGCGCCGGGCAGGGCAGCGATTTCAGCCTGCGCTTCTACGCCGCCGAGGCAGCGCTGGCCGGCCGCCTGCAGCACCCGAATGTGGTGCAGATCCTCGACGCCGTGCCCGAGGAAGACGCGCCCTATCTGGTGATGGAGTATGTGCCGGGCGTCACGCTCAAGCATTTCTGCCGCAGCGACCGCCTGCTGCCGCTGGACCAGATTGTCGAGCTCGGCTTCAAGTGCGCCATGGCCTTGAGTTATGTCTTCCGCCAGGGCTTGATCCACCGCGATGTGAAGCCGGCCAATCTGCTGGCCGTGCTCGATGCCCAAGGCCAGGTCACCGATGTCAAGGTCAGTGATTTCGGCAGCGCGCTGAATCTGCATTCCGACTCGACCCAGGTACACCGGGTCGGTTCGCTCGCCTACATGCCGCCCGAGCAGATCGAGGGGGGTGATGTCGATTGCCGCGCCGACATCTACGCCCTGGGCGCCGTGCTCTACCACCTGGTCGCCGGGCGCGCGCCCTTCGATGCGCCGAGCCAGATGGCCTTGATGCACCAGATCTACCACCAGGCGCCACCGCCGCTGCAAGGCCTGCGGGGTGGGGTGACGCCGGAGCTGGAGGCGGTCATCCTCAAGGCCCTGGCCAAGCATCCGCAAGAGCGCTATGCCGATTGGGAGGCTTTTGCCAAGGCACTGTCGGAGCTGGTGTCCAAGCAGTTGGTGCCTCTGGCGCGGCTTTACGAGGTCAAGGATTCGGAGCGCTTCAATATGTTGCGCGAACTGGAGTTCTTCTCCGACTTTGGCGACGTGGAGCTCTGGGAGGTGGTGCACCGGGCGCGCTGGCGGCGTTTTCCGCTCGACCATGCGCTCTACAAGCGCGGCCAGGAAGGCAATACCTTTCACATCATTGCCCAGGGGGCGGTCGATGTCTTCCGCGATGGCAACAAGGTGGCGACCCTGGGTCAGGGCACCTCGGTCGGCGAGATGGCCTATCTGGCGCCCAACCCGGACTTGCGCCGCCACAGCACCGATGTGCGGGTCAGCGAAGTCTGCATCACCATCTCGTTCACTCCTGAATCGCTAGGCCTGCTCAGCCCGGAATGCCAGCACCGATTCGACCGCGCCTTCATCCAGGTGTTGGTGCGCCGCCTGCATGCCGCGCACGAGGCTTTGGCGCATCCGCGCCGCATCATGTAAACCCGTCTTGAGGCTGTCGCGTTGCCGTGCTGGAATCAAGTTCGAGCGGATGCCACGCGATCTTGCCTCTGACCCTGCCTCCCTTTCTTTGACGCCTTTGAAGGACATTTGCACATGAAGACGACGACGCTGAAATCCCTGCTGGCCCTGACGCTCTGCGCGGTGGCTGGTTTCGCCCAGGCTGCGGCCAGCTGCGATGTCCAGGCGACCGAGAAGAAGCTCGCCGGTGCTGCGAAGACCAGCTTCCTGAAGAAGTGCAATGCCGACAACCCGGCCGCCGCTGCAGGCAATGCCGCTTGTGACGCTGCCGCCGCCGAGAAGAAGCTGGCCGGCGCGGCCAAGAACAGCTTTCTGAAGAAGTGCAATGCCGACGGCGGCCCAGGCGCTGCGGCCGCACCGGCGGCCAACGACGCGCAAGCCAGCTGTGAGGCCAAGGCGGCCGAGAAGAAGCTGGCCGGTGCCGCCAAGACCAGCTTCACCAAGAAGTGTGTGGCGGACGCTGCGGCTGCCAAGTAAGCTGACTCGCCTGCCCAACCCCGGGTGGCGCCCTTGCCTCCCGGGGTTTTCTTTTGGCCCGGTGTGGCGTGATGGGTGATGGGCCTCAGGCCTGCCGGCCCCAATAGTCCGGCCGACCGTAGTTCGCCTTGAGGAAATCGATCCACAAGCGCACCCGCAGCGGCAGGTGCTTGGCCTGCGGAAACAGGGCGTAGATGCCGTTGGGCGGCGCGGCGAAATCGTCGAGCACGCTGACCAGGCGGCCGGCGGCGATGTCGCCCTCGACCTCCCAGGTGCTGCGCCAGGCCAGGCCCAGGCCAGCCAGGCACCAGTCGTGCAGGACCTGGCCATCGCTGCAATCGAGGCGGCCATTGGGCCGCAGGTGCTGCACCGCGCCGTCAATGGCAAAGGCCCAGCCGCGCGTCTGGCTGGCATCCGAGCTCAAGGTCAGGCAGGCATGCCGGCCCAGCTCCGAGGGGTGTTGGGGCACGCCGGCGCGCTTCAGATAGGCCGGGGTTGCGACGCAAAGGCGCCGGTTGTCGGCCAGACGCACGCTGATCAGGCTGGAATCGGGCAGATCGCCGACCCGCACGGCGCAGTCAAACCCTTCGGCCGCGATGTCCACCACCCGGTCGCTGAGGTTGAGCGACACGCTCACGTCTGGGTGACTGGCCAGGAACTCCGGCAGCAGCGGCGCCACATGGCGGCGGCCAAAGCCGGCCGGCGCCGTGATGCGCAAGTGCCCGCTGGCCTTGACCCCGCCCGCGCTGACACTGGCTTCAGCACTGTTGAACTCGGCCAGCAGGCGCTGGCAGTCCTCCAAAAACGCGCTGCCCTCATGCGTCAGGCTCAGCCGCCGCGTGGTGCGCAGCAGCAGCTTCACCCCCAGCCGGGCCTCCAGCGCATCAATGCGACGCCCCATCACGGCCGGCGCCACCCCCTCCAGCTGCGCCGCTGCCGTCAGGCTTCCCTTGGTGGCGACGGAAACGAAGGATTCGATCTGTTTGAGGCGGTCCATGGCCGGATTGTGTTGCACGATCAGTGTAAAAAGAGAAAGTGAGCATTTATTCGTGCAAATTTCGCAGGTATTAACGTGCGTTCCATGCAGGAATAGTCGCTTTGATTTGCTCTAAATTGCAGTCAAAGCTGTTTCGCTGAATGTCTTCTTCTTTCTTCTATTCATTAACTCATCCAGCAAGGGTTTGCTCATGACTGCTACCGCCCGCACTGCCATGCATGGCCTTCAGGTTGCGACCGAGTTGTTTCGATTCATCGAAGACCGGGTCTTGCCCGGCACGGGTCTCAGCAGCGAGCGCTTCTGGACGGGTTTCGACGCCATCGTCCGGGACCTCGCCCCCAAGAACCTGGTCTTGCTGGCCGAGCGGGACCGCTTGCAGGCGGCGTTGGACGATTGGCACCGCAAGCATCCGGGGCCGATCCGCGACATGGCGGCCTACCGGGCATTTTTGGAAGAGATCGGCTACCTGGTGTCGCCGCCCGGCGCGGTGCAGGTGAGCACCGCAAATGTGGACGCCGAGCTGGCGCTGCAGGCCGGGCCGCAGCTGGTGGTGCCGATCCTGAATGCGCGTTATGCCCTCAATGCCGCCAATGCGCGTTGGGGCTCTTTGTATGACGCGCTCTATGGCACCGATGCTATTCCTGAAACCGGCGGTGCCGAGCGCGCGGGGGCTTACAACCCGGTGCGCGGTGCCCAGGTGATTGCCTATGCGCGCCGTGTGCTGGACCAGGCCGCACCCCTGGCCGGGGCTTCGCACACGCAGGCGAACAGCTACCGCGTGGAAGCTGGCCGTCTGGTGGTCGGCTTGATCGGTGGTGCCAGCACCGGCTTGGTCGACCCCGCGCAGTTCGTGGGTTATCAAGGTGAGGCCGTGGCGCCCAGTTCGGTGCTGCTGCGTCACAACGGCCTGCATCTGGATGTGCAGATCGATCGCAGCACGGCCATCGGAGCCAGCGATGCGGCCGGCATCAGCGATGTGGTGCTGGAGGCGGCGTTGTCCACCATCCTCGACCTGGAGGACTCGGTGGCCGTGGTCGACGCCGAGGACAAGGTGCTGGCCTACGGCAACTGGCTGGGCATCTTGCAAGGCACGCTGACCGAAACGCTGAGCAAGGGCGGCAGGACCCTCACCCGCCGTCTCAACCCCGACCGTGTCTACACCGCGCCCGAAGGCGGCGCGCTGAGCCTGCACGGCCGCTCGCTGATGTTTGTGCGCAATGTTGGCCACCTGATGAGCAACCCGGCGATTCTCTACACCGACGCTCAGGGTCAAACCCGCGAGATTCCTGAAGGCATCATGGATGCCGTCGTCACGACCACGATCGCTCTGCACGATTTGAAGGGCGAGGCGGGCCGCGCCATCCGCAACTCGCGCGCTGGCTCCATCTACATCGTCAAACCCAAGATGCACGGCCCGGCCGAGGTGGCTTTTGCGGCCGAGCTCTTCGCCCGCGTCGAGCAGATGCTGGGCCTGCCGGACAGCACGGTGAAGCTGGGCATCATGGACGAAGAGCGCCGCACCAGCGTCAACCTCAAGGCCTGCATCGCCGCAGCGGCCAGCCGTGTGGCCTTCATCAACACCGGCTTCCTCGACCGCACCGGCGACGAGATGCACACCGCCATGCTGGCCGGACCCATGTTCCGCAAGGGTGACATGAAGACCAGCGCCTGGATCCAGGCCTACGAGCGCAGCAATGTGCTGACCGGCCTGGGTTGCGGCCTGCGCGGCCGGGCCCAGATCGGCAAGGGCATGTGGGCCATGCCCGACCTGATGGCCGCCATGCTGGAGCAAAAAATCGCCCACCCCAAGGCCGGCGCCAACACCGCTTGGGTGCCGTCGCCGACCGCCGCCACCTTGCATGCCCTGCATTACCTCCAGGTTCATGTGCAGGCGGTGCAGCAGGAGTTGGAGCAGATCGACGCCGACGCCGAGCGTGACGCCATCCTGGACCGCCTGCTGCAGATCCCGGTGGTCGAGCAGGCGAGCTGGAGCGCGGCCGAGATTCAGCTGGAGCTGGACAACAACGCCCAGGGCATCCTGGGTTATGTGGTGCGCTGGGTGGACCAGGGTGTGGGTTGCTCCAAGGTGCCGGATATCCACAACATCGGCCTGATGGAAGACCGCGCCACCCTGCGCATCTCCAGCCAGCACATCGCCAACTGGCTGCACCACGGCGTGACCCATGCCGCCCAGGTGCACGAGACCTTCCAGCGCATGGCCGCGGTGGTGGACGGCCAGAACGCGGGCGATGCGGCCTACCAGCCCATGGCCGGCCATTTCGAAACCTCGGCGGCCTACCGCGCTGCGCTTGACCTGGTGTTCAAGGGTCAGGAGCAGCCGAGCGGCTATACCGAGCCCCTGCTCCATGCCTGGCGTTTGAAGGTCAAGGCGGGTTCAGTCTGACGGACCGCCGGCCCCTCCTGAGGCCGTGAACGAATAGAGCGGGCCTGTGGGCCCGTTTTTTGTTGCTCACCTGGTGTGGGGGCGCAATGTCACAGCGTCGCGGATGTGTGCCTTGAGCTGGCTTGGCCGTCGAGAGTCCGGCGTACATGTGCCCACATCAGCGCCGACAAAGTGGCCTGGTATTGGCCCGCTTGTTCTGCGGAAGCAACACCTGCTGATGGCCCAGGTCAGGCCTCGATGGCTTTGTTGGACGGCAAGGCTGGCGTCTTGATGGGCAGGGCGAGGTCGGCGGCAGGAATGACGCCTGACTGCTGCTTGGGCCGCTGGGCTGATTTCGCCTGAGGCGGGCGCAAAAATAGCCCGCAAGCTTTCACTTGCGGGCTTGTTCGACTGCTTTCGAATCCAATGGGCCGGGTAGACCGGCCCGGCATGGATTAGAAGTCGATGCGGGCGCTCAGGCGCACCGAACGCGGCGACTGGAATGCACTGGCGTTGCCGTAGTTCAGGCTGGCCCGGGTGTCATTGCGAGCGTAGTCACCCACCTCGTTGGTTTCAGTCACGCCTTGCGAGTTGAAGATGTTGAAGACATCGGCTTGCAGGGTCAGCTTGGTCTTCCCTTCCAACTTGGGCGTGTAGGCCAGCTGAAGATCGAAGGTTGACGTCCACGGCGTGCGGCCGGCACTTCCGCGATTGCTCAGTTTGCCGCCGCAGTAGTAGCTCGATGCCGAGGTGTAGTTTTTCGATTCAGCATAGTCAGCCACGGTGTCGGGCACGAAGCCGATGCAGCTCTTGGGTCGGCCCGAAGCCACGACCGCATTCATGCCAACTCGAAGCGTGTCGCTCAGGGCGTAGTTGCCGTAGACCTTGACCACGTGGCGACGGTCATTGGGCAAGGGGCCAAAAGCACCGTGGGTGAATGAGCCAAAGTCAAAGTCTTGGGTGATGCCCGCGTCTTCTTGGTTGAGGTTGGACTGGACATAGCCTTCTGCAGACCCCCGGCTCTTGGACAGTGTGTATGAGGCATTGATGCCCCACTTGCCGTCGAAGGGTCGGTCCAAGGTCAACTCTAGGCCGTCATAGATCCGTTCATACTTGGCCAGACCAAAGTAGCTGGCGGGGATGGTGGCTTCGATCAACTTGCCATCGCCATTGAGGTCCATCTTCAAGGTCACGTCGCGACCTGGATTAACCACGATGCACGGCGCAAGGCCCACAGTTCCAAATGCGTCTTTGTAGCCCTTGTCGGCGGCGTAGTTCTCCATGGCGTAGTGACCGCAGAAGTCATCCATGCCGTCGTTGATCTTGCGGTGGGTGTACTTCGCGCCCACGGTCCATTCCTTGTTCAAGGACTTCTGAATGCCCACCATGATTTCATCCTGATTCATGGGCTTGAGCTTGGTATCTGCAATCGTGCCAGGGTCCGGCAGATTGCCGCTCTGGATGATCTGCGGTGAACCAATGGATGCACCCAGGCCGATTGGCGCTTGCGTTTTCGGATCGCGGCTGGCGAAAGTGAAGAACTCCCGAATGAAGGACTCCGAACGGGTGGCGCGAATATTGGTGTTGGCTGCCACTGGGATGTAGTAGCGACCCACATTGGTGAACACCTTGGTCGAGCCGTCACCGGCCAGATCCCAGGACACGCCAAACCGCGGAGCCAACAAGTTGTCAGCCTTGACGAATGAGCTTCCGTCCGCGTTCTTGTTGTTGAACGACTCGCTGCGCAGACCGCCATACACCAACAATTGTTTGTTGATCTTCCAGCTGTCTTCCAGATAGACCGCGTTGTTCACCACTTCGAACTCGCCCGAGGTGGAGCTGTTCTGTTGGCGGCGAACGTACTGTGTTCCAGGCGTGAAGCCATCAACACCGTTGACGCGACCGCTGGCCGGCACAAGGAAGTAGCGGTAGTAGTAGCCGTCGCCTTGCCAAGCGGTACCGGCTTCGTAGGACGTGAACTTTTGATTGTCCAGACCGGCACGAATGGTGTGGTTGCCGAGGGTGTACTCCAGGTCCAGGCGGCCAGCCTTGCGCTTGTCGGTGTCCACCGGGCGAGCCAGTGGATCACGAACGCCGACAAAGTTGTACGGCGGGCCCCAGCAACCAATTTCGGTAAACGCGGTGTTGATGTCAGCGACCGGCGGGCACTTCAGTGACTCGGCATTGCCGGCACGCGCGCCAGTGGTGCTCAGGCGCTGGTTCTCCGTGGTGCCCACCAATGCGGACACCGTCAGGTTGTCGGTCAGGTAGGCTGTGGCCTTACCGATCACGACCTTGCCGCCCTGTGTCTGCTCGCTGGCCTGCGCGGTGCCGTCCAAGCTCGTGGAGTATGGGCGAGCGCTCTGATAGTCGAGGAGCTCGAATCGTTCTTTGTTGCTGATGGCAGTCAGTTCAAAGTTGAACATCTCGCTCGGTGCGAAGTCCACTTTGATCATGCCGTTGGGTTTGTTCGACACCGTGCGCGTGCCGCGTGTAGCTTCAAAATTGGTGGTGACGTCCTCACGGCCCTCAACCAATGCAAAGACAAACAGCTTGTCCTTGATGATGGGGCCGCCTGTGAAGACGTTGTAACTGAGCAAGTCACGCGTGTCGTCACGCTGGAACAAGGTGTAGCCCTCGGGGGGTAGGTTGGGCCCAGCGGGCTCCTTGTTCAAGACGTTCTGTCCCTTGGAGCGAAGTTGGGACGGGGAGAAGTACACCGCGCCGCCCGACTTCCACTCATTGCTGCCACGCTTGGTGACGAGCGACACCACGCCGCCCAGAGAGCGACCGTACTCTGCACCATAGCCGCCGGACTTCACCTGCTGCTCGGCAATTGCCTCGAAGGGCAGATTGGCATAGGACAGGAAGTTGCGGATGTTGGTGACATCAAAACCATTGATGTAGTAACCGTTCTCACCCACGGAGGCGCCCGCAAAGGACGGCAGCTTGCCGTCGCCGAGGCCATCGTCACCCTGCACGACGCCGGGAGCCAGGTAGGCCACGGCATTGACATTGCGCGACACCGGCAAAGCTGCAATCTGTTGTGCACTGAACACGGAATTGACCTCGGAAGTGTTGAGGTCAATCTTGGTGCGGGACGCACGTCCCTGAATCGTCACGGTCTCCAACTGGGTCGAGTCGGCCAGGCTCACTTGTGTGCCCGAACCGATTTGCACCACCACTTCACGCGTCACGCCATTGGCTGTGACGACATAGCGACCTGGAGCCAGCTTGGAAAAGTTGAATGCGCCCTTGTTGTCGGCCTTGACGGTCCGCGACTGGTTGGTGTCCAGATTCTTGACGACCACCGGCGATTCGGCCTTGGCTGTACCGTAGATGGAGCCTTCTGAGCTCTGTGCCATTGCCACAGAAGCCATCAGCAAGGTAGTTGCTGCGGCGATTGCGGAACGAGTGGTCAAGCGCAGTGCGCTTGTGCGATTGTGTTTTCCCATGGACGACCCTTGCTTTCTGAAATTACGACGCAGTCATGGACGGGTGCTCGGGGCACTCCAGTCGTGGACTGTGTAGAGAGTTTTGCGGTTTGTGCGATTGCCGGAATCTAGGGCTATGCCTAATGGCATGTGTCGATGGTGATAGGTAGAAAGTGAAAAAGTACCAATCTGGTTGATTTACCCAAGAGTCGCGCGCGTTTCGGCGCTGCATGCCCAGTCAGCGCGGGGGTGTTTTCTTCGTTCTTTGGACGACTTGTGTGGCGAAAACCCCCTCATTCGGTGGCTGGATGCTGCCTCATGTCCCGACCTTTGGCAGCTCTGGTTGCTGTTGAGTCGGACATCTAAGCCAACTCGGTCCGGACACTTGGCCGTTCGCAGCCAAAAACGCACCCATCGCACAAGTACGCGTTTACCCCTGAATGTTGCTGCTTCGCTTCGGGGGTAGTTCCGCATTCTTGAAATGAAATGCTCTACCCAGAATTCGCCCCAGCGCCCTGTAGAGCGTGACTTTCAACACTGGGCCAAAAGTCGAGTGTTTCAACCGTTTCGAGCAATCGATAGAAAGAGGGATACACATGTCGAATACTTCATTCCGCTCCATGGGGCGTCTGAGCCTCATCGCGATCGCAGCAAGCATGGCCCTGGGCACGGGTGTCGTGCACGCTCAGTCCAACACCACGGGTCAGGTGTATGGCGTGTTGACGCAAACGCAAGGTGCGTCCGTGCTGTTGGAAAACGTTGCAACTGGTGCCAAACGGACCATCACGCCCGGAGCCGATGGCCGCATCGTGGCCGCCAACTTGGCCCCCGGCGTTTACAAGGCCAGTCTGTTGCAAGACGGCAAGGTGATCAACGTTTTGTCCAATGTGGAAGTGCGTATTGGTCAAGGTACGGCGCTGGACTTCGGAAATCGCCTGGAGACCGTGACCGTGACCGGCACCCGCAAAGTGATCGACACGTCGACTGCCGATATCGGTACCTCTTTCAACGCACAACAACTGGCCGCCTTGCCGGTGGCTCGTAACTTGAATGCCATCATCCTGATGGCGCCGGGCACCACGGAAGCTGACTCGCGCTACTCTGGCGGTATCAGCATCGGCGGCGGCGCTCCGTCGGAAAATGCGTATTACATCAACGGCTTTCCCGCGACCAATCCGTTGACACAGCTGGGCTCGGCTGAACTGCCTTTTGGTGCAATTGCTGATGCGCAGGTGCTGATCGGCGGTTTCGGCTCGGAATATGGCCGTTCGGTGGGCGGCGTGATGAACGTCATCACCAAGTCGGGTACCAACCAATGGGAAGCTGGTGCGCAATATTCGATCACGCCAAACAGCTTCCGCAACAAGCCGGTGGATTTGTACTTTGGTAATACCGGCAAGAACCCTGCCACTGATGGAACTCTGCGCCTGCGTCGCGCTGAGAACAATCGCACAGAGTACAACTACGGTGGTTATGTAGGCGGCCCGCTGATCAAGGACAAATTGTTCTTGTTTGCCGCTGTTGAAAAGCGTGAGCTCCGGGCTGAGTCCGTCAATCAAACTCGCAACGCAAGTGCTGGCAACCTGAATCTGACTGGCTTTGCCGAAGACAAGGCCACGACCTTGCGAGCCTTGGCTAAGTTGGATTTCAACATCACCGACCAGCATCGCGTGGATGTGACCCTGATCCGCGACAAGCCAGAAATCACGCGTGATTACTACAGCTACAGCTATGCGACGGGCGAAGTTGGTGCGAACAAGAACTTCTCGGCCAATTACACCAACGTCGACAACCAGACGGCGCAAGGTGCCGATATGGGTATCCTGCGTTACTCTGGCGAACTGACCGATAACTTGACCGTCACCAGCTTGTACGGCAAGAGCAAGACCAAGCACCTCAACATCTTCACAGGTGGTGGCACCGAGGTGAAGGGCGTGCAGTTCAGCCCGTCGGCGGCTGGTGCTACACCTCCGGGCTTGACGATCCCCATCAAGAACCCGATTGGCGGTCAAAATGTCTTGAGTCCGAATTCCAAGGACAGCGTTGAAAGCTTCCGTTTCGACCTGGAATACCGCTTGGGCAAGCACACCATCAAGGCGGGTATCGACAACAACAAGCTGACATCGAACAACGCCGGTGTTCAGTTGGTCGGTGGATCGACCATCCAGTATTTCAAGACCACCGCCGCGAACGCCGCTGACCCCAACTACCAACCTCTGGGTGGTACGAGCGATAAGGTGTGGTTGGCGAACCCTGCTTACGGTCCGTATGCTGCACAAGGCTATTTCGGTCGCGAGCAGATTTTCACCACGACCACGGACGCTTACTCCAATCAGTCCGCTCAGTACATCGAAGACAAATACCAGCCGACCAAGAACCTGGCTTTGTCCTTCGGTCTGCGTCGTGAATCCTATGAAAACCTGAATGGTGACAAGCAGGTCTTCCTGGAGATGAAGAACCAGTACAACCCGCGCTTCTCCGCCGTGTGGGATCCTGTTGGTGACGCTTCGACCAAGGTGTACGGTAGTGCTGGCCGCTACTCGATCCAGATCCCGACGCACATTGCTGTTCGTGGTGCCAGCCGTTCGACCTTCACCCGTGAGTTGTTCATCTACACCGGCGTGGATGCCAACGGCATGCCGACCGGTCGCGTGAACATCGCCAAGCCTTATTCGGCCAATAACGAATATGGCCAGTCGAAGGACAACAAGGTTGTTGCAGCCATCGACATGAAGCCGTCCTACCAGGATGAGTTGACCTTGGGTATTGAGAAGGCACTGTTCCAAGACTACAAGGGCAGCGTCAAGTTCACCTATCGCAAGCTCAAGAGCACGATTGATGACACCTGCGATGCCGTGCCTTTCGAGAAGTGGGCCAAGGACAACAAGGTCGACACATCGGAATGGGATGGTTTCGGTTGCGCCAGCTTCAACCCGGGCGAGACCAACAAGTTCCTGGTGGACTTCAAGAATGCCGGCCCGAACGCTCGCAAGCAGTACACCGAAGTGACTTTGACTGCGGCTGATTTCAATCTGCCCAAGACCAATCGCACCTACACCGCCTTGGACTTCAGCTTGGAGCATCCGCTGCGCAATGGTTGGTACGGTAAGGTGACTTACACCTGGTCCAAGAACAAGGGCAATACCGAAGGCCAGACGCTGTCTGATGTCGCCCAAACCGATGTGGCTGCCACGCAGGTATGGGACCATTGGGAACTGATGGAGTACGCCAATGGCTACCTGCCGGGTGACCGTCGCCACATGATTCGCGCCAATGGCTTCGTTGAGGTCAACCCTCAGTGGAGCGTGGGTGGCAATCTGTCGGTGATGTCGGGCCGTCCCATCAACTGCTTGGGCCTCTACGGTGCAGCCCAGAACGATCCGGTGGGCTATGGTTCGTCCTACCACTACTGCAACGGTGTGCCTTCACCGCGTGGCACGGCGGGTCGTCTGCCCTGGACGCAGCGTCTGGATCTGCGCTTGACTCACAAGCCCGAGTTGCTGAAGGGTCTGGAGCTGTCGGTGGACGTCTTCAACGTCACCAACCAGCAAGTGACCCAAAACGTGATCGAGACCTACAACGGTGCTGACAAGTCGGCCATCAGTCCGGACTACATGCGCACGATCAGCACGTCGGCTCCTCGCCGCGTTCAGTTCACTGCGGTGTACAACAAGAAGTTCTGATCAAACCTGATAGGACCTCAGCGTCTTGAGTGGCGCTGGTTCAGATCGTTACTTAGGCCCGCTACCGAAAGGTAGTGGGCCTTTTTCGTGGCAGGGAGACCTGCCTCGAGACCTCGTGCTGAATAGAATGCGAATCCTCTCTTGAAGCCCTGCTGATGATTCACTCTGGCGCCGTTGGCGTAAGCCATACCCATGTTTCCTTGCTTCCGCCCGCTGCGTCGAACGCGCTGCCGGCGGCTTGCTCCATCCTCATCATCGGCGCCGGCCCCGCCGGCAGTGCCTGCGCGCGGGTGCTGGCGCAAGCCGGCCTGGACGTGGTGCTGGTGGACCAGCAGCCGCAGGGGCGGGACAAGATTTGCGGGGATGGCTTGATTCCGGACAGCCATGCGGCGCTCAAGCGACTGGGGCTGCTGGATCAGGTGATGGCGCGGGCCCAGCCAGTGCAGCATGTGGCATGCATCGGGCCGCGCGGGGGGCGCATCGAGGTGCCGGGCACGCTGGCGGTGCTGCCGCGGCGTGAGCTCGATGAAATGCTGTGCCAGGCGGCGCAGGATGCGGGCGCGCGCTTTCTGGCGCCGGCGCGCTTCGAGGCGCCGCTGGAGGATGAGCAGGGCCGGGTCTGCGGGGCGCGGCTCAAGATCGGCGATCAGTTGCACGAGATTCGCGCGGACTGGGTGATTCTGGCCACCGGTGCCGTGCCCAAGGCCTTGACCGCGGCCGGCCTGTGCGAGCGCCACACACCCAGTGGCGTGGCTCTGCGCGGTTATGTGCGCGCACCCTCGATGGTGGGGCGCATCAAGGCCATGGATGTGGTCTGGCATGAGTCGGTGCGCCCGGGCTATGGCTGGATATTCCCGGCGCCCGATGGTTGCTTCAACATCGGCGTCGGTGTGACCGACAGCCACAAGGCCGTCGGCGGCAAGGGCGAGAAGAAAGAGCTCAATCTGCGCGCCATCTTCGACGCCTTCGTCGCCCACTACCCACCGGCCGCCGAGCTGATGCGCGAGGGTGAATTGGTGGGCGAGCTCAAGGGCGCGCCGCTGCGCTGCACCCTCAACGGCGCGCGCTGGAGCCGCCCGGGCTTGCTGGTCACCGGCGAAGCGGCCGGCAGCACCTACTCCTTCACCGGTGAAGGCATTGGCAAGGCCATGGAGACCGGCATGCTGGCGGCCGACGCCGTGCTGCTGGGCCGCAGCCGCGATTGGCAGGATGCCCAGGTCCGTGCGGCCTACGAGGAAAGCCTGCGCGCGCTCAAGCCCAAATTCGATCTGTACGAGCGGGCCAACCGTGTCAACGCCCACCCCTGGCTGGTCGATCTTCTGATCTGGCGCGCCAAACGCAGCCCGCGCCTGGTGCAACGCATGAGCGGGGTCTTGAATGAAACCAGCAACCCGGGCAATCTGATCAGCCTGCGCGGCTTCAAGCGATTGTTTTTGGAGTGAGTGGAGCGAGGTGAACAAGTGAACCGGTGAATGAGTGAACAAGTGAGTACGCCTCACTCACTGGCATCCCAACCTCAGTTCACGCCTTCACCTGTTGACTCCTTCACTTCATTCACCCGTTCACCCGTTCACCAAACTCCAACCATGTGCCAACTCCTCGGCATGAATGCCAATGTGCCGACCGATGTGATGTTCAGCTTCACCGGCCTGGCCAACCGCGCCGATGAGCACAAGGACGGCTTCGGCATTGCCTTTTTCGAAGGCCGCGGCCTGCGCCATTTTGTCGACCACCACAGCGCCCGGGTCTCGCCCCTGGCCGAGCTGGTGCAGCGCTACCCGATCCGCAGCGACAACGTCATTGCCCACATCCGCAAGGCGACGCAAGGCCAGGTCTCGCTGGAGAACACCCATCCTTTCGTGCGCGAGCTCTGGGGCCGCTACTGGGTCTTCGCCCACAACGGCAACCTCAAGGATTTCCAGCCGCGCCTGCATGCCGCCTTCCGCCCCGTGGGCCAGACCGACAGCGAGCTGGCCTTTTGCTGGCTGATGCAGGAGCTGGCCAAGGCCCACTGCACCGTGCCCAGCATTGCCGAGCTGAGCCTGACTCTGGCCGAGCTGATGCCGCAGCTGAACGTCTACGGCACCTTCAATATGCTGCTGTCCAATGGCCAGGCGCTCTGGGCCCATGGCTCCACCCACCTGCACTACCTGCTGCGCCGCCATCCCTTTGGCCGCGTGCATTTGCAGGATGAAGACCTGAGTGTCGATTTCGCGCCCCAGACCACCGAGCAGGACCGCGTGGCCATGATCGCCACCCAGCCGCTCACCCGCGACGAGCCCTGGGTGGCCTTCCAGCCCGGCGAGCTCAAGGTCTTTGTGGGCGGCGAGCTGCTCACTTGATCCGTCGCCGCCCTCGGGCCGCCCGCCATTCGCCGCAGGATCCTGCCATTCGCCGCCTGAGCCCGGCCTCGCCGTTCGGCCTCGCCTAGACTGCCGCCCATGCAGCAAGCGCCGTCATCCCGGGATCACCCCGCCCATCTCGCGCTGGACTGGACCCAATGGGTCTGGCCCGGTCCGCGTCGCGTCTTCAGCGAGGAGGAGCTGGCGCGTGCCGGCCAGCAGCCCTGGCCGGTGTCGATCGATCTGTATGTGCTCAGCAATGTGCTGGTGCTGCTGGCCATCAATGTTCCGGAGTTGCCGCGTCAATGGGCGGGCTGGATCAGTGCCGGCGTGCTCGCCGTCCTGGCTCTGGTGCTGGGACTGGCGCGCACCCTGTGGCGCCGGCCCAGCCGGCGGCGCCTGAACCTCATCAGCTATGCCGCGGTGCTGGCCTTCGTGCTGGCCACCCTCCCGATCTCGCACCCCGAGCTGGCCTCGCCCGAGTGGATCGCTAGACTCAAGGCGCACCGCGAGGCCGTGACGTTCTTGGCCATGTTCGGCATGTCGGCCTTCCTGGTCACCTACACCTCTTTCCTGTTTCTCACCGTCATGCGGGCGCAGCAAATTGAAGCGCGCCTGCGCGAACTCGACGAGCAGGCCCATGCGCTCAAGCTGGCCCGCCGTCTGGCCTCGGCGCAGATGCAGCCGCATTTCCTGTTCAACACCCTGGCTTCGGTGCAGCACTGGGTGGACACGCAGGACCCACGCGCCGGCAGCACCTTGCGCGCCTTCACCCAGTATCTGCGGGCCACCCTGCCCATGTTCGAGCGTGAGAGCCTCAGCCTGGCCGAAGAGCTGCAGATCGTGCGCAGCTATCTGGAGGTGATGCAGGCGCGCCTGGGCGAGCGCCTGCGCTGGGCGCTGGAGATCGAGCCCGGCCTGGACGAGGTAGTGGTGCCGCCGGGCCTGCTGCTGACCCTGGCCGAGAACGCCATCGGCCATGGCATCGAGCCGGCCCTGCGCGGCGGCCGCGTGGTCGTGCGGGCCTGGCGCCAGGATCAGCAGGTGATGCTGGAGGTGGAGGACGATGGCATGGGGCTGAACTCGGTCGAGCCGGTCGAGCGCCTGGGTCTCAGCAATTCCCGCGATCGCCTGCGTCAGCTGCATGGCGAGCAGGCGCGCCTGAGCCTGCTGCCCCGCGCGCCGGGCGCACTCGCGCAGGTGCAGATTCCTTGGGCCGCGGCCGCGGGAGTGCCCGCCGCATGAGCCCGTCCGAGCTGTGGCTGAGGGCCTGGCGTCGCGTGCGCGGGCGCTTCATGCCTTGTGAAGCGGCGGCGGAGCGCCTGCCCGACGAGGCCGGCATTCGTCGCCTGGGCCTGGCGCCGCTGCGCGGTCTCGCCCTCTGGTGGCCGATTGGTTTCACGGCGACCGTGCTGGCCCTCAGCTCGGTGGGGGCGCTGCACAGCCTGCAGGGGCGGGCCCTGCTGCTGTTCATGCTGGCCTGTGCCGGCCTGGGCTTTGCCTGGCTGGCACGCTGGGTCTGGGCCTGGCCCAGCAGCTCGCGTGTGTTTCGCAGCTCTTTGTCCGGCGCGGTGGGCATGGTGCTGGTGGCCCTGGTCATACGCCACGGTGCATCGGCCGATGAGGCCGAGTGGCTGCGCCTGGTGTTCATGGGCCTGGGCGTGACGGTCATGGGCGGTGTGAGCTTTGTGTCCATCTACCGCCGCCACCAGATCCTGGCTCGCCAGCGCGAGCTGGCCGAGCGCGAGCTGGCCCTGGCCGCCCAGGCGCAGCTGGCGCAGGCGCAAATCCAGCCGCACTTCCTCTTCAACTCCCTGGCTTCGCTGCAGCATTGGGTGCACCAGGGCGATGCGCGCGCGGCGCCCTTGCTGGATGCGCTAACGGCTTATTTGCGCGCCACCCTGCCGCTGTTCAACCGCCGCCAGCTCAGCCTGGGCGAAGAGCTGGAGGCCGTGCGCCAGTACCTGGCCGTGATGCAGGCGCGCCTGGGTGCGCGGCTGCGGGTGGACATCGAGGTGCCCGAGGCGCTGCGTGCCGTGCAGCTGCCGCCGGCGCTGCTGCTGACCTTGGTGGAGAACGCCATCGAGCATGGCGTGGTGCCCAAGCTCGGCGCCGCGTTCCTGCGCATCGAGGCCGAGCAGCAGGGCCCAACGCTGTACCTGCGCGTCATCGACGACGGCCCCGGCCTGCCCGAGCAGCTGCCGCCCGCGCGCGCCGGGCGCGGCGTGGGCCTGAGCAATTCGCGCCTGCGCCTGGCCCAGAGCTTTGGCGACGAGGCCAGCCTGAACCTGGAAAACTCCGCCGAGACCGGCGGCTGCGTCGCCACGCTGCGCCTGCCTTTGGCCATGGCCATGCCGCCCGGGGCGCCGGCGTGATGGAGGAAACAAGACCACCGATGGGAATGACACGCCGTTTGAAAGCGCGCTTGCAACAGGCCTGGGACGATGCGAAGGCGCTGGACTGGCATGTGGTGTTCATGCTCGGCCCGCGCCACAAATTCAGTGAGGCGCAGTGGGCCTTGCTCGATCAACGTTCGGCCATCACCGCCAGCGTCAAGCTCTGTGCCTGGCTCAACGCGCTGCTGCTGGGCGTGCTGGCCGCGTGGCAGATGCCGCCGCCGCTGCAGCTGGGGGGCTTTGTGGTCGGTTTCTTGATGGCGCTGGCTCTGCTCTGGCAGGCCGCCCGCCTGTGGCGTCGGCCGACCATGCGCACGCTGTACCTGGGCTATGTCTGGGTCTGCGTGATGGCCTTCGTCAGCACGTTTCTGATGGGCATGTTTTCCGGCGCCCTGCGCCTCGAGGAGAGCATCGGCAAGGAAGAAGCCGGACAGTTGGCGCTGGATCTGGTCTTGCTGGGCGTGGTCGGCATCTGGGTGCTGGCCATGGCTCGCAACGAGATGTTGGCCGGCTGGCTGCGCGAGCACGAGCAGCAGCAGCAGGCCTTGGCCCTGGCGCAGCAGCTCAGCAGCGCCCAGATCCAGCCGCATTTCTTGTTCAATTCCCTGGCCTCGCTGCAGCACTGGGTGCGCAGCCGTGACGAGCGTGCCGCCATTCTTTTGGATGCCCTGACTGCTTACTTGCGCGCCACCTTGCCTTTGTTCAACCGCCAGCTGCTCAGCCTGGGTGAAGAGCTGGAGGCCGTGCGCCAGTACCTGGCCGTGATGCAGGTGCGCCTGGGCCAGCGCCTGCAGGTGCAGATCGAGGTGCCCGAGGCGGTGGCTTCGGTGCAGCTGCCGCCGGCGCTCATGCTGACCCTGGTCGAGAACGCGATCGAGCATGGCGTGGTGCCCAAGCTCGGTTCTGCCCTCTTGCGCATTGAGACGGAGCAACAGGACCAATCGCTGCTGGTGCGCGTCATCGACGATGGCCCCGGCCTGCCTGAGGCGCCGGCTCAGCCCGTGCGCGCCGGCCGCGGCGTGGGTTTGAGCAATTCCCGCCTGCGCCTGGCGCAGACCTATGGTGAGGCCGCCCGTCTGAGCCTGCGCAATGCCGAGCTGGGCGGCTGCATCGCCGAATTGCAACTGCCCTGGTCACCGGACACGAGGGCCGCATCATGATGAACAAGCCGTGGGCGACCTTGCGCGGATTCTTCCGCGAAGTGGATTGGCGCCTGGTCTTTCTCCTGGGCCCGCGCTACCGCTTCACGCCCGAGCAATGGCGGCGCCTCGATACGCTGCCGGGCATCTCGCCCACCATCAAGGTGGCAGCCGTGGTGAATGTGCTGGCGCTCGCCGTGGTGGCCGCCCTGGAGCTGCCTTGGCCTATCGCACGTCTGGTTTTTTGCGGCACGTTGCTGCTGGGGCTGGTGACTTTGTGGGTCAGTGCCGATCTGTGGCGCCGCCCGACCCAGAAGCGCCTGCACCGGGCCTATGGATTCAGTGCCGTTCCACTCGGCGCGGTGTTCGGTTTCATGATGGCGTCCCAGCCTCAGCGGTGGCTGAAAGAGCCCTGGCATCATGAGTTGCTGATCCGCGGCTGCGCCATCGGCTTTGTCTACACCATGGCCATCTGGGCCGTGGCCATGTGGCGCAATGAGTTCATGGCCGACTGGCTGCACGACGAAGCCCTGCGCGAGCAGAAGCTGGAGCTGGCCCAGCGCCTCAGCAGCGCGCAGATTCAGCCGCACTTTCTCTTCAACTCCCTGGCTTCGCTGCAGCACTGGGTGGCGGTCAAGGACGATCGCGCCGCGCCGCTCCTGCAATCGCTGACCTCCTACCTGCGGGCCACCTTGCCCCTGTTTGACCGGCCCCTGCTCTCGGTCGGCGAAGAGGCCGAAGCCGTGCGCCGCTACCTGGAGGTGATGCAGGCCCGCCTGGGCGGCCGCCTGCGCTTTGTGCTCGACATCGCGCCCGATGCCGCCACCGCCCAGCTGCCGCCCGGTGTGCTGCTGACCCTGGTGGAGAATGCCGTCGAGCATGGGGTGCAGCCCCAGCTCAGCGGTGGCGAGCTGCAGCTGCGCGCCTACCTGCCGGCCGAGGGTGGCTTGTGCGTCGAGGTGCTGGACGATGGCCCCGGGCCCTCGGATGCGCTCTTGCAGCTGCCGCCGCTGGACCCGGCCGCCATGCTGCGCGACGCCCAGGCCAGCCTGGGCCTGCAGAACAGCCGCCTGCGCCTGTGGCAAGCCTTTGGCGACCAGGCCGAGCTGAGCCTGAGCCACCGCAACGAGGGGGGCTGTCGGGCGCAGGTCTGGGTGCGCACCTCACCGCCCGAAGCTCAATCACGAACCTGATGAAACCCTGCGAGGACTTTCGATGAACATCGCCAAATCTGCCATCACCGCCCTCATCGCCGACGATGAAGAAGGCCCGCGCGAGCAACTGCGCGCCGCGCTGCAGCGCCTCTGGCCCGAGCTGCAGATCGTGGCCGCCAGCGAGCATGGCGTCGATGCCTGGGACGACTTCCTGGCCCATGAGCCCCAGGTCTGCTTTCTGGACATCCGCATGCCGGGCCTGAACGGCATCGAGGTGGCCCGCCGCATGGCCGCCACCGCCAGCCCGCCGCAGGTGGTCTTCGTCACCGCTTTTGGCGACCATGCGCTCTCGGCCTTCGATGCCGGGGCGGTCGATTACGTGATGAAGCCGGTGGACGATGCCCGCCTGGGCCAGGCCATCGAGCGGCTCAAGGCGCGCCTGCAAAAAGACGGCGGCAGCGGCCCCGATCTGAATGCCCTGCTCAAGCAGCTGCTGCCCGCCGTGGCGGCCCCCAAGCCCAAGCCCATCCAGGCCTCGCTGGGCCGCGAGATCAAGCTGATCGCCCCCGAGGACGTGATCTTTTTCGAGAGCGACAACCGCTACACCCGGGTGGTGTTCGACGGCGGCGACGCGCTGATCCGCACCCCGCTCAAGGAGCTGCTGACCACGCTGGACACCGAGCTGTTCTGGCAGGTGCACCGCAGCGTGCTGGTCAACAGCCGCCACATCGCCAGCGCCGTGCGCGTGGACGAAAACTCCATGCACATCACGCTCAAAGGCCGCGAGGAGAAGCTGCCGGTCTCGCGCCAGTTCCAGGGCTTGTTCAAGGGGCAGTGAGCCCCGGGGCGAGGTGAGGCGCCGTGGCAGGGTCAGTCCCGGGGCCAGGGCCTCGGGGCTTTCGGCACAATGGCCCGCACCCGTACCTCCACGAGCAGCCATGGCCGCCTTGCCCACCCCGAAGTTTGACGAGTTCTACCGCTACGACGCGCTGACCGAGCTGCTGTTTGCCTACGCCGAAGCCCGGCCCAATCTGGTCTCGGTGCGCTCCATCGGCCGCAGCCATGAGGGCCGCGACATCTGGGTGCTGGTGCTGACCAATACCGCCAGCGGCGCCGACATCGACAAGCCCGCCTTCTGGCTGGACGGCAACATCCACGCCGCCGAGCTGACCGCCTCGACCACCTGCCTCTACTACCTGCACCAGCTGCTCAGCGGTTTCGCGGTCGACCCGCAGATCACCTATCTGCTCGACAGCCGCGTCATCTACATGGTGCCGCGCCTCAACCCCGATGGCGCCGAGCTGGCCCTGGCCGACCGGCCCCGCCATATCCGCTCCAGCACCCGGCCTTACCCCTACGACGAACACCCGGTCGATGGCCTGACGCCGGAAGACGTGGACGGCGACGGCCGCATCCTCAGCATGCGCGTGCCCGACCCGCATGGCACTTACAAAAAACACCCGACCGAGCCGCGCCTGATGGTGGCGCGCGAACCCGGCGAGTTCGGCGGCGATTACTTCCGCCTGATCCCCGAGGGCTTCATCAAGAACCACGATGGCCTCACCGTCACCGTCAACAAGGACCGCGAAGGCCTGGACCTGAACCGCAACTTCCCCAGCGAGTGGCGGCAGGAGTACAAGCAGCTGGGCGCCGGCCCCTTCCCGACCAGCGAGCCCGAGGTGCGGGCCATGGTGGAGTTCATCAGCAGCCACCCGAACATCGGCGCCGCCATCAGCTTCCACACCCACAGCGGCGTCATCCTGCGGCCCATGGGCACGCAGAGCGATGAGGACATGATTCCCGAGGACCTGTGGAGCTACCAACGCTTCTCGGCCCTGGGCGAGAAGCTCAGCGGCTACCCCGCCATCAGCATCTGGCACGATTTCAAGTACCACCCCAAGGAAGTCATCACCGGCACGCAAGACTGGGTCTATGAGCACTTGGGCGCCCTGTTCTGGGTGGTGGAGCTCTGGTCGCCCAACAAGGAAGCCGGCATCGAGGGCTACAAATGGATCGACTGGTACCGCGACCATCCCGTCGAGGACGACCTCAAGCTGCTCAAGTGGAGCGATGAGCAATGCGGCGGCCAGGCCCATGTGGACTGGAAGCCCTTTCTGCACCCGCAGCTGGGCCAGGTCGAGATCGGCGGCTGGGACAAGATGAACTACTGGCGCAACCCGCCACCCGCCCTGCGCGAGCGCGAGGCCGCCCGCTTCCCGGCCTGGATGAACCAGATCGCGCTCAGCCTGCCCAAGCTGGAGCTGCTGCGCACGGAAGTGCGCGCCCTCGGCCCCGACAGCTGGCGCATCCGCATGGCCGTGGCCAACAGCGGCTACCTGCCCGCCTACGTCACCAAGCGCGCGCTCGAACGCAAGGTCGTGCGCGGCGTGATGTTCGAGATCCACCTGCCCCCGGCCGACCCCACCGTCAGCCTGGTCAGCGGCAAGGAGCGCATGGAAGGCCCGCAGCTGGAAGGCCATGCGCCCAAGAGCTCGCAGCTCGCCTTCCTGTCCAGCCGCGAACTCACCGCCGACCGCGCCATCGGCGAGTGGGTGGTGCGCGCCCCCAAGGGCACCCGCCTGGCCCTCACCGCCAGCGCCGAGCGCGCCGGCACGGTGCGAACCGAGGTGGTGCTTGACTGAGATCGGACCGAGGACAAGCCAAGTGGCTTGTCCGACGCCGATCGAAGGCCCGACCGCCTGCCAGCGGGCGGGCTGAGCGCGCAGCGACTCTACGACGCCCGCTCCCTCAGCTCCCGCATGGCCCGGCCGGCAGCAGCGCGGCCGTGCTCTCCCTTTTTGTTTCCTTGATCAACCCTTCTCCTGCTTTCTGTTGCGATGAAATCTGTGCGCCTCTCGTCCCTGCGTTCGCTGGCCTGCGTGGCCGGGCTGTGTTCTTTCCTGGCCTTGCCGGCGCTCGCCGCGCCGGCGGTCTGGTCGGTGTCCGTCGAACAAGGCGGTCAGGTCTTGCCTGAGGCGAGCGAGCTGCGCCTGAAGAAGTCGCCGTTTTCCCTGATCTTCAACGGCCCGGCTGATCTGGGCTATGCGGTCCTGGCCAGCCACGATTGCGCCGATTTCGCCGGCCTGAAGACCAAGGCCCAGATCGCCGCCGTGATCCGGCCCGATGCCCTGGCCTCGGAGAGCGAGAAGCCTGAGGACAATCTCTTTCTGCTTGTCAACGGACCCGGCGCCATCAAGTCGGGCGACAACAGCGCCCAGGCCTGGTCCGAAGAGCCCGAGGCCGGCACCCACAGCTTCCAGGTTCTGAAGCCCGGTGCCGACAAGACCCTGCGCGCCACGCGCGAGATCCGCGAGATCCTGCTGCACCGCAACTACAAGGACACACCCATGCTGCCCTTGGCCCAGTACCCCTACGCCTCGATCTGCCTGTTCTTCACCGGCCTGCCGCCGGTGGGCCATATGGCCCACGAATCGCCGCGCATGCTGCAGCTGCGTTTTGACTGAGCCGCATCTGCTTCGCGTGATGGAGATCCGCCCCATCCGGCTTGAAGAGCACGAGGCCGCCCGCGCCTTGCTGGCCGCCAATGGCTGGGCCTCGCGCGTGGCCGATCCGGCGCTGTTCGCCCGTTTGCTGAGCCAGTCGCAGCTGGCGCTGGTGGCCGTGCAAGGCGAGGGCGATCAGGCCCGCGTGATCGGCTTTCTGCGCGCCCTCACCGATGGCATCTTCAATGGCTACATCTCCATGCTGGTGGTCGATGCCGCTTGGCGCGGGCGTGGCGTGGGCCGGGCCCTGGTCCAGCAGGCCATCGGTGAGCGCCCGGAGATGACCTGGGTGCTGCGCGCCGGCCGCGAGGGCGTGGCCGGCTTCTACGAGAAGATCGGCTTCAGCCGCTCCGAGGTGGCGATGGAGCGGCCGGGGCAGCGCGGCTGAGTCGATGAGCGCGTTTCAGGCTCAGGCCTGGCCTTCGTCACAGCGGCGGCGCTGCCGCAGCGCCGCCACGCCCAAGAGGCCCAGCCCCATCAGCGCCCAGCTGCCCGGCTCGGGCACGGCCGTTGTCACCCGCAGCGTCAGGCTGTTGGCGCCGTACTCGGTCGCGAAGCCGTAGCCGCCGGCCTGCGTCAGGTCCAGGTTGGCGAACTGGCTGTTGTTCAGGCGCTGGTTCCAGGTCATCACGGTGAAGCTGTCGCCCACATTGAAGTGCGCGCCGTGCAGCAGGTTCACGGCCAGGGTGCCGGTCAGCGAGGCTGCGCCGCTGACGGTGAGCACATCAAAACCGCCGGCCGCCGTGCTGCCCAGGTCGACCAGAAAGATGCCGCCGGTTTGCTGCGTCAGGCCACCCAAGAGGTTCAGCGTGCCCGCGTCGTTCAGGCCGCCGGCCGCCAAGATGCCTGTATTGCTCAGGCTGAACGCTGAGCCGACCGTGCGAACCGTGCCGTCGCCGGCCAGCGTGCCGGCGTTGGCAAAGTCCACGACGGAGCTGGCAACTTCCGCGCCGGCCGCCACGTTCAGCTGGCCTTGGTTGTTGAAGGCCTGGCTGATGCGCAGCGTGCCTGCATTGACCTTGATGGTGCCGGTGTTGTTCAGCACCAGGCCGTTGCCGATGTCGGTGACGAAGGCCGAGGTCTTGGTGAAGCTGCCGACGTTGTCGAAACGACTGAGCGCACCGCCGGCGAAGTTGCCCAAGCTGACGTTGCCGTTTGCCGCCTCGACCCAGCTGCCGAGGTTGACCAGCCGAGCACCGCCGCCGGTGTTGAGGCTGCCGCTGCCGGTCTGCGTGGTACTGCCGGTCAGCTCCAGCGTGTGGCCGCCGGTCAGGCTGCGGCCGTTGCTGCCCGACAGCGTGACGGCGCCTTCCATCCTTGTGCTGCCACTGCCGGTCAGGGTGGCGGTGAGCCATTCGGTGTTGCCGCTCAGCACAAGGTGGCCGGTGCTGTTGAGCGTGCTGCTGTTGAGCGTCGTCAGGCCACCTTGCACGGTGGCGCTGTCCGTCACCTGCACCGTGGCGCCGCTCAGGGCCAAGGTGCCCGCGTTCTGAACCGTACCCTTGAGTGCGATGTTGCCGCGGGCCAGGTCGAGCAGGGCGCCACTGGCGATCTGGATCTGCCCTGCCGTGAGGCTGGCGTTGTCGCTGATGCGCAGGGTGCCGGCATTGATGTTGATCGTGCCGGTGTTGTTCAGCACCAGGCCGTTGCCGATTTCGGTGACGAAGGTCGAGGTCTTGATGAAAATGCCGACGTTGTCAAATTGACCGGCGGCGCCGCCATTGAAGTTGCCGATGCTCACACGGCCGGGGGCGTCGTCCAGCCAGGTGCCGAGATTGCGCACGCGCGCGCCTTGGCCGATGCTGAGGCCGCCCGTGCCGGCCTGCCTGGTGGTGCCCGTCAGTTCCACGGTTTGCCCCCCGAGCACGCCTCGGCTGCGGTCGCCGATCAGCATGACCGGGCCGTCCATGCGGGTGCTGCCGCTGCCGCGCAAGGTCGACTCATGCCAGTCGACGCTGCCGGCGATGCGCAAGGCGCTGTCGTTGTTGACGATGCTTTTCACTCGCGTCAGGCCGCCGCCCTGCACAAGCAGGTCGCCTGCGATGGCGAGAGTGCCGCCGTCCAGGCTCAGCGTGCCCTCGTTGAACACGCTGCCGCCCAGGGTGGCATCCTGGCTCACCACGCTGAACTCGGCGCCGGCGGCGATGTTCACCGTGCCGGTGCTGCTGACCCGGCTGCCGCTGAGGCGCAGATAGCCAGCGTCGACATTGATGCGGCCGGTGTTCTCGAACAGCAGCGTCGAGCCTTCGCCAATCAGCGTGTTCGTGCCCGAGGCCTTGGTGAAGCTGCCCTGGTTGATGAAGCGGCCGATGCCACCGTTGAAGTTGCCCAGGGTGGTGTTGGCCGGCGCCTGGTCGACCCAGCTGCCCTCGTTGATCAGCGTGGCGCCATCGCCCACCGAGAGGCCGCGCCGGCCAGTGAAGGTGGTGCTGCCGGCCAGGGTCAGGGTGTGGTTGCTGCGCACGATGGGGGTGCCATCGAAGTCACTGCCGCTGATGGCCAGCGGCCCCTCGATGCGCGTGAGCCCTGGGCCGCGCAGGGTGGTGCTGGTCCAGCTGCTCGCCCCGGTGGCCACGAGCTGGCCGCTGTTGCTGAGATCGCCCTGCTGCAGAGCCAGGCCGCCGATGCGGCCGGGGCCACTGATCAGCAGGTGGCCGCCGCCCTCCAGGCGCAGGCTGCCGTTGCCGCTGAGCTCGCCCACCGAATGGACGCTGCGGATGCGCGTGTCGGCGCCGCCCAGCAGGACGGTGTCGCCCGCTTGCGGCAGGCCATCCTGGCCCTGGTTCCAGTTGTTGACCACGTCCCAGAAGCCGCCGCTGGGGGCCCCGGTCCAGACGAAGGGGATGGCGGTGACTGTCACGCTCAGGCTGCGGGTGTCGTAGCGGGTGGCGAAGCGGTAGCCCGAGGCCTGGCTGAAGTCCAGGCTGTCGAACTGGCTGTTGTTGCGGCGCTCGCCCCAGCTCATGACGGTGAACTCGCTGCCCCGTGCCAGGCGCTCGCCGCTGGCCACAGCGAACTGCAGCGTGCCGCCCAAGTTGACGCCGCCGCTGACGGCCAGCAGATCGGCCTCGCTACGGCCGATGTCCAGCAGCAGGCGACCGCTTTGTTCCAACGCGCCCTGCAGGCTCAGCTGGCCCCGCTGCCCCAGGCCGCCGGGCGCCAGGGTGCCGGTGTTGCTCAAGCTCTCCAGCGCCTGCACCGCGCCGCTGCCGGCCAAGGTGCCGGCATTGGCAAAGCTGGCGTGATCGCTTTGCAGCCTGGCGCCGCCGGCGATCTGGATCAGGCCTTGGTTGTTGAAGGCATTGAACAGGTGCAGGGTGCCGGCCTGGAGGTTCACCGTGCCGCTGTTGTTGAACACCCCGCCCGAGCCGCCCAGTACGGTGCGGGTGTGGGTGGTTTTGGTGAACACGCCCTCGTTGTCGAAGCGGCCGCCGGAGATGAAGGTGTCGCCATTGGCCTGGTCCTTCCAGCTGCCCAGGTTCAGGATGCGCGCGCTGTCGAACATGCGGATCTGGCCACGCACCGATTGCTCGGTCGTGCCGGCGGCGATCAGCAGATGGCCTGCGTTCATCTGCTTGAAGTCGCTGCCCAGCTGCAGCACGCCGGTCGAGCGGGTGCTGCCTGGGCCATTGAGGCCGCCGCCCGACCAGTTCAAAGTTCCCGTCACGACTTGGGCTGCCGATTGGCTGATGCTGCCGATGCCGCTGAGGCTCAGGTCGGTAAAGCTGCTGGCGCCGTCCAGGCGCATGCGCCCTTCGACCACGGTGCGTCCCGCCAGCTGCAGGCCCTGCGCTGCCGTCACACTGCCATCGAAGTCGAGCTTCACCGTGCCGGCGCTGCTCAGGGCCGGGCCCAGGGTGAAATTGGGCGCGGTGTTGCTGCCGGCCACGCCCGAACCGAAGACCAGGCTGGCGCCCTCGGCCACATGGAAGCTGCCGCCACTGTCACTGCTGCCGCCGCCGGCCAGGCGCAGCAGGCCGGCCGCCACATGCACGCTGCCGCTGTTGTTGAACTGGACGCCGCGTTCGAAGGTGGTGGCCGTGGCCGTGGCCTTGGTGAAGTTGCCCTGGTTGTCGAAATGGCCGAGGCTGCCGACGACCGGGTTGGTGTACGAGGTGTTGGCGCGGCTCAGGTCCAGCCAGGAGCCGGCATTGACCAGGCGGGCATTGCTGCTGATGCCCAGCGCATTGAAGCTGTTGAACCCTTCGGTGCGGACCTGGCTGCTGCCCTGGAGCAGCAGGGTGTGGCCGCCGCTGAGCACGCCGCCGCCGGCCAGGTCCAGGGTGGCGGCGCCGCTCACGCGGGTCAGCCCACTGCCGCTGATATTCCCCTGGCGCCACAGCAGCTGGCCCGAGATCACGGTGCTGGCGCTGCTGCTGAAGGTGCCGTCGTCCAGGGTCAGGCCGCCCAGCGCGCTGTCGCCGCTCAGGCTCAGGCCGTTGTTGCCAAAGCCGAAGATGCGCAGGGTGCCGGTGCCGCTCACGCTGGAGACCGCCACCGGGCTGTTGATCAGGGTGTTGAATGCGCCCAGGTCGACCGCGTCCAGAGGGCCGGGCAGGGCGTTGCCGCTCCAGTTCGAGCCCAGGCTCCAGACATCGCCATGGGTACCCACCCAGCGCACCACGGCCGCCTGGGTCGGGGCGACCTGGAAGGTGCTCAGCGCGGGTACGAGGGCCAGGGCGAGGCGGGTGAGGGCAAGGCGGTGCGGTCGGATCGTGTTCATGGCGGTGGGCGCGGTGGCTGTGAATGCCCGGCCATGCTGCGCTGCGGCCGTCTCAGCGGCGTCTCAGCGCCCGGCTCGAGGCGCCTGCTCCGGCCTCGGGCCACCCCCGCACGCACGGGGGGCGGGTGTACTCAGTCCCAGCGCGGTTCGCGGCGGGCGGCGGCCGCGGCATCGAACAGCGAGGGCTGCTCGTGGCCGCGCAGCAGCGCCAGGGCGGCATCGGCCTGCTGCTGCTCCGCGGCCGAACCGTCGTGGGCGGCCAGCCAGGCGCTGGCGCGCCAGTGCAGCTCGGCGTAGCTCTTGGCGGCGGCCAGGGCCTGAACTTCCTGGGCCAGCGGCCGCAGATCGGCTGGCGCTGCACCCAGCAGCATGCGCGCGCGCAGGGTCAGCAAGCGGGCTTCGGCCCACAGTTCCTGCAGGCCCGCGTCGCGGGCCAGGGCGGCCTGGCGCTCGGCCGCGTGCAGGGCGGCGCTGCCGTCACGGGCCTGCAGGGCCAGTTCGGCCTCGGCCCGTCTGGCCCGGCATTGCACCAGGGGGTGGGCGGGCTGCTGGCCCCGTTCGCGCAGCCAGGCCAGCGGGGCCGCTGCCGGCGTCTGTCCGAGGGCCGAGGCCACCAGGATCGAGTTCAGCATCCACTTGGAGCGGTAGATCGGCTCCGGGTTGTCGCCCAGGGTGGCCTCCGCCTCGGCAATGTGGCGGGCGGCCCATTCGGGCCGGCCACATTGCAGCATCAGGCGGGCCAGATTGAGCAGGCCCTCGGCGGCCAGCCAGTCGCTCGCTTGCAGGCGAGCGAGGCGCACGCCCGCTTCCATGGCGGTCTTCGCCTCGGCATGCCGGCCTTGTCCGGCCAGGAGCACGCCCAGCACGCCGTTGGAGCGGGATTCGACCTGGGCGAAACCGGCCCAGCGCTGCAAGCTGCTGCGCACCAGGGCCTCGGCTT
Source organism: Paucibacter aquatile (assembly GCF_002885975.1). NCBI lineage: Bacteria > Pseudomonadati > Pseudomonadota > Betaproteobacteria > Burkholderiales > Sphaerotilaceae > Roseateles > Kinneretia aquatilis. The sequence continues at coordinate 2,593,956 of NZ_POSP01000003.1, read as the reverse complement.
GCGCCAGCTCCCCCAGCGTCCCCAGCATGACCGCCAGATCGTTCTCGACCGTGAGGCCACTCGTGTAGTCGGGGTGGCGCTCCAGCAGGCGCTGCAAGGCATCGTGAGCGGCACGCACCTGGCCGCCGAACCAATGAATATGGCCCTCGATATTGAGCAGCTTGGGCTGCTGCGGCCAGGCCTCGCGCAGACGGGCGAACCAGCGCCAGGCGGCGGGCAGGTCGCTGTCGCGCAGGGCCAGCTCGATCATCACTTCGCAGGCCGGGCCATGTTCGCTGGCGGGCAGCTCGGGCAGCAGCGCGTGCAGCCGCGCCGCATGGTGCCGGGCGCTCGGCACATCGCCGGCGTAGACGCGGTTGGCCACCAGGGCGCCGCACAAGCGGCCTTCGAGGTGCAGGCGCTGCTCGAGGTCGGCCACGCCCACCAACTGCGCCTGCACCGCCAGCAGGGCCGCATGGCCACGCGCCAGGTCGGTGTAGAAATCGCAGGCGGCGAGCTCCAGCCGGGCACGCAGCGCCAGCGCCAGGTCGTTGGCGTGTTCGGCCACCTCGCGCCAGGCGGCACGGGCCTCGTCGAAGCGACCGCGGGCCTTGAGCTGCTCGGCCCCACGGTGGCGCCAGATCAGCGCGGTCTGCGGCTCAGCAGCCGCCAGCCAATGCTCAGCGATGGTCATGGCATCGGCCCAGGCCTGCTGGGCCAGCCACAAGGCGGCATGCCGATGCAGGGCGGCGCGGCGCTCAGCCGGCAGGGCGTCGACCGTGGCCGCACGGATCAGATCGTGCGAGCAGGCCAGGCCGGGCGGCCGCTCGCACAGCATGCCGGCCTTCAAGGCTTCGCTGCGCAGCTGCTCCCAGGCTCGATCGCTTTCGGCATGCTCGGGCAAGCCCATCATCATGCGCAGGCCGGCCTCGGGCAGGGCCTGCACGCTGATGGCCGCGGCTTCAACCACCCGGCGTGCCGGCGCCGACAGCGCGTGCAAGCGCCGCTGCACCATCTGCTGCACCCGTTGCGGCAGCTTGGCGGAGCCTTCCAGCGCCTCGGCGCCGGCGGCCACCAGCTCGCCCAGGGCAAAGGGATTGCCTGCGCTGATGGCGTGCAGCCGGTCGAGCTGGGCTTCGCCAAACGCGCGCTCCGGCCAACGTGCCTGGCAGACGGTGGCCAGCGCCTGACGGTCCAGCGGGGCCAAGTCCAGCCTCTCCAGCCGGCCCTGGTCCTCCAGCAGCCTCAGGGTCTGGCCGAGTGCCGCCGCCAGCTCATGCGGGCGCGCCGCGCCGCGCCAGCGCAGGCGCTCGCCATGGGCCAGCATCAGCAGCCACTCGACACTGGCCGGATCGCACCACTGCAGATCGTCGACCAGCACGAGCGGGGTCAGCGCTTCGAAGGCGCGGGTCAGGGCCTCGGTCAGGCGTGCCTGGGCGGTCAGGGCGTCCAGCGGAGGGAGGGCTTCATCGGGGGCCAGTTCCGGCAGCACGCGGGCCAGGTCGAGGCGGTAGGGGCGCAGCGGGCTGCCCGACTCCTGCAGCGCGGCCTCCAGGCGGGGCAGCTGTGCCCGCAAGGCTTCCAGCAGAGGTCGGTAGGGCATGCCTTGCAGGCCCTCGAGCCCGCGCAAGCAGGGTGCGTGGGGGAAGGCGCTGCTCAGCAAGGTGCTCTTGCCGGCGCCCGGCTCCCCCAGGATCAGCAGTGCCGGCGCGCTGCTGTGGCGCAGGGCTTGGTGTTCGGCCTCGCGTGCCGGTGGCGCTGGTGCCGAGCTGCGGTGCTGGGCCGGCTGAGCTTTGCGGCTGAGTTGCAGCCAGCGCAGGTGCAGGCGCCGGGCCGTGGCGGCGCACCACTGCGCCATCCCCTCGTGCCCGGGCAGGCGCCAGCCCCGCGGCCAGTCCTCGGGGTCCAGGGGCGGCCCGTCGGCGGCGTTCAACCAGGCGCTCAGATCCGTGGGTAGCTCCAGCCGCAGCTGCGAACCCTGAGTCTCCAAGCGATCTGCCACCCCCCAGCGCTGGAGCAAGGTGCGGCAGCGGTGCAGATTGACGCGCAGATGGTGCAGGGCTTCGGCGGTCTCGCTATCGGGCCACAAAAGCTGGGCCACCCGCTCGCGCGCCTGCCATCCTTCACCCAGGGCCAGAACCAGCAGCAAGGCGCCAGGCAAGGTGGCAGGCAGGGCCTGGGGCGCTTCACCTGAGGGCGCCCAGGCGGGCAGGTTCAGTAGACACAGCATGTCTGGGCATGGCGCCGGTCGAAGCGGCAGGGCGGCTGGGGTCAGGTCTTGACTGTAGCGGAAGCAGCTTTTCTTTCTTGAGCGCTCAGCGGCCCTGCTCAGGCTCCGTGTCGTCCAACCAGGCCTGCAGCGCCTCCGGCAGGTCCTCGCGATCCTCCGCGTCCGGCCGGGGCGCGCCAGCGGCCAGCAGCAGCTGCAGCGAGGCCAGATAGTCGCCACCGGGCTGCGGCAGGTGGGCGGCGGCGTGGAGCAGGCTGCCCATCACATCGCCGCCATAGCCATTGCGCTCGTCCCAGCGGGCACCATGCGCCAGCAGCCGCTGAATCAAGGCCGCATCGCCGTTGAAGGCGGCCTGGTTCAGGGCGCTGGCCTCCCAGTCGCCGGGTGTGTTCACCGGCCAGCCCAGGGACAGCATCAAGGCCACCGACTCGTGCGCGCGGCGCTGGGCCTGGTCGGGCAGCAGGCGCAGGGTCTGCGCGTCCATGTGATGCAACAGATCGGGCAGCTCTGCGAGCAAGGCCCGCGCCCGGGGTGCATCGGCAGCGGCGCAGGCGGCCAGAAAGCGCTCGCGCACGGCGGGCAGCTCAGGCCGCGCGCCGCGGGCGGCCAGCAGTTCCAGCGCCGCGGATTCGCCCAGCAGGGCGGCCAGGGTGGCGGGCATGTGGCCTTGCGCGTCGCGGGCCGAGAGCTCGGCGCCCTGTTCGAGCAGCAGGCGCAGGCAGGCCGGCGATCGGCCCCGGCGCAAGGCGTGGTGCAGGGCGTGGCCGCCTTGCGGCCCGGCCTCGTTGACCTCGGCGCCCAGGCTCAGCGCCAGGGCCAGGCCCTCGGGGTCTTCGAAGTCCAGCAGGCGCAACAGGGCGTTGGTGCCGGTCCAGCGCGCGCCGTGGGCGCAGAGCTGGCGGATCTGCAGCGCCGCGCGGCCGCGCTCGGGGTCTTCGCAGGCGTGGTACAGCGACTCACCGTCGTTGGGCTCGGCGCCGGCGGCGAGCAGGGCCGCGGCCAGCTCGGGGCTGCGCGCGCGGGCGATGGCACCGTAGAGCAGGGGCAGTTGCAGCGGCGTGCCAGTGCCGGGCTCCTCGTCCGGCATGTGCAAGCGGTTCAGCGTTTCGCGCGGGGTGCCGGCCAGCAGGCTCTGCGCGCTTTGCCGCAGCTGTTCAGCCCAGGGTTCGCCGAGGCGATGCAGGCTGGAGAAACAGACGTAGGCCAGGGCCGGTGCGTCGAAGGGCGGCAGGCGCAGCGCCGCTGCGGGCAGGGGGCCGAGGGCATCGAGATCGCCCTGCACCAGCGCCAGGGCCGGGCGCAGCTCGGGCGGGCAGGCGCCGGCTTTCACCCGGGCCGCTTGCAGCAAGGCCAGGGCACGCTCCGGCTGCGGGCTGTCCCAGCCGCGGCCCAGGGCCAGCGCCAGGGCGCGGGTGATCAGGGCAGTTTGGCCGAGCTGCCGGGCTTGCGCCTGCGCCATGACCGCGCGCTGCAGGGCCGGCCAGCTGGCAAAACCCAGCTCGCGCGCGATCACCAGCTGGGCTGCGCTGAGCTTGGGCGTTTGGCCCGTCTTCGGGTGCTGAAAATAGGGCGCGGCGCGCGCCAGGCTGTCGGCCTCGCCGGCCTGCCAGGCGCGCAGCAGTTCGCGGGCGCGGCGTTTGAGTTGCTGCAGATCGGCCCGCTCCGGGAGCTGGGGCTGCAGGGCTTGGGGTGTGTTCAAGGCAGTCCTCCATGCGAGTTCATGCCCGTGATCCGCGCGACTGGGCCGCACAAAGGGGGATGCTGAGCGCTGAAGTTCGGCGTGATTCACGCCGCACCGGGTGGCCTCGGGCCTGTCTGCGGATCCAGCAGCGCCCCGGCGGGCGCTGTGGCAGCCAGTGTGCCACGAGGCTCAGGCCTTTTGCTCCTGCCGCAGCCGCAGCTACAGCGCTCAATGCCGGGGTTGAGCGTCCTCGTCGGCCGCAGCTTGCATGGCCTCGCGCCACATGCGCGCAGGCACGAAGGTGCGCAGCTGGTGCAGGGCGCGCTCGATCAGCTCGGCGTGCAGCTCGTGGCCGGGATCGGGCAGCACATCGGCGGTGACATCGGCGCCCAGATGGACCAGGCGGCGCGCGGCCGTGACCTGGTCCTGGAAGGGCAGCACCGGGTCGCGCTGGCCATGCAGGATGTGCACGCTGACCTCTTGCGGCGCATGGGCCGGCGGCGTGGCGTAAGCACCCGAGAAGGCCAGCACGCGGCCGGCCAGCTGCGGCTCGGCCTGCACGGCCTCCAGGGCCATCACCGCGCCTTGCGAGAAGCCGGCCAGGGCCACGCGCTCCCAGGCCATGTCGAACTGCTCGGCCCAGGCGCGCACCGTGGCGATGAAGCCCGGCAGGGCCTCGGCCACGCGCTGGGCATGGTTGTCGTCGTTGGCACCTTGCAGCGAGTACCACTGGTGGCCTTGTGCCGATGCCGCGTCATCCGTGACCTGGTCAAAGGCCTCGGGCGCATTGATGGACACCACGGCCGCCTGCGGGTACTGGCCGCGCAAGGCTTGGGCCAGCGGGCGCATCTGCGAGGCATCGCCCCCGGCGCCATGCAGCAGCAGGAAGAGCAGGTCGGGCAGGCCTTTGTCGGGCAGCAGGGCGAGGGCTTGGGAGCGTTGCGGGGTACTCATGATGGGCCGATTGTCCCTCGCTCCGCGGCCGCCCGGCGGCGGCTCAGGAACGCGTCTGGTCGTTGTCCTTGTGGCCGATCAGGCGTACCAGGGTGGCGCGCAGCTTGGGGGCGTCGATCGGCTTGGTCAGGAAATCGTTCATGCCGGCGGCCAGGGCCTCGTCGCGCTCGGAGACGAGCGCGGCGGCGGTCAGGGCGACGATGGGCAGCTCTTCGGCGCTGAAGCGCTGGCGCACATGGCGGGTGGCTTCGTGGCCGCTCATCACCGGCATCTGCACATCCATCAGCACGGCGTCAAACGGCCGGCCCATGCTGGCGGCGGCAAAGATGGCCTCCACCGCCTGGCTGCCGTCGTTGGCCTGCGAGACCTCCAGCCCCCATTGTTGCAGCTGGGCCACGGCAATCATCATATTGACCGGGTGGTCTTCCACCATCAGCACGCGCAGGCCTTGCAGGTCCTGGTTGTCGCGCGCTTCGCGCGGCTGGCTGCTGATGGGGGTGGGCGCGGCGGGCAGGGGCAGCTCGGCCCAGAAGGTCGAGCCCTGGCCCAACTGGCTGTTGACGCCGACCACACCGCCCATCAGGGTGGCCAGCTCGCGGCAGATGGACAGCCCCAGGCCCGTGCCGCCGTAGCGGCGGGTGGTGGATTCATCGGCTTGCGTGAAGGCTTCGAACAGGCGCTCGTGCAGCTCGGGGGCGATGCCGGGGCCGGTGTCGCTGACCTCAATGCGCACACGCTCGCCGTCCAGGGTGCTGACGCGCACCGCCACCGAGCCCGACTCGGTGAACTTCAGCGCATTGCTCAGGTAGTTGCTGAGGATCTGGCGGATGCGCACCTGGTCGCCCACCACCCAGGCGGGGATCTCGGGCGCCACGTCGATCTTGAAGGCCAGGCCATGGGCTTGGGCCAGGGTCAGGTAGGCCATGCGCATGGTGGACAGCATGTCGCGCAGGGCAAAGGGCGAGGCCTCCAGCGTCAGGCGGCCGGCCTCGATCTTGGACAGATCGAGGATGTCGGAGATCAGGCCCGAGAGGCTCTCGGCGCTGTCCAGCATCTGGTCCAGGTACTCGCGCCGCGTGGCCTCGGGCAGGTCGGGCTGCTGCAGCATGCGGGCCAGGCCCAGCAGGCCGTTCAGCGGCGTGCGGATTTCGTGGCTGGTGTTGGCCAGGAAGGCGCTCTTGGCGCGGCTGGCGGCCTGGGCTTCGTCCTTGGCCTGGGCCAGGGCGGCTTCGACCCGGCGGCGCTCGGTCACGTCTTCCATGATCCAGATGGTGCCGCCGCGGCTGGGGTGGTTGGGGTCGACCGCGCGGGCCAGCAGGCGGCAGAGGAAGGTGCTGCCGTCGCGCCGGCGCATGGGGCGTTCGGTCTCGACCTGTTCGCCCAGGGCCAGGCGCGGGCCGAGGTCGCGGCCGACGGCGGCATAGTCCTCGGCGCTGGGCCAGACCACGCTGCCATGCTGGCCCACCAGGCCGCCGGGCGGCCAGCCGAACATGGCTTCAACCAGGCGATTGGCCTGGATGAAATGCTGATCGCGGGTCAGCGTGATACCGATCGAGGCATTCTCCAGAATCGCCTGGTGGACCAGGCGCGTGCGCTCGGTCTCGGTCACGTCGCGGGCGTTGATGACCACGTACTGCTGGCCGTCCAGCGCAAAGGGCGCGGCCGACATCAGCATGGACAAGGGCTCGCCGGACTTGGTGACAAAGGTGACGGGCAGCTCCGAAACCCGGCCCTGGCTGCGCAGCAGTTCCAGCATGTGGTCACGCTCGGCGCGGTTCTTCCAGATGCCCAGCTCCTCGGCGCTGCGGCCCAGCACCTCTTCGCTGCTGTAGCCGCTCAGCCGCTCGAAGGTCTTGTTGACCATGGCGTAGCGGCCCGAGCTGATCTCGGTCAGGGTGATGACGTCGGGGCTGGTGGCCACCAGATGCGAGAGCAGGCCCTCGCTGCGGCGCAGGGCCTCCTGGGCGCGCGATTGCTCGGTCTGGTCGATGAAGAAGGACAGGGTGGCCGGGCCGCTGGCGGCGTCCACGCGCACGCTGGTGGCCTGCACCAGGCGGTGGCGGCGCGACAGGGTGCGCAGGCGGAACTCGGCCATGGGCAGCATGCCGCCCACGGGCATGGCCTCGATCTTGGCGGCGCGCTGGCGGGCACGTTCGTCATCGCCGGGCTCGTAATGCGAGAACAGGTCCTGGCCGATCATGCTCGAGCGCTGGGTGTAGCCGAACATGGCCATGGCGGCCGGGTTGGCGTCCAGCACCCGGCCCCAGCGGTGCAAGACCAGGGGGCTGGGCGAGCGGCGGAACAGCTCGCGGTAGCGGGTCTCGGTGGCGTGGATGGCCTGCTCGGCCTGCACCTCGGCGGTGACATCGCGGCCCACGCCCCAGTAGCCGCGGAAATTGCCCTGCGCATCGAAGCGCGGCTCGCCGCTGATCGACACGTACAGCACGCTGCCATCGATGGCGCGGCGGCGCGCCACCAGGCCGTGGAAGGCGCGGTGCGATTCGAGGTCGGCGCGGTGCGCGTCCATGTCCTCGTCGTTCAGGCCGATCTGCTCCACCTCCCAGGGCGTCTTGCCCAGGCGGGCCTGCAGGTCCAGGCCCGAGCTGCCAGGCTTGTCTTCGGCCAGGTGGGTGAAGCGGTAGTCGCGGTTCATCTCCCAGTACCAGTCGGCCGCCATGCTCAGCAGGCCGCGGAATCGGGCATTGCGGTCGCTGGCCGCCTTGGTTGAGCGCTTGACCATGCGCTCGGTCGCCACACCCACCAGCAGGCCCGAGAACAAGAGCAGGCAGTGGATGGCGATGCGCGTGCCCAGGGGCTCGATGGCGGCGGTGCTGGCCGGCCAGCCCTGGTACTCGGCCCAGGCCAGGCCCAGGATGGCCGCCAGGCTCAGCGCACTCAGGCCCAGGCCGATGCGCAGGCCCAGCATGCCGGTGCCGAAGGCGGCGATCAGGCCGACCACGGCCACGGCGATGGAATACAAGCCCACGCCGCGCGAGACGGCGATCAGCACCGCCACCCCGATCACCAGAGACAGCAGCAGCACCACGGCCTTGGGTCCATGCTGGCGCGGCAGCTTCCACAGGCTCAGCAGGCTCAGGCTGCCCAGCACAAAACAGGCGGCCGGTGGCAGCAGGCCTTGCAGGGGCTCGTCGCCAGGCCGGCTCAGCATCAGGGCCAGGGAGCCGGTCAGCATGATCAGCCCGCAGGTCATCAAGAACAGGCGCACCGCATGCCAGCGCACCTTGCGTTCAATCGCGGCCTGTTGCTCGGCCGGGCTCAGATCCTGGCCGACCAGGCTGCTCAAATCATCGAGGGAATCGGTACCGCTGCTGCTGCTCACGTCTGCGCCCTGGCTTGGCGGCATGAAAACGTGCCGCACACGACGGGGCCTGCCCCCGACAAACACCGCAGTCTCCCCGACTCCGCGCGGGCTGAACATCGGGACTGCACCGGTAAAGCGGCGCTATTTCGCCGCCGGGCCACGGGCGTGCGAACAGCGTGCAGGAAGTCGCGCGCGGGGGGGCTCAGCGGCGCGCGGCGTTCAGGGTCTCGCGGGTGGCCAGGGCCACGCGGCGGGCGGCGGCGGCAAAGTCCTCACCGGCGCTGGCGTAGAGCACGGCGCGCGAGCTGCTGACGATGATGGGGCCGCCCTGGCCTTCGCGGCCACCGGCACCGGCACGCCAGCCGGCCTTGACCGTGGCCTCGGCGTCGCCGCCCTGGGCGCCCACACCGGGGATCAAGAGGGGCACGGTCGGTGCCAGCTCACGCACGCGGGCGATCTCGGCCGGGTAGGTGGCGCCCACCACCAGGCCCAGCTGGCCGTTCTGGTTCCAGTCGGTCTGAGCCAAACGGGCCAGGTGCTCGTACAGGCGCGGCTGGCCGGCCACATCGGCCAGGCGCTGGTTCTGCCAGTCGCTGCCGCCGGGGTTGGAGGTGCGGCAGAGCAGGATGGCGCCCTTGTCGCGGTAGCGCAGATAGGGCTCGATCGAGTCGAAGCCCATGAAGGGCGAGAGCGTCACCGCATCGGCCTGGTAGCGCTCGAAGGCCTCGCGGGCGTACTGCTCGGCGGTGGAACCGATGTCGCCGCGCTTGGCGTCCAGGATGACGGGCACGCTGGGCGCCACGCGTTTGATGTGGGCCATCAGCTGCTCGAGCTGGTCCTCGGCGCGGTGGGAGGCGAAGTAGGCGATCTGTGGCTTGAAGGAGACCACCAGGTCCTTGGTGGCGTCGACGATGGCGGCGCAGAAGTCATAGATGCGCGAGGCATCGCCCTTCCAGGCGCCCGGAAACTTGCTCGGCTCCGGGTCCAGCCCCACACACAGCAGCGAGTCGTTCAGGGTTTGTGCGGCGTGCAGTTGCTGGATGAAGTTCATGGGGGCTATGACCTTGAGGTGGGGGCAGGGCAGGGTGGCATATTGTCCAATTTTTCAAGCAGGGAGCCCAAACATGCGGGTCTTGAAGACGGAAAGGCTGTGTCTGCGCTGGTTCGAACCCAGCGATGTGGACTACGTGCTGGAGCAGATCAGCGAAGCGGGCTGGAAGCGCAATATCAGCGACCCTGGCGTCAACGACCTGGCCGCCGCACGCGACTGGATGGAGGCCAAGCTCTTCAACTGGTACTGGCCCCAGGGCCTGGGCCTCTGGGCCATGGAGCGGCTCAGCGACGGCGTGGTGGTCGGCATGTGCGGCCTGCTGCAACGCGACCATCTGCAAGCGCCCGACATCGGCTACGCCTTGCTGCCGCGTTATGAAGGCGCCGGCTACGCCCGCGAGGCCGCTCAGGCCTGCCGCGCCTATGCCCATGATGTGCTGGGAGAGCCGCTCTTGTTCGGCACCACGGCCACCTTCAACGAGGCCTCGGGCCGGGTGCTGCAAGCCATCGGTATGCAGCGCCTGTCCACCGGCCCGCTGGGCGACAGCACGGAGGACAGCCACCTCTACGGCGTCGGCGAGGCCTGCCGCCTGAGCGAGGACGCGCAGGTGCGCGATTTGTTGGCCCGGTTCTTTGCCGTCTTCGACAACCGCATCGGCCGCCATGCGCCGCTGGCCGCCCTGCCGTACTTCTTCCTGCCCGAGGCGGTGATCAGCCGCGCCAGCCTGCCCGGTGAGGCGGCGGGCGTGCAGCGCATGAGCGTGCGCGAGTTCGTCGAGCCGCGCGTGCAGATGCTGGCTCCGGGTGGCCGCCTGCAGGAGTTTTCCGAGTGGGTGAGCGAGCAGCAGGTGCAGGTCAGCGGCCGCGTGGCCCAGGTCTGGCTGCGTTACCGCAAGAGCGGCATCCTGGACGGCCAGGCCTTCGAGGGCGGCGGCGAGAAAACCGTGCAGCTGGTCAAGCCCGGTCGGCGCTGGAAGATTGCCGCCATCGCCTGGCAAGACCGGGATTAAACCCGCCCCAGCGGCCGCAGCGGGCTGGCTACACTTCGGGCTCTCACGACATTCTGCCCTGAAGCCTCCGAACTATGGCCTCCTCCATCCTGCTTGTGGAAGATGACGAACGCCTGGCCGAGCTGGTGGCCGAGGCCCTGCGCAAGGCCGGCTACGAGGTCAGCCTGGCCGCCACCGGCCCCGAGGGCGAGCGCCTGATGCGCGAACAGCCCTTCGATGTGGTGCTGCTGGACGGACACCTGCCGGGCAAGGACGGCTTCGACGTGCTGCGCGATGTGCGGCCGGTCTTCCATGGCCGCATCGTCATGCTGACCGCGCGCAATGACGACATCGATCAGGTCCTGGGCCTGGAGGGCGGCGCTGACGACTACATCACCAAGCCGGTGGCGCCGCGCGTGCTGCTGGCCCGACTCAAGGCCTTGCTGCGCCGCGAGGTGGCGCCGGCCGGCGAGGCGGACGAAGACGCCGACTTGCGTTTCGGTGAGCTGCTGATCCGCCCGGCGGCGCGCGATGTGCTGCGCGCGGGCGAGCGGGTCGAGCTGACCACGGCCGAGTACGAACTGCTGCTCTTCCTGGCCGAACGGGCCGGCCAGGTGGTCAGCCGCGACGACATCATGCAAGGCCTGCGCGGCCTGGAGTTCGACGGCCTGGACCGCGCCATCGATGCCCGCGTCTCGCGCCTGCGCAAGAAGATTGGCGACGACCCGCAGGCCGCCGAGCGCATCAAGACCGTGCGCGGCCAGGGCTATCTGTTCGCGCGCGACTGATTCGAGGCCGGACATGCACACCGCCCCTGCTGTATCCGCCGTCTCGGTCGCCCTGCTGGACAGGCCATGCCTGCACTAAGCATGCGTTCGCCCATGACCCGGGTGGCCCTGGGTCTGGGGGTGTCGGTGCTGGCCCTGGTCCTGCTGGTGCAAGGGCTGTTGATGCTGGCCGTGGACGGCGTGACCGATGACTATGTGCGCCGTTTCATGCGCGGCACCGTGGACATGCTGCAGCATGAGCTGGCTCCGCTGGCGCCCGAACAGCGCGCGCGTCGGGTGCAGGTGCTGGACCAGCTCTTCGCCTATCCGGTGACCCTGGTGCCCGCGTCCGGCCTGCGGCCCGAGGATCTGGTGACCTTGAGCCGTGGCGAGCTGGTGGTGCAGGGTTTCAATCGCCGCATCTACGCTTCATTGCCGGGCCTGAACGAGGCCGGGGGTCAGGTCTTGCTCCTGGGGCCGCTGAATGCCGATGGCCATCCGGCCGGGCAGTTGCAGGTGCCGCGTGAGCTCTGGCTGCAACTGGCGGCCTCCGTGCTGCTGGGCCTGGCAGTGTTTGCCTTGGCCGCCTGGTTGTTGCGCCCGGTCTGGCGGGACATGCGGGCCCTGCAGCTGGCGGCCGAGGGCATGACGGCGGGCCGCTTTGACATCACCATCCGCGAGCCCGAGAGCCGCCTCTTCGCTCCGCTGGCCGCCGGTGCCCGCGCCACGTTGGAGCGCCTGGCCACGGCCCTGGCCACCCAGCGCGAGCTGACCGGCGCGGTCTCGCATGAGCTGCGCACGCCGCTGGCCCGCCTGCGCTTTGCCATCGACGCCCTGGTGGACGAAGACGATGGCGGCCGGCGCGAGCTGGCGGTCCAGGCCTGCGAGCGCGACATCGACGAGCTGGACGCCCTGATCGACGCCAGCCTGATGCTGGCCCGCCTGGACATGGGGGCGCTGGAGGTCAGCAAGACGCCGGGCGATCTGGCGGCGCTGCTGCAGCAGGAAGCGGCCAGCCTGGCGCCGCTGCTGGATGGCAAGCAGCTCAGCACCGACATCCGCCTCGGCAGCCAGGCCCTGCATTTCGACGCACGCCTTTTACCGTATGCCTTGCGCAATGGCCTGCGCAATGCCGCCCGCCATGCGCGTGAGCGCATCTGCCTCTCGGCCTGGCAGGACGAGGCCGGCCGCATCTGTCTGGCTGTGGACGACGATGGCGAAGGCGTGCCCGAGGCGCTGCGCGAGGCCGTGTTCACCCCCTTCAAGCGTCTGGACGGGCCCAAGGAGCGGGGCAGCCGCGGCTTCGGCCTGGGCCTGGCCATCGTGCGCCGCGTGGCAGAAGGCCTGGGCGGTGAGGCCTTGATGCAACAGGCCCCCAGCCTGGCCGGTGCTCGCTTGCTGATGCGCTGGCCTGACGGACAATAGCCACTGACCCCGAGCCCTGAACCCCGTGCGCTCTTGCACCGAGTTTTCACCTCAAGCACTGACATCATGACATTGACACTGACGCCCTACACCGATGTGATCAAGGACGAAATGCTGCGTGAAATCGCCCGGCGCGGCGATGTGCGCGCCTTCCCGGCGCTCAGCACCCTGCTGCGCGAGGGGGACACCACCGATGCCTTCTATATCCTGCTCTCGGGCCGGGTGAAGGTCTTCGGCACCGACAGCAAGGGCCGCGAGGTGGTCTACAACACCATGGGCCCAGGGGAGTACTTTGGCGAGCTGAGCCTGGACGGCTCGGCCCGCTCGGCCTCGGTGCAATGCCTGGAGCCGGTCAAGTGCGTGATGGTGCGCGGCACCGATATGCGCGAGTTTCTGGGCCAGCACCCCGATTTCGCCCTGCATCTGATCCGTCACCTGATCGCCCTGCTGCGCCGCTCGACCGACAGCGTCAAGAGCCTGGCCCTGGACGATGTCTATTCCCGCCTGGCCAAGCTGCTGCAGGAAATGGCCGAGCCCGATGTCAGCGGCCGCCTGGTCGTGCCGCACAAGCTGACCCAGCAGGACCTGGCCGAGCGCGTCGGCGCCTCGCGCGAGATGATCAGCCGCATCCTGCAGCAGCTGGTCAAGGGCGGCTATATCGAGCGCCAGGGCCGGCGCATGGTCTTGCTGAAGAAGCTGCCGCCGGGCTGGTGATCAAGCGTCCTGTTTAGCACCAGAGTTTGAATTTTTTGCAGCGAGCGGCGCTCAGGCTAGGCGGACGGCGCGCAAGAACCGGAACGTACTTTCTGTACGTGAGGATTCTGAGCATCGGACCAACGACGCATGAGGGTCGCGCAGCAAAAAAAGCTCAAACTCTCACACTGGCTGAACGGTGTGGCTGATGTTCAGCTTCAGCCATTGGCCCGGTTGCTGAGGCAGTTGAACCTGGTACTCCTGACCCTGGTGCTCGTAGCGCACCGTGTAGTCGCGCACCTGCTCGCGCTGCACGCTGACCGGGCGGCAGACCTGCACCTGCTGCTGGCTGTAGCTGGGATAGCTCGCCGTCGAGCCTGAGGGTTCGGCCATGCTTTTGCCGATCAGGGCGCCGGTGGCGCTGCCGGCGGCGATGGCCACATGCTTGCCATTGCCCTTGCCGATCTGGCTGGCCAGCAGACCGCCGGCCAGGGCGCCGAGCACCGCGCCGCCGGTGCCGCTCATGCCGGCCTGGCTGGCCGCGGGTGGCTGCACCACCTGCTGGGTTTCATAGCTGCATTGCTGACGCGTCTCGGTGATGCGCTCCAGATTCGGGGTGGACGAGATCACCCGCACCAGGGTGCTGCTGTTCGCCTGCGGGCCCAGGGATTGGGCGCGCACCTCGGCCGGCAGGCCGGCGAAGAGCACAGCGCTCAAGCCCAGGGCCAGGGCGCTGGCGGCGATGTTCTGGGCCGGGCTGCGTTCGGCGATGCTTTGCTCGGCCAGGGCCGGCAGCTGCTGCAGCGGGCGCGCCTCGGGGCGGGCGCGGCGGCTGTTGAACTTGCGCTGGAAGGGGCTGAGGGTGGCGGCCAGGGTGTGTTGCATGATGTCGGTCTCCGTTGCGGATCGCTGGATGGATCTGTTGTCGATGAACGGAATTGTCAGAAACCGGGGCCTCCACGTCTGTGGCGCTTGCGTGCGCCGAGTTTGACCGTCTGTGACGGCGGGCGAGGACGATATGGCTTTCGGCCCCGTCGCGACGGCCGGGCATGATGGCGCCCTGCTTGCCCGCCTTGCCTTCGGAGCCCACTCGATGCTTGTTCGCCCAGCCCTGAAACCCGTCAATCTTTTGAAACGCCTCAGCTGGACGCTGGGCCTGGCCACGGGTCTCTGCCTGATGACGAGCCCGTCCGTGCAGGCGGCCGATGCGGGCCCGATGCGCCAGCGGGTGGGGGCGCATGAGCTTTCATGGGAATGCCGGGGTGAAGGCCCGCGAACCGTGGTGCTGGTGGCCGTTATGGGCCTGGACGTGCGCGCCACTTTCAAGAACACCTACCGCCTGTTTCCGACGGAGCTGGGGCGCATCTGCCTCTACGATCGTGCGGGTGTGGGCCAAAGCAGCCCGCTCAGCCGGGCCCGGCCATTGCAGGCCCTCAGCGATGAGCTGGCAGCTCTGGCTGAGCTGCGCCAGTGGGGTGAGCTGGTGCTGGTGGCGCACTCCTTCGGCGGGCTGATCGTGCGCTCATTCGCCATGGACCATCCACAGCGTGTGCGCGGCCTGGTGCTGGTCGATGCGGTCCATGAGTCCTGGTTGGCTCAGCTGCCCCAGGTGCTCAGCCCCAACGGGTGGTCCACCATGGAGCGCATCATCCGCTGGGAGAAGGAACAGCATTCGCATGAAGACTTTGTCGAAGCGGTGCAAAGCCTGCAAGCCCGTGGCGCGCCTTCGGCGGCCTTGCGGGCCTTGCCGGTGACCGTGCTCAGCCGCGGCTTGCCACACACCCAGATCCGCCAGACCCGCATGAGCTATGCCGATGTGGACGCCTACAACGCGAGCTGGGACCTGGCCCAGGCTCGGCTGGCTCTCGATCACGTGGCGCCGCGCCGTGTGCGCATGACCCATGCCTCGCATTTCTTCGACGAACAGGACCCTTGGCTGGTGGTCGAGGAGATTGAGGGCCTGCTGAAGCGTCTGCCGCCACCCGCGCCGCGCTGAAGCGCGGTCTGGGGCAGTCGGTTCAGTTCAGCGCCGCAGCGATTTGCAGGGGTCTTCGCGTTCGGCCGGCGCGGTCAGCACGCGGCTGTCGAAGCGGCCCGGGCCTTCCTGGCCTTGCTCCAGATAGCCGATGGCGCGGATCTCGCTCGCCGGCACGCCGGCCGCTTCCAGATAGCGCGGCACGCCGAGCTCGCGGTCAACATGGCCGTTGCCGGCGATCAGGACCACGCGCTCGGCGCCGCCCTCGCGCGCGGCCAGCATGGCGCGGGCCATGGCTGCATCGCGGGCGCGCTGGGCCAGGGCCATCGGGGCTTGCATGGCCGCAGGCAGGGCGCCGCAATGGCCTTCGTCGATGGCGCGGATCATGGCGCTTTGCTGGGCCTCGCCCCAGGGCGTCTGCTCCAGCAGGCGGCGCAGATCGGCCGGCCAGGTTTCGGCCGACACGCCCTTCATCAGCGGGCGCAGCTCCTCGCGGCTGAGGTTGCCGCCGGCCACTGCGGCGCCGGCCTGCAGGCTGGCTTCAAACAGCGGCTTGTGCAGCGGCCAGCGCCAGTTCTTCTTGTCCAACTGGGCCAGCTCCACCAGGGCCTCGGCATCGTGGCGCGCTTCGGCCGGGAGGTTGGCCAGGGCGGGCGTGCGCTGGGCCGGGATTTGCTCGAACACGACCGTGCTGCGCCGCCCGTCCTTCATCAACTCGGCCAACCAGGCCGCCCGCAGGCGGTGTTGCTCGGCGTTGTCATGCACCTCGCCGAGCAGGATGAAGCGAGCCGAAGTGGCCGGGGCGTCCGCCGCGGCAGCAGGGGCGGCGTGCAGCCCACTCAGTGCGAGCAGTAGCAGGCTCAGTGTCAGGGTCAGCGCTTTCATCGGGTTCCTTGGCTTGAGACGGTGGGCGGGCTGATCTTGCCATGGGCGAGCCGCACTCAGCGCTGGCGAAACGCCGTGGGCAGCTCGCCCGACCAGCGCTTGAAGGCGCGGCGGAAGGAGCGCGGGTCGGCATAGCTCAGGGTCTGGCTCGTTCAGTTCGCGCTGCACGCGCGGGATCAGGACTCAGGTCTGTTGGCGCGACATCGGCACCGGTGTCACCGAGGGCTGCAGACTGGCCTGGCTGCGCGGCTGGATTGGCGTTGGGTCGCAAGTGAAGCCAAGTTCTCATGCTCAAATGCCTGTGAGAGCCTGGCGCCATGCTGGCTTCATCTCAGGGATGAGTTTCGCCGTGGGAACGCCTGGCGGAGCGAGATTGCAGGATAGAGAAAGAAAGATGAGATTCTTTGAACTTTTCATGGTCATGGTTTTGGCCGGCGCGTCCTCGTTTACCAGCGCGGCACCATCCAAATTGGAGCCCGGGCGCTGCCCGGTCAAACCGCCGCCGCAGCTGAGCGACAAGCGGCTGCCGAACGGCGAGTTCTTCATGACGGCGAGGTATCTGTTGAAGGCCGACGGTGCCATCGAGCAGATCACGGTGGAAGGCAAGGGCCCCGAGAGCTTCCGTCGTGCCATTGCGGACGCCATCCGCGCCTACGAGTGCGTGCCTGCTGCAGCAGACCAGGAGATCGAATCCGAGTTTCGGATCCGGATTTCCTAGGCCTCTGCACAGATCCCAAGTTTGCAGGGGGCTTCGTGGGTTCCCTGTCTCCGCCATGCATTTCATCGAGCCCGGCATGTACCCGATCCGCATCCTCACCGCCGCAGACGCCTCCGCCTACCGCAGCCTCATGCTCGAGGCCTACGAGCAAGCGCCGGATGCGTTCACGGCCACGGCGGCCGAGCGCCGCGCGGAACCCGAATCCTGGTGGATCCGGCGAATCGGCAGCGCTGACGGCCTGGCCACGAGCTTGGGGGCATGGCAAAACGAGCAGTTGGTCGGCACGGTGGCGCTTGAGTATTCGGCCAAGCCCAAGACACGGCACGCCGCGCTGGTGCTGGGCATGTATGTCCAGGCGGCGCAGCGGGGCCAGGGCTTGGGTCTGGCGCTGATGAAGGCGGCTGTGGCGGCGGCCTCGTCGCGACCTGAGATCCTGGCTTTGAACCTGACCCTGACCGAGGGCAATGAGCCGGCCCTTCGCCTGTATCGCTCGGTGGGCTTTGTCACCTGGGGTGTTCAGCCGCAGGCGATTCGCATCGAGGCGGGCCTCAAGGGCAAGGTGCACATGTCGCTGTCACTGTCCTGAGTGCGCCGCGCTGCCTGAGTGCGCGGCTCAGGGCTGCGAACTTGCTGCAAGGGCCGGTCTGTCGGCGCCTTGAGCGTCTGCAGCATGGGCCACCTTGCTGAAGAGCAAGAGGGCGCAGACGGCAGAGGCGCCCGACAAGGCCAGCCCTGCGGCAATGAGCGCCAGTGTCTTGCGGGCTGAAGCGGGCAGCTTGGCCCAGGAAAAGTCGAACTGCTTGTGGTGGTGGGTCAGGATTTTCATGTGCTGTCTCCGCACGCATGTCGCCCACGACGTGGACCCACAGCGTGCATCAGGAATGAGGGACACGCATTGTCAAAAACTGGGCCGGCTTTGTCCGTGGCCCTTGTGTGCCGAGACTTTGACGAAATGTGACGGCAGGTAGTGGGCAGTGGGCAGCAGGCTCAGCGCGGCAGAGTGGCGTCCAGCGCCGCCGGCCCTTGGTGCCGGTACACCAAGCCCTCGCCGCCGCGGAATGGGATGCTCCGCTCCAGCGTGGCGCCCAGGCGCTCAGCCACCTGGACCGATGGCCGATTGCCCGACGCGATCACGCTGACCGCCGTCTGCCAGCCGAAGTGGTGGTACGCGGCCCGCAGCGCCGCACGGGCAGCCTCGGTGGCATAGCCCTGGCCCTGGGCCTCGGGCAAAAGCGCCCAGGTGATCTCGGGCTCCAGCCAGCCCTCCGGGAACCAGAGCCCGGACAGGCCTAGAAACACACCGTCGGATTTGCGCTCCAGCGCCCAGGGCCCGTAGCCGCGCAAGGCCCAGTGGCCGAAGTAGGCCGCGAACTTGCGCCAGGCCTCGTCGCGCCCGCAGGGCCCGCCGTAGCTGGCCGACACGGGGTCGGCGAAGAAGCGGGCCATGCCTTCGAAATCCGCCTCGGCAAACGGCCGCAGCCGCAGGCGCTCGGATTCGAAGCTGGGGATGGCGGCGATGAAGTTGCTGAAACGAGGGGCGGTCATGTGGGCTGCGGGTAAAGCTGGACGTTGTCGTGCTGCAATCGAGCCCGCATTCTGTCGTTTGGCTCAATCGCTTGCTGCCCACAGCGGCCTACCCCTCGTTCACCTCGTCGATCAGTGGGCGCGCTGGCCGGACACCGTGCCGGTGGCCAGCGCGCTCGACCATTGCGCTTGTCGGGCCAGCTCAGAAGCCGTGGCTTCATCGGCGGTGACCAGGAACTCCGTGCTGCTGCGCTCGACGAAGTAAGCGCTCTTGAAACGCAAGAGCAGTTCACCCAAGGCCTGGCGAGCCTGACGCGGAGCGCCGTTGAAGGTGAGGGTCAGCGTGGTCATGGTGCTTTGGCTTTCTTTCAATCGTTGCTTCGAACTGCCGGCTCAAGAACATGGCGCCGGTGATTCAAGAACGTTGCAAATGAAAGCCGGTTGACCGTGCCTCTCAATCAGGCCAAGCTCGCCCGGCGCAGCTCAATCGCCTCTCTGACGATCGGCAGCAGTTCGCTGGCTGCCCCCGCGTCCTCCATCGCCGCCAGCAGCTCCCGCCGCATGCGCGGCTCCCAGAACTTTTGAATGTGGGTGGCGATGCCGTCCAGGGCTTCGGCGTGGTCGGGCATGGCCTGGAAGAAGGTGCCGATCTGGTTGGCCATGCGGACGAGTTTTTCAATGTCCATGGGAGGGCTTGGGCTGGGGTTCGGGGTCGTGGAGGTCGAGCCGCTCGGGGTGGCAGTAGACGACCAGGTCCTGGCGGCGGGCGAAGCCGACCAGGGTCATATTGGCGCGCGCGGCCGTGGCCACGGCGAAGGAGGTGGGGGCGGACACGGCCGCGAGCAGGGGCACACCGGCGCTGGCGGTCTTCTGCACCATCTCGAAGCTGGCGCGGCTGGTGACGGCGATGAAGCCTTCACCGGCCTTGACCTCATGCCGAGCCAGGGCGCCGATCAGCTTGTCCAGGGCGTTATGGCGGCCGACGTCTTCGCGCAGCCATTTCACCTCGCCCTCGGCCGAACACCAGGCAGCCGCGTGGACGGCGCCGGTGGCCTGTTGCAGGGTCTGGTGCTCGACGAACTGGCCCATGGCCCGGGCTATCGCCGCGCGGCTGAACAGCCGGCCCTGGCCCGGCGTGGCCAGCTCCGGCAGATGGCGCGCCACCTGGGCCAGGCTCTCGGTGCCGCAGAGCCCGCAGCCGGTGCGGCCGGTCATGGAGCGGCGGCGGTCTTTCAATCGGGCGAAGGCCTCGCCGGCGATGCGCAGGTGCAAGGTGATGCCTTGCTCGCTGCTTTCTTCCTCGACGCTGAACAGCTCATGCGGAGCACTGAGGATGCCTTCGCTGAGCGAAAAGCCGAGCGCGAACTCTTCCAGGTCCAGCGGCGTGGCCAGCATCACCGCATGCGAGATGCCGTTGTACTCCAGGGCCACCGGCACTTCTTCGGCCACCCAGTCGTCCACCGCGAAGGCTGCGCCCGCGCGCACGCCCTGCACGGGCAGCGCGCGGGCGCCTTCGCAGAAGCTGGGGCGCGAGGCCGGCTCGGCGCCGGCCTTGGGGGCCTCACTTGCCATGGGCGCCCTCGGGCTGGCGGGCCTGTTGCAGCGCGTCTTGCTGGGCCTGGTTGAAGCGGCTGTACTCGCGCTGCCAGTCGGACGGCTGCTGCACCGGCATCACCTGCACGGCGGTCACCTTGTACTCGGGGCAGTTGGTGGCCCAGTCGGAGTTGTCGGTGGTGATGACGTTGGCGCCCGACTCGGGGAAGTGGAAGGTGGTGTAGACCACGCCCGGCTGCACCCGCTCGGTGACGGTGGCGCGCAGCACGGTGTCGCCGGCGCGGCTGGCGATGCCCACCCAGTCATCGTCCTTGATGCCGCGCTCTTCGGCGTCGTGCGGGTGGATCTCCAGGCGGTCCTCGCTGTGCCACTGGTTGTTGGGCGTGCGCCGGGTCTGCGCGCCCACGTTGTACTGGCTCAGGATGCGGCCGGTGGTCAGCAGCAGCGGGAACTTGCGCGTCACTTTCTCATCGGTGGGCACGTACTGGGTGATGATGAAGCGGCCCTTGCCGCGCACGAACTTGTCCACATGCATGATGGGCGTGCCGGCCTCTTCGGTGTGCTCGTTGCACGGCCATTGCACGCTGCCCAGGCGTTCGATCTTCTCGTAGCTGACACCGGCGAAGGTCGGGGTCAGCGCGGCGATCTCGGCCATGATCTCCTCGGGATTCTTGTAATCCATCGGGTAGCCCAGGGCCTGGGCCAGCTTCTGCGTCACCTCCCAATCGGCATAGCCGGCCAGCGGCGGCATGACCTTGCGCACGCGGCTGATGCGGCGCTCGGCATTGGTGAAGGTGCCGTCCTTTTCCAGGAAGCTCGATCCGGGCAGGAAGACATGGGCGTACTTGGCGGTTTCGTTCAGGAAGATGTCCTGCACCACCACGCATTCCATGGCCATCATGGCCGCGGCCACGTGTTTGGTATTGGGGTCGGACTGCACGATGTCCTCGCCCTCGCAGTACAAGGCCTTGAAGCTGCCCGAGAGTGCCGCGTCGAACATATTCGGGATGCGCAGGCCCGGCTCGGGGTTCAGCGTCACGCCCCAGGCCGCCTCGAATTGGCCTCGCACGGTGCTGTCGCTGATGTGGCGGTAGCCCGGCAGCTCATGCGGGAAGCTGCCCATATCACAAGAGCCCTGCACATTGTTCTGGCCACGCAAGGGGTTCACGCCCACGCCTTCGCGGCCGACATTGCCGGTGGCCATGGCCAGGTTGGCAATGCCCATCACCATGGTCGAACCCTGGCTGTGCTCGGTCACGCCCAGGCCGTAGTAGATGGCGGCATTCGGCCGCCGCGTGACGGCGGCCGTTCCATCGCTCGCACCCGTGGCATACAGGCGTGCCGCGCCGCGCAGCTCGGCCGCCGGCACGCCGCTCGCAGCCTCCAGCGCCTCGGGCGAGTTCTCGGGCCGGGCCACGAACTCGCGCCACTGATTGAAGCTCTTGGGGTCGCAACGCTCGGCCACATAGGCTTCATTCACCAGCCCTTCGGTGACGATGACATGGGCCAGGGCGGTGATCACCGCCACATTGGTGCCGGGCTTGAGCTGCAGATGGTGGGCCGCCTGGATGTGGGGCGACTTGACCAGGTCGATGCGGCGCGGGTCCACGACGATGAGCTTGGCACCCTCCCGCAGGCGGCGCTTCATGCGCGAGGCGAACACCGGGTGCGCCTCGCTGGGGTTGGCGCCGATGACCATGATCACATCGGCCTTCTCCACCGACTTGAAGGTCTGCGTGCCGGCCGAGGTGCCCAGGGTTTGGCCCAGGCCGTAGCCGGTGGGCGAGTGGCAGACACGGGCGCAGGTGTCGACATTGTTGTTGCCGAAAGCCGCGCGGATCAGCTTCTGAACCAGGTAGGTTTCCTCGTTGGTGCAGCGCGAGGAGGTGATGCCGCCGATGGAATCCTTGCCATGCTTGGCCTGGATGCGGCGGAACTCGCTGGCCGCGTGGTTCAGCGCCACCTCCCAGCTGACCTCTTGCCAGGGGTCCTGGATGCTGGCGCGAATCATGGGCTTGGTGATGCGGTCCTGGTGGGTGGCATAGCCCCAGGCAAAGCGGCCCTTGACGCAGCTGTGGCCCTCGTTGGCCTTGCCGTCCTTCCAGGGCACCATGCGCACGACTTGCGTGCCCTTCATCTCGGCCTTGAAGCCGCAGCCCACGCCGCAGTAGGCGCAGGTGGTGATGACGCTGTGCTCGGGCTGGCCCAGCCAGATGACGGACTTTTCCTGCAGCGTGGCCGTGGGGCAGGCTTCGACGCAGGCGCCGCAGCTCACGCATTCCGATTCCATGAAGGGCTGGTCCTGCCCCGGCGACACGCGCGACTCAAAGCCGCGGCCCGAGATCGTCAGCGCAAAGGTGCCCTGCGTCTCTTCGCAGGCGCGCACGCAGCGGTTGCAGACGATGCACTTGCTCGGGTCGTAGGTGAAATAGGGGTTGGACTCGTCTTTCTTCGAGTCGCAATGGTGGGCGCCTGCCGCGGCCCCAACGCCATAGCGCACATTGCGCAGCCCCGTCACGCCGGCCATGTCCTGCAGCTCGCAATTGCCATTGGCCGAGCAGGTCAGGCAGTCCAGCGGGTGGTCGGAGATGTAGAGCTCCATCACGCCCTTGCGCAGGTCCTGCAGCTTAGGGCTCTGCGTCTTGACCTTCATGCCGGCCTCGGCCGGCGTGGTGCAGCTGGCGGGATAACCCTTGCGGCCCTCCACCTCCACCAGGCAGAGCCGGCAGGAGCCAAAAGGCTCCAGGCTGTCGGTGGCGCAGAGCTTGGGCACCTTGATGCCGGCGTCCACGGCGGCGCGCATCAGCGAGGTGCCCTTGGGCACGGTGACCGGGAAGCCGTCGATTTCCAGCGTCACTTCTTCGGTCGATTCCCGGCGCGGGGTGCCGTGGTCGATGTCTTGCTTGAGATGATCCAACATGGTGATCTGCTCCTGAGCGGGCCGTGTTCAGGCCGCGGCCTGGTCGGGCGCGGCAAGACCGAAGTCCTGCGGGTAGTGGTTCAGCGCCGAGAGCACCGGGAACGGCGTCATGCCGCCCATGGCGCAGAGCGAACCGTGGGTCATGGTGTCGCAGAGGTCGCGCAACAGGATCACCTGCTCGGCGCGGTTCTGGTCGTTGTTTCGGTTGAAGCGGATGCGGTCGATCACTTCCACGCCGCGGGTCGAGCCGATGCGGCAAGGCGTGCACTTGCCGCAGGACTCGATGGCGCAGAACTCCATGGCGTAGCGGGCCAGCTGGGACAGGTCGGCCGTGTCGTCATGCACGACGATGCCGCCGTGGCCGACCACGGCGCCCATGGCCGCGTAGGCCTCGTAGTCCAGCGGCACATCCCATTGCGACTCCGGCACGTAAGCGCCCAGCGGGCCGCCGACCTGCACCGCCTTGATCGGCCGGCCGCTGGCCGTGCCGCCGCCGAAGCCGTAGAGCAACTCGCGCAGCGTCAGGCCAAAGGCCTTCTCGACCAGGCCGCCATGCTTGATATTGCCGGCCAGCTGGAAGGGCAGGGTGCCGTGCGAGCGGCCCACACCAAAGTCGCGGTAGGCTTGAGCGCCGCGCGCCAGGATGATGGGCGCGCTGGCAAAGGTGATGACGTTGTTGATGACCGTCGGCTGGCCGAACAGGCCCGAGAGCGCCGGCAGCGGCGGCTTGGCGCGCACCACGCCGCGCTTGCCTTCGATGCTCTCCAGCATGGCGGTTTCTTCGCCGCAGACATAACTGCCCGCCGCCTTGCGCACTTCCAGATGGAAGGCCCGGCCGCTGCCGCAGACGCTGTCGCCGAGGAAGCCGGCGGCCGTGGCGCGGGCAATCGCCTCCTTCATCGTCGCGATGGCATGCGGGTACTCGGAGCGGATGTAGATGTAGCCGCGGGTGGCACCCACCGCCAGCGCGGCGATGGTCATGCCCTCGATCAGCATGAAGGGATCGCCCTCCATGGTCATGCGGTCGGAGTAAGTGCCCGAGTCGCCTTCGTCGGCGTTGCAGACCACATACTTTTGTGCCGATTGCGCCTCTCTGACGGTCTTCCACTTGATGCCCGCCGGGAAGGCCGCGCCGCCGCGGCCGCGCAGGCCCGAGTGCAGCATCTCCTGAATGATGGCGCTGCCGTCCAGGCTGAGCGCGCGGCGCAGGCCGGCCCAGCCCTCGTGGGCTTCGTAGTCGGCCAGCGAGAGCGGGTCGATGACGCCGACGCGGCGGAAGGTCAATCGCTCCTGCAGGGCCAGGAAGGGGATCTGCTCGGTCACGCCCTGGCGCAGCGGGTGCTCGCCGCCCTGCAGCAGGCCGGCATCGAGCAGGCCTGGCACATCGGCGGCCTCGACCGGGCCGTAGGCGATGCGGCCTTGCGGCGTCTGCACCTCAACCAGGGTCTCCAGCCAGAACAGGCCGCGCGAGCCATTGCGCACCAGCTCGACCTTCAGGCCACGGCATTGGCACTCGTGTCGCAGGGCTTCGGCCACCTCGTCGGCGCCCACGGCCAGTGCGGCGGAATCGCGCGGCACGAATACTTTCACGATGGCGCTCGTCATCACAGACCCTCCTTGGCCAGCAGGGCGTCCAGCTTGGCCGGCGTCATGCGGGCGTGCAGGCGTTCGTTGATCTGCAGGGCTGGGGCCGAGGCGCACAGGCCCAGGCAGTAGACCGGCTCCAGCGTCACCGCGCCGTCGGCCCGTGTGTGGTGCGAGGCGCAGCCCAGGCGCGCTTCGGCATGGGCCAGCAGCGCTTCGGCGCCGCGGGCCTGGCATGCTTCAGCGCGGCAGACCTGCAGCACCTGCTTGCCCGGCGCTGAGCTGCGAAAGAAATGGTAGTAACTGATCACCCCATGGACCTCGGCCCGGGACAGGCTCAGGTGCTCGGCAATCAGGGGCACGGCGGCCGGCGGCACATGGCCCAGGGCCTCCTGCACGGCATGCAGCAGGGGCAGCAGGGCGCCGTCTCGGGGCGGGTGTGCGGCCAGCAGTTCGGACAGGGAGAGATCGTTCATGGCTAGGGGCTGTTCAGACAGAGGCGCATGGCTGTGTGGCAGCCATGGCTGCGGGCGTTGCGAGGGTCGCTCAGACGGTTCAGATTGTCCAATTCAATCCGGAAATGGGGCGATCAATTTGGGGAATCAGGGCTGAGCGGTCTGTGCCTGCCTCCGAGCCGCCAGACTGCCGCTACCCCGGCTTGGCAAGCGCTCCGGAGTGCCATTTCCGCCGAGAAGACCGCGCGTCTGCTCAGGTGGCGGGTTCGAACAGCAGCCCACGGGTGCTCGAACTGAACTGCACAGCCAAGCCGACCTCAGGCTGTGATGAGAAGAAGCCCATGGCGGCGGAGTTGATGCAGTGCCAGGCTTCCGCATCGCCTGGGCTGCGCAACTCCAGTCCCAGCGAACGGCGGAACCACATCGTTCTGAACTGGCGCTGCGGCCAGCATTCAGGAGAAAAGGCCAACTGCGAGTTCAGCCCACACCACGGCGAGGCCGAAGGCAAGGGCAAGCACGAGGGCGAGCCGACGACCCACACCCGAGACCTGTCTCAGCCCCAAGACTGCGATGGAGCCGGAAGCAAACAGAAGAACTGCGGCAGCGAGGAAATCACCGGGGCCCCACGAAACCTCTGAGCTGATTTGCATCGCGACAGCTGGCACGAGAAGCAATAGTGCAGTTCCAAGCGCGACGCCGAGAAGTGAATTCTTCAAAGTTGCCATGGACATCGCCTTTCCTGAGCAGTCAGCACGCACCGCGCCAAGTGTAGAGGGCCGCTCCTGCTTGGTGTGTGCGGTGCCCGGGTGTCGCCTTCGCTGTTGCATGCACTCCTGGTTTCACGCTTGCGGGCTTCACAAGGCCATTCAACCGTTGGAAGTCGACAAGCGCTAGCGCTTTCAGCGCCCCTGCAACAAACCGCTGTGCTGCGCCGCCTCTGCCAACCATGCCGGGTCTTCCGCCAGCGCCAAGGCCGCTTCCAGTGTGCGTGAGGGGCGGCTGCCCTGATGCAGCATCAGGGCGATGGGCACGCCAACCAGAGGGGCCATCAGGGGGCGCGCCTGCAGGCCGCATGTAGATGGACCGTAGGCCTGGAGTTCGCCGAGCAGGGCGCCGGGCAGCACGCTGCTGACCTGGCCGGCCAGCACACAGCTGACCAGCGCAGCGGTGGAATTGGATTCGATCGCCGCCTGCACCTTGGGGACGCCGGCGTCGGCAAAGGCGCGGTCGATGATGCGGCGGTTGTGCATTTCGGCGCTGAGCAGGCACAGGGGCAGTGCGGCGGCGGCCTGCCAGCCCAGCTCTGCGCCGATGGACAGGCCGATCCCGCTGCGGCCCGGAGTTTCGGCATGCCGCTGCAGCAGGAAGTAATGTTCGATGTACTGAGGCAGCAGGCGCAGCTGGGCGCGGCTGCGCTCCAGGCGCTCGCTATAGCCCAGAGCCAGGTCGAGCGCCAGGCTTTCCAGCCCCGCCTCCAGCTCGACCGAGCTCATCGAGCGCAGCGTCGGCCGTATGCCCGGATGCAGGGCCTGCAGGCGCGCCACAAAGCGGGCCGCGATGGGCATGGCCGTGGGCACCGAGCCGATCAGCAGGTTCCCGCAGGGCGAGCCGCTGCGGCTGTCCAGCTCTTGCTGCAGCAGCTCCTGCTCGTGCAGCATGCGGCGCGCGCTGGCCAGCACGCGCTCGCCCTCTTCGGTGAAGCCGGCGAAGCTGCGGCCGCGTTTGACGATGGCCGTGCCATAGCTCTCCTCCAGCGCCCGCAAGGCGTTGGAGAGCGCCGGTTGGGTGACATGGCAGGCCAGCGCGGCCCGGCCGAAATGTTTGTGGTCATCGAGCGCGACCAGGTATTTGAGCGAGACGAAGAGGTTCACGCGGCCAGCCCTTGTTCGAACTCGCTGTCGATCTCGGCCTCGCCGCCCACCAGGCGGCCGGCGCGCAGCTGCAGGGCCAGGCCGCCGAAGAAGGCCAGGTCCTCGGGGTCGTGGGTGATCATCAGCATGGGGATCTGCAGGCGCTGCAGCAGGGCGGCCAGCTCCTCGCGCAGGCGGCCGCGCAGGGCCGGGTCCAGGGCCGAGAAGGGCTCGTCCAGCAGCAGGGCGCGCGGCGCCCCCACCAGGGCGCGGGCGAGAGCCGTGCGCTGGCGTTGCCCGCCGGAGAGTTGCTCGGGCCGCTGGCCGGCCACGGCGTCCAGCTCGAAGGCCTGCAGCCAATGCTCGACGCGTGGGTCGCGCCAGCGCCTGCTGGGGTTGAGCCAGCCGCGGCGCAGGCCAAAAGCCACGTTCTGCCGCACATCGAGGTGCGGGAACAGGGCGTAGTCCTGGAACAGATAGCCAAAGCCGCGCTGCGCCGCCGGCACATCGATTCCACGCACGCTGTCGAGCAAGACCTGACCCTGGCAGCTGATGCGGCCCTGGTCGGGGCGGTTCAGGCCGGCGATGGCTTGCAGCGTGAGGCTCTTGCCGGCGCCCGAGGGGCCGTAGAGCACTGTGTGCATGGCCTCGCTGCGAAAGCGCAGGTTCAGGCTGAAGCGGCTGCCCGAGCGCTCGCGGCTGCGCAGGGTTTGCTGGATCTGCACATCGAAGCAGGCGCTCGGTGTGTTGCTGACTGTCGTGCTCATGCCGCGCTCCGCGAGGGTTGCAGCCGGCCGGCGGCCAGCAGCACGGCCACACAGGTCAGCGAGGTCAGGCCGACCAGCAGGCTGGCGCTGCCGTCCTGGCCCGCCTGCACCGCCTCGAAGATGGCGATGGACAGGGTTTGCGTCTGCCCCGGGATGCTGCCTGCCACCATCAGCGTGGCGCCAAACTCGCCGAGCGCGCGCGCAAACGCCAGCAGCAGCCCGGCCAGCACCCCGCGCCAGGCCAGCGGCAGGCTGACGCGGAAAAACAGCGCCCAGGGCCCCAGGCCCAGCACGCGCCCGGCCTGCTCCAGCTGGCGGTCCACGCCCTCGAAACCGGCCCGGGCCGATTTCATCACCAGCGGAAACGACACCAGGGCTGCGGCGATCACCGCACCCTGCCAGGTGAAGATCAGCTGGATGCCGAGATGGGTGTCCAGCCACTGGCCGATCGGCCCGCGCCGACCCAGCAGCACCAGCAGGTAGTAGCCCAGCACCGTGGGCGGCAGCACCATGGGCAGGGTCAGCAAGGCATCGAGCAGCTCGCGCCCCGGAAAGCGGCGCCAGCGCGCCAGGCCATAGCCGGCCGCCGTGCCCAGCACCAGATTCACGGCCGTGGCCCAGCCGGCCACTTTGAGTGACAGGGCCAGGGCGATCCAGGCGGCATCCATGGGCAGGGGCGGGGAGGGCGAATCCGGGAGAAAGTGGCGGCGGGGTGCGGCGCAATATAGCGCAGGCCTCGTCCGCGCTG
The DNA here is from genome assembly GCF_002885975.1 of Paucibacter aquatile. Lineage (NCBI taxonomy): Bacteria > Pseudomonadati > Pseudomonadota > Betaproteobacteria > Burkholderiales > Sphaerotilaceae > Roseateles > Kinneretia aquatilis. The sequence goes on along the minus strand of NZ_POSP01000003.1, from coordinate 2,565,886 downwards.
AGCCTGTGGCCTCGTTCAAACGCCTCTGGCCTTACAGTCGCGGCCCGAGGAGTCGATGCATGAGCCCCACACATCATGACTGAGCTGTCTTCTTCGTCAGATCACCCACCGCGCCACAAGCTGGGCCTGGCCCTGGCCGGCGGGGGCTTCCGTGCCTCGCTGTTTCATGTCGGCGTCTTGCGCCGCCTGGCGGAGCTGGACCTTTTGCGTTATGTCGAGGTGCTGTCCACCGTGTCCGGCGGCTCGGTGGTGGGGGCGCTGTACCTCATGCATCTGAAGGCGGAGCTGGAGCAGCCGATGCTGGCGCAGCTGCCGCCGCGTTTGGGCGGGCTCAGCCGCTATGCCTATCTGCAACTGGTGCGGCGTGTGGAGCAGGACATGCGCCGTGCCGCCCAGCTCAATCTGCGCACCCGCTTGCTGATGCATCCCTGGACCTTGTTCAAGGTGTGCCTGGGGCCCGACTCTCTGGCCACGGCGATGGCCAAGCTGTACGACGAGCATTTGCTGAATGGGGTGGCGCAGCGCCTGCGCAGCACAACGGGGCAGGCCAAGTCAGATCGTCTGCCTTTGTTGGCTTTGCGCCTGCGGGCGGACGCATCGTCCCGCGCCGGCGGATCGGAGAACTACAACCACCAGGCCTTGTGGGAGGGCTCTGCCGACGCCAAGCCGGGCTCGGCCCTGACCCGCTGGATCATCAACGCCACCTCGCTCAACTCTGGCGCGCGTTTCTGGTTCTCGCACGCGGAGCTGGGCGAGTGGTACTTCGGGCATTTGCGCTACGGCGAGATCGAGAGCGAGCTTTTGCCGCGCAAGGTGCTGCTGTATCCGGAAGACACTGCCTTGAAGCCGCGCGTGACATTGAGCGCGAAGGACAAGGCATGGGCCGAGTCGGTGCTGTCGGTTTGGAGCCGAAGTGATGCTTCTGGTTTGCGCCAGCGCTGCCGGGCTCTGCAAACGTTGATGGACCAGCTGGCACCGGGTGTGACGCTGGAGACGCTGGTGCAGTGGCTCAGCGATGCCGAATCGGGCCGATTGCGTGCGCTCAAAACGCCCGCCTGGTTTCTGCTGCGAGGCCGCCGGCTCCGCCCCAATGTCACCGATGGGCTCAGCCTGAGCCAGCATGTCGCCAGCTTGCGCGAAGCGTTTTTCAGCCTGCTGCCGGACGGCCAACGAGATTCGCAGTTCAACTGGGACCAACTGCGCGCGCTCCATCCCATGCGTCTGGCGCGGGCGCAGCAGCAGGCCTGTCGACTGATCCTGGAAATCTACAACCTGCGAGCTGCCTGGATGGTGTCCCCGCAGGCCAGCCAGGAATGGCAGCGGCTGCCGCTGGCCCAGGCCGTCACGGCCTCGGCCGCCTTTCCGCCGGTGTTCCCGCCCTATTTGCTGTCGGACTTCTACGACGACCGCCGCGTGCGCACCCTGGGCCTGACCGATGGTGGCGTTTTCGACAATATGGGCACGACGGCGCTGCTGGATGAGCAATGCAATCTCATCATCGCCAGCGATCCCGGCGGCATTTTCGAGACCGAGCAGCAAGAGGCCTCCGTCGGCCGCCTGGGCCTGAGCGCGCGGCTGACGGCCATCTTGTCCGAGCTGCCGCTCAATCTGTTCCGCCATGAGTTGCGCGAGCGCGTGCGTCTGACGGAGCGGCTTTCGGGGGAGTCTTTGGGCTCCACCGCGAAGGAGTTTCTGAGCCTGCGTGCGCTCAAGGTCTTGATCAACTTCCGCATCGATTCCGGTGTGCCTCTGTTGCGCGGGCGGCAGATGCTGGAGGAGCGGGCGCCGGGCGAGCGCTCGCCGGAGCCAGCCCTGACCCTGGCCCAGGCCGACGAGCGCGAGCGCCGCCTGCTGGCGCGCCTGCGCACCGATCTCGATGCCTTCAGCGATCTCGAAGCCGAGGCGCTGATTCGCCAGGGCTATCTGCAGGCCGAGGAGAACCTGGCGCCGCTGCGTCAGGCGGGCTCGCCGCTGGCAGATCATCTGAGCGTGCAGCCGGATGCTGCGGCGCCGTACGAGCCGCCGTTTCGTGACGAGGCGGCCATGCGTCGCCGCGAACGCTTGCTGCGCGCCGGGCAGCATCGCTTTTTGCGCCTGCTGGCGGCGTGGGGCACAGCTTGGCGGCAGGCGGCTCTGAGTTTGGCCCTGCTGGCGCTGCTGCTCAGTCTCAGCCGAGAGGGTGTGTGGGGGTGGGTGGCGGACGCTTTGCTGCCGTGGGCCCAAGAGGCTTGGCAGCAGGCTCAGCCCGGCGCGCTGCGTTGGTGCGCCGGTTGGTTGTGGGCCTGGGTCCCCTGGGCCGCGGCGGCCTTGGTCTGCGCCCTGCCCGTGCTGGTACGCTGGCGCAGCGCGGATCGTGCGCGTCGGCGTGAGTTCGGCTTGCCGCCACCGAAACCTTGGCTGTTGCAAGCTCTGTGGCGCCGCCACATGCCCACCCGCCTGCGTGTCATGGCCTACTACCGCAACACCGGGGTGTACCTCGGCATGCTGCTCTTGCTGCCCATGAACTGGGTGCCATGGGCTCTCGGCGTGACCGTGACTTTGATCGTGGTGGTTCCGCTCCTGGCATGCCTGGCCGATGCTTGCTTCAGCAAGCCCTTGCTGCGCCTTGCTCGCCGAGGCACCGGCGTGCAAGGCATCCCCGACAGTTACCCCTGAAACCGATGCCGACTCCAACACCTGAAGTCACCCTGCAGCCCGTCACCCGCGCCAACTACGAGGCCGTCTGTGACCTGCCCTTGAGCGAGGCGCAGAAGCCCATGCTGGCCAGCAACACCTGGTCCTTGCTGGAGGCGGCTTACAACCCGGGCTACCAGGTGCGGGCCATCCATGCCGGCGCCGAGCTGGTGGGCTTCATGATGTGGGTGCCGGTGACGGCGCAGCGCGCGTCCATCTGGCGCTTCATGATCGCCCTGCCGCATCAGGGCCGGGGTCTGGGCAGCCTGGCCTTGCAGGCGGCTATCCGCGAGATCGCGGCTGACCCGGTGGTGCGCGAGGTGGAGATCTGCTACCACCCCGAGAACGAGGGCTCGCGCCGGCTCTACGCCCGCCATGGCTTTGTCGAGCAGGGCCTGGACGAGGAGGGCGAGGACATGCTGGCGGTGTTGCCCTTGCCCTTGCCTTTGCCTTTGCCTCTGACTTCCCCTCTGGCGCGCTGAGCGCCACGCCGGCGCTTTCCGCTGAACGCCCGGCAGGCGCTCTCCTTTCACAGCACCGTCACAGGCGCGGCAGAGACTGGCGGCCCCGTGCTGCTGGGCACGCTTGGCGGCTGAGGCATGAAGCACAGCTGCCGCATCGAGCGCCACTGCCATGAAGTACCCCCGCAAGACCGATTCGGGCCGCGAGGCCCTGCGCCTGCGCGACCCCGCGCTGAGCGCCCGCGACCGCCAGATTCTGGTGCTGGCCAATGGTGAGCGCGCGTTTCAGGAGCTGGCCGGCATGGTCGGCCTGGGCGGCGCGGCCGCCATGGAGCGCCTGGCCGAGTTGGGTTTCTTGAGCATCGAGTGGCCCGCGGCCACGTCGCCATCCGCCGAGGTGAGCGCCGCCGAGGCAAGACCTGACCCTCAGCCCGAAGCGCCCGCGCCCGAGCGCCGCTCCTCCGCAGCCGCCAAGATGTACCTGATCGACATGCTGGCCATGATCCGCGGCCCCGAGGCCAGCACCCTGGCCGCCCTGGTGCATGGCAGCCGCAGCGAAACGGAGCTGCTCGATCGCCTGGAGCCGGTGCTCGAGCGCATCGCCCAGCTGACCCGGCCCAGCTATGCCTTGCGCATCTGCCAGCATCTGCAAACCCTGCTGCCGCAGAGCGCCCAGGCGCGCCTGGCGGCCCTCGCTCAGGGCCTGGAGCAGGAGCACCTCAGCCTGCCGTGAGGGGCGTCGCCGCCGCTGCCTCCGGCGGAAAGGCCGTGGCCTGTGAGCGCAAAGCCAGCCATTGACCTTGGTGCAGGGCGTAGAGGTCGCTGTGCCAGCAGCGCAGCTGCCGCTCCGGAAAGCTCAGCAAAGCCTCATAGCGCAGCAGCACCAGCGTGTCCGAGAGCTGCAGTTGCGGCGCTTCGATCTGCCAGGCCCGGTAGTTCAGCCGGCCCTCGGCCACGGCCCGCAGATAGCCGGCCTTGTCCATGCACCGACCGCCGGGGGTGATGAGCTGGTAGTCGGGCGCATGCAGTCGCTCGGCGGTGGCCATGTCCTTGCGCACCAGGGCCTGGGTGCGCTCGGCCTCCAGGCGCAGGATCAGGGCGGAGAGATCGGCATGGGTGTTCATGCGGCTGATTCTCCTCGCGCCGGCGTTTTCCGGGCCGAAGTGCACATGCGGCGGCAGGTCCGCGCTTGCAACGGCGGCGTTTGCGGCGATGATGGGGCCTCGTTCTGGCTTTGTCCTTTGCACTCGACCCGACCCAAGCCACCTGTCTGTCTGCCAGCCTTCCTGTCTCATGGACCCCGCCGAACTCTCCCGCGACGATGCCGAACAGGCCTTGATCGCCCAGCGCCTGCTGGCGCTGCATGAAGCCAGCCCCAAGCTGCTGGCTTTGTTCGACAACCATGATGTGCTGCGCTTTGCCAATGAGGCCTTCTGCCAGTCCTTTGATGTGCAGCCCGACGGTTGCATCACCTGGTTGGACATGATGCGCCGCAATCTGGCCAGCGGCCGTGGCAGCAAGGTCAACGCGCCCGAGCCCGAGACCTGGCTGGCCGGTGCCGCCTCGCGCCGTGGCAAGCAGCCCTTCCGCGCCTTCGAGGCCGATCTGATCGATGGCCGCTGGATCTGGATGACCGAGACCGTGGATGAGCAAGGCTGGATGCTCTGCAGCGCCAGTGACATCACCGCGCTCAAGATCGAAGGCCGCGCCCTGCGCCAGGAGCGCGACCGCGCCCTGCGCGCCGCGCAGACCGACCCCATGACCGGCATCAGCAACCGCGCCCATGTGCTGCAGCAGATGCAGGAGCAACTCAGCCGTGTGCAGATCGGCGCCGGCCAGTTGGCCGTGGCCTTGCTGGACCTCGATCACTTCAAGCGCATCAACGACACCCTGGGCCACGGCGCCGGTGACGCCGTCATCTGCGATTTCGCCCGCCAGCTGCAAGCCAGCAGCCGCCGCGTCGACGCTTGCGGCCGCATGGGTGGTGAGGAGTTCGTGCTGCTGCTGGTCGATGTCAGCGCCGAGCAGGCCCAGGCCGTGGTCGAGCGCCTGCTCGCCCGCACCCGCCAGGCCAGCCCCCTGGCGGAACAACCGAGCCTGCACTACACCGCCTCCGCCGGCCTCACCCTGGCCCGCCCCGGCGACACCATCGCCGAGCTCTGCCACCGCGCCGACGAGGCCCTGTACCAGGCCAAGGCAGCGGGGCGGGATCGGTGGCAGTGGGCGGATTGATCGGCTGCGCTTGGCCTCAGCCGATGTATTCCTGCCGCCGGAACCTCAGCGCCGACCAGTCTTCGTCGATGGCGACCTGGCGCACGGTGTCGAAGCCGGCGGCGCGCAGCAGGGTCCAGTCGCTGTCGCGGTGGAACTCGCCGCGCAGGCGTTTGGAGCTTTGCTTGGGGTAGGCGATCCAGATCAGGGCGTCGCCCTCGGCCAGGGGCAGGAGCGCGCGGCAGGCGGCGTCCAGCTCGGCCTGGGTGATGGCAAAGGCCAGGGCAAAGTGCAGCGGCGCGGGGCCATGAGCTTCGCGCTGCAGCAGCAGGGTCGGGTCTTGCGCCACCAGGGCGGCCAGCTCGGGTTCGAAGCTGGCCGGGGCGTTCAGCACGGTGAGCTGGCGCTGGGCGCCCAGATTGAGCTTCTTGAACAAGGGCGTCATGGTGGGCTCCTGCAGCCGCTGAGGGTCAACGGGCGCCGATGCGATCGAGCTCGCGCTGAGCCATGCTGTACTCGTTGAACTCGACCACGCCGGTGGCCAGGCTCTTCTTCAAGTAGTTGCGGGCCTTGGGCAGGTCCTGGTCGAGCAGGGCTTTCTGCGCGGCGTAGAAGTAGAGCTCGCAGTCGCGGCCGCGGTCGGCCTGGCCCTCGGGCTTGCCGTCGCGGGCCATGGCCAGGGCGCCGTCCAGGTCCAGGCTGCCCTGCAGCATCTGCAGCACCGGGTAGGGCCAGGCCGGCTTGTCGGCGCTGGGGCGCAGATCGCGGATGGCGGCCAGTCCGTCCTGGCCCAGCTTGCGGCTGGTCAGGTAGAGCCAGATGCTGCCGTAGCTGCGCTCGACCTCGCTGCCCGATTGCAGGATCTCCTGCAGCTCTTTCTGCGCCTCTTGCAGCTGGCCGCCGAAGTAGCGGGCATAGACCCGAGTGTAGCGCGCGCCGGTGTCATTGGGCGCCAGGGCCAGGGCGCGATCGGCGTGACTGACGGCCTGCTCGTCCTTGCGCTGCATCAGCGCGTTGACGGCCATGGCCGCGTGCACCTCGGAGGACTCGTCGTGCAGCTGGGCGGCGTCGTAGAGCGAGGTCTGGGCGCGGTCGGACTGGCCCAGGTGGTCGAGCTGGATGGCGCGCTCGACGAGCGCGGCCGCGCGCAGCTTGGGCGGCAGGCGATCGGCGGCGAGGATGCGGTCCATCATCAGCAGGCGGGCATGGGCGCTGCCCTGGTTTTCGGTCAGCACCTTGAGCGAGCCATTGCGCATGCGATCGGTCAGGGCCGTCATGTCGCGGCGCAGGCTGACCAGGTCCTCGGTGCTGAGCACGGGCACGGTGAGGGTGTTGGCCAGGCGCGGCGCCACCTTGTTGAGCTGGTCGCGGTAGTTGCTCCATTTGCCGGCGGCCACCTGCTCGGCCTGCAGGCGCAGCTCGCCCTCGATCTGCTGCATCTTGGGCTCGCCGCGGTAGCGCAGGCGCAGCTCGAAATGCTCGTTACGTTCCTCGAAACGGCTGTCGCTGGGCTGGCTGTACAGCGGCTCGGAAAACTCGTAGCGCACGGTGTGTAGGTAGCGGCCGTTCATGGCCAGGCGCATGGGCTGAGTGCGCGGGGTCTGGTCGGGCAGGCGCAGCTGGGCGATCAGGGTGGGCAGGGCGATGGGGCCGGCCAGCCAGCGTTTTTCGGGGAAGGTCCAGAAATCGCCGCTGCGGTACTTGATCTCCACGCGCAGGGCGTTACGGCCCTCGGGGTCGCTGATCTCGGGCTCGCCCTCGACCGTCAGGCCGGGGTAGAAGCGCAGGGTTTCGGCCGCCAGCAGGTTGCGGAAATCAGCCGCCGGCAGGGCGGCGCGGGCCTCGCGCATCCACTCGGCCATGTCGCCGTGGAATGTGCTGACGCTGCGCAGCGTGCCGGGCTGGTCCAGGCGCGGGAAGCTGAAGGTGTCCACGGTCTCCAGGCGCAGGGCTTCGCGCGCAGGCGGCAGGCGGCTCAGCTCGGCGTTGCTGGCCTTGGCCAGCAGGCCCACACCCAGGCCCACCGATTGGCGCTCGGCCGGCGCGCCGCGCTGCTGGCTGCGGGTGGCGTCGAGCCAGAGCGTTTGCTCGCCCAGCTGCACGGCAGCAATGGCATGGTCAAAGGCCAGGGGGCTGGGCAGGCGCTGGGCAGCATCGCTGCGCAGGCTGGCGGCCACCAGGGCGGGCGTGGCCTCGATGCCCAGCTTCTTGAGCAGGGTCACCAGCAGGGCGGCCTTGTCCTTGCAGTCGCCGAAGCGCTGGCGCAGCACCTGCTCGGTGGGGGCGGGCTGGTGCGAGTTGGCGCCGATCTCGGTGCCGAAGTAGCGGATCTCTTTTTGCACAAAGTCCAGGGCCAGGCGCAGGCGCTCTTCGGGCGTTGAGGCCTGGGCCTCGATCTCGCGGGCGCGGGCGTCCAGCGCTTCGGCCGGCAGCATGGCCTTGGCAAACAGCTGCTCGGCCCAGCCGGCCACCTCGGCCCAGTTGGCGAACTCGCTGAGCTGCACCTGATCCTTGACCATGACGCCGACCGGCACGGTCTCCTCGTAGTGGAACTGCGGCACCAGGCGGCGCTTGAACAAGGTCTCCCGCCAGGCGCCGTCGACGCGGCTGCTGACCTCGACGCTGGGCTCGGCGATGCGGTGCTGGATGTGGCGCTCGGCCGGGCTCAGCAGGCGCAGCTGTACCAGGCCCACCGGTCCGCCGCTGGAGCTGGTCCATTCCTGATCGACGAACTTGCCGCCGAACACGGGGTTGTCGCCGATCAGGGAGACGGCCCACTCCACCCGGTCGCCCACGCGCAGGTCTTCCAGCACGATGGAGGCGGTCATGCGGCCGTCGATGATCTGGCGCTCCAGCTGGGGCTCGCGGTGCAGCAGCTTGATGCGCTTGCGCTCCAGCCGGTCCAGGCGCTTGCCATCGCGCCAGACCTCGAGGCGGTGGAACTGCAGCTTCTGGAAGCTGGGGTCAAAGTCCAGCTCGATCTGCGCGCCTTTCTGCAGGCCCGAGGCCTCGTTGATCTGGCGCAGCACATGCTGGTAGCGCACCGTGCCGCTGGGCTCGATGCGGGTTTGCTTGTCGATCAGCAGCAGCTGCAGCGGCGCGCTGGGCAGGCCGGTGCTGGCCTCGGGCTGCAGCGGCAGCACCCAGGCGGGGGCGGGCGCGATGCTGAAGCCTTCGGCCTCCTTGGTGGCGGCGGCCGTGGCCGCGGGCTTCTTGGCCTTGGCCGCGGACGCCTGGGCCCAGGCGATGGAGCTGGCGCTCAGCAGGGCCAGGGCGCTCAGGCCCAGCTGGAGGCCGCGGCGGCGCGCGAACGACATGAGGGTGAAACGGGGTGTGTTGCTGTGACGCATGAATGATCGAGCCTCTCCCTGGCCTGTGCTTGGCGCCGGCGCTTGGTTGAATCTGTGCCGGCTCGCTGTACTGGATGGCGATTATGTCGGCCCCCCGCCCGCTGGCGCCGCCCGAGCTGGCGCGCGGGCTTAGGGGTTCTCCCGCTGTGACCTGCGGCTGGCCCGGCCGCGCCGCGGACAATGCGGGCCTTCGCCAGCTCCCTTGCTCCCGCCGCGCCGGGACCGCCCTTCGCCATGCAACGTACCGCTCTTGCCCTCGCCGCTGCCTTGCTGCTGCTGCAATCCACCGCGCCGACTCAGGCCGCCGCCAAGCCTGTGGCCCAGCAAGCACAGGCCGCCAACAGCGCCGCCGGCACCCAGGTCTGGGACCTGAACCAGCTCTACCCCAGCGATGCCGCCTGGGAGGCTGAGCGCCTGGCCTTGCTGGCCGAGCTGCCCAAGGTCAAGACCTTGCAGGGCACGCTGGGCCAGAGCGCGCAAAGCCTGCGTGCCGGCCTGGACCAGATCTCGGCCCTGCGCCTGCGCCTGAACCGCCTGCAGGCCTATGCCTTCCAGAAGGCCGACGAGAACACCCAGCACAGCGACAACCAGGCGCGCCGCCAGCTGGCCGATGCCGTGGGCAACCAGCTGGGCGAGGCCGCATCCTTTGTCAGCGCCGAGGTCGGCGCCATCGGCCGCGCCAAGGTCGAGGCTTTCCTGGCCGCCGAGCCCGGCCTGGCCAAGCATGGCCAGGGCCTTCGCACCATGCTGCGCCTGGCCGAGCACACGCTCAGCCCCAAGGAAGAAGCCCTGCTGGCCGCCGCCGCCGAGCCGCTGCAGCAACCCGGCGCCATCTACGGCTTGCTGAGCAATGCCGACCTGCCCTGGCCCAAGATCACGATCCGCGGCAAGACCGTGGTGCTCGACCAGGAGCAGTACACCGCCTACCGCTCGGATGCCGACCCCAAGGTGCGCGCGCAGGTGTTCAAGGCCTTCTGGCCCGTCTACAAGGCCTACGAGCGCACGCTGGGCGCCGTCTACGCCGCCAATCTGCGCGGCACGGTCTTCATGGCCCGGGCGCGCAACTACCCCAGCAGCGTGGCCATGGCCCAGGGCAGCGACAACATCCCCGAGGCCGTCTACCGCAGCCTGGTGCAGGAGGCCAACGCCGGCCTGCCCACCCTGCACCGCTATCTGAAGCTGCGCAGCCGCGTGCTGGGCCTGAAAGCTCCGGGCTACCAGGACATGTATGTGCCCCTGGCCAAGCCCTCGGGCCAGTACCCGCAGGCCGAGGCTGAAGCCCTGACCCTGGCCGCCCTGCAGCCCATGGGTGCTGAGTACACCGGCAAGCTGGCTGCCGCCTTCAAGCAGAACTGGATGCACTCGGTGCCGCAGCGCGGCAAGGTCTCGGGTGCGTACATGAACGGCGCGGCCTACGATGTGCACCCCTATCTGCTGATGAGTTACAACGGCGATTACCTGGCCATGTCCACCCTGGCCCACGAGTGGGGCCACGCCATGCACTCGGTCTATTCGAACGCCAACCAGCCTTTCGAGACGGCCGACTACTCGACCTTCATCGCCGAGATCCCCTCCACCGCCAACGAGCTGCTGCTGGCCGACTACATGGTCGCCAATGCCAAGACACGCGATGAAAAGATCTTCGCCCTGAGCCAGCAGCTGGAGAACATCCGCAGCACCTTCTTCCGCCAGGCCATGTTTGCGGAGTTCGAGCTGGCCTCGCACGAAGCGGTGGAAAGGGGCGAGGCCGTCACCGGCGAGCGCCTGAGCCAGATCTATCTGGACCTGCTCAAGCGCTACCACGGCGACGCGCAGAACGTGGTCAAGATCGACCCGCTCTACGGCATCGAGTGGGCCTACATCCCGCACTTCTACCGCGACTTCTACGTGTACCAGTACGCCACCTGCATCAGCGCCGCGGCCTACTTCGCCGAGGGCATCGGCCAGGGTGACAGCGCCCTGCGTGAGCGCTTTTTCACGCTGCTGAAATCAGGCAGCTCAGCCGATGCCTACGCCCTGACCCGCGCCGCCGGCGTGGACCTGGCCACGCCCGCGCCCTACCGCGCCTTGCTGCGCCGCATGGATCGCGCCATCGATCAGCTGGAGCAGCTGCTGGCGCAGAAGAAAAACTAAGCCCGCCAGGCGGGGCGGGCGCGTTTCAGCGCGCGGGCAGCAAAGCCCTTTGCATGAAGAAGCGCGCACCGCCCTGCGGGTAGTCCGCCAGCTCGCCGAAGCAGCGGTAGCCCTGCTTCTCGTAGAAACCGCGGGCCTGCGCGGCAGATGGAGATGGCGTGCCATCCGGTCGGGGAGCATCGCGCGGCGCAAGACCTGACCCTCGAGCCCCTGCATCAGCTGGCGCGCCGCGTGCGTGTCATCTTTGGTGCAGGTCTGGGCCTGCACCCAGTCGAATTGCTCCTCGGCATGGCGAGGCCGCGAAGGTCAGAGAGAGGGCTCCGGCGATTCTTTCATGGCCGCTCGCCGCTCCTGCTCAAGAGGCAGGCCGCTGCTTCCACGGGGCGTAGCGCTCCTCCGGCCCTTGGGCCAGGCGCGAGGGCAGGGCTTCGCGTTCACCGCTGTACAGGCCACGGAACTTCATCAGCAGCGGCAGCCACTTCGCGGGGGCTATGCGCTCCGACTGCGGGCCGGGCTGCAGAATCGTCTCGTCCACATGGGCGCGCAGCAGGCGCAGCTCGACCATGCAGCTGGCGATGGGCAGGCGCGGGTCCTGCGTGCCGAAGGGGCGGATGTCCACGACCTGGGCCTCCAGCTGCACCTGGCATTCGCGCACGCGTGGCGGCGCCACCTGCTCCGAGGGCTGGGCGCTCAGGCCGGCCTCGCCGAACTTGTCCGCCACATGGCGGTAGCCCAGCCATTGCTTGTGCGGGGGCAGCTGGGGCGTGCCGGTGCACAAGGCCAGGCGGTTGACGGCCTCGGCATTGGCGGCGCTGGCCAGGTTCAGCACGCATTCGCGCTGGCGCTGCAGGTTCAGCAAGGTCTGCGAGCTGGCATCCAGGCCCAGCATGCAGCTCCAGCCCAGCCACCACGCCGAGGACATGGGTGCCAAGTTGGCGCTGCCGTCTTCGTTGAGGCTGCTGATCAGGACCACCGGGGTGCCCCAGTAGTGGATGGCGGGTTCGATCGTGCGGTGCATGGCTATGGGCTCCTGGTGCGTGGGTCGGGCGGGTGTGGAGCCACCAGTCTTGCCTCGGACGGCCGAGCCGTCAGCCCGCTTCTTGCGATCCGCTCAAATCCAGCGTCATGAAGCACCAGCCCGGGTGCATGTGCTCGGGCACTTCCGCGCCCGGGTAGGGCCCGGAGTCGCGGAAGCCGTGGCGGCGGTAGAGCTGGTGGGCCGAGCTCATGAAGGGGGCGGAATCCAGACAGAGCCGCTGCAAGCCCAGGCTGCGGGCATCGCCGATCAACTGCCTGACCAGGGCGTCGCCCAGGCCCTGACCGCGGTGGGTCGGGCGCAGGTAGATGCGCTTGAGGTCGCCCAGCTCCGGCGTCAAGGCGCGCAAGCCGCCCATGCCTACCAGTTCGCCGCCCAGGTAGACCAGGTAGAAGCGACCGCCCCGTGGCTGACAGATTTCATCGAGATGCAGATCGATGTAGTCGTCCAGGGGCATGCCCAGGGCTTGCTCGGTGGACAAGGCCAGATGCTGCTGCAGCTGGCCCATCACCCAGCTCATGTACTCGCTGTTCAGCTGCCGCAGGGCCGAGCGGTCGCGGGCGAGCTCGGAGGGGCGCAGCGTGATGCGGGCCGGGCTCATGGCGAAGGGCCCTCCTGCCAGGCGTAGAGCAGCAGCTCGCGGCTGCCATCGGCGCTGCGGATCCGGCGCTCGAACTGCAGGCCCAGCTTGCTCAGCAGCTTCTGCGAAGCGTGGTTGTCCTCGCGCGTGGTGGCCAGGATGCGGCGCAGGCCCAGGGCGCCGCGCGCACGCGCCATCGCCGCGCTCGCGGCCTCGAAGGCCAGGCCGCGGCCGGCGTGTTCGGGCAGAAAGGCAAAGCCGATGTCGGGCGCGTCCAGATACTCGCGCTGGGCCAGGCCGCACATGCCCACGGTCTCGCCGGTTTCGTGCAAGACCACGGCCTCGAAGCCAAAACCATGCTGGGCATAGCTGGCCAGCGCGCCTTGCTCCAGATAGCGTTCGGCCTCGGCCAGGGTGTGCACGCCCCGGTCGCCGATGTAGCGCAACCAGCTGGGCTCGTTGAGCAGGCGCAGCATGAAGCCGGCGTCTGCCAGGGTGAAGGGGCGCAGGGTCAGGCGTGCAGTTCTCAGCATCTCGTCATGATGCCTGAGCCGCTTGATGATGGGCGAGCTTCAGGTAGTGCGCCAGCTGCTTGGCCTCGATGTCGGCGAGGCGCTGCAGCTTGAGGTGGCGGCGCAGCTTGCCGCTGCCCTCGAGCAGGCCGTGCTCATCCGGCATGGCCGCGCCCTGCCCGAACTCGACCGAGACATGCGCCTTGTAGACGAACAGGCCGCAGAAATGCTGCGATCCAGACGCAAACAAGATGCCGCCGTACTTGATCTCCTCCGCCAAAGGCTTGAACTCACGCTTCATCAGGGCGCGCACGGCCAGCGCGATGCTGTGGCCGTCTTCGTTCAGCAGGCGGATGTCATTGAGCCAATGTTCGATTGATCGAGCGGCCATGGCGGAGCTCCGGTGGTCTGTGGAGTTTGAATGCTAGTCAATGGCTCTTGCCAACGGGGTGGCAGCAGCCTGATGCCGCGGCGGCATGGTCGTTCAGATCGTCCCGAAATGTGGGGTGGCCGTCGAACTGCGGGCCGCCAAAACCTTGGATCGGTCATGCCGACAGATCATGCTGCGCTTTCTCGCTGCGGCGGCTCGGCCCGCCGCCGGGCTCATGGTTCGCGGGTCGGCTCTGTGAGCCGACTCCCCTCGGTGCTCACTGCGCGGCTCAGCGGCGCCAAACTCCCTCCGTTCGCTGCGCTCACTGTGGTCAAACAGTGGCGCCGAGCCAGAGCTTGAAGCGCGTGAGTACACGCGCCTGAGCCGCTCCGCTGCGCCCTCGGCCGCGCACAAATCGCCCGTCGGCGGGCCGAGCCACCTCCG